>NZ_CP049017.1:1305714-1938571 GCF_014236795.1 Xanthomonas theicola | reverse complement strand
GAATTCGGCCGGCAGCGCCCCGTTGCCGCGGCAGCCGGGCCGCCGGGCCGCCGCCGCGCCGCTGGGAGTGACGAAGTAGATCTTGCCCAGATCGCTGCCGCCGGACACGGTGTGCCCGCCCAGGTATTCCGATTCCGGCGCGCCGCCGCCGTCGTTGGTCACGTCCACCAGGTAAGGCGGGATCCAGTCGCCGCGTCCGCGCATGCGGTGCGCGTAGCCGGCGAGCGTGGCCTTGACCCCGTTGCCGCCGTCGAACGCGCCGCGCAGGTAGCCGAAGCTGTTCTTGCGCAGCGCGCGCGAGCCGGAGCGGTAGTTCTGGTCCAGGTAGGGGATGCCGGTCAGGCGGCCGGTCAGCAGGTCGTGCTCGGGATCGCGCGCGAACTGCGCGGGGGTGACGCTGCTGTACTCGGATTCGTCGGCGTCGTCGTAGGACAGGTAGCCGCTGAGTTTCCACGCGCCCAGGTCGCTGTCGAACTTGCCGGCCAGGTGGTCGCGGGTGGTGTGGCCGCTGCCGTCGATCCAGTCGTCGTTGCTGCTGTGCGAGGCGCTGAGCCAGGCCTTGCTGGCGCCGATCAGGCCGCTGTCGTAGCGCGCGTAGTACTTGCGCGCGTCGTTGTCGCCGATGCCCGCCGCCGCGCGCACGCGCTGCGCGTCGAGCGGCGCGCTGGTCAGGTAGTTGAGCGTGCCGCCCAGCGCTTCGTTGGAGCGCGAGGCGATGTCGGCGGTGCCCTGGCTGACTTCGACCGTCTCCAGATCGAGCGGGTCGATGAAGCGGTTGGCCTTGGAGCCGCCGCCATAGGCCGAGCCGCCGTTGGGCAGGCCGTCGATGGTGGTGCCGATCTGCTGGGTGTCGCGGTTGCTGACGAAGCCGCGCATGCTGATCTGCGTGCCCCAGTCGGAGGAGCCGAACGCATCGGCCTCGGTCACGATCACCCCGGGCAACTCGTTGAGCACGTCGTTGACGCTGCCCATCGCGAACTGGCGGTCCAGCATCTCCTTGCTGACGCTGATCTTGGCATAGGTGGTGGCCTGGCCGACCACCTGGACCTGGTCCAGGGTGGAGATCTGCTCGCCAGCGTCGGCCGGAGCGGCGGCAGCGTTCGCCGCCTGGGCGTGGGCGACCATTGCCGACAGCAACAGGGCCAGCGTGGTCCGTCGCGGGACACGGGAACTTTTCGAAAAATTCATCAAAGGCGAACGCTTGCAGGTTGGGACCGTGATGGTGTCGACACATGGTTGCGCAGGTGTGACGGCTGGTTTGCGACTCTGCGCGCCTGCATCCGCGCCGAGGCTGTTCCTGCTTCCGTCGGGACCCCGGCCCCCTTTTTTCGGGGCCTGGTGGCCCACCGCGCCGGCTGCGTGTGCGGGCGCGGCCCGATCCACGTCGCCGGCCGGCGCTGCCGCCGCCGTCGCCATGGCTACGACAGGCGACGGCCTGACCCCCCGAGCCGGCCGCATCGCTTGAAAGCCTGCGCCCGGGCCTCATACTGGTCGTCCCCGTTCTTCCCGCGTTTTTGCCGCCATGCCGATCTATGCGTTCCAATGTGCCCAGTGCGGTCACAGCTTCGACCGCCTGCAGAAGCTGTCCGATCCCGATCCGCAGACCTGCCCGTCCTGCGGCGCGTCCGCGGTCAAGCGGCAGTTGACCGCGCCCTCGTTCCGCTTGTCCGGCAGTGGCTGGTACGAGACCGACTTCAAGAAGGACGGCGACAAGAAGCGCAATCTGACCGAGTCCGGCAGCAGCACCAGTGACGGCGAGGCCAAACCGGCCGCCGCGGCGTCCTCCACCGACAGCACGGCCAAGCCTGCGGCTCCCGCCGCGGCCGCCACGCCGGCGCCGGCGGCCAAGCCCGCGGCGACCTGAATCCTGCGTCCTCCAACGCGAACGGCCCGGAGTCGCCTCCGGGCCGTTCGCGTTTTCTGGTCAGGGAATCAGCGGGCGCCGAAGCGCGCCCGGCAGCCTTCCTTGACCCACACCGCATTGCCTTCGTAGCCCCAGTTGCGGCCTTCGACGCAGGCGGTGCCGGACAGCTGCTGGATCACCGCCGGGCGGCCCTGGCGCCGGTTCCAGGCGCAACGGCGCAGGCGCTTGTCCTGGCTGCTGCAGGTCACCGAGTAATTGCCGCCGGACGGCGGGCGGCCTGGACCCGGGCGGCCTGGACCGCCGCTGCGGCCTTCGGCGAACTCGCCGCGGCAGCCAGCGTCCACCCATACCGCGCCGTCGCGCTGGCCCCAACTGCGGCCCTCGATGCAGCGAGTGTCGGACAACTGCCGCACCAGCACCGCATTGCGCCAGCCGGTGTTGCAGACGCGCTGGCGCTTGTCCTGGCTCTCGCAACGGATGCTGCCGCCGGGACCGGCACCGTCGCCGCCAGCGCCCCAGCCGCCGCGGCCTTCGGCGAAGCGGCCGCGGCAGCCGCCGTCCACCCACACCACGCCGGGGCCGGAACCCCAGGTCTGGTCCTCGATGCACGGCGAATCCGACAGCGCGCCGACCAGCTGCGCGCGGCCGCGGAACGGGGTGGCGCACTGGCGGCGCTTGCGGTCGTTGCTGGAGCAGGCAATGGTCTGCGCGTTGAACCCCGGCTGCGGCCGCCACTGGCCGCTGCTGCCGCGCCGCGAGGTGGCGATGTCCTGCTGGATGCGGCCAAAGCCCCAGCCGCGGTCGATCTGGTCCAGGTAGAACTCCAATTGGTCGTCGGGGATCCGCCGGCCGCGCGACTGGTCGGCGTACTCGCGCTCGATCACCCGCACCCGGCTCGGCGCCGACAGTTGCCGCAGATCCTCGGGCGCGTAGGCGCGCGCGCGTTGCGCGGCCACCGGACCGCTGGCCAAGGCCAGTCCTGCCACCAACCACCAGCCGCTCAACCGCTTCAACATGCATTCCCTCCGATGCCCGTGGATGCGGCCGGACTATAGCCTCACGGAAACCTGGGCGGAGTGAGCCGGGTCGCGATTTGCCCGGACCGGCGCTGCGCTCCAGAATATCCTGCTTGCCGGCGCGTTCTGCGGCGGCGGCCCCACCTTGGAGTTTGCGATGCGTACCCACTACTGCGGCCTGGTCGACGAGACCCTGATCGGCCAAACCGTCACCCTGGCCGGCTGGACCGATGTCGCGCGCAATCTCGGCGGCGTCTGCTTCATCGACCTGCGCGACCACGAGGGCATCGTGCAGGTGACGGTGGAGCCGGAGTGCGCGGAGGTGTTCGCGGTCGCCGCCTCGCTGGGTTACGAGGACGTGCTGCAGGTCGAAGGCGTGGTGCGTGCGCGGCATGCGGTCAACGACAAGCTGCGCAGCGGCAAGGTCGAGGTGATCGCCACCCGCATCGGCGTGCTCAACAAGGCCGCGCCGCTGCCGTTCCACGCGCACGAGAACCCAGGCGAGGAAACCCGCCTGAAGTACCGCTACCTGGACCTGCGCCGGCCGCAAATGCAGCGCATGCAGCGCACCCGCATCAAGCTGGTGCAGGCGCTGCGCCGCTACCTGGACGCGCGCGGCTTCCAGGACATCGAGACCCCGATCCTGACCAAGGCCACCCCGGAAGGCGCGCGCGACTTCCTGGTGCCGGCGCGCATGCATCCGGGCGAGTTCTACGCACTGCCGCAGAGCCCGCAGCTGTTCAAGCAGATCCTGATGGTGGCCGGCTTCGACCGCTACTACCAGATCGCGCGCTGCTTCCGCGACGAGGCGTTGCGCGCCGACCGCCAACTCGAGTTCACCCAGTTGGACATGGAATTCGCCTTCGTGCGCGAGCGCGACGTGCAGGATGCGGTGGAACAGATGATCCGCCACATCTTCAAGGAAGTGGTGGACGTGGAGCTGGCCGCCGAATTCCCGCGCATGACCTGGGCCGAGGCGATGCGC
Organism: Xanthomonas theicola; assembly: GCF_014236795.1. Classification (NCBI taxonomy): domain Bacteria; kingdom Pseudomonadati; phylum Pseudomonadota; class Gammaproteobacteria; order Lysobacterales; family Lysobacteraceae; genus Xanthomonas; species Xanthomonas theicola. The sequence continues at coordinate 1,934,706 of NZ_CP049017.1, read as the reverse complement.
CGCTTCGGTTCGGACAAGCCGGACCTGCGCATCGGCCTGGAACTGGTCGACGTGGCCGAACTGGTCGCGGGCAGTGAATTCAAGGCGTTCGCCGATGCCGCCGCCGATGCCGGCGGCCGCGTCGTCGCGCTGCGCATTCCCGGCGGCGCCGCGCTGTCGCGCAAGCAGATCGACGACTACGCCGCGCACGCGGCCAAGTACGGCGCCAAGGGCCTGGCCTACGTCAAGATCGCCGACAACGGCGAGGTCGCCTCGCCGATCGCCAAGTTCTTCGCGCCGGACGCGTTCGCCACGCTGCTGCGGCACGTCCGCGCCGGCAGCGGCGACATCGTGTTCTTCGGCGCCGGCGGCTACAACAAGGTCTCCGATTTCATGGGCGCGCTGCGGCTGAAGGCCGGCAAGGACTTCGGCCTGGTCGCCGACGGCTGGGCGCCGCTGTGGGTCACCGACTTCCCGATGTTCGAATGGGACGAGCAGGCGCAGCGCTACGTCGCCCTGCATCACCCCTTCACCGCACCGGCGGTGGACGACATCGCCGACCTGCGCGAGCACGCCAGGACCGCGGTGTCGCGCGGCTACGACATGGTGCTCAACGGCAACGAGATCGGCGGCGGCTCGATCCGTATCCACCGCCCGCAGATGCAGAGCGCGGTGTTCGAGCTGCTTGGCATCGGCGCCGAGGAGGCGCGCGCCAAGTTCGGTTTCCTGCTCGATGCGCTGAACTACGGCGCACCGCCGCACGGCGGCATCGCCTTCGGCATCGACCGTATCGCCGCGCTGATGGCCGGCACCGACTCGATCCGCGACGTGATCCCGTTCCCCAAGACCACCGGTGCGCAGGACCTGATGACCGATGCGCCGTCGCCGATCGCCGATGCGCAGCTGGCCGAGGTGCATGTGCAGGTGCGCGCCAAGCCGGTGCAGGGCTGAGCGATGGCATTGGCGATCCGCCAGGCCACGCCGGACCACGCCGCCACGCTGGCGGCGCTGGCCGCGGCCACCTTCACCGAGACCTTCGGCCAGCTGTATTCGCCGCAGGACCTGCATGGCTTTCTCGGTCAGACCTACACCGCGGCGCGGCAGCGCACCATCCTGCAGCACCCGGACTACGCGGTCTGGCTGCTGGAGGACGACGGCGTGGCGGTGGGCCATGCCGCGGCCGGCCCGTGCGGCCTGCCGCACGCCGAGGTGCGGCCCGGCGACGGCGAACTGAAGCGGCTGTACCTGCTGCGCTCGCACCAGAACAGCGGCTGGGGCAGCCGCCTGTTCGAGACCGCGCTGGCCTGGCTGGAACGCGACGGCCCGCGCACGCTGTGGATCGGGGTGTGGTCGCAGAACTTCGGCGCGCAGCGCTTCTACGCGCGCTACGGCTTCGAGAAGGTCGGCACCTACGAGTTCCCGGTCGGGCAGACCCGCGACCTGGAGTTCATCCTGCGGCGCCCGCCGCGCTGAGGGCCGCTCCGCCTCGCCGCGGATCTGCATCCTATCGGTGCGCGGCGGGGCGCCGCACCGGCGTTCGCGCCCGCGGCTGAACCGTGACGGGCGCCGGCGCGGACAGCGCAGTTGCGCGGCGCCGGCGCGGCTTGTGGCGATCCGCGTGCATCGCCCACCATGTATATGTATATCTGTTGCAGCGACCGCCGTCCTCGCCCCCGCACGGAGCCCGCCCGCATGTGGATCGTCCAGTACGCCTTGTTGCGCCGCTACACCATCGGCGTGCTCGCTCTGCTGATCCTGTTGTTCGGCCTGCAATCGGCGCGGCGCATGCCCACCGACATCCTGCCCGAGGTCGGCATCGCCTCGGTCAACCTGATCTGGACCTACGCCGGTCTGCCGGCGGCCGAGATGGCGGCCAAGCTGACCTCGTTCTCCGAGATCTCGGTGCTCAACAACGTCGACGACCTGAAGGAGGTGCGCTCGGAAAGCCTGAACGGCATCGGCATCGTGCGTGCCGACTTCCAGCCCGGGGTCAATCTGGAGCGCGCGCTGGCGCAGATGACCGCGGTCTCGCAGACCATCCTGCGGCGCATGCCGCCGGGGACGTCGCCGCCGCTGGTGGTGCGCAACAACGTCTCCAGCACGCCGGTGTTGCAACTGGTGCTGTCCTCGGACGCGATGAGCCCGGCGCAACTGTACGATTATGCGCGCCTGCAACTGCGCTCGCAGATCCAGTCGATCCCGGGCATCCGCATGAGCCTGCCGTACGGCGGCGCGGCGCGGCAGATCATGGTGGACCTGGACCCGCAGGCGCTGCAGATCTACGGCCTGATCCCGCAGGAGGTGGCCGCGGCGCTGGAGCGCGGCAGCCCGACGCTGCCGTCGGGCAACATCCGCGAAGGCGCGCGCGAAATGCAGATCTCGCTGGAGACCAGCCCGGAGAGCGCCGCCGGCTTCCTCGACCTGCCGGTCGCCAGCCGCGGCGGCAACGTGATCTACGTGCGCGACGTGGCCAACGTGCGCGACGGCGGCGCGCTGCAGACCAATATCGCGCGCATGGACGGCGCCGATGCGGTCTCGGTGGCGCTGATCAAGATGGGCGGCGCCTCGGCAGTGGAGATCGTGCGCCAGGTGCGCGAGCGGCTGCCGGAAATCGTCGCCTCGGCGCCGCCTGGCACGCGCATCGAGCCGATCTTCGACCAGTCCGTCTTCGTCGACAACGCGATCGGCTCGATCCGCCACGAGGCGCTGCTGGTCGGGCTGCTGGTGGCGGCGGTGGTGTTGGTGTTCGTCGGCTCGTGGCGCTCGAGCTTGATCGTGCTGTCGGCGATCCCGTTGGCGTTGCTGGCCTCGGTGACCGCGCTGTACCTGCTGGGCCATACCTTCAACGTGATGACCCTGGGCGGGCTGGCGCTGGCGATCGGCATCCTGGTCGACAACGCGGTGGTGGACGTGGAGAACACCAACCGCCACCTCGCCATGGGCAAGGACGTGCGCAGCGCGATCCTGGACAGCGCCGGCGAAGTGGTGTTCCCCGAGTTCGTCTCCACCGTGTCGATCTGCATCGTGCTCACCCCGATCCTGCTGATGACGGGGCTGTCGGCCTGGGTGTTCACGCCGCTGGCGCTGGCGGTGATCTTCGCGATGCTGGCCTCGTTCCTGCTCTCGCGCACGCTGATCCCGGTGCTGTGCTACCTGCTGCTGCCGGCCGACATCCGCAGCCGCGCGCGGCCGCGCTGGGCCGCCGAGCGCGCGCTGCTGGCCCTGCACCGGCGCGTGGACCGCGCCCTGGAACGGCTGCGCGAGCGCCACCATGCGCTGCTGTACCGGCTCGGCCATCGTGGCGGGATGCTGGCGCTGGCGGCGTTCGCGCTGCTGGCCCTGGGCCTGGGCGCGGCGGCGATGCTCGGGCGCGAGTACTTCCCGCAGGTCGATGCCGGGCAGTTGCGGCTGCAGGTGCGGCTGCCGTCGGGGACCCGGCTGGAGCAGACCGCGCAGCGGCTGGCGCAGGTCCAGCGCGAGATCCGCGACATCATTCCCGCCGCCGAGTTGCAGACCGTCTACGAGCAGATCGGCATCCCGGACGCGGTCAACCTGGCCTGGGTGGACAGCGCCGTGGTCGGTGCGTTCGAGGCCGAACTGATGCTGCAGCTGCGCACCCCGCACGCGCCCACCGCCGATTACTTGAAGGCGATCCGCGCGCGCATCGCCGAGCGCTACCCCGAGGTGCGCCTGTTCGAACGGCCGCCCGACGCCACCGGTCGCACCCTGGCCGGCGCGGCGGTGGGCGCGCTGGAGGTGCGCTTCAACGGGCGCGAGGCCGCCGGCAACCTGGCGCTGGCACGCGAACTGGTGCCGCGGCTGCGGCAGGTGCCCGGCGCGACCGACGTGATGGTGCGGCAGGTGCTGGATCTGCCCGAGTACCGCATCGCGATCGACCGCAGCCGCGCCGCCCAGCTCGGCATCAGCGCCCAGGACGCCAGCCGCGCGGTGCTCGCGGTGCTGGGGTCGTCGGGCACGGTGACCCCGGTGTACTGGGTGGAACAGGCCACCGCGACGTCCTATACGGTGCAGTTGCAGGTGCTGCCCGAGGACCTGGACGGCATCGAGGCGCTGCTCAATACGCCGCTGCGCATCGGCGCCGACGGCAACGTGCTGTTGCGCAACATCGCCAACGTGACCCCGCGCGCGGTGCCGGCCAGCGTCGGCCGGGTGATGATGGCGCCGACCGTGAGCGTGGTCGCCAACGTGCAAGGGCGCGACCTCGGTTCGGTGCACGCGGCGCTGACCGACATCACCGCGCAGATGCAGGCCCGGCTCAAGCCCGGCAACCGCATCGAGATCGTCGGCCAGGCCGGGGAAATGCACAGCGCCTACGGCGAACTCGGCTCGGGCCTGATGCTGGCGGCGGTGCTGGTGTTCCTGGTGCTGGTGGTCAACTTCCAGTCCTGGGTGCAGCCGCTGGTGGCGATGTCCGGGCTGCCGCTGGCGATCGCCGGTGCGGCGGTGGCGCTGTGCGTCACCGGCACCCCGCTCAGCGTGCCGGCGCTGATGGGGGGGATGATGGTCATCGGCGTGTCCACCGCCAACAGCGTGCTGGTGACCAGCTTTGCGCGCAACCTGATCGGGCAGGGCCACGATCCCGAGCAGGCCGCCTACGAGGCCGCGGCGGTGCGCCTGCGGCCGGTGCTGATGACTGCCAGCGCGATGGTGCTGGGCATCGTGCCGATGGCGCTGGGGCTGGGCGAGGGCGGCGAGCAGAACGCGCCGCTGGGTCGCGCGGTGATCGGCGGCCTGCTGTTCGGCACCCCGGCCACGCTGCTGCTGGTGCCGTCGATCCTGGCCGTGCTCGGCCGCCGCCACAACCGCCGCCACGCCGCGGCCGCCGATGGCCTTGCGGCCGGCAACGAAGGAGTCGTTCGATGACTGCCATGAAGATCGCACCGCGTCCGTTCCCGCACGTCGCCGGCGCGGTTGCGGCGCTCGCCTTGGCCTGCGCCGCGCTTGCCGGCTGCGACAAGCGGCGCTCGGCCGCGGCGCCCGCCGCAGTTCCCGAAGTGGCGACGGTGCAGGCCCGCGCGGCCGCTGCCGACGCTGTGCTGGCGCTGCCGGCGCGGGCGCAGGCCGGGCAGACCGCGCAGGTGTACGCGCGCGCCACCGGCCTGGTGGCCACGCGCCTGGTCGATCTCGGCGACCGCGTCCGCGCCGGTCAGGTGCTGGCCACCATCGCCGCGCCGGAAATCGATCAGGCGGTGCGCCAAGCGCAGGCCCAGGTGCTGCAGGCCGAGGCCGACCTGACCCTGGCGCGCGGCAACTACGAACGCGCCGCGGCGATGCTGCGCGGCCAGTTGATCTCGCGCCAGGACTACAGCAGCCGGCTGGGCGCGCGCGATGCGGCGCAGGCGGCACTGGACGTGGCGCGTGCGCAGCTGTCCAGCGCGCGCGCGCGGCAGGGCTTCGGCAGTGTGCGTGCGCCGTTCGACGGGGTGATCAGCGCGCGCAACATCGAGCAGGGCGACCGCGTGGTCGGCGATGCCGCCGCGGCCACGCTGCCGATGTTCCGGATCGATGCGCTGGACCCGCTGCGCATCGCCGTGGACGTGCCGCAGAGCGCCGCATTGCAGGTGCGCCCGGGCCTGCGCGCGCAGGTGACGTTCCCGGAACTGCCGGGCGAACGCTTCGATGCCGAGGTGATGCGCAGTGCGCAGCGCATTTCCGAGGATGCCGGCGGCATGCGGGTGGAACTGCGCCTTCCCAACCCCGGCAACCGGCTGCCTGCCGGCATGGTCGGGCAGGTGCGCCTGCAGGTGCCGCGCGCGGCGCCGGCGGCGCTGCTGCCGCTGGCGACGCTGGTGCAGGACGGCGCCGTGGCCAAGGTGGGCAAGGTCGGCAGGGACCAGCGGCTGCGCTATGTGGCGGTGGTGCTGGGCCGCAACCTGGGCAACGAGATCGAGGTGCTGGCCGGCGTGGCCGCCGGCGACAGGGTCGTGCTGGCGCCCAATGCGCTGCTCGCCGAGGGCGCGCGCGTGCGCGCGGCCGCGCGCTGAGGCGCCGCAGCGGTTGCTTGCCTGCCCGGCCCCGCGCGGCCCAGGCGCAGACGGCGGGCGTGCCCTGGCCGGGGGGCTGGCGCCGGCCGTGTGCAACCGGGCCTGCCGGTACCGGATCGGCGACGCCGGTGCGGGCGGCCGGCGCTCGGCCGCGGCCAGCTCGGCACGCGGTGCACGACGGCGCAATAGACTTGTACGCACTTCGAGCTGCGGGAGAAACCCGATGTCGCGAGCACAGGGATGCATCGCCGCGCTGCTGCCGCTGCTGGCCGCCTGCACGCCGCCGGCGTCGCTGCAGCCGGCCAGCGGCGGCCCGGACCTGCAGGGCGATGGCCGTTGCCTGGCCGCGCCGGTGGCTTGGGCGGTCGGCCAGCCCGCGACCGAGGCGACCATGGCGCGGGTCCGGGAGCAAAGCGGTGCCGGCCAGGCGGCGACTCGCGGCCTGCGTCCGGACCGGCTCAACGTGTTCCTGGACACGGCCAATGCCATCGTCCGGATCGACTGCGGCTGAGCCGGGACGCATGGCCGCTGCGCACCATGCCGTCGGCGCCGCACCGCTGGTGTTGCTGCTGCACGGCATCTGGAACGGCCGCGCCTGGCTCGGCCCACTGGCCTGGCGCTTGCGCCGCGACCGCTTCCGTGTCGCCACCTTCGGTTATTCGACCGTTTTCGGCGGGGCCGAGGCGGCGCTGCCGCGCCTGCTGCGCCGGATCGAACGGCTGGCGGCGCACGGGCCGGCGGCGCTGGTCGGGCACAGCCTGGGCGGGCTGATCGCGCTGGACGCCCTGCGCCAGGCGCTGCAGGCGCCGGTGACCCGTGTGGTCTGCCTGGGCATGCCGCTGGCCGGCAGCGCGGTGGCGCAGGCGCTGCTGCGGCGTGGTCTCGGCGCCGCTCTGGGACGCAGCGCGGGCTTGCTGCAGCGGGGTCTGGGACGCTGGGACGGTCCCGCCGAGGTCGGCATGGTGGCCGGCAGCGTCGCGTTCGGGCTGGGCAACCGCATCGCCGCGCTGGGGCCGCAATCGGACGGCACCGTGGCCCTGGCCGAGACCCGCCTGCCCGGCCTGCGCGACCATTGCATGGTGCGCGCCAGCCACGGCGGCCTGTTGTTCTCGCCGCTGGCCGCGCGCCAGGCCGCGGCGTTCCTGCGCCATGGCCGCTTCGCCGGTTGAGCGCTTGCGCCGCGGATGGAGGCGCAGCGGCGCAATCGAGTAAAATCCGCCGCTTGTCTTCACTGATGTCCGGAACGCCCCATGGGTAGAGGCCCCTCGATCGAAGCCCGCAAGAACGCATCCGATGCGAAGCGCGGCAAGATTTTCACCAAGATCATCCGCGAGATCGGCGTCGCCGCGCGCGCCGGCGGCGGCGACCCGTCCAACAACCCGCGCCTGCGCGTGGCGATGGACAAGGGCCTGGCCTCGAACATGTCCAAGGACGTGATCGAGCGCGCGATCAAGAAGGCCACCGGCGAACTGGAAGGGGTGGAATACGAGGAGATCCGCTACGAGGGCTATGCCCCGGGCGGGGTCGCGGTGATCGTCGATTGCCTGACCGACAACCGCGTGCGCACCGTGGCCGACGTGCGCCACGCGTTCAGCAAGTACGGCGGCAACCTGGGCACCGAAGGCTCGGTGGCGTTCATGTTCAAGCGCCTGGGCGTGCTCAGCTTCGCCGCCGGCGCCGACGAGGAGGCCGTCACCGAGGTGGCGATCGACGCCGGCGCCGACGACATCGTGGTCTATCAGGACGACGGCGCGATCGACGTGCTGACCTCGCCGGACGCGTTGCAGGCGGTCAAGGACGCGATGCAGGCGGCCGGCCTGGCTGCCGACCATGCCGAGATCAGCTTCCGCGCCGACAACGACATCGCGGTGGAAGGCGACACCGCGCTGCAGGTGCGCAAGCTGCTGGACATGCTGGAAGACCTGGACGACGTGCAGGCGGTCTATTCCAATGCCGATCAGTCCGCGTTGAGTGGCGGTTGACGTGGCGACTGCCGGGACTCGGGACGCGGGACTCGGGACTCGGAACGGCGAGCTGCCGGAGCCTGATGGATCACCGTCGCGGCCTGTCGTCTCCACTCGCGCTGGCCGTGCCGAAGGTCCTTCGAGTCCCGCGTCCCGCGTCCCGAGTCCGGGCAAGGTTCGCATCCTCGGCATCGACCCGGGTTCGCAGCGCACCGGCGTGGGCATCATCGACATCGACGGCAGCGGCCGCACCAGCCACGTGCACCACGCGCCGCTGGTGCTGCTCGGCGAAGGCGACTTCTCGCAGCGGCTCAAGCGCCTGCTGTACGGGCTGGACGCGCTGATCCAGGAGTACCGGCCGCAGGAAGTGGCGATCGAGCGGGTGTTCATGGGCAAGAGCGCCGACGCCGCGCTGAAGCTCGGCCACGCGCGCGGCGCGGCGATCTGCGCGGTGGTGCTGCGCGACTTGCCGGTGCACGAGTACGCGGCCAAGGAGATCAAGCTGGCCATCGTCGGCAAGGGCGCGGCCGAAAAGCAGCAGGTGCAACACATGGTCGGCCTGATGCTGAGCCTGACCGGGAAACTGCAGGCCGACGCCGCCGACGCGCTGGCGGTGGCCATCACCCATGCCCACGTGCGCGCGACCGCGCAGCGCCTGGGCGTCAGTACGCAACAGGCGTGGAGCAGGAAATGATGAAATATGTCGGGACTCGGGACTCGGGACTCGGGGCCCGGAACAGCGAGTTGTCGGCGCCTGGCAGATCGCCGGTACACCGCGTCGTATCCGCTCAAGCCGGCCGCGCCTCCAGCTTTTCGAGTCCCCAGTCCCGAGTCCGGAGTCCCGAAGGAGTGTCCCGATGATCGGCCGCCTGCGCGGCATCCTCGCCTACAAGCAGCCGCCGTGGCTGGTGATCGACGTGGGCGGGGTCGGCTACGAGCTGGAGGCGCCGATGAGCACCTTCTACGACCTGCCCGACGTCGGCCGCGACGTGATCCTGTTCACCCACTATGCGCAGAAGGAGGACAGCGTGTCGCTGTACGGTTTCCTGCGCGAGGGCGAGCGGCGCCTGTTCCGCGACGTGCAGCGGGTCACCGGCATCGGCGCCAAGATCGCGCTGGCGGTGCTGTCGGGCGTCAGCGTGGACGAGTTCGCGCGGCTGGTCACCACCGCCGACGTCGCCGCGCTGACCCGCATCCCCGGCATCGGCAAGAAGACCGCCGAGCGCATGGTGGTGGAGCTGCGCGATCGCGCCGCGGACTTCAGCGGCGGTGCGCCGGTCACCGGGCAGTTGGGGACCGACGCCATGTCCGAGGCCACCGTGGCGCTGCAGCAGCTCGGCTACAAGCCGGCCGAGGCGGCGAAGATGGCGCGCGACGCCGCCGCCGACGGCGACGAGGTCGCCACCGTGATCCGCAAGGCGCTGCAGGCCGCGCTGCGCTGATCCATGCCGTACCTCCTTTCTTCACGCGCTGCGGCGCTAACCTGATTCCGACATGTCCTTGCCCCCCTCCTCCGATGCCGTTCACGCGGGAAATTCCGGCCACGCCGCGCACCGCAAGACTGGCTTGGCCATGGTCCTGGGCGCCATCGGCGTGGTCTTCGGCGACATCGGCACCAGCCCGTTGTACACGCTGAAAGAAGCGTTTTCCCCGCACTACGGCCTGACCCCGGACCATGACACCGTGCTGGGCATCCTCTCGTTGGTGTTCTGGGCGTTGATGATCGTGGTCACGCTGAAGTACGTGGCGATCATCATGCGTGCCGACAACGATGGCGAGGGCGGCATCATGGCGTTGACCGCGCTGGCCCAGCGCGCCCTGCCGGGCGGCTCGCGCTCCGTCTACGTGGTTGGCATCCTCGGCATCTTCGGCGCCTCGCTGTTCTTCGGCGACGGGGTGATCACTCCGGCGATCTCGGTGCTGTCGGCGGTGGAGGGCCTGGAAGTGGCCGCTCCGCGGCTGCGCAGCTTCGTCGTGCCGATCACCGTGGTGGTGCTGGTGGTCCTGTTCGTGGCGCAGCGCTTCGGCACCGAACGGGTCGGCAAGGCTTTCGGTCCGATCACCGTGCTGTGGTTCCTGGCGCTGGGCGCGATCGGCGTCTACAACCTGACCAAGGCGCCGGAGGTGCTGCACGCGCTGAATCCCTGGTGGGGCGTGCGCTTTTTCGCCGAGCACAATTGGCATGCGGTGTTCGTGCTCGGCGCGGTGGTGCTGGCGGTCACCGGCGGCGAGGCGCTGTATGCGGACATGGGCCATTTCGGCGCCAAGGCGATCCGCTATTCCTGGAATTTCCTGGTGTTGCCGATGTTGACCCTGACCTATCTGGGGCAGGGCGCGCTGGTGCTGCGCGACCCGGCCGCGGTGCGCAATCCGTTCTACGAATCGGTTCCCGACTGGGGCCTGTATCCGATGATCGTGTTGGCCACCGCGGCCACGGTCATCGCGTCGCAGGCGGTGATCACCGGCGCGTACTCGGTGGCCAGTCAGGCGATCCAACTCGGCTACATCCCGCGCATGCATATCCGCCACACTTCGCATTCGACGATCGGCCAGATCTACATCCCCGGCGTCAACTGGATGCTGCTGGCGCTGGTGCTCATCGCGGTGCTGGGCTTCGGCGATTCCATGTCGCTGGCCACCGCCTATGGCGTGTCGGTGACCGGCACCATGCTGATCACCACGGTGTTGATGATCATCTACGCGCGCACCAACCCGCGCGTGCCGCGCCCGTTGCTGTGGATGATGGCGGCGGTGTTTCTGCTCGTGGATTGCGCGTTCTTCTACGCCAACATCATCAAGTTCATGGACGGGGCCTGGTTCCCGCTGTTGCTGGGCCTGATCCTGTTCACCCTGATGCGCACCTGGCGCCGCGGGCGCAAGCTGCTGCAAAGCGAGATCCGCAAGGACGGCATCAAGCTCGACAGCTTCCTGCCCGGGCTGATGCTGGCGCCGCCGGTGCGCGTACCGGGTACCGCCGTCTTCCTGACCGCCGACCCGCTGGTGGTGCCGCATGCGCTGATGCACAACCTCAAGCACAACAAGGTGCTGCACGAGCGCAACGTGTTCCTGACCGTGGAAACCCTGCCGGTGCCGTACGCGGTCGCCCGGCAGCGGTTGAAAATGGATGCCATCGGCGATGAGTTCTATCGGGTGTATGTGCGCTTCGGTTTCATGGAAACCCCCGACGTGCCGCTGGCGCTGATGCGCTCCTGCGACCAGGGCGGCACCTACTTCGACCCGATGGACACCACCTATTTCGCCAGCCGCGAGACCATCGTCGCCAGCGCCAACCGCGGCATGCCGATCTGGCGCGACAAGCTGTTCGCGCTCATGCACCGCAACGCCGCGCCCGCCACCGACTTCTTCCGCATTCCGGGCAACCGGCTGGTGGAGCTGGGCGCGCAGGTGGAGATCTGATGGGGTCGGGACCCGGGACCCGGGACCGGGGACCCGGAAAAGCGGTGATTCGCGCTGTTGTTGCCTACAATGGCGGGATGCAATTTGCCGCTTCCTCTCCCTGTCATTTGCCGATGCTCCGTCGGACCCTGGATCCGCTTTCCGGGTCCCCGGTCCCGGGTCCCGGGTCCCGGCCCTGATGGACCGCCTTATCGCCACCGGCGCCACCCGCGAAGACGATGCGGTCGAGGCCAGCATCCGCCCCCGGCGGCTGGACGACTACCTCGGCCAGCAGCCGGTGCGCGAACAGCTGTCGATCTACATCGAGGCGGCCAAGGCGCGCGGCGAGGCGCTGGACCATGTGCTGATCTTCGGGCCGCCGGGGCTGGGCAAGACCACGCTCAGCCATGTCATCGCCAACGAGCTGGGGGTCAACCTGCGGGTGACCTCCGGCCCGGTGATCGACAAGGCCGGCGACCTGGCGGCGCTGCTGACCAACCTGCAGCCGCACGACGTGCTGTTCGTGGACGAGATCCACCGCCTGTCGCCGGTGGTGGAGGAAGTGCTGTACCCGGCGATGGAAGACTTCCAGATCGACATCATGATCGGCGAGGGCCCGGCCGCGCGCTCGATCAAGATCGACCTGCCGCCGTTCACCCTGATCGGCGCCACCACCCGCGCCGGCCTGCTGACCGCGCCACTGCGCGACCGCTTCGGCATCGTGCAGCGCCTGGCGTTCTATACCCCGGAGGAGTTGGCCCGCATCGTGCGCCGTTCCGCCGGCATCCTCGGCATCGCCTGCGACGGCGACGGCTGCGCCGAGATCGCGCGCCGCGCGCGGGGCACCCCGCGCATCGCCAACCGGTTGCTGCGGCGGGTCCGCGACTTCGCCCAGGTGCGTGCCGGCGGGCACATCGACGTGGCGGTCGCGCAGGCGGCGATGCAGATGCTCAAAGTCGACCCGGAAGGCTTCGACGAGCTCGACCGGCGCCTGTTGCGCACCATCATCGACTATTTCGACGGCGGCCCGGTCGGGGTCGAGTCGCTGGCCGCCTCGCTGTCGGAAGAGCGCGGCACCCTGGAGGACGTGATCGAGCCCTACCTGATCCAGCAGGGCTACCTGATCCGCACCGCGCGCGGGCGCATGGCCACCAACAAGGCCTATCTGCACCTGGGCCTCAAGCCGCCGCGGGACTCGGGACTGGGGACTGGGGACTCGGGAGAGCTGTTTTGAGTCGCGCCGCCGCCGCGCTGCGCCTGGTTTTCTCATCGACCGGGCGGAGTCCATGACCACCGAGTCCCCAGTCCCCAGTCCCCAGTCCCGGCATCTATTCAGTTGGCCGACACGCATCTACTGGGAAGATACCGACGCCGGTGGCGTGGTCTACCATGCGCGCTACGTGGCTTTCCTGGAACGGGCGCGCACGGAGTGGCTGCGCGCGCTGGGCCACGGCCAGGAACCTCTGCGCCTGCAGCACGACCTGGTGTTCGCGGTGCGCGCGATGCAACTGGATTTCCTGCGCCCGGCACGCCTGGACGATATGCTGCAGGTCGGCGTCGCGCTGTCGCAATGCAGGCGCGCCAGCCTGCTGTTCGCGCAGTCGATCCATCGCGACGGCGAGCTGTTGCTGCGTGCGCAGGTGAAGGTGGCGGCGCTGGGCGCCGGCAGTTTCCGCCCGCGCGGCATGGACGACATGTTGTACGACGCATTGAAAATTCTCGAAATCACTGAAGCGGAATGACTGAGGAACGACGGATGATCGCATTGCTCCTGGCCCTGCAGGACACGGTGGTGGAGGCGCTGCCGCAGGACGTGACCGGTACCGCCGCGCAGGCTGTCGCCAGTACCGCCGCCCACGGCGGCATCAACTATCTGGACCTGATGCTCAAGGCCAGCCTGCCGGTCAAGGTCATCGTGTTGCTGCTGCTGCTCGGCTCGCTGATCAGCTGGGTGATCATTTTCCGCAAGGCGCGGGTGTTCAAGCAGGCCAACCGCGAGGCCGACGAGTTCGAGAACCGCTTCTGGTCCGGCACCGACCTGACCAAGCTCTACGCCGGCGCGGCCGACCGCAACCGCGTGGTCGGCGGGCTGGAGGCGATCTTCGAGGCCGGCTTCCGCGAGTTCGCCCGCCTGCGCGACAAGCGCAAGCTCGACGCGCGCATCCAGCTGGAAGGCGCGCAGCGGGCGATGCGCGCCACCTATGCGCGCGAAGTGGACCGCCTGGAACGCAACCTGGAACTGCTGGCCAACATCGGTTCCACCGCACCGTACGTCGGCCTGGTCGGCACCGTGTTCGGCATCATGGTGACCATGCACGACATGCTCAACAGCGGCCAGCAAGCGGGGATCGCCGCGGTCGCACCGGGCATTTCCGAGGCGCTGTTCGCCACCGCCATCGGCCTGTTCGTGGCGATCCCGGCGGTGTGGGCGTACAACCGCTTCACCACCCGGGTCGAGCGCCTGGCCGTGCGCTTCGAGACCTTCTCCGAAGAATTCAGCTCCATCCTGCAGCGCCAGGCCAGCGGCGACTGAGCGCCGCGTCCCGCCCAAAAGATCCCAGGATTCCCGCATGACCGCCGCCATTTCCCGCCGCAAGCGCCGCAAGCTCAAGTCCGAGATCAACGTCGTGCCGTACATCGACGTGATGCTGGTGCTGCTGATCATCTTCATGGTCACCGCGCCGTTGCTCAGCCTGAGCGTGGACGTGGACCTGCCCGATTCCACCGCGCGCTCGGTGGAAAGCAAGAAGGATCCGGTCATCGTCACCGTCGACGGCGAGGGCCGCTACACGCTGACCCTGCAGGACGGCAAGCCGGAGAAGATCGGCGCGCCGGAGCTGGAGGCGAAGATGCAGGCCTTCGTCGGCCAGAACAAGGACGTGCCGGTGTTCGTCGCCGCGCCCGGCAGTTCCAACTACCAGCTGGTCATGGACACCATGGTCATGCTGCAGCAGGCCGGCGTTCCCAAGGTGGGCCTGATGAGCCAGCCCGGTACCAATGCACGCTGAAGCCGATTCCCGACCGCATCTGGCCCAGGGCGACAATGATGGCCTGATGTACGGCATCGTCCTGGCGGTGGCCGTGCACGTGCTGCTCGCGCTGCTGTTCTTCCTCGCCTGGTGGTGGTCGCCGGTGCGCGAGGTGGAGCCGGCGGCGGGCTCGCCGATGGTCGAGGCGTCGCTGGTGGTGTCGTCGGCGGATGTGCGCTCGGCGCAGAAGGCCGTGCGGGACGCGCCCAAGCCGGTCCCCGAGCCGCTGCCCGAGCCGGTCAAGGAAACGGCCGAGGAAGACACGGTGCCGCCGCCGCAGCCGGTGCCCGTGCCCAAGCCGCAGCAGGCGCCGACCCCGCAGCAGCAACAGGCCCAGGACGTCATCCCGGTGCCGGACAAGATGGACCAGGACCGCGCGTCCCGCACCGCGATCTCCCAGGAAAAGGAGAAGCAGGAGCAGGAAGCCAAGCGCCGCCAGGAACAGGTCGACCTGACCGAGCGGAAGCGGCAGCAGGAAGCCGAGCAGAAACAGCGCCTGGCCGCGCAGCAGGAAGAGGAGCGGCAGAAGAAGATCGCCGAGATCCGCAAGCAGCGCGAGCAGGCCGACCGCGAGGCCAGGCTGGCCGAGCAGAAGCTGCGCCAGCTGGCCGACGTGCGCGCCCAGCAGGCCTCGGCCGCCGCCGCGGCCACGCCGCAGGCCGCGCCCGGGCAGAACGGCACCAATACCGACCTGTCGGCCAAGTACGCCGCGGCGATCCAGCAGGCGGTGCTGAGCCAGTGGGTGCGGCCGGATTCGGTGCCGCTGGGGCAGAAGTGCAAGATCGCGATCAAGCAGATCGTCGGTGGGCAGGTGATCGAGGCTAGGGTCAGCCCCGACTGCCCCTACGACGAGGCGGGGCGGCGCTCGATCGAGGCCGCGGTGCTGCGGGCGCAGCCGCTGCCGTACCGGGGTTTCGAATCGGTGTTCGCGCGCGACCTGACCTTCAACTTCACCGCGCAGGACCGGTGAGGCCGGGTGGCGCGGAAGCGCGCGGCACCCGGACCCGGGCCCGCGATCGATGGGCGGGCTCCCGGCGGCGTCGCGATGGGCGATAATCCGCGTATCCTGCCACCGGCTTCACATCGCGGTGTTCATGGTTGGGAATATGTTCACCCGCGCATTGCTATCTCTACTTTGCGCCTTTCCGAGTACCGTTGAGCGATCCATGAAGAAACTGCCACGCTGGCTTGCCGTCCTGACCGCCCTCTTGCTCCCCTTGGCCGCGTTCGCCCAGGACAAGGGCTTGGAAATCGATATCGTCGGCGGCAACGCGTCGGCGACCCCGATCACCGTCGTGCCGATGCCGTACCAGGGATCGGCTGCCGCGCCGTCCACCGACGTGGCCGCGGTGGTCCGCGCCGATCTGGACCGTTCCGGCCAGTTCCGCAACCTGCCCGAGGCGCAGATCGTCGAACGCCCGACCCGCGGCAGTGAAGTGCAGTACGCCACCTGGCGCGCGCTGAAGCAGGACTACCTGGTCGCCGGCCGGGTGATGGACGCCGGCGAGGGCGCCTACCGGGTCGAGTACGAACTGTTCGACGTGGCCAAGGGCGAGCGCATGCTCGGCCTGGCGATGACCGCACGCGCCAGCGCGATGCGCGACGTGGCGCACCAGATGGCCGATGCCATCTACGAGAAGATCACCGGCGTGCGCGGCGCCTTCTGGACCCGCATCGCCTACGTCACCGCCAGCGGCAAGGGCGGGGCGATGCGCTATGCGCTGATGGTCGCCGATTCCGACGGCTACAACCCGCAGACCATCGTGCGCTCGGCCGAGCCGCTGCTGTCGCCGAACTGGAGCCCGGACGGCAAGAAGCTGGCCTACGTGAGCTTCGAGCGCGGCAACTCCTCGATCTACATCCAGGACATCGCCACCGGCGCCCGCCAGCTGGTGTCCAGCTTCCGCGGCATCAACGGCGCGCCCTCGTTCTCGCCGGACGGCCGCAAGCTGGCCCTGGCGCTGTCGCGCAGCGGCAACCCGGAGATCTACGTGATGGACCTGGGCAGCAAGCAACTGACCCAGCTGACCAACCACTTCGGCATCGACACCGAGCCGACCTGGGCGCCGGACGGCAGCACCCTCTACTTCACCTCCGACCGCGGCGGCCGCCCACAGATCTACCAGGTGGCGGCGACCGGGGGCAGCGCCAGCCGGGTGACCTTCCAGGGCAACTACAACGCCACCGCCAGCGTGTCCTTCGACGGCAACAAGATCGCCGTCGCCCAGGGCAGCGGCAACACCTACAAGATCGCGATGATGGATCGCAGCCTCGGCGCGCCGCGCTGGAGCACTCTGTCCACCGGCTCGCTGGACGAGTCGCCAAGCTTCGCGCCCAATGCCAGCATGGTCCTGTACGCCGCTCGCGAGGGTGGGCGCGGCGTGCTCTACGCAGTCTCGGCCGACGCCCGCGTTCGCCAGCGCCTGGTCCTGGCCGATGGCGATGTGCGCGAGCCGTCGTGGTCCCCGTACCGGACCGCGCGTTGACATGAATGTTTGATGTTAATATTTCGCTGCGTTGAACCCCTCATCGGCTCAGGAGCCACAAAGGTATCGCCATGAACAAGACCACCCGCGTTCTGCTTGTTTCGCTGTTGTCCGTCGCAGCCCTGGCCGGCTGCTCCAAGAAGGTCAAGGAAGTTCCCCCAACGACCGACACCACCGGCACCACCGGCACCACCTCCCCGACCGGCCCATCGACCTCGGGCCTGTACGGCCCGGGCGACCTGGACACCGATGCCTGCCTGCGCCAGCGCGTGGTCTACTTCGATCTGGACCAGGATTCGCTGAAGCCGGAGTTCCAGGCCATCATGGCGTGCCACGCCAAGTACCTGCGCGACCGTCCGTCCTCGCGCATCACCCTGCAGGGCAATGCCGATGAGCGCGGTTCGCGCGAGTACAACATGGGCCTGGGCGAGCGTCGCGGCAACGCCGTGTCGTCGGCGCTGCAGGCTGCCCGCGGTCCGGCTGCGCAGCTGAGCGTGGTCAGCCACGGCGAAGAGCGTCCGGTCTGTACCGAGTCGAACGAGTCCTGCTGGTCGCAGAACCGTCGCGTCGAGATCGTCTACACGGCGCAGTAATAGATGCGTATCGGTGTCCTCACATCGATGATCGTCGCGGCGACCCTGGTGGTCGCCGCGCCGGCTCATGCGCAGCGCGCAAGCCTGGCCGACCGCGTGTCCGCGCTCGAGCAGCAGGCGATGAACACCCAGGCCAACACCGACATGCTGAACCAGCTCAACCAGCTGCGGACCCAGATGCAGTCGCTGCAAGCCACGATCGAGCAATTGCAGCACGACAACGAACAACTCAAGCAGCGCGCCAAGGACCAGTACCTGGACCTGGACGGCCGCCTGAACCGGATCGAGGGTGGCGCGATGCCGCCGGCCGCCGCCGCCGCACCGGCCGCACCCGCGGCCAAG
The DNA here is from genome assembly GCF_014236795.1 of Xanthomonas theicola. Classification (NCBI taxonomy): domain Bacteria; kingdom Pseudomonadati; phylum Pseudomonadota; class Gammaproteobacteria; order Lysobacterales; family Lysobacteraceae; genus Xanthomonas; species Xanthomonas theicola. The sequence continues at coordinate 1,916,912 of NZ_CP049017.1, read as the reverse complement.
CCGGCTGCGGTGTCCGAGCGCGCGCCGTCGGTGCATGGCGATGCCGGGACGCTGGCCGCCGCCGGCGATGAGCGCACCAGCTACAACGTCGCCTTCGATGCGCTGAAGGCCGGCAAGTACGCCGACTCGGCGAACCTGTTGCAGAGTTTTCTCGAGCTGTACCCGAACGGCGTCTATGCCCCCAATGCCTTGTACTGGCTGGGCGAAAGCTATTACGCCACCAAGAATTTCCCGCTGGCCGAGGCGCAGTTCCGCGATCTGATCGGCCGCTATCCGACCCACGACAAAGCATCCGGCGCCCTGCTCAAGCTGGGCCTGTCCCAGTACGGCGAAGGCCGCGCCCAGGAGGCCGAGCAGACCCTGCAGCAGGTCATCAGCCAGTATCCGGGATCGGATGCTGCGCGGACCGCGCAGGATCGTTTGCAGTCGATCCGCATCGGCCAGCACCTGCACTGAGCCCCGAACGCTGCCGCCATCGCCGCGGGAGCAACCTTCTCCCGCCATGGCCGCCGTTCCCAGCGATATCGTGCAAAGCCCGCTGCCGCGCCTGAAGCTGACGGAGATCTTCCTGTCGCTGCAGGGCGAGGCCGACAGCGCCGGCTGGCCGACCGTGTTCGTGCGCCTGACCGGTTGCCCGCTGCGCTGCAGCTATTGCGACACCGCCTATGCCTTCCATGGCGGGCAGTGGTGGGACATTGGCGCGATCCTGGCCGAAGTGGCGCGCCATGGCGTGCGCCACGTCTGCGTGACCGGCGGCGAGCCGCTGGCGCAGAAGCGCTGTCTGCACCTGCTGCGCCAGTTGTGCGACGCCGGTTACGACGTATCGCTGGAGACCTCCGGCGCGCTCGACATCGCCGAGGTGGACCCGCGCGTGTCGCGGGTGCTCGACATCAAGACCCCGGCCTCGCAGGAAGCGCAGCGCAACCGCTGGGAGAACCTGCCGCTGCTGACCGTGCGCGACCAGATCAAGTTCGTGCTGTGCAGCCGCGCCGACTACGACTGGGCGCGCGCGATTGTCGCCGAACACCGCCTGCACGAGCGCTGCACCGTCTGGTTCTCGCCGAGCAAGAGCGAACTGGCGCCGCGCGACCTGGCCGACTGGATCGTCGCCGACCGCCTGCCGGTGCGCTTCCAGATGCAACTGCACAAGCTGCTGTGGAACGACGAGCCGGGCCGTTAGCTGCGCGGACGTGCAGCCGGGAGTCGGGAATGGAGAAACGGCAATCGGCAAGGCGCTGCGCCGCGGACGTGTTGTCGGTTGCCTCGCTTCTGCTTCTCGAAAGCCGGCGATCTCCCATGTTCGGTGCAGCTGTTACGCTCTGTCCATTCCCGTTTCTCCATTCCCCATTCCCAGCACCCACATGAAAAACGCCGTCGTCCTCCTCTCCGGTGGCATGGATTCCGCCGTCGTCGTCGCCATCGCCCGCGAGCAGGGCTATGCCGTGCATGCGCTGAGCGTGCGCTATGGCCAGCGCCACACCTCGGAGCTGGACGCGGCCACGCGCGTGGCCGGCGCGCTCGGCGCGGTGGCGCACAAGACCGTCAACGTCGACCTGCGCAGCATCGGCGGTTCCGCGCTGACCGACGACATCGAGGTGCCGGACGCGGGCGGCGGGGGCATCCCGGTCACCTACGTGCCCGCGCGCAACACCATCATGCTGTCGGTGGCGCTGGGCTGGGCCGAGGTGCTGGGCGCGGCGGACATCTTCTGTGGCGTCAACGCCGTGGATTACTCCGGCTATCCGGACTGCCGCCCGGAGTTCATCGACGCGTTCCAGACGCTGGCGAACCTGGCGACCAAGGCCGGCGTGGAGGGCGCCGGCCTGCGCGTGCATGCGCCGCTGCAGCGCATGAGCAAGGCCGACATCGTGCGCGAGGGCATGCGCCTGGACGTGGATTTCGGCCTGACCGTGTCCTGCTATCGCGCCGATGCCGACGGCCGCGCCTGCGGCCACTGCGATGCCTGCCGCCTGCGTGCCGCCGGCTTCGTCGACGCTCGCGTGGCCGACCCGACCCGCTACGCCTGATTTCGCGTTGGCCCGGGGCTGGGGTAGACTACGCACCCCGGCGCAAGGCCGGGGCATTGTTTTGGGCCGTTAGCTCAGTCGGTAGAGCAGAAGACTTTTAATCTTTTGGTCGATGGTTCGAATCCATCACGGCCCACCAAAAAAATCAGGGATTTAGGCGTCGCCTTTGGTGGTTTTTTCGCCACCTCCTGAAATCACTCCTGAAAACGCGGGCAGTTTTGCCGGTTCCACGGTGGGCACCTCGTGGTTGTAGCGCTGACGCATCGACTCGGTCACGTGGCCGCCGGACGCCTTGTCTTCGCTGTCGGTGATCCCGCGGTGCTTGATGCCGTGCAGCGTGAAACGGTCCTCCGGCGCGAGCAGGGGCGGCTGGTCACCGACCTGCTTCGTGGCCACGTCCATCAGGCGCTGCCAGGCCGAGTCGAGCGACGATTTGCTGAGCGGCTGGCCCGTCTCCGACACGACCAGTGGGCGATTTTTCGGCATCAGCTGCACCACCGTGTCGATGTCGTGCCGTTTGTAGGCCGCCTTGCGCAGCTCTACCAGCGCATCCCAGGCACCGCGCAGCTCGGGGGTCCACCGCGTCACGTTGTCCCTTGAGCCCTTCCTACGGTTGCTCAGGACCCCCACCTCGGTGGCGTTCGCGTCGGTGAGCGTCACCAGCTCGATTCCGCGTAGCCGGCACGCATAGGCGATGACCATCAGGTGCCCCAGGTACGGTGCGACGCTGCCCTTAGTGTGAGCCTTACGCATGCCGCGCTCGGTGGCGAAGGCTACGAGCCGGGCGAACACATCCGGGGTGGGCATCCGAAAGCGAGCGCGCTCCCTCGCCTGCCTGACGCCGGCGGCGGGGTTCGAGGCGCATGCGCCGTGCCGAATGCCCCAGGCGAACGTGCGCCGGAGGTAGCGCAGCAGGTGGTTCGCCTTCGTCGGCTGGCCGACCTTGCCGTCCTTGCCCTTCGCGATCGACTCGACGATGCGCTGGATCGCCGCCGGTCCAAGCCGGCTTACCTGCAACGTGTCCAGCGTCGCGCCCATGGGCGTCCGGTATGCACGCACCAGTTTGGCCTGGTGCTCGTAGCCCTTGCGCGTCCCGGCGGCCAGCTCCGCAAACTCAGTGCTCGCTTCGAACTGCTCAATGACGAACCCCACGGTTCCGCGCGCCGCGCCGCCGGCGCGGGCCTCCATGATCGCGTGCAGGTCGGACAGTTGCGCGTCGCACCCTGCCACCGTGACAGCCCTGCGTGGGTGCTCCAGCACGTACCAGCGGCCGTTGCCGCTCTTGTCCCAATACACGCCCTTCGGCAGCTTCGCCTGGTCGATGTGGGGCGGAATGCTCGGGTTGTGTTTGGCGCGGGGTCGCGGCATTACGCGATGTCCTCGGGGTCATACGGTGCGTCTGGTTCTTCGGCTTGCCTCAGGCCCAACGCCTGATTGAGGGCTTCCCTGGTGGTCCAGATCCCGCCGACACCATCGTAGCGGTATGGGATGTGCTCGCGCTTCGCCCAGGCCTCGACGGTCGCGCGACGCGGCGCGCGGCGCGGCCGCCCAGGCAGATCCGGGCGACAGAGCTTCTGCAGATCCTCGTAGGTGAGGATGTCGGGAAGCCTTTCAGCTGCGGCCACCAGCCCCTCCCTTCCCGACTTCATGTCCTCCCAGAATTCGCGGAAGCGGAAGTCCCCAAACACCGCGGCATGAGCAGGAGGTTCCGGGCCGGCGGAACCGCAGGTGCCGGTGCAGCCCCTGGTCGAGCACGATCTCGAGCTGATGGTCTGCGGTGTCGCCGGCGAACCGATGCATCGCTTCCTTCTGAATATCACGCATAGCGCACCTTCCTGGGGATAGCTTTTTGGGTATGGCGAATCCGTATAGAGATCTGGATCGAAGAGGCATGTACAGCGCCCTGCAGCGACGCGCCGGCGAACTGATGAAACCCTCGGGGCTGCGCACGCCGGACGAACGCGCTGCGCTGGCGCAGGACACGGCGTATCTCCTGCTCGCCGTCGCGTTCTTCGTGGCGCGCAGCGAGCATTCGGCGGCGTCGCCGCAGAAGTCGATCGCTCACGGCACGATGGGATTCGCGGAGGCCTTTGCGGAGGACTACGAGGCGCTCAAGCGCGAGGCGCACTGCCACCTCGACGTCCGCGCGCAAACGGCGGACATCCTGCACGAGCTTGGGGACTTGGTAGCTCATCGCGCTCAGTCCAAAATCAAATTACTGACCGACCACGCGCACCGCGCGCGCGAACGCGCGGCCGTCGGCGTCGTGGTCGTAGACGTAGCCGCCGTAGAAGCCGACGACGACGCGGCCACCCTCGAACCAGGGCGTTTCCTGGCTGGTCCAGTACGGGCCTTCCTTCAGGCTCTCGTCGCGGGTGTAGGCGCCGTGCTTGTTCTTGTGGCCGTAGTCCACCAGGCCGAACAGCTCGTGCGGTGTCTCCAGGCGCCAGCCGGTGCCGAGCTCCGCGACCTCGCGCAGGGCCTGTGCCTGTGGGATGCGATCGCCGCCGCCGAGATCGCGGTACTCGCTCGGCACCTGGACCCCTTCGGCGACCGAGGAAAGCACAGCGGACAGTTCCGCGCCGCGCGGCGGCTGGGTGATGTTGATGGTCAGCCGCTCGACGTTGAGCAGGATCTTCTGAGGATTCATGGTTGAATGTCCTTGAAAGGAGGAAAGGCCCAAGGGCCAATTACTGACCGACCACGCGCACCGCGCGCGCGAACGCGCGGTAGCCGGCGAGGTCGTAGTCGACGTAGCCGAGGTCGAAGCCGACGACGACGCGGCCACCCTCGAACCAGGGCGTTTCCTCGCTGGTCCAGTACCAGCCCGCCTTGATGCTGTCGTCGATGCTGTGCGCCTTGTTCGCGTTCTCGTGGGTCAGCGGCGAGCGCAGGGCGAAGAGCTCGTGGGGCGTCTCGAGACGCCAGGTCGTGCCGGCGGGCGCCGTCTTGTTGAGCTGCTCGAGCTCGGCCAGGAACTCGCGCTGCAGGAGCCTTTCGCCGCCGCCCAGGTCCCGCACCTCCAGTGCCAGCGCGCTGGCGTAGCTGATTTGCGGGATGACGGTCGGGGAGATGGTGGAGCTTTCGGTGGTGGCACTGTTCACTGCGGATCCTTTGCCGGCTCGCCGGCGGTGGTGTATTGGGTGGGGTGCTGCTCGGCGATCTCGGCGACCTTGCGCTCAAGCAGGTCGTTGACCACCGAGCCGGGGTTGCGGAAAAACATGGGCTGTCCCCGGCGGGTTCGGAGTTGGCGAGGAACACGTGTGGCCGCGCGACACCGGGGATGTAGACGCTGACGCTCAGCACGGGAGTCGGCTCCGCTCGATGCGCGCCAGATCGCGCGCAATCGTGACAAGGCGAGGCCAGCGGCCGCGGCGCCAGGCGGCCTGGTAGCCCTCGCCGATCATCCGGCGCAGTTCCGCCTGGCGGTCCGGCCGCGCCGCGCAGGCGCGCTCGTAGCGAGCCAGGCGCTGCGCGGCAGTCACTGCAGGCTGGTGCCGCTGGTGCTGCATGAAGGCGTCCTCAAGCGACAGCTCCAGGAGCGTGCGTTGCACGATCGCGTCCAGGCCGGCGCCCATCAGGTGCAGGCCGACCAGCGCCTGCGTGCGCGGCGAGCGAACCGGCCGGCTCACAGCTTCACCAACCTGGCGTGCTCCGGCACGACCCGCTCGGCGCGCGCGTGGTGCGCTGCGACGGCCTTGGGCGCAGGGTGGTGCCTGCGGTAGGGATGCGTCTTCGGCGCCTTCGCGCGGTCCATCGCGGCGCGCTGTTCGTCGATCGGTTTGCCGGTGGCGATGACGTCGCGATTGAGCGCGCGGCCGTAGGGGGCGTTGAATTCAGCCGCTGTGGCCAGATCGCGCAGCGCTGCGCACAGCTCTTCCTCGCCCGGGAGCCACTCGGGGCTGCTGTCGTCCGCCGCCACCACAGCGTTGGCGCGCGCGCACGCGGCCGGTGAGGGCGTGTAGTCGCCGCTGCGCACCGCGTCGACGGCGTCGAGCGCGGCCTGCCAGCGACGCGGGTCGAACTGGTGGCTCAGCGCTGCGGTGACGGGGGCCGCGCAGTCCGGCGGCCCGCCGGCGGCGGCGAACGCGTTCAGCGCGGTCTGCGCCAGCGTCGTGCGCAGGCCCCAGTCGTCGGCGCTGGCCATCCGGTAGACCACCAGCGCGGCGCATAGGCGCGGCGACGTGATCGACAGCCCGGCCGGCACGTGCACGGGCTGCTCGCCGCGCGCGTCCGCGGTGGCCGCGCCGGCGGCGAGCGCCACGGCGCCGCCAACACACAGTGAGCCCAGGCCGAGCCAGAAGAACGAAGCGCGCCGGCCGCGCGCGGGCTGGTGGCGCTTCATGCAGCCACCCGCTGCGGTTGCGGCTTGCCGATCGCGTCGACCTTCTCGACGATGGCCCGGGCCGCTTCGTTGTCCGCGCCCAGCTCCGCCAGTTGCTGCAGCGCGACGCGGAGGTGCTCGACGGCCGAGGCGCCCAGCGCCAGCAGCTGCGCGTTGGCGGCGTTCCCGGCAGGGCTCAGGTGCGGGGACTTGCACTCGGCGACCAGGGTCTCGCCGTTGGCCGTCCAGACGGTGCAGGCGCCGCGCGGCGCGACGAACGGGCCGCGGCTCGGGGTGGCGTACCGCATGTCGGCGCTCATGCCGATGCCTGCGCGGGCTGGGCGACGGCCGGAGCGATCCGGTGGTCCCACCATTGGAAGACCACGGTGACCGAATTAGAACCCATGTCGCCAAGCGTCTTGGAGGTGCAACGCCGCTCCCACTGTTTGCCGTCCGCCTTAATCAGCGTCGTGGTGGCGTCCGGCTTCCAGTCGTGCACGGTGGCTGGAAGCTCGAGGCGGTCGAAGTCCTCGCGGCTGCTGGGGCCGGCGTAGACGAGAGTGGGGGTGGGAATACCGCAGTAGGCATCCATCACACGATCTCCTGGCCGACGAAGACGTAGCGCACCCCGCCGAAAGCCTCGGTCCAGGCGCTGGTCGCGTAGTTGTACGAGTCGGTCATCCCGTCGAAGGAGCCGAGCTCGAAGGACGTGGCGATCGCGTTCGCCGCCTGCAGGTTGGCTTCGGTCGCGTCGGCCGGCAGCCGCACGTGGTACGCGCCACCGCTGGCGCGCACGCGCGCCTTGATGCCGCGGTGCTTCAGGTGCGCGCGCAGGTTCTTGCCGACGGCGGCGAGCCCGCGGTGCTCGGGGCCGACAGGCGTGAGGTGCGGGTGGGCGGCGATCAGCGCGGCGACGTTGTCCAGCAGGCGCTGCGCGGCGGTCGCCTTCTTCAGCGACTCCGCCGCTGCCACGTCCGCGGCGTTCTGCTTCACCACCTCGATCAGCCGCGGACCGTGGACGCGGTCCAGCAGCTGCCAGGGGCGGACACCGGAGAAAGCAGCCTTCGGGAGGCGGCGGAACGCCCGGCCGTCGAACAGGAGCGCGTCGACGTGGTGGTCGGAGACCGCGACGATGAGGCCTTCGCCGCTGTGGGAGGCCATGTTGCCGGGGTAGCGGACGCGGCGCCCGCAGGAAAAGGGGGCGACCTGCAGCGCGGCGCTGGGCTGCGCCTGGAGCGTCTGGGTCTGCTCGGTGCTGATCATGGGTTCCGTCCGTCCCCTCCACCGGCGCGGTGGGTTTCAGTGGGCACGGTTCAAGTAAACATCATGTTTATCCTATCGTCAATGGCAAATACACAATATGTTGACTTTTCGTGCGGCAAAACCACTGTCTTTATGTTTGGAAATTCCCTACATGCCTGCCGTCTGCGTGTTACGGCGTAAGCCGCCACTTGTGCAAGAAAGAGGTGAGGCGGGTGCGTTAGGCTGTCGCTGCCAGAGAAGCTGGCATACAGGGAGTTGGACGTGAACGCAGTTCTTAAATTGGCGGCGGCTGCTGGCTTAATGGGGATCGGAGCTGCAGCGCATGCACAGGGGTGCTGCCCTTCGGGAGGGAGTGGTACACCTGCGGGGAAGGTCGCTGCCACAGGCCTGGGCGAGAGTGCGCCGAACGCGGTGGACCTATCGGCGGATCCGGAGTGGAGTGTCTACGAGTTCGAGCGCGAAGGCATTCGCTACGTCCAGATCAATGATCTGCGAGGTGTGGTGCGCGCCGCTGCGGGCGCGGTCGGAGATAGGGCGTGGGTGATGCCTATGGGTACCGATGTCGCTCGGGTCGCGATCGCTAGCGACAGTCAGCTCGGCTCGGTGATCTACAGTTCTGGCGACTTCGAGGTAAGGGTGATCAAGGGAGCTAGCGGCGTGTCGTGGGTGGTTACTCCGCGGGCTGCCCGTTGATTGGCCTCGGCGACGACGAAAGAGATGCGGCTCTCCCGGCGTCGGAACTGTCCGCCATAGGCGCGTAACTTCGCGGCAAACTGCGTTTGGGCGAGCCGCACGGATGAGTCGGCTGCGGTGGCGCACGCACGGTGCGCCACAACAGTTATAGCGATCTTCCTTTGAGTTCCGGTGGACCAAGCCCTGGCACGGACTGAGTATCGCGTGGCGCCCGCGAGCATCTCAATGGCGTGGCCCAGAAGCCGGTATGACACCAATTGCAAGGTGGTGCTGTGCTCGTCGAGGCTGCCACTGGCAGAAACTGTCGACAATCGATCGTCGGGTGCCTTCTCGAACTGCTGGCGCTTAAGCAAGCGGAACAGTCCTTCGTGCTCGATCTGCATTGGATAGATCGCCGAGGTGTGGTCGTAGAGCATGCGGGTGTTCAGGACCGCTTGCCTTGTGATTTGCATCGCCAGCGCATACTGGCCTTTGTTCTTCAACTGCTGCACGGCGTCGCGAAATTCCCGGTCAATCTGTCTCTGCTCCCGGGCCATGGCTTCCACGCGATCGCGTAGAGCCAGTTCCATGGTGAGGTGATTCGATTGCGCCAAGTGCAGAGATTCGCGTTCCGCGAGATCAAGCCTGGCGGCTTTGTCGAACTCACTGGAAACGCTTGATCCGACCACCTGGAGAAAGGTTCCGACCACCGCCAGAGTTTGCTGCGCAACGAAGACGACCATGTTGTGGTCGCCCATGAACTTCGCATCCGGGAGATAGAAGCCTATGGCGACGTCTGCGGTCACGAACCCCACCACTGCGCCGCGCCACCCATGTAGGAAGGCCAGTACTACGGTGGGAACTACCATGCCGCCCAACAGCGTGAGCTTCAGGGCGTTCCCCTGCGCGCCGGGGAAAATCGCGCACATGACCGCTAGGGTTGCTGCCGACAAGACGGCATCCCGGAGGAAATTAGGCGGGGTCACCTGACGATCGCGCCTGCGATGCCAGAGCAGCACAGGCAAGACAACTGCGAGGATCGCCAGATACTGGCCGACGCTGAAGCGGTAAGAGTAGCTGACTAAGTCTGCGGGACGCGGTCCATCGAACACGACATTCAAAATGGTACTCGCTGTCGATCCCCACACGGCAATAGCTAGCAATGCGAGGGGAAGCCAGCGTTCGTGCTGCTGGAAGTCGGGCTTCAGCTTACGCAGTGCGAGAGGGCCTATTGAGACCAGAGCGCACAGGAGGAATGGCGTGACATACGGCCAGAGTGGCCCGGCATTCAACTCCTGAGCGATCGGGATTCGAAGTGCCAGCATTGCCGCGGCGTCGCCGACAAAAATTGCGGGCCACCGGCTATATGGCGCAAATAGCAACGCCGCGATCCTGAGGCCTGCAGGAAGATAGAATTGATCGGCCGAGCATCGCCATGCGATGAAGAAAGCCGCTGCGTAGCTGAGGCTCTGCAGCAGAAAAATACCTGTGTGCTTCAGCTTGCCGCCCATTTGCTGTTCCCTGTCCTTGGGCGCAAGTTACAGTGCAAATCAACGCTCCGTGTAGACAGTCATCCGGTCGGAGACTTGGGCGGTTGCAGCTCGGCACCTTGCTTGCGATATTCCTCAAGCTCCGCCTCCATGTCAGCGATGCGCTGTTGCCACTCCGGCACCAGCTGAGCCCGGTCGGTAACGTCGCCGGTAGCAACGCGAGACTTCTCCTCGTTGGCCCACTTCACGAAATTCATCAGCGAATCCGGGGTTGGGTCACCGCTCTCGATCTTCGAGGCAATCCAGCGATGAGCGTCTGCAAATAGCTGCGCCTCCTCCCTATGCGCAAGCGTGTAGTCGCCATCCCGGGACATGAACGCGTGCGTCCGCATTAGGGCCTCGGTGGCCGCGGCGCCACCGCCAGAGCTCCTGCCTGCGTCTGCCGCGGCGCCACTGTCCCGCAACAACATCGGGCCGTCGTTGTCATTGAGCCAGTCAATCGATATCCCGCACCGGGCGAGCGCCTTACGTTGCTTGTCGGGCACGCGCTGATCGCGCTCGTACCAGTTGTAGAGCGTCTGCGACGAAGTGACACCTATGGCGCGGCCAAATGCCACCCGATTCGGAGTCTTCAAGTACTCCATTGCGGCTTGGAATCGCTGCTGGAACGCGGATTTGGGCTTGCCATCAACCATTGGTTGATGGTCCGCGGGCCGCGCCTTGGGGGTCAATGAACTATAAGTTGACACTGAAGTAAACATAGTGTGTAGTTGCGCCATGAACATCGTGCATACCGTGATCGGCCGACTCGACCCGCCTACCCAGGCGCAGCTCGCAAAAACGTGCAAACGGACCCCGCAAGCCGTGACTCGCTGGATCAGCACGGGCCTTATCCCGCCTAAGCACGTTCTGGTCGTTGAGAAGGCGAGTGGGGTATCGCGGCATCAGCTCCGTCCAGACGTGTTCGGCGTCGGAAACGAGGGCGAGTCCGTCACGGAGAGGGCGGTCGAGGACCCCGACGCCGCGCGCATCGTCCCGGTCGAGGGCGCCTGACGTGTCGAGCGATCCGTTCAATGCGCCGCCCTACCTTCGTCGGGAATTGGAAGCTCTGTCGCAAGGGGCTCGTCGCGAGGTGTTCCCCAGGCAACGATGCTCAGCGCGACCGGTGGTGTTCGCTGGCGAGCTTTCGCCAGGAGCGTCAATTCTAGTGTGTCCAAATCGGCAGGTCGCTCGAGCGATACAGGCCGAACGGCTTTCAATTCGCCAGCAAGCCACCGATGCGACATCAGCAGCGATTGCGCCATCAGCTCAGCTTCGGGCTGCGATTCGCAAAGGCTGCAGACGTCTACATATCCGCCTTGCACCTCTGCCGTCGGCGCTGCTGGAGCAGCTTCGTAGTGCAGAAAAAAAGCCTTCATATGCCGGTGCTCCTGTAGGTGAGGTTGGGTCGCACCTCCAAGCCTACATGGACGCCGGCACCCATCCTGCGGACGACACGGACGCCGCGCGCATCGTCCCGGTGGAGGGCGCCTGACATGCGCGCGATCCCCGACCGCTGGAATCCCAGGCTCTGGCTGCGCGACTGGTTGATCAGGCCGTCGCGCGATGAGCAAGCCCGCGCCGAAGCGCGAGCCACCGAAATCGTCGACTTCAATGCGGCAATACAGGCGGCGTTGGAGAGGGCGTTTTTGCCAGGTACTGGCGTATTGCATCGAACAGCTTCTGATTCGGCTGTTGCTCCTCCGTCGGGAGGCGCCGAATGAAGTCCTCGATGATCGCCGCGCCAGCAGGACCATTCGCTGCAGCAACAGCTTCGGCCAGATCGGCGATCGCGCGAGCGGTCGAAGCCATCACTTCGCCTACCAGCATTCCAACCGCCTGTTTCGCTCTTTCGTCCATGTCGCCCTCCTTGCGGGCTGCGCGTGTCGTAACCGCAGCGTACCGCAGGCCGGGCGGTGCCTTTCATCCCTGAGTTGATCGTTTCCATGGCAACGACGATGAATCCTCTGCTGGAGCAAGTAAATGACGCGCGAGTGTCAGATCCCCTCGGTCGAAAATCAGTACCGTGAACCGCGCTCGGCCGTGATCTGCCGGGTCACCACGGAGTGCATCCGCAACAGCGGGCATACCGACACAAGCTTTGCGCAGGCCGTTGCCGAGAGCTACATGCAGCGGGTGGCGCCAGCCGAGCGCGTGGTCCAGTTCCACGTCGGCACGGATCTGGCCAGCATCGACGTCGCGCACAAGCGCAATGCCAAGATCGTGGAGCGCTTACGCGACGGGACGGTCAAGCTGCCGGCGGACCTGGAAGAGGCCTGGGTCGCGGCGATGCCGCAGCCCTGGCGCGACGACTGCGAGCGTGAGCTGGCCAGACGCTACGGGTTCCTCGGCGCGCGCGCGCCCGAGATCGTCCCCAACGCCGGCGTGCTGCAGGTCGCCGGCCTCGCGCTCGAGGTCGGCCATACCCTGGAGGCGTTGGCGCAGGTGATGGCCGACGGCAAGGTGGACGCGTCCGACGTGCCTGCGTTGCTGCGGGCGCTGCGAGAGAGCAGGGACCTCGCAGCCGAACTGGAGACGCTGCAGGCCCGGATACACGCTGCCCTGCAAGAGCAGGGCGCGCGCGTCGTCAACATCGGAGCGCCGCGCTGATGGCCTCGAGCGGCGAAATCATCTTCGAGTGGGCAGTCGGCTTCGTAGACGAGTGCGCCGCCGCCGGAGTTGAGCTGCCGCCGCAGGTCACCCGCATGCTGCCCTATGTCGACGTGGTGCTGTGGGTGCGCCGACAGCGCAAGCCGCCGACCTGGCGCGAGATAGCTGATCGCTGGAATGTGTGCCGCGCAACGGCGTATCGCTGGAAGCGCGTGCTGCGAGCGAGTCCCGAGTGCCAGCAGGAGCTGGAAGCACATGCCTGGTATCAGGGCCTCAATCAGGGGCCGACGCGATGAGCGCAGGGGTGATCAAGTTGGGCCTCGGCATCCAGCTCGCGCTGGCGTTTCCGGTAACTATGCCGATAGGATTTCCTACCCTTGACTCTGCAATGGAGATGCTTCGTGCTCGAGAAATCAACCATCGTTCAGGTCCTTCGTGCCGCTCAGAAAGTCGGCTGCGAGCTGGTGGTAAACGTCGCTGCTCCTTGCGGCGGCGCTACATGCGTCGCAACCTCGGAGCAGATCGCCGGGAGCATCGTCGGCGAGTTGCATTTGCCATCGTCCCTTGTGGGGCTGACGCCCGGCGAGTATGCGGACTGGGTCGGACTGAATGGGCATGTGCAGTGCTGTTCGTCGACTGCGTCCGGGCGCCAGTGTCGGAACTGGGCAACGGGGTTGCCGATCACCGATGCCAAGCAGTGGAAAGCTTTCCGGGATACCCACCCTTACTGCCACGTGCACGGCGGGTAGCACACATCTCGGTTTTGTCGCATGCAGGTGACCAATGAGCGTCAAGGTCACCGGAATGGTGTTCGAGCGGTACAGTGTCGGTGGCGGCGAGATGCTCCTCGCCCTGGCGCTCGCAGATCATGCCCACGACGATGGGACGCACATTTTCCCCTCGATCGCGAGGCTGGCGGCCAAGACGAGGCAGTCGGAGCGTTCGGTGCAGTACCAACTGCGCCGCATGGAGGCGTCTGGCTGGCTGATCCTGGTGAACTCGGGGACGGGCGGCCGAAAGGGCGGCTACGTCGATGCTGGCCGAACACGCGAATATCGCATCAATCCCGAGTGGATGAAGGGTGCAGAAATTGCACCCATCGAGCCAATCGCAAAGGGTGCAGAAATTGCGCCCTTGGAGCGACCTTCAAAGGGTGCAATCGGCGACGCCCAAGGGTGCAAATTGGCGCGCCCAAGGGTGCAAAAAGAACCCTCTAAGGGTGCAAAGCTTTTGCACCCGAATCAAAAGCAACCAAAAGCAACCGTCATAGAACCACACAGCACTGGCGCGGATGCGCCGAGCGGCGGTGTGTGTGGAACCTCGGCCGGACGTCTGGCCGCCGCCCTCAACCGTGCCGCCCTGGCGACGGGCCGCACCAATCACCGCATCGCGAGCCAGAACCCCGAGCTGATCGCCGCGGCTGCCGAAGGCGTGAACGCCGAGCACTTGCTCGAACTCGCCGACATGTACCCCGACAAGCCAGCCGGCTACCTCATCGCCGCAGCTCGTCGTCAGCACTCCGCTATCGCACCTGCCACCACCACGGCCTCAGCCCATGCAACGACTCTTCGAGCAGGTCCCCAATCCCTCGCCGACCGCAGCGCCAACGACGTTGCCGCATACCAGTTCCGCCGACGAACTGAAGGCGACGCAGAGGCAGCTGGCAGCAATCGTGGCGACGGCGGAGACGACGACGCCATCGACGCCGAGTGGGAGGCCGTCTGACCGGCTCGTCGAGGGCCTGGCCGGCCTGTGGCAGGCCATGCTCGGGACATTCGGGCACGCCTGGTCGAGCCAGTACGGCATGAGCCCGATCAATTCCAAAACGGGGGAACTGAGCCAGGCCGGCAAGGCCTGGGCCGAAGCAGTGCAGGGGCTGACCGGCCGGCAGCTCGCCGCTGGCGTGCTAGCCGCCCAGCGTACGGGACACGAGTTCCCGCCAAACGCCGCACGCTTCCGCGTCATGGCGCTGGGCTTGCCGAGTCTGACCGAGGTTGAGCGGCAACTGGCGCCAGGCCAGAGTCGCAGCAGCTATGCCGTGCTGGTCTGGTCGCTCGTCGATGCGTACCGATACCGCAGCGCTGACGGCCGAGACCAACAACGCATGCTGCGCGCAGCCTTCGACGCCGCGATGCAACACATCCTGGCGGGCGGCAAGCTTCCCGCGACGGTAGCGGCTTCAATCGCGTATGAGCGGCCTACCGCGCCGGCCGTCGCCGATCCGGCGCGCGCACGCGAGGCCATGCTGCGCGCGGCAAGCGAGTTGGGTCTTGGCGTCGACGGAGCGGGCGCATGATCGCGGCCGAGGACCTCCGACGCTACCACGTGCAGCTGGCGCGGTACTGCCTGCAGCGTGCCGGCGAGTGCACCGCGGCCGACTTGCTCGAGCAGATGGGCGTGACGTCCATGCAGCGCCAGCATCCGCCGGAGTGCTTCACCAGCCTCAGCGTCGCCAGCGTCGCCGGGATCCTGCGACACCTGGATGGCCAGGGCCAGGTCCGGCGCTGCGAGAACCGCAGCAATCCGCGGCATGGCCGCATGGAGCCGATGTGGAGCGCCGCCGGCGAAGACGTCGTGGACGCGCCAGCGGCGCCGAGCGGCGGCACGGCGCCGCGGCCGGCCCAGGTAGCGGTCGCTGCCGCGCAGCGGCCGGCCGCCAGCGCGCCGCCACTGCTCGGCGGGCTGACCCAGGCACAGCGCCTGGCGCTGCTGCAGATCGAGTTCGAGGAGATGCAGGGCCGCATCAACAGCGAGTGGGAGGCTTTCCGCGGCCGCGCCGCGCGCGTGCTGGGCTTGCCTGCCGAGGTCCAGTCATGAGCAAGGGAAAGCGCGTGCTGCGCTACCGCGATGCGTCGGAGATGCCCGAGGGCATGCGCAAGCTGGTCGCCGCGGCAGCCCCCGGCCCGGGTTCCGCAGCACGGCCGTACACCCCGGGCGCGCTGGCGGCGCGCGCCGCGGCCAGCACCGCAGCCGCCGGCCTGGTCGCCCGCGGTCGGCCGCGCCACGTCGCCGACGAGATGAACAAGACCGAGGCCGCTTACGCTGCGGTGCTCGATCAGCGCATGGCGGCGGGCGAGATCCTGTGGTGGGTGTTCGAGTCGGTGAAGCTGCGCCTGGCGAAAGCCACGTTCCTGACCGTGGACTTCTTCCTGATGACCGCGGCCGGCGACTTGGAGGCGCATGAAGCCAAGGGGTACTGGGAAGAAGATGCCCGTATCAAGATCAAGGTCGCCGCGGCCATGTACCCGTTCCGGTTCGTGGCGGTACAGTGCGACGGTGCTGGCTGGAAGGTCGAGGTGTTCTCTTGAGCGCCCTGACCATCGCCGGCACCGAGATCGCCAGGGACTCGGCCGGCCGCTACTCGCTCAACGACCTGCACCGCGCCGCCGGCGGCCTGCCGCGGCACCGGCCGTCCCGCTGGGTCGAGAACCAGCAGACCCAGGCGCTGGCCGCGGCCGCCGCCAGCGAAGCCGGAATTCCGGCCTTGGTCTCGCAGCACGGCGGCGCCGCGCCGGGGACGTACGTGGCCGAGCCGCTGGTGATCGCCTACGCGGCCTGGATCAGCCCGCGGTTCCACCTGCAGGTGCTCAACACCTTCCTCGCCGCCCAGCGGCCGGCGCCGGCGCCGGCCCAGGATCCGCTGCAGCTGCTGGCCGACCCGGCGGCGCTGCGCCAGCTGCTGCTGGGCTACACGGAGAAGGTGCAGGCGCTGCAGGACCAGGTGCACCACCAGGCCCCCAAGATCCAGGCGCTGGACGCGCCGGCGGCCGGAACTGGTTGGCGTACCAGCCGCGCCTGCTGTCGGGCGTGCTCGTTCACAAGGCGGCCGTCGTGCGCGATCAGGACGGCGTGGAGCACGTGCGCGTCGAGCGAGGTGCGCTGTTCGTGGTCAGCCACTCTGGTGGAAAGGACTCCCAAGCCATGCTGATCAAGCTGCTGGAGCGCGTCCCGCCGGCCCACCTTCTCGTCGTCCACGCATCGCTCGGCGCATCCGAATGGCACGGCGCCCTCGAGCACGCGCAGGAGCAGGCCGAGGCCGCAGGCCTGCCGTTCCTCGTGGCGCGCGCCCGGAAATCGTTCCTCGACATGGTGGAGCACCGGTTCAAGGTGCGCCCCGGTCCCAACTCAAGCTGCGGGCCCTCGGCCGCGAACCGGCAATGCACGATGTTGCAGCCGAACAAGCGCAACACGATCCGCGGTCGCGAGTGGTGGGAGTGGCTTCCGATCCACGAGATGCCGACCGATGAGGTGTGGCACACGATCGCAGCCGCCGGCCAGGTACCGCATCCGGCGTACCTCGCTGGCAATCAGCGGCTGTCGTGCGTGTTCTGCATCCTGGCCAGCCCGCGGGATCTAGCCAACGGCGCGCGCCACCGGCCCGAGCTGTTCGAGCGCTACCGCGAGGTCGAGCAGCGCACCGGCTACACGATGCACCAATCGCGACGATCGCTCGCTGAGCTGGTCGAGCAAGGCCGCGCGGAGCTGCAGCGCGGAGGATTCGACTTGGACGAGCCGGCGTTCCTGGATGGCGCCGGCCGTACTCACCACGACACGGACTCCCAATCCCATGACTGATCCCTATCTTGAGTTCTTGGCGCGCAAGGTGCGCGTGGCGCCATCGCTGGGCTTCGAAGTGGCGCCGGAGGAGGTGAATCCGATCCTGATCCGGCACCAGCCCGACGCCGTGCGCTGGGCCTGCGCCGGCGGCCGCCGCGCGCTGTTCGAGCGCTTCGGCCTCGGCAAGAGCGTGCAGCAGCTGGAGATCTTGCGGCTGGCGCGCGCACACGCCGGCGGCGCTGTCGGCCTGGTGCTGCCGCTGGGCGTGAAACAGGAGTTCGCGCACGACGCGCGGCTGCTGGCAACCGGGGAGCATGACCGCGTCACCGATGCACAGCGCCGCGAGCTTCGGGAATGGCTCGAGCAGGATCCTCGGCGCGTCCAGGCGGTGCGTTTCATCCGCACGAGCGAGGAGATCGATCCGACGTTCGAGGGCATCCACCTGACGAACTACGAGAGCGTGCGCGACGGCAAGCTCGATCCGAACCTGTTCACCGCGGCCAGCCTCGACGAGGCGTCGGTGCTGCGCAGCTTCGGGTCGAAGACCTACCAACAGTTCCTGACCCTGTTCGACGACGTGCGGTATCGCTTCGTCGCCACCGCCACGCCCAGCCCGAACCGCTACAAAGAGCTGATCCACTACGCTGGGTTCCTCGGCGTTATGGACACCGGCCAGGCCCTCACTCGGTGGTTCAAGCGCGATAGCAGCAAGGCCGGCAACCTGCAGCTCTACCCGCACAAAGAGCGCGAGTTCTGGCTCTGGGTCGCGAGCTGGGCGCTGTTCCTGCAGCGGCCGTCCGACCTGGGCTACAGCGACGAAGGCTACGACCTGCCCGAAATCCGCGTGCACTACGTCGAGGTGCCGGTCGACCACGGCGGGGCCGGCGCCGAGCGGGACGGCCAGGGCAAGCTGTTCCGCGACGCGGCCATCGGCGTGCGCGACGCCGCGCGCGAGAAGCGGGACACCCTGGGCAGCCGCGTCGCCGCGGTCCAGCGGATCGTCGGGGAGCGGCCGTCGGAACACTGGCTGCTGTGGCACGACCTGGAGGTGGAGCGGCACGCCTTGCAGGAGGCCATCCCCGCCGCGGTCAGCATCTACGGGGACCAGGATCTGGAGGAGCGCGAGCAGGCGGTGATCGACTTCAGCGAAGGCCGGATCCCGATCCTCTCGGCGAAACCCGTCATCGCCGGCAGCGGCTGCAACTTCCAGCGGCACTGCCACCTGGCTGTCTATGCCGGCATCGGCTTCAAATTCAACGACTTCATTCAATCCATTCACCGCATCCAGCGGTTCCAGCAGGCGCACCCGGTCGAGGTGTGGATCGTCTACGCCGAGAGCGAGCGCGAGGTGCTGGCCAGCCTGAAGGCGAAGTGGACCCGACACGAGGAAATGGTGGAAAAGATGAGCGAGATCATCCGGGAATTCGGCCTCAGCGACGCGGCCATGGCGCAGGTGCTGACACGCTCGATCGGCGTCGAGCGCATCGAAGCGCGGGGCCAGGGCTGGCTCGTGGCGAACAACGACTGTGTGCTGGAGGCGCGCGGCATGGACGAAGACAGCGTCGACCTGGTGGTGACGTCGATTCCGTTCGCCAACCACTACGAGTACAGCCCCAGCTACAACGACCTCGGGCACACGGACAACAACAAGCACTTCTGGCAGCAGATGGATTTCCTGACGCCGGAGCTGCACCGGATCCTGAAGCCTGGGCGCATTGTCGCGGTTCACGTGAAGGACCGCATCCAGTTCGGCAACGTGACCGGCGCCGGCGTGCCCACCGCGAGCCCGTTTCACGCGGAGACGATCTTCCACTTCCGCGATCACGGTTTCGACTACATGGGCATGATCACCGTCGTGACCGACGTGGTGCGTGAGAACAACCAGACCTACCGGCTGGGCTGGTCCGAGCAGTGCAAGGACGGCACGAAGATGGGCGTCGGCTCGCCCGAGTACATCGTGCTGTTCCACAAGCCGCAGACGGATCGCAGCCGGGGCTACGCGGACACGCCGGTGCGCAAGGAAAAGGCGGACTACACCCGAGCACGTTGGCAGGTCGACGCGCATGCATTCTGGCGGTCCAGCGGCGAGCGCCATCTCACCGCCGACGAACTGGCGCAGTTGGGCCCGGACAAGCTCGCGAAGCTGTTCACCGAGTTCAGCTTGCGCGAGGTCTATGACTTCCACACGCACGTGCGCATCGGCCAGGAGCTCGAGGCACGTGGGGCGTTGCCGTCCAGCTTCATGTCGCTGGCGCCGGGCAGCCACCACCAGGACGTATGGCACGACGTCAACCGCATGCTGACGCTCAACGGCGACCAGACAAGGCGCGGCCTGGAGAACCACATCTGCCCGCTGCAGTTCGACATTGTGGATCGCCTAATCGAGCGGTTCAGCAACCCCGGCGAACTGGTGTTCGATCCGTTCGGCGGCCTGTTCACGGTTCCGTACCGCGCGCTGAAGCTGGGGCGCCAGGGCCGCGCATCCGAGTTAAGCACCGCTTACTTCATGGACGGCATCCGGTATCTCGAGGCCGCGGAGCGGGAGATGTCGATGCCCGGCCTGTTCGACACGCTGCCGGAGAGGTCGCGCGGCGGCTACGCGCTGGGGCGCCGAGCGACGCGGCTGCGCCCGCCGCTCGGACCGCCGCCCCAGGGAAAAAGCCGCTGAAGAAGCGCTCGGTGTGGGCGCGAGAAAAGGCGGCTGGCCTGCGCGAGCAGCTGGAGGGGATCAGGAACGAGCGCGTGATCGGCGATAAGGAGCTGCAGAGGAAGCAGCAAGCGATCCGCATCAACGAGGCCGAGATCGTCAAGTTTGAACGAATTGCCGCAGCAGCGGAAAGGAGAGGGGAATGATCATTCAATGATCATTCAATCGGAGCCGGCGCCGCTGCGCCTGGGGCGGCCGTCGGAGGAACACATGCGCCTGGCGTCGCTTGCGCGGCTGCTCGGCGGCTACCGGTACCGCTACGGCAGCGAGGTCCAGCTGCACGACGCGATGGCCAGCGTGCTGGAGTCGGCCGGGCTGACGTTCGAACGCGAGCTCCGGCTGGACGCGCGGAACCGGGTGGACTTCTGGCTCGACGGGATCGTGATCGAGGTGAAGGTCGGCGGCTCCCTAAGCGAAGCGCTGCACCAGGCTGACCGTTACGTCCATCTGCCGATGGTGACCGGCGTCCTGCTGGCGAGTACAGAGCGCTGGGGTGACACCTCGCTCAGGGAGCGGCCGGCGTGGAACGGCAAGCCCTTCCAGCTCGTGCGCCTGTCGAGGCAAGCGCTATGACCGCGACCACCTACGGTGAATTGAGGCTGGGCGGCGGGGACTGGCTGATCACCTGCGAGCCGCAGGTCCGCGCGCGGTTGAAGCGCGTCTTCCCGCGCGTGAAGCAGGGGGCGGCTACCCACATCTGCCTGAAGGCGACGCCGGAGAACAGCCGCGAGCTGCGCTGGTTCCTCGGGCGGTACCCGATGGAGGCAGCGGAATCGGTGCAGGCGCGGCTCGAGGACTTGGCCGAAGCGCACATCCACATGGAGACCAGCCTGGCGCAGCTGGCGGCCGGTCGCGGCCAGGTGCCGCCGTTCGAGCTGGCGAAGCCGCCGCGCGAGTACCAGCGCTACGCCGGCGCGCAGGTAACGATCCGCGGTGGCCTGCTGCTCGCAGATGATCTGGGCCTCGGCAAAACGGTGACGGGCATGTGCCCGATGGCGGTCGCAGAGAACCTGCCGGCGGTGGTCGTCTACCCGGCCGCGCTGCCGAACCACTGGCCGGAGAAGCTGGCCGAGTTCGTGCCCAACCTGCGCGTGCATCACATCCGCAGCGGCCGGCCTTACCCGCTGGTACGCCAGCCGCGGCAGCGCATCCCGGACCTGTGGGACACGCTCCCGGAGGTGATCCTGGTCAGCTACCACAAGTTGCGCGGTTGGGCGGAGACCCTGGGCGAGTTGGTGCAGTATGTGGTATTCGAGGAATGCCAGCAGCTGCGCAGCCCGGGCACCGAGATCCATAATGCCTGCCGGTACCTGGCGCGGCGCGCGCGGCTGCGCATGGGCCTGACGGCGACTCCGATCTACAACTACGGCGCCGAGTTCTACCACGTGGTGGACCCGCTCATCCCGGATTGCCTCGGGAGCTACGAGGAGTTCCTGCGCGAGTGGTGCATTGCCGCGCCGGGAGGCAAGTCGAGGCTGTCCGACGCCGAGCAGTTCGGGGCATACCTGCGCCGCGAGGGCATCATGCTCCGCCGGACACGCAAAGAGGTCGGCCGCGAGCTGCCGGCGCTGTCCAAGATCGCGCACGAGATCGAATCCGACGCCAAGGTGCTGGCCGCGATCAGCGGCGACGCCATGGCGCTGGCCCGCACGATTCTGCGCGCTAACGAGCGGTACCGCGGCGAGCGCATGCAGGCGGCCGGCGAGTTCGACCGGCTCGTCCGCCAGGCCACCGGCATCGCCAAGGCACCCTACGTCGCCGAGTTCGTCCGGCTGCTGCTGGAGAGCGGCCAGCAGGTACTGCTATTCGGGTGGCACCGGGACGTCTATGCCATCTGGCGCGACAAGCTCGCCGCGTACAACCCGGTCATGTACACCGGCAGCGAGTCGCCGGCCCAGAAGCAAGCGTCCAAGGACGCGTTTGTGTCCGGGCAGAGCCGCCTCATGTTGATCAGCCTGCGCGCTGGCGCCGGCATCGATGGGCTGCAACACGTCTGCAGTACAGTGGTGTTCGGCGAGCTGGACTGGTCGCCGGGCGTCCACGAGCAGTGCATCGGCCGCGTTCACCGGGATGGCCAGGCGGAGCCCGTGCAGGCCTTCTTCTTGATCAGCGACGAGGGGAGCGACCCCATCGTGTCCGACGTACTGGGCGTGAAGCGCGAGCAGATCGAGGGCGTGCGGAACCCGGGCGAGCACCTGGTGGAGCGTCGCGACACCGGCGAGAACCAGATGCGGCAGCTGGCCGCGCAGTTTCTGCGCCAGGCCGGCCAGCCAGTCCCCAGCACGACGACCGTCACGGCTATCTGCGAGACCACCTGAATGGAGACGAGCAACAGGAGCCTCGCGGCGTGCGGCGAATGCGGCAGCGACCGAGTGACGTTGCTGCGGACCGATCGCGGCGACCGCGCGCAGGCGCGTTGCAGGGACTGCGGCGCTTTCGGTCCGGAGTGCACCGGGGCGCACGCCCTGGACGCGGCGGAGTGCGCGTGGAATCGCCGGCCGCCGGCTCGGCGCGTGCCCAGGCCGGCAGCGGCCGCGCCCCTGCTGCCCGCGCGCGCGCCCCGCGGCGGTGAGGCTTGGAGCGACGAGCGGGATCCGCTGGAGCTGATGGCGCGCCTGTTGGTGGGCGGCGTGTACCGCGTGCCGGTGGCAGGCCGCAGCACGGTTGCCACGCTCGGCAGCGGCGACATCGCCGCCGCGGTGGCATACATGCGCGACCCGGTGGAGAAGGCCACCGCGCTGGCCGTGGCCACGCGTGCGGATGCGGCGGCGATCGGGCGGCTGGCCGCGCTGGCCTATCGGCTGGTGTATCGGCAGATCCGGGCTCAGCGCCCGCGCCCCCTGGTGCTTTCCGACCCGGCGGACCGGTGGCGGCTGCGCCTGGTGATCTACGACGCGGCATACGAGATGGTGTGGCCCGAGCGCCGGCGGCCGTACTCGGAGCTCGCGCGGGCGGCCAAGATGCGCAAGGTGCTGTACATGCAGACGCACAAATGTGCCACGGCCGCGCTGCAGGCAGCGCTTAACACCGGGCGCCGCGAATTTCGGTCGAGGCTGTTTGCACCGTAACTACGGAGCGGGCGCGCCGCCGGCTTGGCGCTGCTCCGCCGCCTTCTTCATGCGCACCTGCATGGCATGGGGTGTCTTCCGCCCTTCGCGGGAACGAGCGAGGGCGGTGGTTTGCGCACGCCGCGTCGCCTCGTAGGCATCCTCGAAGCCCGCTCGTAGTTCGTTCAGACGGGTATAGGCCGCCTCTTTGCTCATGCTGAAGATCAGCAGGGCTGAATCGACGGCTACAAGCGTGGCTGCAAGCATGTCCGCGACAGCTTCGGATAGCGCCGGCGTGAGCGAGGTGTTGGACTCTAGCATCCGCTCGAGGCGCTCCGATCGCACTTTCGGGGCCAGGGCGCTCAGGAACGCGAGGGTCGCCTTAATGTCGAAAACAAGCACGGCATCCCATTCGTCCTGTGTCTTGTCCGCTCGCGCGTAGAGGCGGTTCTTCATGACGGCAAGATGGGCGAGGATCCGAATCGTCTCCGTGTACACGAGCTGCGCCGCAAGACGGCCGTCTGCTTTCACTTTGCGGCGCTTTTCGCGCCGGTCGACCAGCCAGATAATCAGGGCGATTAGGGATAGTCTGATCAACGCGGTCGGAGGATGAGGCAAGCCATATCGACCACGCCCACGGCGCTCAGACCCTCGGTTTTTCGCCGTTTCCGGCGCATTTCCGGGGTATTTCCCGGATTACAGGCACACCCTCCCCACGACAGGCAGCAACTGCTTTCGCTTCAGCCACAGGTTCGACAGCGCAAACAGCGTCAGCACTTGCGCCGTGTTCTTCGCCAGGCCGCGATAGCGCACCTTGACGTAGCCAAACTGGCGCTTGATCACCCGGAACGGATGCTCCACCTTCGCCCTCAGGCTGGCCTTGGCGTGCTCCCAGCGCTGTGCCCACTTCAATTCGCGCTTGCTCTTGATCTGCTTCAGCTTCGAGGGCTTCTCCGCGATCAGATAGCGCAGCTTGCGCTTGCTCGCCATCTCCTCGCGCTTGGCCAGCCCGGTGTAGCCGCTGTCGCCGCATACCGTGTCTTCCTTGCCGTGCAGCAGCTTGTGCGCCTGGGTGATATCTGCGGCGTTGGCCGCCGTGCATTCCAAGTGGTGCACCAGCCCGGACTCATCGTCCACGCCGATGTGCGCTTTCATCCCGAAGTAGTACTGATTGCCCTTCTTGGTCTGGTGCATTTCCGGGTCGCGCTCGCCGTTCTTGTTCTTGGTCGAGCTGGGCGCGGCAATGATCGTGGCGTCCACGATGGTGCCGCCGCGCAGGCTCTGGCCCTTGCGCGATAGGTGCGCGTTGACCCGGTTGAACAGCGTGCGCGCCAGATCGTGCGTCTCCAGCAACCGGCGGAAGTTGAGGATCGTGGTCTCGTCCGGCACCTCATCCAACCCGCCGATCCTGGCGAAACGGCGCATCGACGCCGTGTCGTACAAGGCTTCTTCCGCGCCCGGGTCGCTCAGTGCGTACCACTGCTGCAGAAAGTGGATGCGCAGCATTGTCTCCAGCGGGTACGGCTGACGGCCCGGATGGCCCGACTTCGGATAGTGCGGCGCGATCAGCGCCAGCAGGTCTTTCCACGGCACCACCTGATCCATCTCGGCCAGCAACCTTTCGCGCCGCGTCTGCTTGCGCTTGCCGTTGTACTCCGCGTCGCCGAAAGACAATTGCATCGTCGTTGTCCTGTTGGGCTTTGTACGATTGTCGCAGGATCAGAGGGAGTTGTTCAGACCATCCTTAGCGCCGCTGCACTGGTCCCGACGGCAGAGATGGCGTCCCAGCTGAGCTTGGCGTTCGTGCAGATCCAGAGCATCGTTCGTCCTTACATGAATTGAACGCGACGCGGCAGGGGCCGCGCACGCCTACCTATGCCGCCTTCACCGGTTCGACGCTCAGGCGCACGCCGACCGCGGCCAGTACCCGCTGCACGGTGTCGAACCGAGGCTGCGTGCCCGGCTTCAGCGCCTTGTACAGGCTCTCGCGACCCAGGCCAGCAGCTTCGGCAATCTGGGACATGCCGCGCGCGCGCGCTACGGTCTGCAGCGCCTCTTGGAAGTGCGCGACGTCGTCGGCGGCGAGCGCCTGGGTCAGATACGTGGCAAGCGCCTCGTCGTCGGTGAGGTATTCGGCCGGGTCGAACGGGATGGTTTTGGTCTTGGACATGGGGTTCTCGATTTGCCGTGTTGTCGCTGGTCCGATTTACTGGGCTACCTTGCTACTCGGTTGTGGTGCCGCCGCTGGCTCAGAGACCTGCGGCCAAGGCCTGCGCCTTCTTGATGTCCCGCGGCTGGCTGGCCTTGTCGCCGCCGCAGAGCAGGATGACCAGCTTGCCGCCGCGCCGGGTGAAGTACACCCGGTAACCCGGGCCGAAATCGATCCGCAGCTCGCTGACGCCGCCGCTGACGGACTTCACATCGCCCGGCAGGCCATTGGCGACGCGCTGGATGCGCTCGACGATCACCGCGCGCGCCTTCGAGTCGCTCAGCTTGCGAATCCACTTGCTGAAGTCTTCGGTCTGGGTGATCGTCGCCATGCGTCGATTGTATCCTATGGGATACAAGTTGCAACGGGGGCGGCAGCCGGCAGGGTTGCGCCGCGGCCTGCCGCAGTTTCCTCATGAGGAACAATTTTTCCTCATGAGGAACCTCAGTTGCCTCGGGAACCAGAACTAGGGCTAAATCCCTACCGTGGGCGCAGGTGTGCATGAGCGCCGAAACAAGTTGGTCGGCGGCTTCGTCGTTCTACGGCCGGTAGTCACGGCCACCACTCAAGCCTGCATCCGGCCGTCGGGAGACCGCCGCAGGCAGTCGCGCGAGAGGTCCCTTGGCGGGGAGCGGCGGTGGTGGGTCGTGCCGGCCACCTATTCGAGGCAACTATGGAACTGACCGCGAAGAAGCTGCAGCTGGCCCTGGCCTGCTCGCCGGCGACGGCCGAGCGCTGGGTGGAGGCGCTCGGCGAGGCCTGCAGCGTCTACGGCATCGAGTTCCTGCCGCGCACGGCCGCCTACCTCGCCCAGATCGGGCACGAGTCGGAAGGGCTGGAGAAGCTGGCCG
Source organism: Xanthomonas theicola (assembly GCF_014236795.1). NCBI lineage: Bacteria > Pseudomonadati > Pseudomonadota > Gammaproteobacteria > Lysobacterales > Lysobacteraceae > Xanthomonas > Xanthomonas theicola. Next base: position 1,891,116 of record NZ_CP049017.1, on the reverse strand, counting down.
AGCGCCTGAGCTACAGCCCGCAGCGGTTGCGGGAGGTGTGCCAGGCCGCGCGCGCAGGATCGCGGTGGCGATCGCTGTTGCCGCGCGTCGACGAGCTGGCGCGCAACCCTGTCGGGCTGGGCAACGCCGTCTACGGCGGGCGCATGGGCAACGGCCCCGAAGTCAGCGGCGACGGCTACCGCTACCGCGCGCGTGGGCCTATCGGGATCACCGGTCGGGGCAACATGGCTGCCGTCACGCAGTTGCTGGGCAAGAAGCTCGGGGATGTGCCGAACTTCGTGCGGGAGCCGGAGCTGCTGGAAACGCCGAAGTGGGGCGCGTTCAGCGCCGCAGCGCTCTGGAGCGACTGGGGGCTGAACACCTTGGCCGACGCGGGCAACGACTTGGCGATCAGCCGGCGCATCAACCTGGGCGACGCGAAGTCGACGGTGACGCCGAACGGCTGGAGCGACCGCCACGCGCGCTACATTCGCGCGCTTCGGGTGCTGGCCTGACATGGGCCGCATCTCGCTCGCGCAGCTGACCGCGGCGGTTCCCGTTGTCGCCGGCGTCGTCGCTATGGCGGACAACTGGCCGTCCGTGAAACTGTTCTTGGCCGACGTCGGCGCCTACATGTCTAAGCCGCTGGCGGAAGCCATGTGGCAGAGCCTGGTGGTGAGCGTCGGCGTCGGCCTGGTGCTGCCGCACCTGCCACAGCAGATCGGGATGCGCGCGGTGTGGTCCGCGGACAAGACCAAGGCGCGGATCCGGTTCTGGAGCTGCTTGCTCGCGATCGCCATCTGCTGGGCGAGGGTGCCGACGCCCCGCGGGTTCTGGTACGCGCTCATCTGCGGCTTCGCGGCGATGGGCCTGTGGACGACGGCCGCGGGCTGGCTCTACCGCATCTGGCCCTGGGCCAGGCCGGAATCGCTGAAGCCCAACGAGCCGCCGGCGGCCGGGACGGGGACGGAATGATGCCGGACCTGGACGACGCCGCGCTTGCCACCTCCGAGAAGGTCGCATGCGAGAGGGCGGTCGAGCTGCTCAAGGAGTGCTGGCCGATGCGACCGCTGCCCGGGCGCGACGGCAACCGCGTGCTGCGACACGGCTATGGCCGGCCGATCGAGGTGCGACCGCAGAGTCGCAAGGTCGCCGCGGCCGCGCTGTTGGACGACGTGGAGTGGTCGCAGGGCGTGCTGCGCGGCCGGGTGTTCGAGCTGCTGGCGGTGCACCCGGAAGCGCAGCCGAAGCTGCCGTACATCTACGCGCTGGCCGACATCTTGGGCCCGGAGCGCATGCGCGACTGGGGCGAGCTGTGGGCGGTGATCCGCAAGGGCGACTGGGAGGCCGCCGTCGCGGAACTGCTGGTCTGCAACTGGGACACGGTCTACGGGGCCAGCGCCAACGATCGGCGCGCGGTCGTGAAGCTGGTGCTGGGCCTCGAGCGGGCCGAGACCGAATGAGCGATCGCTGGGACCGCGGCCTGCCGCCGGCGGGCGATCCGCCGGGGTGGCTCATCGCCGCGCTGTGCGTGGGCCTGCTCGCGGTCCTGGCGGCGGGCATCTACATCAACGTGAGGGGCTGAGCATGCTGTCGATCGCCCCCTGCACGCTGCGCCAGGCCAAGGCGTACGTCGCCGAGCACCACCGCCACCATCGCGCGCCGCAAGGCGGTCTGTTCGCGCTGGCGGCGATGTCTGGCGACCGGCTCTGCGGCGTGGCGATCGTCGGCCGGCCCGTGGCGCGCGCCCTCGATGATGGCCGCACCGCGGAAGTCACGCGGCTGTGCACCGACGGCACGCGCAATGCCTGCTCGGCGCTGTACGGCCGCGCGCGCAGGGCAGCCATGGCGTTGGGCTACACCAAGGTCTTGACCTACACGCTGCCGGATGAGGGCGGGGCAAGCCTCCGCGGCGCCGGCTGGAAGCCGGTGGCCACAACGCGTGGCGGATCGTGGGACACGCCGTCCAGGCGCCGAGCAGACAACCACCCCTTGCAGAGCAAGATTCGTTGGGAGGCAGCATGAACCGGATCCTGATCACCATCGTCGGGCTCGTTGTCTGGACGGCGCTCGCGTTCTGGGCCGGCCGCGAGTGGCGCGACCGCAGCGCGGACGTGGACACCGCCACCATAGCCACGGCAGCCGCCCAGGGTGAGGCCACTGCCCAGGCCAGCGCCCGCGAGATCGAGCACAAGCAGGCCGACACCATGGCCGACATCGGAGTGAAGCATGAAGAAGACCGCACCGCGGCCCAGGCCGTCCCTGCTGCTGTTGTTGCTGGCGTGCGTGACGGCAGCCTCCAGCTGCGCGACGACCTCGCCACCTGCAGCACCAGCCTACTGTCCCAAGGCGTCGCCGGCGCCGTCGAACGTGATGCGCACGCCCAACTACGAGCAGAGGTTGCGGGAGCTGTTGTTCAAGTCGGGCGAGACGCCGACGACCAAGTCCACGCCGCCCAAGCCGTGATCGCGGCAGATCGTGCGTCACCGACCCAGGAGCATCAATGAGACCGCGCGGTCCGTGCGTTGGCCAACTCGTGATGTACACGCTCAACGCCATAGATGCGCAGCAGATCAACGCGCGGCGGCGCAGTGCGGCCCAACTGCAAGAGGCGATCCTCGCTGACGCATGGCCCGTAGGTGCGCAGGCGCACATGGGCAACGCTGTGGCCGCTGGTGATCGGTTCGGTGCGGTGGTGGTGAGGGTGGGCGAAGGCAGCATCATCAACCTACAGGTGATGCTCGACGGGACGGACACGCATTGGGCGCGGGCAGCACGGCGAGGTGGACGCTCGGAGCATGGGAGCTGGCAGCCGATGCCGCGGTGCGTGTTCCACGGCCGTGGAACATGGATCTGCCGTGAAGCTGAACGGCGAAGCTGAACGAAAGTGCGAGTTCATGAAGCTGAACGAATGGCGGGGGCCCCTGGGTTATCCACAGGCCACCGGGGGGAATTCGGACCCCGGTCATCGACAGTTTTTCGGCCCTCCAGATGCTCCACCACAGCGGGCGTGATTTGCGCGCATCTCCGGGGAAAACCCGCAATCGGACACTGAGCGAGCAGTACATCAGGTAGGACATGGCTGACACCCTGAACTTCTCGCCGGGCTGGTCCATCGCCAGGCTGGCGGATGAGTTCGGGATGGACCGCCGCACGGCGGCGAAGCGCTTGCGCGAGGCGGGCGTTCCGCCCAGCGGGAAGCGTGGCGCGAACGACGTCTATCGGCTGGCCGACGCGGCGGCGGCGCTGGTTGACCGGTTTGCTGCTGCTGGCGGGGAAGGTAGCGTGGTCGATCCGCGCGACCTGCCGCCGATGGAACGCCGGGCGTTCTACCAGTCCGAGAACGAGCGGCTGAAAGTCGAGACGACGACTGGTTTGCTCGTGCCGGCCGCTGAAGTTGAGTCGGACTACGCGGAGTTGGTGAAGAAGGTCGTCCAGTTCTTCGACACCCTGCCCGACGTGCTGGAGCGGAAGGCCGGGTTGACGCCGGATCAGGTCATCAAGGTCCAAGAACAGTGCGACCGAGTGCGCCAGTCGATGTACGAAGCGATGACCGAAGATGCAGTACGCGACAGCGCGTGAGGTGCGGCTCGGCGTAGCCGAGATGATTCGCCCGCCGCGTCGCATCGCAGTCAGCACTGGCGCGAAGCATCTGCACATCGCGAATGCGAGCGGCGCCGCCGGTCCCTGGGACCCGGCGGTGGCGCCGTACATGGTCGAGCCGCTGGATCTGACCGGCAGCCGGCTCTACGAGGCGGTGGTGTTCGTCGGTCCCGCGCGGTCGGGCAAGACGATTGCGCTGATCGATGGGCGGTTGGCCTACACGATCACCTGCAATCAGGCCGACACGATGATCGTGCATATGTCCAAGGACATGGCCGAGGACTACAGCAAGACGCGTATCTCGCGCGGCATCGCTGCCAGTCCGGAACTGCGGCGGCGGCTGAGCCCTCGGTCGCATGACGACAACATCCTGCTGAAGTTCTTCCGGTCCGGCATGTCGCTGCGGTTTGGGTGGCCCTCTGTGTCGGTACTGTCGGGCAAGGACATCCACGACGTGCTGATGACCGACGTCGACAACTACACCGGCGACCTCTCGATCGACGAGGCGTTCGGCCTGGCGCTGAAGCGGACGCAGACGTTCATGTCGGCGGGCATCTGCGTTGCAGAGTCCAGCCCGGCGAGCGACTACGCAGACGGCAACTGGCGGCCGGCGCACCCGCATCACGGCCCACCGGCGCCGGGCATCGCCGCGCTCTACATGCGCGGCGATCGGCGCCGCTGGTACTGGCCGTGCCCCAGCTGCAGCGAACGGTTCCAGGCCGCGCCGGGCTACGAAGGCTTCGCGCTGCCGCCGCTCGCGGAATTGCTGGAGCGAGTCGTGGTAGACGACATCCAGGCGATGGCGCGGCGCTACTCGCTGCTGCATTGCCCGCACTGCGGCGACGGGCTGCAGCATCGCTGGAAGGAGCAGATGAACGCCGCCGCGCGCTGGGTCGGCGAAGGGCAGGTGATCTACCCCGACGGCACCATCGAGGGCGATTCGCTCGACACGCGCATCGCGAGCTACTGGCTGGGCGGCGTGGCCGCGGCATACCAGTCCTGGGAGTCGCTGGTCGAACGACTGCTGCAGGCGCTGCGCACGTTCGCTACGACCGGCGAGGAGAAGCCGCTGAAGTCGACGTACAACGTCGACGGGGCGATCAACTACGTGCCGATGGCGGCGCGCTCGTCCAGCGACCCGAACGAGTTGCGCGAGCGCGCCGAGGACTGGCCGGTCGGCAGTGTGCCGGCCGGGGTGCGGCTCCTCCTCGCGACGGTCGACGTCCAGGGCAACCGGTTCGTGGTGCTGGTGCTGGGGTTCGGCTTCAGCGATGAGGGCCACCTCGAGCGTTGGGTGATCGATTCGTTCACCCTGAGGACGTCGAAGCGCGAGGACGGCAGCGGCGGTTTCCTGCCGCTGGATCCGCCGGGCTACATCGAGGACTGGGAGCGCCTGGTCGAAAAGGTCATTGCGAGGCGCTACCCGCTCAACGACGAAACGGGCCGGTCGATGCCGGTGCGTGCGGTCGGCATCGACTGGGGCGGCAAGGCAGGCACCTCCGTGCGTGCGCTGGAGTTCTGGCGATCGCTCAAGCCGCGCGGCTTGGCCGCGCGTGTCCGACTGGTGAAGGGCGACCCGCGGACCGGCGGTCCCTTGATCCAAGAGACCTACCCGGACAGCCGCAAGCGAAAGGACCGAAAGTCCGGATCGGCCGGCGACGTACCGCAGCTGCTCATCAACTCCAACCGGATCAAGGACACGGTCGACGCTAACGTGAAGCGTGCCGAGCCGGGGCCTGGGTTCTACCACTTCCCGTCCTGGCTTCCCGAGACCTACTACGCGGAGCTGACCGCGGAGACTCGCACGGCGCGGGGCTGGGAAAACATGGCAGGCCGGCGCAATGAAATCTTCGACCTCACCGGCTACGCCGAAGGCCTGGCCTTGTGGCTGAAGGTGCCCGCGATCCGCCGGGAAGCACCGCCGGCCTGGGCCGCGGAGTGGGATCGCAACCCGGAAGTGGTCGTGGGCGGCGTCGCGGAAGTCCCGCGACTACGCGCGCCGCGCCGCCGGGTCGTACGCAGCAAATATCTAGGACGCTGAGATGGCATTTACGAAAGAGCAGATCACCGCGCTCGAGACCGCGATCGCGTCCGGCACGCTGTCCGTTCGCTACGGCGATCGCGAGGTCCGGTACCAGAACCTCAACGCGATGCGCGCGGTCCTGACGCAGATGCGCGGGGAGGTCGAAGGCGCCGCCGGCGTCACCCCGCGCCCGCGCCGAAGCACCATGCGTCTGTACCAGTCCGGCACCGGCAATGGCTGAGGTCCAGGAGAGCTACCGCGCCGCGGGTTTCGGCCGTCGGCTGCGCACGCTGCAGCCGGTGATGCGTGGCCCAAACTCGGCCATGTTGGGCTTGCCCACGGTGCTGGCGCGCGCGCGGCACCTGGCGAGGAATGACCCCTGGGCCGTCAGCGCGCTCAACAAGAGCGTCTCGAACGGCATCGCCACGGGCATCCAGGCGAAGCCGCTGTGGGGCAGCGCGGAGCTGAAGCAGCGCGTGGCCAGGCTGTGGAAGCGCTGGATGAAGCACAGCGACGCCGATGGCGTGCTCAACTTCTATGGTCAGCAGGCGCTGGCGTGGCGCGAATGGAAGGAGGCCGGCGAGGTGTTCGCCCGCCTGCGCTTCCGGCGTCCGGAAGACGGGTTGCCGGTGCCGTTGCAAGTGCAGCTGATCGAATCCGAACAGTGCCCGCGCAGCTACTACTCGACCGCGAGCAACGGGAACGCGATCCGCGAAGGCATCGAGTTCGATGCCATCGGGCGTCGGGTCGCCTACTGGATGTTCCGGGAGCACCCGGGCGACCAGTCGATGACCGTCAATGGCAACGAGCTGGTGCGCGTGCCGGCCGAGCAGGTGATCCACCTATACAGGCCCAACCGGGCCGGCGCGTTACGCGGCGTGCCCGCCTCGGCTGCGGTGCTGCTGCGCATGTTCAATCTGGATCGGCTCGACGATGCGGTACTCGAGCGGCAGGCGATCGCGAATCTGTTTGCGGGGTTCTACACCGTGCCGGAGGTGCCCGACGATGGGACCGGCGGCGGCACGCCGATGGTGGAAGACCTGCAGTCAGGATTGGATGCCGACGGCACGCCGCTGGCCGGCTTGGAGCCGGCCACCATGCAGGAGCTGCCGCCGGGATATGGGGTCCAATTTTCCGAGCCGCCCGGCGCTGGCGCCGACTACGCTGAGTTCCTGCGCGGCCACCTGATGGCGATCGCCGCCGGCCACGACATCCCCTACGAGGTGCTGACCGGCGACCTGCGCAATGTCTCCGACCGGGCGTTGCGCCTGATCCTTAACGAATTCCGCCGGGTGATCGAGGCGGACCAGTGGCTGTACATGATCCCGATGTTCTGCCAACGCGTCCGCGATGGCTGGTTCGACCAGGCGGTGCTGGCGGGCCTGCTGGAGGTGCCCGGCTACGCGGAACTGCGCGATGACGTCACCGAGACGCTGTGGGTGCCGGAGGGCTGGCCCTGGAGCCATCCCGTGCAAGACGTCGGTGCCGAGAAAGCGGCGGTGCGCGCCGGTTTCAAGTCGCGCGACAAGGTCATCCTCGGCGCCGGCGAAGATCCGGAGCAGGTCGACGAAGAGATCAGGGCCAGCAACGCCCGGGCGGACAGTCTTGGCCTGGTGCTGGACAGCGACGCGCGCCGCACCAACACCTCGGGCGCCGCGCAGAAGGATGCGGACGCCGCCGGCGGCGACGACGCATCACCAGACCCCAACGAACAAGGAAATCCCGATGACCAGTAAGCCCGGCCTCCTGGCCCGCCTCTTCGGGCGCAGCAAGCGCCCCGTCGTCGCATCGCTGGCAACGGCGGCGCTCAACCAGCCGTTGCTGGTACACGCCGCCATGGGCGAGGCGCTTATCGGTGCCTACCTCGAAGGCGCCGTGACCAGCGACGACACCGTGCTCACGTGCGATCGCATGGTGATCGATGCCGCGTCCACCGTGACGCTGCTGCCGCCGGAAGAAGCCCCGCCGGCGGAGCGCGCCGGCACGACCATCGCGGTCATCAACGTGACCGGCGGCCTGGTGAATCGCCCGATGCCAGGCCCCAGCGGCGGCGGACCCGTCAGCTACGCGGCGCTGCGCGACGTGTTCGACGAGGTGATCAGCGACGACGGTATCGACGCCGTCGTGCTGCGGCTGGATTCGCCCGGCGGCATGGCCGCGGGATGCTTCGACCTGGTCGACCGCATCCACGCTGCGCGCGGTTCCAAGCCCATCCATGCGCTGGTGGACGACTGTGCGTATTCGGCCGCCTACGCCCTGGCCAGTGCGTGCCACGAGATCTGGGTCAGCCGCACCGGCGGCGTCGGCTCGATCGGCGTGGTCGGGTTCCACTACGACTGGAGTGGCAACAACGCGCAGGTGGGCCTCAAGGTGACGCCGATCTACGGCGGCGAACGCAAGATCGACCTCAATCAAAACTTCCCGATCAGCGAGGAGGCGCGGGCCGCGGCTCAGGCGGAGATCGACATGCTGTACGGCCTGTTCGTGGAAACGGTAGCGCGCAACCGCGGCATGGACGAAGCGGCGGTGCGGGCCACCGAGGCGGCTACCTTCCGCGGCGCCGGCGCGGTGTCGGCCGGATTCGCGACGAGGTTGGGAACCTGGGATGACCTGGTCGCACAACTGGGTTTGGCCTCCGCTGCGCCGCCCGAGCAGCCCGGCGATCCCGATGCCGGCGAAGAGAGCAGCGCGGCGGCCGCACCTGGCGCCGCGGCCGACGCCGTCGTGACTGAAGCTGCCGCGGTTGACCGCGCGAACCTCGGCGCTGATGTCGCCGCTGTGGCGCCGCGGCTCGCCGTCGCCGCACTCTCCGAGGCGGTCGCCGGCAGCGAACTGCCGGCTGAGCTGAAGGTCGCACTGATCCGCCGCGGTCCACGCGCCGACGAGGATCCGGCCGCGGCCATGGCATACGCGGTGGCAGTGCGCGATGCATGCGCCGCGGCGACGCGCGGCGGCGAGAGCCTCGCAGCCGACTACATCACCAGCAACACCGATCTGGCCGCGGTGCGCAGCCAGCTGCTGGCGCTGAAGGCCGAGGAAGGCCGCGCCGCACAGATCGTGACCACTCTTCCGGCATCGGACGCCGCGAAGCGGGAGGCCGATGTCAAGGCTTCCCTCAATCCCGCAACCATCTACCAAAAGCGAGGCAACTGAGATGGAAATTTCCCGAGCTGGCGTCCGCAACGCCGAATTCCTGCTTTCTGAGAGCAACGGCGAGCGCAGCCGCGAGCTCGTCTATATCCCGGCCGGTCAGGGCATTCTGCCCGCTGGCACGCTGCTGAAGGCCGACAACACCAAGGCCGTCGACGGCGCCGACGCGATCAAGGTGCTCTACGGTCAAGTCGATACCGGTAAAGCCGGCGGCCTGGCCGTGAAGGGTACGGCGGTCGCGCGCGATGCCGAAGTCCACGGCGAGCTGCTCGGCTGGGCGGCCGATACCACCGCCGACGAGAAGCTGCTGGCGGCGCAGAGCCTGTCCGCCTCCGGCATCTTGATACGCTGGACCTCCGTGCCGATCAAGTCCGGCGCCGCGCACCACCTGGAGTTCACCCAGGTCCCCGTGGCCGGTGTGACCGGCCAGTCGATTGGCCCGGTGGTGGCGCAGATCAAGGACGTGTTCGGCGCCCTGGTCAAAGGCAGCAGCGCGTCCGCCACGCTCACCAAGACCAGCGGTTCCGGCACGCTCACTGGCGGTGGCGCCAAGGCGGCGGTCAACGGCGTCGTTACCTGGGACGCGGTCGCGTTCAGTGCCGCAGGCACTTTCACCCTGACTGTCGCATCGTCGGGCCTCACCTCCGACGTCAGCGACGACATCGTCATCACCGCCGCCTGATCCGCCAACCCCGCTTTTCCCGGGCCCCGCTGACGCGGGGCTTTTTCTTTTCCGACGTATGAGGAAACACCCATGGATCTGCAAACCCTCCTGGCGCTGGGCGTCCTGAGCCTCGACGCGCTGAATGCCTACATCAACAACCTGCCGCGCGTGCCCACCCGCATCGCGCAGCTGGGGCTTTTCAGCGAATCCGGCCTGACCGGAACCAACATCGTCAAGGTCGGCATCACCGACGGCAAGCTGGTGCTGGTGCCCAATGTGCCGCGCGGCTCGCCGGGCCAGCCGAAGAACCTGGAGCGCGGCAAGGTCAAGCTGTTCGAGACCGCGCATCTGCCGCAGCGCTCCACCGTCATGGCGGACACGCTGCTCAATGTCTATGACCCGACCACGGATCCGGCCGGCGACAGCGTCGCAGCGGTGGTCAACGCATTGCAGCTGGTCCACCGCCGCGACGTCGACTACACCATCGAGTACCACCGCATGGGTGCGTTGCGCGGCCAGGTGCTCGACTCGGATGGTTCCGTGATCTGGGACATGTACCAAGAGTTCGGCGTGGAGCAGATCGTGATCCCGATGGGCCTGGGCACCGATAGCACGAAGGTCCGCCCGAAGCTGCTGGCGGTGAAGCGCCAGATCGAGGACGTGCTCGGGGGCGTCCCCTACAGCGGCGTGCGCGTGTTCTGCAGCCCGGAGTTCTTCGACCTGCTGATCGACCACAAGGATGTGCGCGATGCGTACGCGCGGTTCCAGGAGGGAGCCGCGCTCCGGGACGACCCGCGCGCGGGCTTCACCTTCGCCGGGATCGTGTTCGAGGAGATGGTCGGCGCTGTGGGCGGAACGCCGTTCATCCCGGCGGGCGAGGCTCTGGCGTTCCCGATGGGAGTGCCGGACATGTTCATCACCCGCTTCGCGCCGGCCGACTACATCGAAACGGTGAAGGGTACCGGTCTGCCGTACTACAGCAAGATCGCGAAGCTGCGGATGGACAAGGGTGTCGAGCTGGAGAGCCAGTCCAACCCGATCAACCTCAACACGCGGCCGCGCGCGGTGATCCGCCTGAAGGCGAGCGGCACGGCCTGATCGGCGCAGCCCGGCCCACAAGCGTGGGCCGGGCCTGCGGGATAGACCATGAGCGACATCAGAATCGAGGTCGACGCTAACAATCTGTTGGGTCGCCAGTTCACCGAATTGGAGCGCGACCAGCTGCCGTTCGCGGTTATGCAGGCATGCAACGCGACGGCGTTCGAGATCCGCGAGACGTGGAAGCGGACAGCGCCACGGGTGTTCGATCGGCCGGCGCCGTTGACTGTCAATGCGGCGATGTACCGGAAGGCCACAAAGGACAAGTTGTTCGCGGAGATTTTCCTGCGCGACGAGACCTTCAAGGGCACGCCACCGTCTAAGTACCTGCTGCCGGAGGTGCAGGGTGGAGGGCGCCGCCAGAAGGGGCTTGAGGTGCTTCTGCAGGCCAAGGGTTTGATGCCGCGAGGCCATTTCGCGGTCATCGGTCGTGGCGCCACGCCTGATCAGTACGGGAACGTGCGGGGAGGGCAGATCACCGCGATCCTTTCGCAGCTCAAGGCGCAGCGCGACGACTACCAGAACCAGAGCAGCGGCAGCGTCCGCCGGCGCGCCTCACGCCGTAAGCGTGGTGGCAAGTACTTCGTCCTGACGAAGCAACGCGGGCGGCTCAAGCCCGGCATCTACGAGCGCATCGACACCGGTTTCGGCAGTGCCGTGCGCAGCATCTTCTTCTTCACCGCGCGCGCCACGTACAAGCCGCGCTACGACATCTTCGGCCTCGCCCAGCGCACCTGGGACAAGTTGATGCCGTTCTACCTCGATCGCGAGCTGGAGAAGGCAATCCGGACCGCTTTCGACAGGACCCGACCATGAGTCAACGAGATTTTCTGCAGCGCTTCGATGCGGCCGCCTTCTCTGCATTCTCCGCCGTCGGTATCGCTGACGCCGCCAACTACCTCGCGCCCGGTGGCACCGAACCACTGCCTTGCACCGTGACCGTCGATCGCGATGTCGTGGACTTCGGTGATGACGGCGCCCCGGTGAGCGCCCCGCAGACGCTGGTGTCGTTCCAACGCGCCGAGGTCGAGCCGGCACGCCTGGGGCGCGTCGTTCTGCCCGGCGAGACGTTCGTGCTCGAGAAGCGGGTGCGGCAGGACGAGTCGCGTAGCCAGTGGGTGGTGGCGAATGGCTAGCCCGCGCGCACGGTTGCGCGCGGCGATGGGCGAATGCCTGGGCCGCATCCGTAGGGTCGATGGATTTGCAACCGACGCCGGCCAGGCCTTCACGCTCGAACCTGGCCAGGTCGATGCGGATGAGAGCGCAGTCCTGACCGTCCTGATCACCAAACAGCAACGCGCGACCCAGCCGGCGCTGGTGCGCACCCATCGCCTTACCACGGCGGCCGTCGTGATCAAGGTGCCGTCGCCCCCGGGCGCCGAGCAAAGCGAGCTCGACGACGCGATCAGTGACGTGGAGACTGCGTTCACCGGCCAGCAAAGCCGATTCCCTCAAGGAATCGAGTTCCCGCAGTACGTCTCGATGGAGCCCGTACCGCCCGAGCCCGGCTCCGGCTGGGTGGGCGCGGTGGTCACCTACCAGAGCCACATCCCGATTCAGTAACGCCGCCCAGCGGCCAACCAGAAGGACCAATCCATGGCACTTAACTCTCCCGATTACAGCTACCTGGGCAGCGGCGAAATCCACCTGCGCAAGCGCGGCGCCCCGAAGCCGTTCCGCGGCATCGGCAACTGCTCGGCCTTCAGCTTCTCGCCGCAGACCAACCGCATCAATCTGCTGGACTCGACCCAGCCCGGCGGCGGCAATCGCAACTCCGTGGATCGGATCACCGAGGTGCAGGTCAGTTTCACGATGCACGATTTCAGCGCCGAGAACTTCGCCGATGTACTCCGTGGTACGGCCACGAACATCATCGCGGGGAACGCCGTCGATGAACCCGTGGTCGCGTACAAGGACGGCGTCACGCCTCTGCTCAATCTGGCAACCGAAATCACCGCCGTGAAGCCGGCGAGCGGTAGCACGACCTACGCGAAGGGTGACGATTGGGACATCAAGAACGGGGCGCTCTACATCCCTGCCGGATCCTCGATCACCGAACCAGCTTCCGGCGCCTCCAACCTGAAGGTGTCCTACTCCTTTGGCGCGGCCGAGCGCTTGCAGGCGCTGGTCAACCCGAACGAGGAATACGAGCTGCTGTTCCTCGGCTTCAACGAAGCGCGAAGCGGCAAGAAGGTGCGCGCTCAGGCCTACCGGGTATCGGGTGGCGTCATCGGCGAGCTGGCGCTGATCGGGGAGCAGCACGGCGCTGGCACCGTGACCGGGACCATCAACAAGGACACGAGCAAGCCCGCCGGCGTCTCGCAGTACTTCACCTGGGACGCCGAGAAGTGAGCGACGACGTCGATGTGATCACGCCGCCTGTTCGGCGGATCGCCTTGCGCGGCGAGTCGCTGGATATCTCGCCGCTGACGCTTGCGCAGGTCGGCCCCTTCATCACCGCAACCCGGCCCATCATCGGCCGGGTCTTGATCGCTGCGAGCATGGCGGGCGCCGGCGGCACCATTGAGGTCGCTGCGCTGATGATGGACATCCTGGAGCAGGACGGTGCCGCCTTCGCGCGCGCGGCGGCGATCGTGACCGGTCGGCCGGAGGACTGGATCGCCGGCGCTTCGTTGGCCGACGTCGCGGGACTGGCGGAAGCGGTGGTGGAGCTGAACGAGGATTTTTTCGGCCAGCGCCTGCCGAGCCTGATGCTGGCGGCCAGCAAGGCCATTCCCGCAGCGGTGGCGACGCAGGCGCAACCGGATGGGCAGACATCCTCCACCACCTGATCGCCAACGGCCATCAGCGAACCGACGTGCTGACCTACACCCTGGCCCAGGCCAAGGCCTTCACCGCATCTGCAGCGCGTGACGAGCTCCGGCGCGACCGAGAACACGAAGCGCGCACTGCGATGGCCGTGCGGATGGCGATGGGGCTCGAGCACCCGGCCTGGACGAAGTACATCAACGAGCTCACGACGTAATGGCTGATCAGTCCGCAAATCTGCGCGTCCGCATCAGTGCGGACGTCAACGACATCAAGCAGGGCCTAGCCGTGCTTCGGGGCCAATTGTCGGACCTGCGCAAGGACGCGGGCCGCTCGATTCCGTCCAACAACGCCATCACCCAGCTCGGCGTCACCGCTGGGCAGACGGCCAATGCGATGCGCCAGCTCCCGGCGCAGTTCACGGACATCTTCACCAGCCTGCAAGGCGGTATGCCCTGGTTCACCGTGCTGGTGCAGCAGGGCGGTCAGATTAAGGACAGTTTCGGCGGTGTTGGTCCCGCTCTATCTGGCGTCTCGGCGGCTGTCGCAGGCATGGTCAATCCGTTGACAGTCACTGCTGTCGCTATCGCGGCCGTTGCGCTCGCCTGGAAGCAAGGAAGTGACGAAGGCACTGCATTCCGGCAGGCGCTGATCCTGACTGGTGATACGTCGGGGCGGACGGCCGAGCGGCTTGCCGAGGTGGCCGCGGAGATGGACGGCCTGGCTGGTGTGACCACCGCAAGCGCCGCAGCTGCCCTGACCCAGGTGGCCGCGACCGGCAAGTTCACTGCCGATCAGATGGAACTGGTTGGCATCGCCGCCGAGACCATGCGGGCGGCTACCGGCCGCTCCGTGGCCGACACCATTGCAGAGTTCGTCAAGATCAAGGCAGATCCTGTCGCTGCGCTGCTCGAACTCAACGAGACGATGCACTTTCTTGATCAGACGCAGCTTGCGAACATCAAGACGCTGGTCGAGCAAGGCAACCAGGTCCAGGCGGTAGCCGCCGCATTCAAGATTTACTCAGACACGCTGAAGGATCGATCGGCGGAGGTCAGCGAAAACCTGGGATACATGGAGAAGGCCTGGCGGGCAATCCGTGGAGCAGCGTCCGAAGCTTGGGACGCGATGCTCGGGGTGGGGCGCGATGCCACAGCAGCAAGCAGGATCAAAGAGTTGCGATCCAACATTGAGGGTATCCGCTCCGGTGGAGCTGTCTATCAGGGGATGAGCGAGTCCAGCAAGGCCAAGCTGATCGCGCAGTTCGAGCAGCAAATCGCCGACCTGCAGAAGCAAGCAAACAAGAAGCCGGTCGAGGTGAAGTTCGCCGGCATCTACTCTGAGGTGGACTCCGCCCAGGCCCGCGCGCACGCCAAGTTCGAAGAGCAGGGCACGCAGTACCTGAGCAAGCAGCTCCAGCTCGAAGAGCGCATCAAGGACATGCGCAAGCTCGCGGCGGAAGCGGGCATCACCGACACCAAGGTGCTGCAGCAGCGTGAACAGGCGATGCGCGCCGCAGCGGCACCAAAGAATCAAGGCGTGGCCTCGTCCGGTCGCTCTGCGGGCGTGCAAGCGCTGAAGGATGCGTGGGAGAAAGAGGATGCGCAGATCGTCACGAGTACCAAGGTGCTTCAGGCGCAGTACCAGGCACGCGAGGTCACTGCGGAGACCTACTACCAGCGCATGCGCGACCTGACGCAGCAGGGAACCACGGGCGAAGCCCAGGCGCTGCAGAAGCAGATCGACTACCTGAAGAGCCGGAACCTCGCAGGCAAGGACGCGATTGATGTCGGGAAGCAGGTAGGCCAGTTGGAGGCCGAGCTCGCGAAGGTGCGCACCGAGGGGGCCGCCAGGCTGGAAGTCCTCTCCGCGGAAGAGCGGAAGTTTCTTGAGCAGCGCAAGCAGGCGATCGCGTCCTACAAAGCAGCGTTGGACGCCAGCACCACTGCGCTGCAGGAGCAGATGGACGCGATGGTCGCGCGCGTGGGTTCCGGTGATCGCGAGTACGAGGTCCAGCAGAGGCTGAACGACGTTTACCGTGAGCAGGCTCAGCGGCTGACAGAGCTGGCGCTGCAGAAGAACGCCGGCCGCATCGACGCGGAGACCGCCACTGCGGAAGAGCAGGCCGTTCGCGCGGCCACCGAGCACCGTGTACAAGTGATCCGGGACGGATACCTGCGAATGGCGGAGGCGCAGGCCGATTGGTCCTCTGGCGCCTCGGCCGCGTGGGCGAACTACCGCGACGAAGCACTGGATGCCGCTGGTCAGGTCGAGAGCGCCTCGACCTCTGCGCTCAGCAAGTTCGAGGACATGGTCGTCAAGGCGACGAAAACCGGGAAGCTCAGCTTTTCCGATATGGCCGATTTGATCATCGCGGATATAACGCGGATCGCTGTGAAGCAAGGTCTTACTGGGTTGCTCGGCCTGTTCGGCCAGTCGACAGCAGGCGGCGTCCAGCGCGAAGCCATTTCCCTGCAGGGCTGGGACACCGGCGGCTACACGGGGCCAGGCGGCAGGCTGCAGTCTGCCGGCATCGTGCACAAGGGGGAGGGCGTCCTCAGCCAGGGCGACATCGCTGCGATCGGCGGTCCAGGTGCATTCCTATCAATGCTGCGGGCGATTCGTGGCAAGGGATATGCCAGCGGTGGTCTGGTCGGCATGTCCACAGTGCCGGCAGCGGGCTCCCGCGGTGCGGGCGATTTGGCCGTCGAGATCAACAACTACTCGGGACAACAGGCGACACAGCGTGAACAGATCCAGCGTATGCCGGATGGAACGGAGCTCAGGAAGCTAATCGTTGATATCGGCGCCGCCGACATAGCGGGTGGCGGGAAGATGGCCGGTGCCATGAAGAGCCGCTTTGGCCTAAAGGAAGCACGCTGATGGCATCTCTGCCTGGATACGTTGGCATCCTCTATGACTCGTATGGAGAAGAGTTCGACCCGGCGGTTATTGAAAGCGAGATGGAGCGCGGTCCGGCCAAGCTTCGCGTCGGCAATTCGCAGGTGGTGATGAAGCTTCCGGCAACGCTTGATTTCGCCACGCTCGACGATGCGGAAGCTTTTGAGGATTGGTACTTCACGGTCATCAAGCGGATCGACTGGTTCGACATGGCGCATCCGCGGACGGGTCGGACGATCCGCGCTCGCTTCGAGAGCGGCAAGATCGGCAAGCTGCAGCTGGTGCCTGGCACCACGCCTGGCGCCCAGCGAGATGTCACCTTCGAGTACATGCGATGAGCAGTTTCACCGAGCGCAAGCAGCGCGTAACCGACACGTCGGGCGATTTGGTCTTTTTAGAGCTGTCGGCGCCCTCCTTCACCGCCACCCTGCGGCTGGTCAACGACACGCGCAACTGGGTGTCCAACGGCAACGAGTACATCGGGTTTCCGTTCGGCTTCACCCTGCCGGAGGACACCGCCGGGCAGACGCCCAAGGCGCAGCTGCGGATCGACAACGTCGGGCGCGGGATGACCGACGACTTGGAGCGCTTGCAGCCCAACGAAACGGTGATGGCCAAGCTACTGATCTCCGACCGCGCCGACCCCAACGCGATCGAGCGCACGTTCTACCTGCCGCTGACCGGCGTAAGCGTCAATGGAGCAACGGCCACGGCAAGCGCCGGCGTGGACTTCATCATGCGGCAGCAGGCGGTGAAGCTGCGCGCCACGCCGTACACGCTGCCGGGCATCTTCTCGTGATGCGCGCCGAGCAGGTGGAGCGGTTCACCGGTATTCCCTACGACGAAGGCGCGATGGACTGCGCCGACTTGGTAGCGCTGGTCCAGCGCGAACTGTTTGGCCGGCACGTGTGCATGCCCAGCAACCGCCCGCGCGGCATCGCAGGGCAGGCAGTGATGGGGGCCATGTCACGCGTGTATGCCAAGCCGGTTTCTCGGCCGTCGGACGGCGACCTGGTGCTGATGTTCGACAGGGGCCGTCCGCGCCCAGGCCACGCCGGCACCTACTTCCACCTCGCGCACGAGGGCTGGGTGCTGCACACAAACAGTCGCCTGGGCCTGAGCGTGCTGCACCGCGCACGCGAACTGGCTGATTTTGGTGCACGCATTGAAGGGTTCTACCGATGGGTCTGATGGATGCCAAGCCGCTGGATGGGCAGCTGGTCGTGACGCCGCACCCGGTGCTGCTGGACGGGCAACGCCACATCCCGATGGACCTGCGGCCGGGGGAAAGCTTGTACCTGTTCCTGCAGCGCCACATTACCGATCTGGACGGCGAGCAGTGGACCGTCGCTATCGGCGGGCGCATCGTGCCGCGCCACCTGTGGCACCACGTGAAGCCCAAGGATGGCCAGGTGATCGAGGTACGCGGCGCGGTCGGAAAGAACGCGCTGTACATCGTGGCCTACGCGGCGCTGATCTACTTCACCTTCGGCTTCGGCGCGGCGACCGCGGGCGCGTGGGGTGCCGGCTACGTTGCTGGGAGCTACGGCGCGCTCGCCGCCACTGCGGTGTACGTCGCCGGCTCCATCGTCATCAACAAGGTACTCGGGCCTAAGCTGGAATCCGCGTCTGGTGCAAGCGCGGACAGCGTCTTCTCGCTCAGCGGATCCCGCAATCAGTCCCGACCGTATGAACCGCTCGGCTTGCTGTTCGGCTCGGTGCGCATCGCGCCGGACATCGCGAGTCTGCCGTATACGGCCTACGAGGCGAACGATCAGTACCTGAGCATAGTGCTGTCGCCGGGCATCAACGTCGATCGCATCGACACGATGTACAACGGGGATGCGCTGCTGTCCTCGTTCGAGGGCGTGCAGGTGTTCACCGCTGGCATGCCTGGCATGCCACAACAGCAGATCCCGCTCTACAGCAATGCCGACACCGTCGCCGGTGGTGAGCTGGATACCGACGAGAAGAAGGGTGTGCCCAGCGCGTGGGTGCTTCGTACCACCTCGGCCGGCACCATCCGGGTCCAGGTGGAAATGGAATTCCTCCTGTTGGACACGACCAGCAAGGGCAAGCCCAAAACGAACAAGGAGACGATCCAGGTCCAGTATTGCCCGACCGGCACCGACGCATGGCAGATGCTGGGCACGCGCACTGTCCAAAACGACGACCAGAACACCCAGCGGGTCTCGATCGCGGCCGATGTGGCGGAAGGGCAGTACGACGTGCGCGTGCGCATTGCCGGCCTGAACACCGATGGCAGCGGCGCCACCGCCAAATTCACCTGGTCCTCGATGACCAGCGTGCAGCGCGACACGGCGACCTACGCCGGCATCGCGCGCATCGGCTTGCGGATCAAGGCCACTGGCCAGCTGAGCGGATCTCTGGACGAGGTGCGCTGTGTCGCGCACCAGCGGGCGATACCGTTCTGGCGCGATGGCGCGTGGACCGTGGCCACGACACGGGAGACCGGCACGTCCAACCCCGGCGCGCAGATGCTGGCCTACGCGCGCGGCTTCCGCGGCGAAAACGGAAAGCTGATCGCCGGGATGGGTCTGACCGACGAGCAGATCGATATCGAGGCGTTCAAGGGCTTCATGGCCCACTGCGAGGCAAACGGCTACACGTATGACTTTTGGGTGCGCGACGCGCGCAGCCACGACGATGTCATGGATGCCGTCGCCCTGGCCGGCTTCGGGGAAAAGACCTGGGCCGGCGGCCGGTTCTCGGTGGCCTGGGCCGGCGATGGGCAGCCGCTGTCGGGCATCGTCAACATGGCGACGATCAAGAAGGCGTCGTTCCAGGTGGACTACACCCTGGCGAACGCCGCCGACGGCATCGAATACACCTACTACGATCGTGCGACGTGGGAGACCAAGACCCTGCGAGTGGCCGCGCCGGGGGTCGAGGCCATGCTCAACCCTGCCCGGATCACGGGCGAGGGCATAACCGACGAGGCGCGCGCCGCGGAGATGGCGCGCTACCACCTGGGGCAGTCGCTCTACCAGTACAAGGAAATCAGCTACAGCACCGATATCGAGTTCCTCAGCTACCGCCGTTTGTCGATGCTGGCGCTGCAGCACGATCTGACGCAGTGGGGCTACGGCGGCCGCATCCGCCAGGCCGTCATGGGTGCCGGCCGCGTGGTGACGCTGCAGCTGGACGACCCGGTGCCGCCGCCGGCATCCGGCAACGCCTACATCGGCCTGCGCATCCCCGGCGAACGCGTGTACCGCGTCTTCACCATCCAGCCGTTCGCCGGCGAGCGGGATGTCGTCGTGCTCGGCGAGCCGTGGCCCAACGACGCCCCATTGCCCGGCGATGCCGACGACAACCCGGCACAAGACACGATCTGGATCTACGACTTCAAGCAGACGCCGGGGTATCGGGTGCGCGTGGTGGCTATCTCGCCGGAGAGCGAGCTGCAAGGCGCCAAGGTGACCGTGGTCCCGGAGCCGCCCGAGCTGTGGGTCTACGTCAAGACGGGCGAGTACATCCGGCCGCCCAATCAGTCTCTGTTGCAAACCCGGCCAGTGGCCAGCGACTTGCGGGTGACCGAGAACCAGGTAGTACAGGGCGACACCGTGTACACCGAGCTGCAGGCCACGTTCTCGATCAGCGGCCCGGTGGGTCGCACGGTCGTACTGTCGGACCTGGACGGCAATCTGGAGCTGGAGCAGGTGGCCGAGACCACCACCCGCACCGCGCGGTGGCGCATCCCCGGCGCCGGCACCTACGCCGTGGTGGTGCGGCCATTCAATCCGGACGGCCTGCAGGGCGTGTCGGTGTCCGGCACCTACACCACGACCGGCGCCGGCTCGGCGCCGGTGAACGTGGACTTCGCGCAGATCGAGGAACTGGCCGGCGGCATCCGGCGCTATTCCTGGGGCTTCAACGCCACCACGATCCAGTCGCCGGACTTCGCTGGCGTGCAGGTGCGCTACATCGCCGGCAGCGTGCCGACGCCCAACTGGGTGGACATGACGCCGCTCGGCGATGCCGACGGCTACCACGCCATCGCCTTCGAATCGACCGCGCCGGCGGCTGGGAGCTGGACGTTCGCGTTCCGCTCGATGAACACCAGCGGCACCCTGTCCAACAAGATGCTCACGCTGCAGAAGGTGCTGGCCAAGAACCTGGGGCAGGAGCTGGTCGAGATCGTGCAGCAGCTGTCGTTGAATGAGCAGCGCCTGACCAAGGCGATCGAGCAAGTGGACCAATACTCGGCCGCGGTGATCCAGCAAGAAATCAATATCAGCCAGATCAATGGCCGGGAGGTCCAGAACCGCGCGTACATCGCCGAACTGCGTGAGACCAAGATCGACGCAGGCCAGGCCAGGGCCATGGTGACCGAACAAGTGGGCGCGCAGACCGGCGACCTGCGCGCGACGGTGCAGCAGCACAGCGAGGCGATCACCAACATCAACGGTGACCTCAGCGCGTATTACAACATCAAGGTGCAGCTGGACGCCAACGGCCGGCGCTACCTTGCCGGCATCGGCCTGGGCATCGACATCTACAACGGCGTGACGCAGTCGCAAATCGTGATGCTCGCCGACGGATTGGCGTTCATGACCACCGCGTCCGACGGCAACTACTACAAGCCCTTCCAGGTCGTGGGCGGCATCGTCTACATAAATGCAGCGATGATCAAGGACGGGTCGATCACCAACGCCAAGATCGGCAACGAGATCCGCTCCGATAACTTCGCGTGGAACACCACCAGCGGCGTCTATACCGGCTGGCGCATCCTCAAGGACGGCACGGCCCAGTTCGGCGGCGACGTGACGGTGCGCGGGAACATCTTCGGCAACAAGATCATCGGCGAAGTGCAGAAGAAGACAATCGCGTCATGGGC
Source organism: Xanthomonas theicola (assembly GCF_014236795.1). Taxonomy (NCBI): domain Bacteria; kingdom Pseudomonadati; phylum Pseudomonadota; class Gammaproteobacteria; order Lysobacterales; family Lysobacteraceae; genus Xanthomonas; species Xanthomonas theicola. The sequence continues at coordinate 1,870,068 of NZ_CP049017.1, read as the reverse complement.
CGGCAGTGTCAACGCGGCATCCAACGCGGTGGTCTACGCGTTCACCCTCGGCGCGCCGTTGCTGGACGGCGAGTCGCATGTACCGTTCCTGCAGCTCACGCTGGACGTGGAGAACAACGGCGGCGACCCGGCGCGAGGCAACTGGTTTGTGGACCGCCAGGTCGGCACCGGCTGGGTGACGTTGAAGAACAAAATGCACTACCTGGGCGGCAGGGAGAACGCGACCATCTCGATCACGATCTCCGACGCGGCCACCACCACCGCTCAGAACTACCGAGTGCGCGCCGGCGACGCCAACCTGCGTAGCGGCAATTTCCTTTTCACCGCCATGGGCGGCATCGCAATGGGGGTCCGGTAATGGCCGACGACGTGACGAACGCACAGCTGGCCAGCGACATAGCCGGCCTGGTCGGGAAGTACAACGTGTTCACCGCGCAGCAGATGGGGTTTTTCACCACGGACGCAGAGGTGGCGACGATCAACAACCCCGACGGCGACGCGATCGAGGTGCCAAGCCTGAAAGCGCTCCTTGCCGGCAATTCGGTCTCGCAGCTGGCCGCCGGTGCCGGCAGCACCTTGGTGGGCACGAAGCTGGCCATGGCGGGCGCTGTGGCGCGCACGGTGGGCGCCAAGCTGGCGGATTTCCTGTCGGTGAAGGACTTCGGCGCGAAGGGCGATGGAACGACCAACGACACTGCCGCCCTGCAGGCGGCGATCGACAGCGGCGCGGCTTGCCTATGGTTCCCCGCGGGCACGTACATCAACACCGGCCTGGTCGCGCGATCAGGACAGCAGTGGTTCGGCCAGGGCTACGCCCTGTCGGTCCTGTCCTTCCCGCAGGTCAACGTGGCGCGGCCGCCGGGCGCCTACGGCATCAAGTCCGTGGGCGACCTGTCCGACTTCCACGTCGAGGGCATCGGCCTGCGCGGCACGCTGCGGGTGCAGACCAGCACTGACCCCGCCGGCCAGGCGCTGTTCGGCCTGCACCTGCGCGGCGGGTCTGTGCAGCGCGTTTCGTTCACCCGGTGCCGCATCTTCGAGTGGGGGTCGCAGTCGATGGGCACCGGCGGCGGTGCCGCGCTGGGCGCGACCGCTGGCACCGGGAAGCTGTTCACCGATGTCGCGTTCTCCGACTGCATCATCGAGGACAACGCGAACGTGCCGGGCCTCTACTTCGGCGGGATCAGCACCTACACGACCACCATGGAGCGCATCAAGGTCGTGAACTGCCAGTTCCGCAATACGCTGCCCTACGCCGACCAGAACATGGTCTACATCCTGGGCGATACGTCGCTGCAGGCCAAGGACGTGCAGGTGGACGGCAACACGTTCTCGATGAGCGAGAGCATCGACGTGTGCGTGGAGATCAACTACGCGTCCGGTTTCTCGGTCAACGACAACACGGTCACGGCCAGCGGCGCGGCGGACTGCACGGGCATCCTGCTGCGCTCCAACTGCTTCGACGGCACCATCAACGATAACCGCATCACGAACCTGGGCACCGGCTGCGCGCAGCACGACGCCATCGCGCTGGTCAACCTCAATGCCGGCGAGGTGCAGGACAGTGTCACGATCAGCGGCAACACGATCGGCGATTTCGGCAAATGCCTGATCAACGTCTCGCGCTGGTCGAAAAATATCAACATCTCGAACAACGTCCTGGTGTCGCGCCGCAAGCGCACCAGCTTCCTCATCGGCCTGGCGTCGGTGTGGAACTCGCGCGTGCACAACAACACGCTCGCCGGCGGCTTCAACGCGATCATGATCGGCGGCGGCGACAATGGGGCGTACCAGCTGGATATCAGCGAGAACCGCATCACCGACTGCGGTTATGCCGGCTACTACATGATCGACTCGCCGACCGCGAGCGAGAACGTGACCCACCTGCGCGTCTACCACAATTCTGTCGGCGACATGGTCAGCGGCAGCGCCGGGTTCATCAATACCCCTTACCTCGCCGCCACGGGGAACCGCGTCAGCAAGAACTACATCACCACCGGCACGTACATCAACCCGTCCTTCATCGGCAATGTGTTCCGTTGGGATACCGCGGCGAACAACAACGGCCAGTGCTTGAACGGAACGGCCTACGGTTTCGCGCAGGGTGCAATCGACTTCCAGGGCGGCGCGAGCGATCCGGCGGTGTACACCATCGGAGCGAACCTGGACGGCAGCGCGCCGGATGTCGCGTTCGGGGACGCCATGATCGTGTCGTGCACGGTGCCGCTGCCTGGGGTCGTGGTCACGCCCTACTTGGAGGCCGCCGGCAAGGTCCGCATCAACGTCGCCAAGGTCGCCGCGGGCGCGCTGAGCATCCAGGCCGGCAAGTGGTGGGTGCGGGTCATCAAGCGGGTGGGGTAGGGTCAGAAACCTCCGACCCACCATCGCACCCTGTCCAATCTGGAGCTGCCGACCGCCGGCCGACATCAAGCGTGCGCCGCTCGCCTGCTCCTGAAAACAACGAGAGCACCCATTGCGCCCCAATGGTTCCACGGCGCTGCCTCCTGAAAACGAACGTCCCTCTAAGCCTTGGCTGGAAAGCTGACGGGACGAGACTTTTAATCTTTTGGTCGATGGTTCGAATCCATCACGGCCCACCATTCGAGTCGCTGCATCGGCTCGCTTCTTCAGGCGATTTCTTCGCAAATGCCTGAGACCTCCTCCGGCAATGATGGTGACGACATGGCGTCGAACATGGCTGCCGTGGGCATGGCGACGACAGCGGGGCTGCCTGGCCGCCGCACCGATCCGCGATCGCGACTAGGCGCTCCGGCTCACGCGCGTTGCCGCACAGCCTGCATGCCCACCGCCGTGCGCAGCGCCTGGCCGATCTGCTGCAGGACGCTCGAGCGCACTGCCGCGTGCTGCCAGAAGAGCGGCACGTCGAGCCAGCGTTGCGAGTCGATGACGCCGATCTTCTTCTCCCGCAGCGCCGGCATGACCAGTTGCTCTGGGGCGAGGCACCATCCGAGGCCGCGCGCTGCGGCCTCGACGAAGCCGGTCGAGGTCGGCAGGTAGTGGATGGGAGGGGCAAGCCGGGTGCGGGTGATGCGCCGCACGAAACGGGCCTGCAGATCGTCCTTGCGGTTGAACACCACCATCGGCGCCTGCGCCAACGCGGCCGCGTTGAGTCCTGGGGCGAAGTAGCGCGCAACGAACTGCGGGGAGGCGATCGCGTAGTAACGCATGGCGCCCAGGGGCTGGATGTTGCAGCCCTGCAGCGGCTTGCTCGCGGAGGTGACGGCGCCGAGCACCGTGCCGTTGCGCAGCAGTTCCAGGGTGTGGTCCTGGTCGTCCACGTGCACGTCGAACAGGAAGCCATGCGCGTGGTGCAGGGACGACAGCGCGGCGAGGAACCAGGTCTGCAACGAGTCGTCGTTGACCGCGATCGCGATGCTGCGTGCGCGTCCGGCGTCGGCCTCGCCCGGCAGGAAGTCGGCCATCGCCTCGGCCTCCAGTGCCTGCATCGGCCGCACCCGGCGCAGCAGCCTTTCGCCTGCCGAGGTCGGCCGGCATGGCGCCTGGCGTACGACCAGTACCTGCCCGAGCCGGTCTTCCAGCGCCTTGATCCGCTGCGATACCGCCGAGGCGGTCACTGCCAGCCGGCGCGCGGCGGCCTCGAAGCTGCCCTCTTCGAGCACGGCGGAGAACGCGGCCAGTTGCGGATGAAGCAGATCCATGGCGTGGAGTCGAGTAAATATCCCCCGGCAAAGCCGGGGGCTTTAGAGATGTGAGCCGCTCAAAGCGGCTGCGGGAGCGCTACGCGCCTCCCTTGTTAGGGCCACCTGAAGGTGGCCGACTACCTCAGCAACTGCAATTGGTCCAAGCGCCGATCTTCCGCCTCTTGGTTCTGGATGTATGCCCCGATCAACCCTTCATCCCGACCTACCCTCGTAACGAAGTAACCTCGCGCCCAGAAGCTCTGCCCTACAAAGTTCCGCTTCCGCTCCCCATGCACCCGCGCTAGGTGGATGGCGCTCTTGCCCTTGATATAGCCCACTGGACCGGCCAGATTTCCGTAGACACTCAGTCGCCGCTCTGCGCGTAGCGCCTTTCAAACTCTACCGGTGACACGCCGCCAGCGGAACCATGCCGGCGGATCGGGTTGTAGAACATCTCGATATAGTCGAACACGTCCGATGCCGCCATGGCGCGTGTCGGGTAGATCCGACGCTTGATACGTTCCTTCTTCAAGACGCTGAAGAAGCTCTCGGCCACGGCGTTGTCATGGCAGTTCCCGCGTCGGCTCATGCTCGGCACCATCCGGTGCGCCTTCAGGAACGACTGCCAATCGCTGCTGGTGGACTGCCAGCCCTGGTCGGAGTGCACCATCACGCCAGGACCGGGCTTGCGCCGCCACGCCGCTGCCACCAGTGCCTGCAGCACCAGATCGCTGGTCATTGTCGAAGCGGTTGCCCAACCCACGATCTGGCGCCAATACAGCTCCATTACCGCTGCCAAGAACAGCCAGCCCTCGTAGGTGCGGATATAGGTGATGTCCGTGACCCAGACCTTGTTCGGGGCCTGCGGAATGAAGTCCCGGTTGAGCACATTCGCCACCACGCCGACCGGACCTCCCCGCTAACGCGGCTTGCTGCCGTAGCCAACCTGCGCTCGCAAGCCTTCGGCCTTCATCAAGCGCCGCACCCGGTGACGGCTGCAACGCTCGCCGGCCTCACGCAGATCCAGGGTGAGCTTGCGATAGCCGTACACCGCGCCGCTGGCCAGCCAGTGGTGCTTGATCAGGCCCAGCAAGCGCTGGTCCTCGCGTTCGCGGACGCTGGTGCCGTTGCGCAGCCAGGCCTAGTAACCACTGCGATGCACGCCCAGCACCCGGCACATCGTCGCCAGACGAAACTCCCGGACGTGCGCACGCATGAACGCGTACTTCGCCCTTACCCCTTGGCAAAGTACGCGGCGGCTTTTTCTAGGATGTCGCGCTCCTCGGTTACCCGCCTCAGTTCGGCCTTGAGCCGGCGAATCTCCGCTGAGTCGGTCGACGCCGCTGCAGCGCCGGCTGCCGGCGCCATCTTCCTGGCGGCCTGCACCCACCCGTATAGCGTGTGCTTGGGAATCCCGATTCGGGAGGCCACATCCACCACCGTGAAGCCGCGTTCGATCACCTGCTTCACCGCCTCGGCCCGGAACTCATCCGTGTACTGCTTGCTGTTGCCCATAAACACCTCGGTCATTGCCATCAATTATGGCGTCCGGATGTCTACGAAAGGCTGGCCGGTCCAGACTCCCGGATACGTCAAACTTCTACTGCCTCCCCGGCAGAGCCGGGGGAACTCTCAGGTTGGTTTAGATTTGCTTCATAGCCTACAGAATATTTAGCTTGGCTAATGGCGCGGCCAAGGCCAGCATGCGCATCCCGCAGTCCTGGCCATCCCCATGTTTCTCGAAGCGACGCTTGCCGGTTTCATCGCCAGTGCCGGCCTGATCATCGCGATCGGCGCGCAGAACGCCTTCGTGTTGCGCCAGGGCTTGAAGCGGCAGCATGTGGCGCTGGTGGTCGCGGTCTGCGCATTCGGGGATATCGCCCTGATCGTGCTCGGGGTCGCCGGCATCGGCGCGCTGGTGCAGCAGTGGCCCGGACTGCTGCAGGTGCTGCGCTACGCCGGTGCGGCCTTCCTCGGCGTCTATGGGCTGATGGCGGCGCAGCGCGCGTGGCGCGGTGCCGGCGCACTGCAGGCGCAGGGCGAGCAGCCGGCGAGCTGGCGCCGCGTGTTGCTGACCTGCCTGGCCTTCACGTTTCTCAATCCGCACGTGTATCTCGACACGATGGTCCTGCTCGGCAGCCTGTCCACGCGCTATCCGGGAGCGCTGCGCTGGGCGTTCGCGTTCGGCGCCTGCGTGGTGGGCGTGGTGTGGTTCTCCGGCCTGGGGTATGGCGCGCGGCGGCTGCAGCCGGTGTTCCGCAATCCCCGCGCATGGCGGGTACTGGACGCCTGCATCGCGGTGTTCATGCTGGCGCTGTGCCTGTTGCTGTTGCTGCGGCCGCTCGGCTGACTGCCTCGGTCGGACTGTTTCCGAGCCGGCGACGCGCACGCGCTGCGCGCGCGGTATGTTCAACGCGCCGCTTCATCCGCAATCGCCGATGGAGCGCTGCTTCCCGGGCACGTAGACGGTGGCCCGCCAGGACGCTCTTCCCGCCGCAAGGCCAGGCCTGCGGGCAGCGAATCTGCGGCGATTGCGCCGCGCTTCGCAGGGTTTTTGCCACGCCGCGCCCGCACGGTGGTATTGCGCTCGAACGCGATGCAGGTCGTGCCACTCGCTTGCGGCGTGAAGCGGAGACGGACGAGCGCTGCGGCGAGACGGCGGTCGAACGTGCGCCTGTGCGTATAATAATCATTCTCGTTATCGGACGGCGCCGGCATATCTGAGATTGGCGCCGTCCCTGTCACAAGGATCCGTTGATGCGTTTGCTGTGTTCCCTGTCCGTCGCGGTGCTTCCGCTGGCGGCTGCCATCACTGTCGCCCGGGCGCAGTCGCCCTCCCCGCAAACCTTGGATACCGTCGTCGTGAGCGCCTCGCGCACCGACCAGCCCGCAGAGACCGCGCCGCAGACGGTGGTGGTGATCGACCAGCAGGAGATCGCGCAGCAGCTGACCATCAGCAGCAATTCGTCGGACCTGCTGTCCAGCCTGCTGCCGTCGTATACCCCCAGCCGCGGCAAGATGAACGGCAGCGGCGAGACCTTGCGCGGGCGCACGCCGCTGATCCTGGTCGATGGCATCCCGCAGTCCAACCCGCTGCGCCCGACCGGGCGCGAGGCGCACACGATCGACTACGCGATGGTCGAGCGCATCGAGGTGATCCAGGGCGCCAACGCGATGAACGGCCTGGGCGCGACCGGCGGCACCATCAATCTGGTCACGCGCCGTCCGCAGCCGGGTGCGCTCAACCAGCACCTCGAGGTGCAAGCCACCGCGCCGACCACCGACGTCGACGCCGAGACCCTGAGCTACAAGACCAGCTACCGCATCGACGGCCGCCAGGACAAGCTCGACTACCTGTTCGCCGTTGGTTACGAAGACCAGGGCCTGTACCTGGACGGCGACGGGCGCGCGATCGGCACCGACGTGACCCCAGGGCGACCTGATGGCCACGTGCGCCTACGACCTGCACGCCAAGCTGGGCTACTGGATCGACGACCGCCAGGAACTGCAGTTCAGTTCCAACCGCTACCGCATCAAGTCCAAGGCCGAGTACCTGGGCGTGGCCGGCGATCGCGAGCTCGGCATCCCGACCACCTCGGTGCGCGGGCGGCCCGAAGGCACGCCGCCGTGGAACGACGTATGGACCACCGGCCTGTCCTATGCCCACCACGATCTGGCCGGCATGGAACTGAAGGCGATGGTGTTCAACCAGGCGTTCGAAGGCCTGTTCGGCGCCGACAATTCGGCCACCTTCCAGGATCCGCGGATCGCGCCCAACGGCACGCTGTACGACCAGTCGCGCTCGGTGGCGTCGAAGTGGGGCTCCAAGACCAGCCTCGGCAAGGACGGCCTGCTCGATGGCCGGCTCAAGCTCACCGGTGGCTTCGACACCCTGTGGGACAGCGGCAAGCAGGACCTGTACGGCACCGGCCGCACCTATGTGCCCGAATCGCAGTACCGCGACCTGGCGGCGTTCCTGCAGGGCGAGTACCGGCTGCTGCCGCAGCTGACCGTGCATGGCGGCGTGCGCCACGAGGACGCGAAGCTGCGCATCGACAGCTACCAGACCCTGGCCCGCTACAACCGCGTGCAGGTGCAGGGCGGCACGCTGTCGTTCGCCGAGACGCTGTACAACGCCGGCGCGGTGTTCGCGCCGAGCGAGCGCTTCAACGTCTTCGCCAGCTATTCCGAGGGCTTCGGCATGCCCGACGTGGGCCGCGTGCTGCGCTCGATCAATACTCCGGGGACCACGGTCGCCAGCCTGAGCGCGCTGCAGCCGGTGCTGACCCGCAACGTCGAACTGGGCACGCGCATGCGCGGCAAGGCGTGGGATGTGGATGTCGGCGTGTTCCAGTCGCGCTCGGATTACGGCACCCGGGTGATCGCGGTGGACGGCGCGTTCCAGATGGCGCGGGAGAAGACCCGCATCGAAGGCGTGGATGCCAGCGCCAAGTATCGGATCAGCGAGCGGCAGCGCGTCGGCTTGGCCTATGCGTATACGCGCGGGCGCTACGACAGCGACGGCAACGGCAGCCTGGACGCCCATGTGGACGGGCTGAACATCGCGCCCAACCGCGTCATCGGCACCTGGTCGGCGCAATGGACTCCGCGGCTGTCGAGTTTCGTGCAGGCGCAATACGCGTTCAGCCGCAGCTTCGACGATCCGCAGAAGCGGTTCAGCGGCTACGCGCTGGTCGATGCGGCGCTGAACTACAGATTGCGCCAGGGCGAACTGCGCCTGGCCGTCGCCAACCTGCTCGATCGCCAGTACATCACCTACTACTCGCAGAGCGCGCTGGTCGAACCGGACCGCTACTTCGCCGGGCGCGGGCGCACGCTGACGGTGGGCTACAGCCTGGATTTCTGAGTCGCCGCCTGGCGCGGCGCGGGCGTGACGCGCGCGCGTCCGTGTCCTTGCCGTGCGCGGCAGTGCGCGCGTCGCCACGCTGTGTCGTTTGGCGATGGAGGCGAGGGAGTGTGGCGGGAGTGACGGCTGCGCCATCCGCTGGAGCCGGGCTTGCGCCCGACCAGCGTGCCTACCCGGCCAGCATGCCTAGACGTTAGCCGTGGACGAACTGGACGACCTGCACGCCGCGGCTGCCTGCTTGCGCGGCGCCGGCGCAAGCACGCCGCCGCCTGCGCTGGCGGCCGCTACCAGCCGTAGGGATAGCCGTAGCCGCCGCGGCCGTAATAGCCGCCGTGGCCTTCGCTCTGGCCGACGCTGATGCTGATGCCGACTTCGCGCGGCTTGCCGTCGTCGTTGTAGTAGGTCTTGCACAGGTTGAGGTTGGCGGCCTGGTAGTTGCTGTTGCCGCCCCGCGAGGAATAGCCGAACCCGGTGGAGACGCTGCCGTGCACGTCGCCCTTGCAGCGGTCGGCGCGCGCCTGTTCGGCCTCGGCCAGGGCCTGGCTGGCCGCGGCCTTCTGTGCAGAGGCCGAGGTGCCGCTGGTGTCGCCGTAATAGGCGCCGGGCGGGTCGGCCTTGTACACCGGGTCGCTGCCGTAGGTGATCGGTTGCTGCGGCACGCTCAGGTCCAGCGCGCGCTTGGCCGCTTCGCTGTCGCTGTTGCCGCCGTCGGCGGAGGTTTGCGCCATGGCCGGGCCGGCGAGCAGGGCGCAGGCTAGCAGGAAGGATCGTTTCATCGGACGTAGGCCAAGGAAAGAAGGGCTGGGTGGCTGCAGCCGCAGCTGCGCGCCACCATGCAGCGACGCTATCAATACCACGTTGAACCCGGCCTGTCGGCGGCCGGGGATTTTCTTGCCGGTGCCGGGCACGGGCCGCGACGTGGCGGCAAACGGCCGCTGTCGGACCCGTGTCGCTAGCCCTGCTGCAGGACGATATCGATCAGCTGCTGGCCGTAGCGGGCCAGCTTGGTGCCGCCGATGCCGCCGACGTGGGCCAGTTCGTCCAGGCTGGTCGGGCGCTGTTCGGCGATGTTGCGCAGGGTGCTGTCGTGGAAGATCACGAACGCCGGCACGTTCTGTTCCTTGGCCAGGCCGGCGCGCAGGTCGCGCAGCGCGTTGAACAGGTTCAGGTCCTGCGGCTGCACCGGCACGCCGGTGCGCGGGCTGCCGCTGCGGTCGCCACGTTCGCGGCCGCGGCTGGGCGCCTCGCGGCGCATCATGATCTGGCGCTCGCCCTTGAGCACCTGGCGGCTGGCGTCGGTCAGGCGCAGGCCGCCATAGGCATCGCTGTCCACCTCCAGCAGCCCGGTGGCGACCAGCTGGCGGAACACGCCGCGCCAAGCGCGCGCGTCCAGGTCCTTGCCGATGCCGTAGGTGCTGAGCCGGTCGTGGCCGAACTGCTTGATCTTCTCGCCGTCGCTGCCGCGCAGGATGTCGATCAGGTGGCCGACGCCGAAGCGCTGGCCGCTGCGGTAGACGCAGCTCAGCGCCTTCTGCACGGCGACGGTGGCATCCCAGGCCGCGGCCGGGGTCAGGCAGTTGTCGCAGTTGCCGCAGGGCTGCGGATAGGTCTCGCCGAAGCCGGCCAGCAGCACCTGGCGCCGGCACTGCATGGATTCGCAATAGCCCAGCAATTGGTCTAGCTTGCGCCGCTCCACCCGCTTGCGGTCCTCGCCGGCCTCGCCCTGCTCGATCATCTGCTTGAGCAGCACCACATCGCCCAAGCCATAGCACAGCCAGGCCTCGGCGGCTTCGCCGTCGCGGCCGGCGCGGCCGGTCTCCTGGTAATAGCCCTCCAGCGACTTGGGCAGGTCGGTATGCGCGACGAAGCGCACGTCCGGCTTGTCGATGCCCATGCCGAAGGCGATGGTGGCGCACATCACGATGCCGTCCTCGCGCAGGAAGCGGCGCTGGTTGCCGGCGCGGACCTCGGCCGGCAGGCCGGCATGGTAGGGCAGCGCGTTGAGCCCTTCCTTTGCCAGGAAGTCGGCGGTTTCCTCGACCTTGCGCCGCGACAGGCAGTAGACGATGCCGGCGCTGCCGCGGTGCGCGCGCAGGAAATCCAGCAACTGGCGGCGGCTGTTGTCCTTCTGCACCACAGTGTAGCGGATGTTGGGGCGGTCGAAGGAGCTGACGAAGTGGCGCGCCTGGGTCAGGTCCAGGCGTTCGGCGATCTCGCGCTGGGTCGGCGGATCGGCGGTGGCGGTCAGGGCGATGCGCGGGGTCTGCGGCCAGCGCTCGTGCAGCACGGTGAGCTGGCGGTACTCGGGGCGGAAATCGTGGCCCCATTGCGACACGCAGTGCGCCTCGTCGATCGCGAACAGGGCGATGCGGCTGCGCTCGACCAGCGACAGGAAGCGCGGCGTCAGCAGGCGTTCGGGGGCGACGTAGAGCAGGTCCAGCTCGCCGGCCAGCAGCGCGCGCTCGACCCGCTGCGCGGTTTCGCCGTCCAGCGTGGAATTGAGGTATTCGGCGCGCACGCCGAGCTGGCGCAGGGCTTCGACCTGGTCCTGCATCAGCGCGATCAGCGGCGAGACGACGATGCCGGTGCCGTCGCGCAGCAGCGAGGGGATCTGGTAGCACAGCGACTTGCCGCCGCCGGTGGGCATCAGCACCAGCGCGTCCTGGCCGGCAGCGACGTGCTCGACGATGTCCTGCTGCGGGCCGCGGAACTGGTCGTAGCCGAACACGCGGCCGAGTACGGAATGGGCGGAAGATTGCATACGCCTAGGATACCGCGTAGGTCAAGCGCGGCCGTGGCGCGCCGGCGTGCGGCGTGGCGTCAGGCGCGCGCTGTGATGTGCGTAGGCATTGTCCGACGCGCGCGGCGCCTGCCGATGAAGTGGCCGATCAGCAGCACCGGCAGCGTGGCCGGCAGCGCCGCCGAACACGCCAGCCCCGGTACGACCGACGCCACCAGTTGCGCCGGGTGGCCGGGGTCGTAGCCACGCGCCCATGCCGACAGCGCTGCCAGGCTCAGGCCGCTCAGCAGCACCAATGCCGCCAACGCGGCGATCTTGGGCACGCTGCGCTGGCGTGGCTGGCAGGAGTCCATGGCCAGGGCCAGAGCGAGGCACGCGGCCCATATTCCGGCGAACCAGTTCAGCGAGGCACCAGAAAACTGACGCTGTAGCCGATCGCGGTCAGCACCGCGAGGAGCAACGCGACCAGGCCATGCCCGCCATTGCCGGGCACGCCCGAGTCGCCCAACTGCCACCAGGCATGAAAGCCGGCAGCCAGGCCAGCCGCGATGCCCACGACGCATCCCGCACGATGGCCAGCAGCGGGCGACGCAGCGAGGGATACGGAGACGGAGCGGTCATCGAACATCCGTGTGGGCGGGCGGTCACACTGGTGCGCAAGTATCCAGGATGTGTGCGAGGCAGCAGGTCTCTTGCGTGGAGCTTGCAGCGTTCAAGCCCCCTTGAGTCAAGGGGGCGCGCCGACAGGCGCGGGGTTGTGGCAGGCGAGTGAGCAGGGGCCCAAGGTTTCGCCTCGGCGAAACCTTGGGTAAGCCCGCCAGGGGGCGAAGCCCCAGGGCTTACTGCAGCAGCGACCGCAGCATCCACGCGTACTTCTCGTGGGTCTGCAGGCGCTGGGTCAGCATGTCCACCGACGGGTCGTCGCCGGCATCGTCGGCGGTCTTGAGCGCCTTGCGCGCAGTGCGGCACAGCGCTTCGTTGCCGACCACCAGCTGGCGCACCATCTCGCGCCAGTCGGCGCTGTCGCTCAGGCCCGGCTCTTCCGGGATCGAGGTCAGCGCGGCGTATTCCTTGTACGAACCCGGTGCGTTGAATCCCAGCGCGCGGATGCGCTCGGCGACGTCGTCCAGCGCCGCCCACTGCTCGGTGTACTGGGTCTCGAACATCAGGTGCAGCGAGTTGAACATGGACCCGGTCACGTTCCAGTGGAAGTTGTGGGTCTTCAGGTACAGGGTGAACGCGTCGGCCATGAAGTGCGACAGGCCGTCGGCGATCTTCTTGCGGTCGCTGCCGCTGATCCCGATATCGATGTTGGGCGCGGACGGAGCCAGCGCCGCCAGCGGCGTGGTGGGCGCTGCCTGCTCGGTGGGGCTCTTGGTCTTGCCGGAGGTCTTGCTCTTGGCCATCAGAAAATCCTCTTGAGGGGTTGCGAACGATATGGCGTCACAATAGACAGACTAAAGCATGCGCTGTCATTCAAAGTTCAACGGCCCCTGATTGATGAGCACTATCGAAAAACAATTGGCCACCCGCCTGCGCGAGCGCCGCGACGCGATCGACGGGGCGCTGACCCGCGACCGTGGCCGCCTGTTCGGCCTATGGTCGCGCTGGCAGGCCGCGCCCGGCAATCCCGCATTGGAGGCAGCGTTCGAGCAGGCGCTGGGCCAATCGCGGGCGCGCTGCGAGGCGCGCGCGGCGGCGCGGCCGGCGATCACCCTGGATGACCAGTTGCCGATCGTGCGCGAAGCCGAGCGCATCGTGGCGCTGATCCGCGCGCACCAGGTGGTGGTCATCGCCGGCGAGACCGGCTCGGGCAAGACCACGCAGCTGCCGAAGCTGTGCCTGGCCGCCGGCCGCGGCGCCGCCGGCATGATCGGCTGCACCCAGCCGCGGCGCATCGCCGCGCGCGCGGTGGCCGCACGCGTGGCCGAGGAACTGCGTACGCCGGTGGGCGGGGCGGTGGGTTTCCAGGTGCGCTTCAACGACCGGGTCGGCGAGGAGACCCGGATCAAGTTCATGACCGACGGCATCCTGCTGGCCGAGATCGCCAGCGACCGCTGGCTGTCCAGCTACGACACGATCATCGTCGACGAGGCGCACGAGCGCAGCCTCAACATCGACTTCCTGCTCGGCTACCTCAAGCAACTGCTGCGCAAGCGCCCGGAGCTGAAGGTGATCGTGACCTCGGCGACGATCGACACCGCGCGTTTCGCCGCGCATTTCGACGGCGCGCCGGTGATCGGCGTCGAAGGCCGCACCTATCCGGTGGAGGTGCGCTACCGGCCATTGGAGGGCGAGGGCGGCGGCGCTGCCGAGAACGGCCAGGACCGTGCCGGCGAGCGCACCGTCAACGATGCGATCGTGGCGGTGGTGGACGAGATCACCCGGCTGGACGCGCGTGGCGACGTGCTGCTGTTCTTGCCTGGCGAGCGCGAGATCCGCGATGCGCACCAGGCGCTGGAGCGGCGCAAGTACCGCCAGACCGAGGTGCTACCGTTGTATGCGCGGCTGTCCAATAGCGACCAGGACCGGGTGTTCCAGCCCGGCCCGCGGCGGCGCCTGGTGCTGGCCACCAACGTCGCCGAGACCTCGCTGACGGTGCCGCGGATCCGCTACGTGGTCGATCCGGGCTATGCGCGGGTCAAGCGCTACAGCCCGCGGCAGAAACTGGACCGGCTACACATCGAGCCGGTCTCGCAGGCCAGCGCCAACCAGCGCAAGGGCCGCTGCGGGCGCGTGGCCGAAGGCATCTGCTACCGGCTGTACGCCGAGGCCGATTTCCAGGCGCGGCCGGAATTCACCGACCCGGAGATCCGCCGTTCCAGTCTGGCCGGGGTGATCCTGCGCATGCTGCAGCTGGGGCTGGGGCGGATCGAGGATTTCCCGTTCCTGGAGCCGCCGGACGAGCGCGCGGTCGCCGACGGCTGGCAGCAACTGGTGGAACTGGGCGCGGTCGGCGAGGCCGACCGCCACGGCCTGCGCAAGCTCACCGAGATCGGCCGCAAGATGGCGCGGCTGCCGGTGGACGTGAAGCTGGCGCGGATGCTGGTGGCTGCGCAGCAGCACGGCTGCCTGCGGCCGATGCTGGTGATCGCCGCGTTCCTGGGCATCCAGGATCCGCGCGAACGCCCGCCGCAGGCGCGCGAGGCGGCCGACAACGCGCACGCCAGGTTCGCCGATGCGCGTTCGGAATTCGTCGGCATCCTGCGCCTGTGGGACGGCTACCGGCAGGCGCACGAGGAACTGACCCAGTCCAAGCTGCGCGACTGGTGCGGGCGTCATTTCCTCGGTTTCCTGCGCATGCGCGAATGGCGCGAACTGCACCGCCAGCTGCACCTGCTGTGCGAGGAACTGGGCTGGAGCGAGGAGCCGGCGGCCGCGTCGTTGCAGCCGCTGCTCGCTGGCGCTGCGTCGCCGCCGGCGCGCGATGCCGAGGCCAGCGCGCGCGCCACGCGCGGGCAACTGCACCGCGCCGCGCGGCTGGCGCGCGAAGGGCGCAGCGAGCCTGCGCAGGCGCCGGTCGACGCCAGGCCCGCAGCGCCGGCCAACCCGGCCGACGACGTGCCGCGTGCGAGCGCGCGCGCGCGTGCCGCCGCCTATCAGGCGCTGCACCGTGCCCTGCTCGCCGGCCTGCCGACGCAGGTCGGCCACCGCACCGAGAAGGGCGATTTCCTGGCGCCGCGGCAGCGCCGCTTCCTGCTGTTCCCCGGCTCGACGCTGGCGCGCAAGCCGCCGCCGTGGGTGCTGCCGGCCACGCTGCTGGACACGCAGAAGGTCTGGGGCCTGACCAATGCCGCGGTCGAGCCGGACTGGGTCGTCGCCGAGCTGCCGCACCTGCTGGCGCGCAAGCACTTCGACCCGCACTGGTCGCGCGCGCAGGGCCAGGTGCTGGCGTCGGAGCAGATCAGCCTGTTCGGGCTGGTGCTGGCGCCGAAGAAGCCGGTGCACTACGGCCGCATCGATCCGTCCGGCGCGCACGACCTGTTCGTGCGCCAGGGCCTGGTGCCGGGCGAGATCAACACCCGCGCCAGCGTCGTCGCCGACAACCAGAAGGTGCTGGCGCAGGCGCACGAGGAAGAAGCCAAGCTGCGCCGCGCCGGCATCGTCGCCGACGAGGACTGGCAGGCGCGTTGGTACCTGGACCGGATTCCCGGCGAACTGCACTCGGCCGCCGGCCTGGATGCGTGGTGGAAGGCGTTGTCACCGGAACAGCGGCGCGCGCTGCACTGGTCGCTGGCCGACCTGTTGCCGGGCGAGGGCAGCGAGGCCGACCGCTATCCGAAGTACTTCGCGCTCGGCGACGCGCGGCTGGCGCTGCACTACAGGTTCGAGCCGGGCGCGGCCGACGACGGCGTGACCTTGGAGGTGCCGCTGCACCTGCTCAACGCGCTGGACCCGGCGCGGCTGTCGTGGCTGGCGCCGGGCTTCGTCGCCGACAAGGCGGCGGCGCTGATCCGCAGCCTGCCCAAGGCGCAGCGGCGCAACTACGTGCCGGCGCCGGACTTCGCCCGCGCCTTCCACGAGGCGTTCCCGCAGCCCAGCGCCGACGACATCCGCGGCGAGCTGGCGCGCTTCCTGCAACGCGCCACAGGCGCGGCGCTGGCCGCGCTGGATTTCGACGACAACGCCCTGGAGCCGCACCTGCGCATGCACCTGCGCGTGCGCGACGACGCCGGCAAGGTGCTGGCCGAGTCGCGCGACCTGGACGCGCTGCGCGCGCGTTTCGGCGATCGTGCCGGGCAGGCCTTCGCCGCGCGCGCCGGGCGCGAGATGGCCGCAGCCGGGCTGCGCGTGTTCCCGTTCGCGCCGATCCCGCTGCAGGTGCCCGGCGAAGCCGGGGTGCCGGCCTATCCGGCCTTGGTCGACGAAGGCGAGGCGGCGGCGCTGCACATCTTCGCCGACCGCGCGCAGGCCGAGGCCGCGCATCCGCGCGGCGTGCGCCGGTTGCTGGAGATCGCGCTGGCCGACAAGGTCAAGCAGGCGCGCAAGCAATTGCCGGTGTCGCCGAAGACAGGGCTGCTGTATGCGGCGATCGAGTCGCAGGAACGGCTGCGCGGCGACCTGGTGGACGCGGCGTTGAACGCGCTGCTCGAGCACGGCCTGGACGCGATCCGCGATCCAGGCAGCTTCGCCCAGCGCCGCGACGCGGCCGGCAAGCACCTGTTCGGCGAGGCGATGGAGCGGCTGAAACTGGCCGAGGCGATCATGGGCGCGGCGGCGGAACTGAAGCCGCAACTGGAATCGCCGCTGATGGGCTGGGCCAGCGGCAACCTCGACGACCTGCGCGCGCAACTGGCGGCGCTGGTGCATCCGGGTTTCCTGCGCGAGACCCCGGCCACCGCGCTGGCGCAGTTCCCGCGCTATCTGCGCGCGATGATCCTGCGCGCCGAGCGCGCCAAGCGCGATCCGGCGCGCGACCAGGCGCGGATGCTGGAACTCAAGCCGTTCGCCGACGCCCTGGCTGACGCCGCCGCGGCCGGGCGCAGCGCCGACCCGCAGTGGCAGGCATTGCGCTGGGACCTGGAGGAATTGCGCGTGTCGCTGTTCGCGCAGGAACTGGGCGCCAGGGCCGGGATTTCGGCAAAGAAGTTGGCGCAGCGGGTGGCGGGGTTGGGGTGAGGCCCGGGACTCGGGATTTTCGCAAGTTCTCCGCATGTATGCTTTGCGAAAGAAGCCGCTTTTTTTCCAAAAAAATCGGCACTTTTCTCATCAAATCGCTTGACAGCGATTTGCCCTGGGACAGTATCCTGCCGTCCCGAGTCCCGCATCAATCATCCACCCGCTCGCCCATCAGCTCGCGCTGGCGCTTGTCCAGTTCCTCGGCGTAGCGCTTGCGCACGAAGCCCTCGGTCAGTACGCCGAGCACCCGGCCGCGTTCGTCCACCACCGCCAGTTCATCGCTCTGGGTCAGGTCGAACTGGCGCATCGCGGTGACTACGTCGGTGTCGGTGCGCAGCGCCACGTCGCGGTTGCCGGCATAGTCGGCGATCGCCGCGTCGGCATCGACCCCGTCGGCATAGGCCGCGGCCAGGGTCACCAGCCCGGCGTAGTGGCCTTGCTCGTCCTCCAGCACCACGCGGATGCCCGAGCCGAGCGGGAAACGGCGGCGGAACTCGGCCACCGAGGTGCCGGCCGCGAGCGGATGCACGTCCTTGCGCATCATCCGTCCGGCGCTCAAGTGCTTCACCCAGCCCACGTCGCGCGCGCTCTTGATGGTCTCGCCGCGCAGGTGCAGGCGCCAAGTGGAGAACGAATAGCCGAACACCTGGCGTACGATGGTGTTGGCCACCAGCACCGCCACCATCACCGCGCTGGCCAGCACGAAATCGTGGGTGCCCTCGAGCACCAGCATCGCCATCGTCATCGGCGCGCCGACCACGGCCGCGGTCAGCGCCGCCATGCCGGCCAGCGAGGCGGCGGTGCCGTCGACCAGGGCCATGCCGGTGCCCAGGTTCAGCAGCCCCGCGAACAGGCCGCCGACCAGCGAGCCCATGAACAGCGACGCGAAGAATAGGCCGCCGCGGAAGCCGAAGCCGAGCGAGATGCCCGAGGCCAGGCACTTGAGCAGCAACAGCGCACCCAGCCATTGCAACGAGGTCGGGCTGGTCAGATCCAGATGCAGCGCACCGTGCCCGGACGAGAGCACCTGCGGGGTGATCAGCGCCAGCGGGATCAGCATCAGGCCGCCGGCCACCGGCCGCGCCCAGCGCGGCAGCGGGCTGCGGTTGACCGCCTGCTCGATCGCCCCGACCAGGCGCATCACCGCCACCGCCAGCAACGCGCAGATCGCGCCCAGCAAGGCGTACAGCACGTAGTCGCGCGCTTCCAGCGCCGACGCCGCCGAGGCCGGCAACAGGTACGGCTGCACTCCCGCGGCCTGGGCCACGAACACCGCGCCCAGCGAGGCCACCGCCACCGGCGCCAGCGCCGACGGCGAGTACGCGCCGATCACGATCTCGAAGGCGTAGAACGCGCCCGCCAGCGGCGCGCCGAACGCGGCGGCGATGGCCGCGCCGGCGCCGGCGCCGACCAGGGTGCGGATATCGGCGCGGCGCAGGCGCAAGATCCGCCCCAGGTGCGAGCCGCTGCCCGCGCCCATCTGCGTGTACGCCGCCTCCAGCCCGACCGAGGCGCCACAGCCGTTGGACAGCAGGGTCTGCGCGGAGACGATCAGGTTGTCGCGCATCGACATGCGCCCGCCGTACAACGCATTGGCCTCGACCGCGTCGATCAGCTGGCGCTTGCGCGCGCGCGCGGCCATGCCGAGCAGGCCCACCAGCAGCCCGCCCAGCGGCAGCACCAGCAACTGGCCCGGGCTCAGCGCGGGCATCGCGCTGAGCCGGGAATCAACGTCCAGGCCGTACAGCCACACCTGCACGGCGTGGGCGAGGCCGCCCTGCAGCAGGGTCAGCAGGCCGGCGACCAGTCCGGCCAGCAGGGCCAGCGCGATGAACCAGACATCGCTGGCGCGGAAACGCCGGCGCAGCGCGTCGGCGAGGCTGTGCGAGGCGTCGGCCAGGCCCAGCCGCGGGTGCTGGCGCACGTTCACGGCATGCGCCTTACTTGACGCGACGGACCTTCGCCCGGGTGTTGTAGGTGTCGATCTGCATGTACCACACGCCGGCGATGCCCGGCTTGATCCGCACCTTGGGGTTGCTGCGGTGTACGCTGCTCAGGCTGGCGGACTCGGTCTGCTCCCATTCCTGGCCGTTGGCCAGCACGTAGCGGCGGCCCTTGGAGAAACCGCTGAACTCGCCGACCAGGGTGCTCTCGATCGGCTCCTGGCTGCCGAAGTCGAAGAAGCCGCGGTTCTTCACGATCACTTCCTGGCGGCCTTCCTCCTTGGCTCGATCCAGCGCCACCGCGGTGTCCTTGGCGACCTTGCCCTGCAGCCAGTCGTTGAGCGCGGCCAGCTCCTGCGGTGACAGCTTGTCCAGCCCGGCGGCCTTGAACGCCTGCGCCGACATCTGTGCCTGCAGATCGCCGGCTACGGTGCGCTGGGCGGCGGCGGGAGCGGCGACCACGGCGAGCGCCGCGCACAGGAGCAGTGGGGTGAGGCGCGCGTGCAGCATGGCGGAGGATCCGGGCATGGGATGCGGCGTAGTGTAGTCGCAAGCGGTGGAGGGTGGGGCGGTGGCCCGGGCGCTGCAAGCTGGGTCGCTCAACGCCCCGTCGCCGACGTGGCCTGTGCGTGCATCGACTGCGCCGGTTCCTGTTGCCGCGCCTGCTCGCGCGCCTGCCGCCGCTCCTGCGCGATGATCTGATTGGCCGCCTCGAGCTTGGCGTCGGACTGCTCCAGCGGCGTGCGCAGCGCCTGCTCCACCGCCACGGCCGCGCGCTTGTGGGCCGGATCGCTCGGATCGCCGTCCACCACGATGGCCAAGCGCCCGTCCTTGCCCAGCAGCACGCGATCGGCGCGTTCCAGCGCATTGGCCGACAGCGAGTGCTCGCGCCCCGGATATAGTTCGCGGTTGTCCTTGCTGGCCGCCAGCAGGCTGCGGCTCAGCCGCTCGCTGATTTCGTCGTAGCTGCGGCCATGGCGGGCGTCGAGTTCGCGCACGCCGCGGCGGATCTGTTCCAGCAGCGCATGGTCCGGATGCGCCGGATCGTCGGGGGCGATGCCGCGCGGCGGCGGCGGTTCGGCCGCCAGCGCGGCGTGCGGCGGCAGCGTGGGCAGGTGCGCGGTCGGCTGTACGCTGCGGTACTCGAAGCGGGCTGCCAGCGTCTGGTCCATCGGTTCGGCGCTGCGGCACGGATCGACGATCTTGCAGTTGGCCAGTTCCTGGCGCAGGTCGCGTTGCCCGTCCTGGTCCAGCCCCGGCAGCGCGGTCGCGCCGCGAGCCTGATGGACGGTGTACTGCGCCGGATCGTCCGGCAGCACGCGGTGTTCGATCAGCGGCTTATCGCGCAGCGCGTTGAGGTAATCGGCCATCTGGTTGAAGGCCAACGCCTCCAGTCCGCCCTCGCGGTTGCCGCCGCCGACGTTGGAATGTCCGCCCGGCACCGGCACGTTGAGCATGCGCGCGTCCGCGCTCAGCGCCGGCGCCACGATGGTCTGGTGCGGGAACGCCTTGCGCCGTTCGTCCGCGGCCAGCAGCGCGAACGCGCTGATGACGGAAGGCGGCAGCCGCGCATCGTAGTCCTTGGGCAGATTCGTTCCGACCGGATCGAACAATCCCATCGCCTGCGCCACCTGACCGGGAGGGACCAGCGGCGGGCGCGGACTCTCGACGGTGAGGTGGCCGTGCGCGTCGCGTCCGAAGCTCAGATCCTCGGGATCGGCGATGCCGTAGCGATCGACCAGCCGCGCGAACCCCGGGGCCAGCACTGCGCCGCGGCTGTAGCCGACTTCGGCGATGCGGATTTGTGCTTCGGGGTCTTGTTGCTGCCACTTTCTGGTTTGCGTTGCAAGGCTTGTATATGTTTCTTCGATCCTGTCGTCCCAGGTGTAGGGAAAGGCGCCGTCCCAGGTCCGGGCAAGTGGATTGTGCTGGGTGCCGATCCCTTCAGCATATTTATAACCTATCCGCAAATCAGGATTTTTTCTTAATTCGTCGAGTTGCGCTTTAAGAATGCCTACATTGGTAGGTAACTGCCTGGGATCGTTGGCATCCTGGCCCGTCCCATCAAAAACAGCAAAGAACATATAAGAATGCGACTCGGCAGAACGTTGCAGTATTGGTACGTGTTGTTGGGCCTGCAACGCCTGTGCCTTCGTGTACATGTCCAACTCGCCTGGTGTAACGGGGCGAGATGCGCCATCCCTAAATAGCTCACCCATGGCACCGCTCCTTGCTTCAGTAGGTATAGGTTTTTACCAAGATCAGATCGTTGCGGAAGTCGCTATAGCGATTCCCTGGCTTTTGAAGCTGTTTGGTCGGAATGTGAGCCCGCATGTAGACCCGAATAGTGCGGTCGTTCACTTCCATGATGATATCCGGGTCATGCTGATACTTGCCGTATGGCACATCCGCCATTTCCTCGCGCGGGACGTTGTGCAGGATCACCTCATCCTTGAAGAGTTCGCCGATGTCGATCCGCGCCTGGTGCGACTGTCCATCCTTGGAACGCCACGCTATTTCCGCTGGTAGAGGAAAGTTGCGGATGCCGGAATGGCCGCCGCCCCAGTTCTTTTGATAATTCGGGCCATAACGATCAGAAGAACGCTTCAGCTTGGTCTCGTCGTCCATGGCTTGCCAAGTGTCTGCATACCAAACCTTGCAACCGTAGGTGTCATAGCTGTATATCTCGAAACTATGTTTCTTGAACTTCAGCGGCCACTGCCTGGCCGGTTCGATGGGAACATTGGAAGGCTTGGCTGTCGCCGTGGTCATAGTGGGTTCCTTCTCATAGGGAGCGGAATGGGCGCCGCCGGCCAGCAGCAAACCGGCTGCCATTGCGCCGAGAAACTTACTACATTGATTCGCTCGCATTGGATCGACTGCCGATAGAAGAGCCTGGATGTCCATGGTTCTTTCGCCTCTTCGAACGGAAAATTATCGATTGCGCCTGCAGGTCGCCGGCCACGGCGAGCGCCGCGCACAGGAGCAGGGGGGTGAGGCGCGCGTGCAGCATGGCGGAGGATCCGGGCATGGGATGCGGCGTAGTGTAGTCGCAAGCGGTGGAGGGTGGGGCGGTGGCCCGGGCGCTGCAAGCTGGGTCGCTCAACGCCCCATCGCCGGCGTGGCCTGTGCGTGCATCGACTGCGCCGGTTCCTGTTGCCGCGCCTGCTCGCGCGCCTGCCGCCGCTCCTGCGCGATGATCTGATTGGCCGCCTCGAGCTTGGCGTCGGACTGCTCCAGCGCGTGCGCAGCGCCTGCTCCACCGCCACGGCCGCGCGCTTGTGGGCCGGATCGCTCGGATCGCCGTCCACCACGATGGCCAAGCGCCCGTCCTTGCCCAGCAGCACGCGATCGGCGCGTTCCAGCGCATTGGCCGACAGCGAGTGCTCGCGCCCCGGATATAGTTCGCGGTTGTCCTTGCTGGCCGCCAGCAGGCTGCGGCTCAGCCGCTCGCTGATTTCGTCGTAGCTGCGGCCATGGCGGGCGTCGAGTTCGCGCACGCCGCGGCGGATCTGTTCCAGCAGCGCATGGTCCGGATGCGCCGGATCGTCGGGGGCGATGCCGCGCGGCGGCGGCGGTTCGGCCGCCAGCGCGGCGTGCGGCGGCAGCGTGGGCAGGTGCGCGGTCGGCTGTACGCTGCGGTACTCGAAGCGGGCTGCCAGCGTCTGGTCCATCGGTTCGGCGCTGCGGCACGGATCGACGATCTTGCAGTTGGCCAGTTCCTGGCGCAGGTCGCGTTGCCCGTCCTGGTCCAGCCCCGGCAGCGCGGTCGCGCCGCGAGCCTGATGGACGGTGTACTGCGCCGGATCGTCCGGCAGCACGCGGTGTTCGATCAGCGGCTTATCGCGCAGCGCGTTGAGGTAATCGGCCATCTGGTTGAAGGCCAACGCCTCCAGTCCGCCCTCGCGGTTGCCGCCGCCGACGTTGGAATGTCCGCCCGGCACCGGCACGTTGAGCATGCGCGCGTCCGCGCTCAGCGCCGGCGCCACGATGGTCTGGTGCGGGAACGCCTTGCGCCGTTCGTCCGCGGCCAGCAGCGCGAACGCGCTGATGACGGAAGGCGGCAGCCGCGCATCGTAGTCCTTGGGCAGATTCGTTCCGACCGGATCGAACAATCCCATCGCCTGCGCCACCTGACCGGGAGGGACCAGCGGCGGGCGCGGACTCTCGACGGTGAGGTGGCCGTGCGCGTCGCGTCCGAAGCTCAGATCCTCGGGATCGGCGATGCCGTAGCGATCGACCAGCCGCGCGAACCCCGGGGCCAGCACTGCGCCGCGGCTGTAGCCGACTTCGGCGATGCGGATTTGTGCTTCGGGGTCTTGTTGCTGCCACTTTCTGGTTTGCGTTGCAAGGCTTGTATATGTTTCTTCGATCCTGTCGTCCCAGGTGTAGGGAAAGGCGCCGTCCCAGGTCCGGGCAAGTGGATTGTGCTGGGTGCCGATCCCTTCAGCATATTTATAACCTATCCGCAAATCAGGATTTTTTCTTAATTCGTCGAGTTGCGCTTTAAGAATGCCTACATTGGTAGGTAACTGCCTGGGATCGTTGGCATCCTGGCCCGTCCCATCAAAAACAGCAAAGAACATATAAGAATGCGACTCGGCAGAACGTTGCAGTATTGGTACGTGTTGTTGGGCCTGCAACGCCTGTGCCTTCGTGTACATGTCCAACTCGCCTGGTGTAACGGGGCGAGATGCGCCATCCCTAAATAGCTCACCCATGGCACCGCTCCTTGCTTCAGTAGGTATAGGTTTTTACCAAGATCAGATCGTTGCGGAAGTCGGCTCTCATATGGCCGGCTACTTCCACCCGCTGCTTCAAAAAAATCATGGCCCGTATGTAGACCCGAATGGTGCGGTCGTTCACTTCCATGATGATATCCGGGTCATGCTGATACTTGCCGTATGGCACATCCGCCATTTCCTCGCGCGGGACGTTGTGCAGGATCACCTCATCCTTGAAGAGTTCGCCGATGTCGATCCGCGCCTGGTGCGGCTGTCCATCCTTGGAACGCCACGTCACTTCCGCCGGTGCAGGGAAATTCCGGATGCCGATATGGCCACTGCTCCAATTCCTTTGATGGTCGGGCTTATAACTGTCCGAAGATGGCTGCAGTTTGGCGTCGCTCTCCCTGGCTTGCCATGCATTCGCATACCAGACCTTGCATCCATAGGTGTCGTAACTGTACACGCCAAAACCATGTTTCTTGAATCTTAGCGGCCACTGCTTGGCCGGTTCGATGGGAACATTGGAAGGCTTGGCTGTCGCCGTGGTCATAGTGGGTTCTTTCTCATAGGGAGCGGAATGGGCGCCGCCGGCCAGCAGCAAACCGGCTGCCATTGCGCCGAGAAACTTACTACATTGATTCGCTCGCATTGGATCGACTGCCGATAGAAGAGCCTGGATGTCCATGGTTCTTTCGCCTCTTCTGAACGGAAAATTATCGATTGCGCCTGCAGGTCGCCGGCCACGGCGAGCGCCGCGCACAGGAGCAGGGGGGTAAGGCGCGCGTGCAGCATGGCGGAGGATCCGGGCATGGGATGCGGCGTAGTGTAGTCGCAAGCGGTGGAGGGTGGGGCGGTGGCCCGGGCGCTGCAAGCTGGGTCGCTCAACGCCCCGTCGCCGACGTGGCCTGTGCGTGCATCGACTGCGCCGGTTCCTGTTGCCGCGCCTGCTCGCGCGCCTGCCGCCGCTCCTGCGCGATGATCTGATTGGCCGCCTCGAGCTTGGCGTCGGACTGCTCCAGCGGCGTGCGCAGCGCCTGCTCCACCGCCACGGCCGCGCGCTTGTGGGCCGGATCGCTCGGATCGCCGTCCACCACGATGGCCAAGCGCCCGTCCTTGCCCAGCAGCACGCGATCGGCGCGTTCCAGCGCATTGGCCGACAGCGAGTGCTCGCGCCCCGGATATAGTTCGCGGTTGTCCTTGCTGGCCGCCAGCAGGCTGCGGCTCAGCCGCTCGCTGATTTCGTCGTAGCTGCGGCCATGGCGGGCGTCGAGTTCGCGCACGCCGCGGCGGATCTGTTCCAGCAGCGCATGGTCCGGATGCGCCGGATCGTCGGGGGCGATGCCGCGCGGCGGCGGCGGTTCGGCCGCCAGCGCGGCGTGCGGCGGCAGCGTGGGCAGGTGCGCGGTCGGCTGTACGCTGCGGTACTCGAAGCGGGCTGCCAGCGTCTGGTCCATCGGTTCGGCGCTGCGGCACGGATCGACGATCTTGCAGTTGGCCAGTTCCTGGCGCAGGTCGCGTTGCCCGTCCTGGTCCAGCCCCGGCAGCGCGGTCGCGCCGCGAGCCTGATGGACGGTGTACTGCGCCGGATCGTCCGGCAGCACGCGGTGTTCGATCAGCGGCTTATCGCGCAGCGCGTTGAGGTAATCGGCCATCTGGTTGAAGGCCAACGCCTCCAGTCCGCCCTCGCGGTTGCCGCCGCCGACGTTGGAATGTCCGCCCGGCACCGGCACGTTGAGCATGCGCGCGTCCGCGCTCAGCGCCGGCGCCACGATGGTCTGGTGCGGGAACGCCTTGCGCCGTTCGTCCGCGGCCAGCAGCGCGAACGCGCTGATGACGGAAGGCGGCAGCCGCGCATCGTAGTCCTTGGGCAGATTCGTTCCGACCGGATCGAACAATCCCATCGCCTGCGCCACCTGACCGGGAGGGACCAGCGGCGGGCGCGGACTCTCGACGGTGAGGTGGCCGTGCGCGTCGCGTCCGAAGCTCAGATCCTCGGGATCGGCGATGCCGTAGCGATCGACCAGCCGCGCGAACCCCGGGGCCAGCACTGCGCCGCGGCTGTAGCCGACTTCGGCGATGCGGATTTGTGCTTCGGGGTCTTGTTCCCGCCATTGTTTTGTTTGCGTTGCAAGGCTTGTATATGTTTCTTCGATCCTGTCGTCCCAGGTGTAGGGAAAGGCGCCGTCCCAGGTCCGGGCAAGTGGATTGTGCTGGGTGCCGATCCCCTTGGCATAGTTGTATCCGACGCGTGAATCAGGGGCCTGTGCCACTTCGCGAAGTTGGGACTTTAGAACACCCACATTTGTAGGGGACTGTTTTGGATCATCTGCATCCTGCCCCGTGCCGTCGAACATCGCGAAGAACATATAGTCGTGTGAATTGTCAGATCTCTGCAAGATTGGCGCCTGTTGCTGAGCCTGCAACGCCTGTGCCTTCGTGTACATGTCCAACTCGCCTGGTGTAACGGGGCGAGATGCGCCATCCCTAAATAGCTCACCCATGGCACCGCTCCTTGCTTCAGTAGGTATAGGTTTTTACCAAGATCAGATCGTTGCGGAAGTCGGCTCTCAGATGGCCGGCCACTTCCACCCGCTGCTTCAAAAAAATCATGGCCCGCATGTAGACCCGAATAGTGCGGTCGTTCACTTCCATGATGATATCCGGGTCATGCTGATACTTGCCGTATGGCACATCCGCCATTTCCTCGCGCGGGACGTTGTGCAGGATCACCTCATCCTTGAAGAGTTCGCCGATGTCGATCCGCGCCTGGTGCGACTGTCCATCCTTGGAACGCCACGCTATTTCCGCTGGTAGAGGAAAGTTGCGGATGCCGGAATGGCCGCCGCCCCAGTTCTTTTGATAATTCGGGCCATAACGATCAGAAGAACGCTTCAGCTTGGTCTCGTCGTCCATGGCTTGCCAAGTGTCTGCATACCAAACCTTGCAACCGTAGGTGTCATAGCTGTATATCTCGAAACTATGTTTCTCGAACTTCAGCGGCCACTGCCTGGCCGGTTCGATGGGAACATTGGAAGGCTTGGCTGTCGCCGTGGTCATAGTGGGTTCCTTCTCATAGGGAGCGGAATGGGCGCCGCCGGCCAGCAGCAAACCGGCTGCCATTGCGCCGAGAAACTTACTACATTGATTCGCTCGCATTGGATCGACTGCCGATAGAAGAGCCTGGATGTCCATGGTTCTTTCGCCTCTTCGAACGGAAAATTATCGATTGCGCCTGCAGGTCGCCGGCCACGGCGAGCGCCGCGCACAGGAGCAGTGGGGTGAGGCGCGCGTGCAGCATGGCGGAGGATCCGGGCATGGGATGCGGCGTAGTGTAGTCGCAAGCGGTGGAGGGTGGGGCGGTGGCCCGGGCGCCGACGTGCAGTTCCTGGGCCTGGATTCGACGCAGGGTAGGACGCGGTCTTGGTCGGTCCCCAACACGTCGGGCCGGTGCTGCCCGGGCGCTGCAAGCTGAGTCGCTCAACGCCCCATCGCCGACGTGGCCTGTGCGTGCATCGACTGCGCCGGTTCCTGTTGCCGCGCCTGCTCGCGCGCCTGCCGCCGCTCCTGCGCGATGATCTGATTGGCCGCTTCGAGCTTGGCGTCGGACTGCTCCAGCGGCGTGCGCAGCGCCTGCTCCACCGCCACGGCCGCGCGCTTGTGGGTCGGATCGCTCGGATCGCCGTCCACCACGATGGCCAAGCGCCCGTCCTGCCGGCGTGCCTGGCCACGCTGGTGACGTGCGGCAATTCGATCTGCGGCAATTCGGCGATCTTGGCGGCGGCGATGATGATCGATGCCGATGCGGACCAAGTGGCCGCATCGATCGCATTTACCGCGGCGCTGAGGATCGCGGTGGTGCTGGCGTTGCCATTGGCGGTGCCGCTGTTCGGCCTGGATCAGCGCCACTACGGGATCCTCGCCGGCATGATCGTGTACGCCGTGCCGCAGGTACTGGCGGCGATGCTGCCGGTGGGCGCGGCCAGCGCGCAAGTCGGCGCGCTGGTCAAGCTGACGCGGGTGATGATGCTGGGCCGTTGATGCTGCTGCTCGGGCTGGCCGCGGGGCGGCCGGGCGCCGGCCGGCTGCCGCTGCAGCGGCGGCTGCCCTGGCGCGTGCTGGGCTTCATCGGCATGATGGTGCTGCGTTCGTATGGCCTGCTGCCGCCGGCACTGGCGGACGCGGCGCAGCGCGTGTCCGCGTGCCGACCCTAGGTGGCGATGGCGGCGCTGGGGTTGTCGGTGTACCTGCGCTCGGTGCTGGCGTCCTGGGGCCGCGTGCTGGCCGCGGGCATGCGGTCGCTGCTAGCGCTGGCCGGCATCAGCGGGGCGCCGCTGCACTGGCTGCCGTGACGCTCGCGGGCTGCGGTGTAATAGTCTCCGCAGCGGCGCCGGTCTAAGCTGGCGAACATTCTTTCGCACGTTCTGCCAGGCCAGCTCATGGGACACGACCACCGCCACGCACCGGCCGAGATCCGCCACGAGAAACCGCTGTGGTGGGCATTGGGGCTGACCGCCGCGTTCCTGCTGGTGGAGATCGTCGGCGCGTTCGTGACCAACAGCCTGGCATTGCTGTCCGATGCCGCGCACATGGCCACCGACACTGTGGCGTTGATGATCGCGCTGGTCGCGGTGCGGCTGAGCCGGCGCCCGCCCGACGCCAAGCGCACCTATGGCTACGCGCGGCTTGAAGCGCTGGGCGCGCTGGTCAACGGCGGCCTGCTGTTCGCGGTCGCCGCCTACATCCTCTGCGAAGCGGTGCTGCGTTTCCGCCAGCCGCAGGAGGTGGCCACGATCGGCATGCTCGGCATTGCCGCGTTCGGCCTGCTCGTCAACCTGATCTCGATGCGCCTGCTCAAGGCCGGCAGCGGCGAGAATCTCAACATGAAGGGCGCCTACCTGGAAGTGTGGAGCGACATGCTCGGCTCGGTGGCGGTGATCGCCGCTGCGCTGGCGATCCGCCTCACCGGCTGGAAGCTGATCGATCCGATCATGGCGGTGCTGATCGGCCTGTGGGTGCTGCCGCGCACCTGGGTGTTGCTGCGCGAGGCGGTCAACGTGCTGCTGGAGGGCGTGCCTCAGGGCGTGGACATGGCCGCGCTCCGCGGCTACCTGTGCAGCGCCCCGGGGGTGCAGGACGTGCACGACCTGCATGTCTGGGCGCTGGCCTCGAGCACGCCGGCGCTGACCGCGCACGTGGTGGTGGCCGACCACGCTGACGGCGATGCGTTGCGCGCTGTCCTTTGCGACGGCCTGCATGTGCGCTTCGGCATCGACCACGTCACCTTGCAGATGGAAGCCGGCCACTGCGGCGCGCCGCAGTGCGGCACGCCGGTGGCCTACGTCGCTGCGCACGCGCACGGCGATCATGCGCACCGGCACGACCAGGGGCGTGGGCATTCGTCGTGAGCCGACGGCTACGGCGGGGCGGATGCAACCAACCCGGATGGGTCACCGCGTAAGATGGCCGCTTTCCAGCGGCAGGTGGATCGGACTGTCCGTGAAGCAGCAATTGCCCCCTGCGGACTTGGCCTTGTAAAGCGCGCGGTCGGCGCAGCTGACCAGCCGGTCGAATACGCCGGATTTGTTCAGGTCGCTTGCCGGAACCGACGCGATTCCGATGCTGACCCCGATTTCCAGCGGTTGCGGCAGGTAGTCGTTCGACAGACGCCGTGTCGCGTCGACGATTCTCGCCGCCAGCGGCAGCAACAGCCGCTCGTCGTCTTCAAAGAACAGGATGGCGAACTCGTCGCCGCCAAGCCGTCCGACGATATCGCGCGAACGCACGATGGACCCAAGGTTGAAAGAAAACGCCTGCAGCAATTTGTCGCCGGAGGCATGGCCGTAGGTATCGTTGACCACCTTGAAATTGTCCAGGTCCAGGTAGAACAGGATGGCCGTTTTCTCCGTGTTGTCCGCGATCATCACGTCGCGCGCGGCCGCTGAGGCGAAGCCGCGCCGGTTGTACGTGCCTGTCAACTCGTCGCGTGCGGCCTTCTCGCCGCTACTGTACTCGCCGAGCAGGGCGCCGATCAGATCCTTGTTCAGGTGCTGGATCAGGGCGTAAAGCGAGATGAGATACAGCGGCCCTTGCAGGACGAAGATTTTCAGCCACGGCTCCGGTTGCAGGAGCGCACCGACTTTCAGCGGCAAATCGCTCAACAGGACCTGCAGGAATGCATATCTTGGCATGCCGCGGTTGCGGATGGCGACGGCGCCATTCATGCTCACCATCGAGGCGCAGGCCAGCACCTGCAACACGTGATCGCCACTGACCAGGGTTCCGCCGGTGCCCAACCCCATTACCAGGGCCAATGCCAGCCCGAACAATATCTGAAGCTGGACTCCCCATTGGAAGCCCGCTGTGCTCAGTCGCGCGTCGGCCAGGATGAAAACGATCCGCAGGATCCAGATCAGCAGATCCACGATCAGCCAGGCGAGGAAAAAGGCCGTAGGGTGCCGCAGCCAGGCGACCAGGGTGATGATGAACGAATTTACGCATCCGAACAGCAACACGCTCACGGAGGAAAACGGCCCGCGCAACAGGCGCCTGCGTATTTCCTGCGGCAAATCCGCGCCTGGTTCGCTCAGCCAACTGATGAAGTCACCCAACGGCCCGGGCATGGATGCGCTGCCTGCCTCGACATCGGCACTTTGGCCATGCATATGCTAGTCCTAGTAGCGACGCCCAACCATGAGTGTCTATCGGCTGTGGCATACGATACTTGAGCGTGGGGAGCGCGAATTTCGAAAATAAATATGGAAACAGGCGGGCGATCAACGCACAAGGCCGTTTTGACCAGCCGGCCGGCCTTGCCGGGAAACAGGAAAATGCCAGCGCGCGGGTGCTTCGGTGCGTGCTGCAGCGACGATCGGGCGATGGCTATGGCCGGCCATGAATCTGATGCGGCTGGCGAGCGTACTTGGGCGATGGGAAGGCGACAGCATGGGCCGCCTTGCGTGCCGCCCCGCCTCCGCTGAGCCGGTGCCGCCCCGCCTCCACGCTGCTACCGGCCGGCCGGCCGGTCGCGGAGCGGAGACATCCTGGCGCGGCGCGGGGTCAGGCCACCGCGACGCGCAAGGCCGGTGCGTCCCAGCCCGGACGCGGCGCGAAGCGCTCGCCATAGCACGCTTGCAATGCACGCAGGCGCTCCAGCAACGCATCGGCGCCGACGCTGCGGATATGCTGGATCGGGCCGCCGCGGAACGGAGCGAAGCCGGTGCCGAAGATCACGCCGGCGTCGAGCAGGTCGGCATCGGCGACCACGCCCTCGTGCAGGCAGGCCACCGCCTCGTTGAGCAGCGGTAGGATCAGACGGTCTTCAAGGTCGGCCGGCGCCTGGTAGTCCTTGGCCGCTTCCGGTTTCTTCGCGCGTCCGTTTTCCCACGCATACAGGCCATGGCCGTCCTTCTTGCCGCGCTTGCCAGGTTCCACCGTCTGCAAGGCGGTGGGAATGGGCAGGCCCAGGAATGGCGCCAGTTCCGCACCGACCCCGGCCGCCACGTCCAGGCCCACGGTGTCGATCAGCTCGATCGGCCCCATCGGCATGCCGAACTTCACCGCGGCCTTGTCGATCACCGCGCCGGGGATGCCCTCGGCGTAGGCGGTGGCGGCCTCCAGCAGGTATGGGAACAACACCCGGTTGACCAGGAAGCCGGGCGTGCCGGCCACCGGCACCGGCAGCTTGTCGATCGCCTTGCAGAACGCCGCCAGCCGCTTCTGGTCGTCCACGGCCAGGCCGTCGTGGCAGACGATCTCCACCAGCGGCATCTGCGCCACCGGGTTGAAGTAGTGCAGGCCGGCGAATTGGGCCGGGCGCTGGATGTGCTCGCGCAGTTCGGTCAGCGGGATCGAGGAGGTGTTGGTGCTGAGCAGCGCACTGGGCTGCATCCGCGACTCCAGCGACTGGTACAGCTCGCGCTTGGCCTGCGGGTCCTCGATGATCGCCTCGATCACCAGGTCGGCGGCCGGCACGCCGTCGCCGGCCAGGTCGCCCTTCAGCCGCGCCGCCACTTCCGGGCGCTTGCTCTCGTCCTTGACCCGCTTGGCGAACAGCTCGCCGGCGCGGCGCAGCGCACCATCGATGAAGCGCTGCTCGCGGTCCTGCAGGGTCACCTTGAAGCCCTTGTAGGCCGACCACGCCGCGATGTCGCCGCCCATCACCCCGGCGCCGACCACGTGCACGTGGCGGATGCCGTGTTCTTTCCCGCCCAGCGCCTTGAGCCGCTCGGTGAGGAAGAAGATGCGGATCAGGTTGCGCGCGGTCGGCGTGCTCGCCAGCTTGACCACCGTCTTGCGCTCGGCGTCGAGGCGCGCCTGGATGTCGCTGCCGCCGCTGCGCTCCCACACGCCGATCAGTGCGTACGGCGCGGGATAGTGTTCCTTGCGCGCCTTGCGTGCCACCTGCTTGCGCATCTGCGGCGCCAGCAGCTTGCGCGCCGGCCAGGTGTTGGTGGCCCAGGCGGTGGCACGCTGCTTGAACGGGCGCGTGCTGCCGGTCAAGGCCAGCGCCACCGCGGTATCGAGCAGCACCGCCGGCGCGGCGACCTTGTCGACCAGGCCCATCGCCCGTGCCGCCGAGACCGATACGGTGCGCCCGGTCAGCATCAGGTCCATCGCCGCCGGCGCGCCGACCAGCCGCGGCAGGCGCGCGCTGCCGCCCCAGCCGGGAAAGATGCCGAGCTTGGTTTCGGGCAGGCCGATGCGCGTGGCGCCGTCGCTGGAGGCGACCCGGTAGCGGCACGCCAGCGCGATCTCGGTGCCGCCGCCCATGCAGAAGCCGTGGATCGCGGCCACGGTCGGGCAGGGCAGTTCGGCGAGTTTCTGGAACGTGGCCTGGCCGCGGCGGATCGCGTCGTTGACGGTGCCGCGGCGGTCCAATTCCTGGAATTCCTTCAAGTCCGCGCCGGCGATGAAGCCGTTGGCCTTGGCCGAGCGGATCACCACGCCCTTGGGCGGGTCGATGGCGATGCGCTCGAGCAGGTCGCCCAACTCCAGCAGCACGTCCTGCGACAGCGCATTGACGGGCGCGTCCTGGCGGTCGAGGCTGAGCACGACGACGCCGTCGTCGCGGATGTCCGCTTGCCAGTGACTGAATCGGAGCCCATCGAAGCCTGAGAGCATGGGGAGGACCATCCGCTTGTGTATGGAGAAGATCGTTATCATCCACAGGTTGTTTCCGTTGCGTCAAATCCCAATCCAAGGGAAGTGACGCCGGTCCCGCGACCGCTGGCGCGGCGTGCCGCAAGCCTAACGGAACGCTGTTAACGTCGTAGGGCGGCGGTCCGCAGGAGCGCTGAACTTTTTCCCGAATTGGTGGTCAGATGGTCCGACGTAGGTTGGGCTGACAGGAGTGCGGCCCGTCATGGCCGATGTCGAAACACCTCAGGAGCTGGACCTGGAACTGGTCCGGCGCGTGCAGCGCGGCGAGAGCGCGGCGTTCGATGTGCTGGTGCGCAAGTACCAACATCGGATCGTCGGCCTGATCGGGCGCTACATCGCCGACTGGAGCGAATGTCAGGACGTGGCCCAGGACACCTTCATCCGCACCTACCGCGCGATGGGGAACTTCCGCGGCGACGCCCAGTTCTCTACATGGTTGCACCGTATCGCCGTGAACACCGCCAAGAACTACTTGGTCGCGCACAACCGCAGGCCGCCCACCGACGACGTCGACGTGCTCGACGCCGAGCAGTTCGACAGCGGCACGCGCCTGCGCGATACCGACACGCCCGAGCGCGAACTGATGCGCCAGGAGCTGGAGCAGACAGTGATGAAGGCAGTGAATGCGTTGCCGGAAGAATTGCGTACCGCCATCACCCTGCGCGAGGTGGACGGGATGAGCTACGAGGACATCGCGCAGAAGATGGGTTGCCCGATCGGTACGGTGCGCTCGCGCATCTTCCGCGCGCGGGAAGCCATCGACGCCGAACTGCGTCCCCTGCTGGATACCGACAGCGCCACTCGTGAGCGACACCGCGTATGACCGATAGCACGCCCATTCCCCAACCCGAGCCGACCCACGGCGCCACGCCGCCGGACAAGTTCGAACTGCACTACCGGCAGCAGCTGTCCGCGCTGATCGACGGCGAGCTGCCAGCCGACGAGGCGCGCTTCGTGCTGCGCCGGCTGCAGCACGACGAGGAGCTGTCCGGTTGCCACGAGCGCTGGCAGCTGTGCGGCGACATCCTGCGCGGCCGCGTATGCATGCCGGCGCCGGCCGATTTCGGAGAGCGCGTGCGCCAGGCGGTGGCGGCCGAGGCGCCGCGCGCCGCCGCCGGCAGCCGCCGTTCCTGGCGCTGGGGCGGCAGCGCGGCGCTGGCGGCATCGGTCGCCGCGATCGCCTTGTTCATGACCCGCGAGCGCCTGCCCGACGCAGCGCCGATCGCGCCGCCCGCACAGGTCGCCAGTTCCGTGTCTCCTGCCTCCGTTACGCCCGCGGCCCCCATCGCTGTCCCGCAGGTGCCGGCGGCACCGGCGCCGGCGGTGGCCATCGCCGCCAACCGTCGCCAGGACGCCGCCGCCCGGCGCGGCGCGACCCGGACCCAGCAGGCCGCGCGCAGCAGCGCCGCGCGTGCCGCCGAACCGGCGCGCGCGATCGCCGCGGCCACGCCATCGCGGCCGACGCCTGCGCTGCCGCTCGCGCCGACGGCGGCGGGGGCGGTGGTCGCGCAGCAACACGTCGGCGATCCGTTCGCGCACCAGGCCGCACCGCCGCAGGCCCGGCCATGGCCGCGCTCGGCGCTGGGGCCGGCCGCGTCCGGCAGCGAGTTCACCGCCAGTTTCCCGCGTCACGGGGTGCCGGCGGCGTTCTACCCGTTCGAACCGTGGTTGCCGCCGGCCGACGCAGCGCCCGAACCGCCGCTGCCGCAGCCTTGAGACCGCGCGTCGGCCGCAGCCCGTGCTGCGCCCCGGCGCACGCTGCTCGCGGCGCCGCAGCTGTCTTTCTTCCCTTTCCCGAACTGGAGGCTCACGTCTGATGACTCATCGTATCCGCAACCATCTGCTGGGCGTGTTGGCCCTGACCCTGCCGCTGGCCGCCTGCGCGCAGCAGCCCGAGTCGGCCGTGCCGGCCGCCGCGCCGCCGGCCGCGCGCGCGGTGCCTGCGCCTGCGCCGCAACTGGTCAGCGGTCTGCCCGACTTCACTACCCTGGTCGAGCAGGTCGGGCCCGGCGTGGTCAACGTCGAGACCACCATCAGCCGCAAGACCGCGGCGGCCCGCGGCGCCGGCGGCATGCCCGACGATGCGCAGATCCCCGAGTTCTTTCGCCGCTTCTTCGGTCCCGAAGGGCTGCCTGGGCAGCCGGGCATGCCGGGCCAGCCGCAGGGACCGGACGAGGACGACGGCACCCCCGGCGGCCGTTCGATGGGCTCGGGTTTCATCATCTCGCCCGACGGCTACGTGTTGACCAATCACCACGTGGTCGATGGCGCCAGCGAGGTCAAGGTCAAGCTGACCGACCGCCGCGAGTTCACCGCCAAAGTGATCGGCAGCGACCAGCAGTACGACGTGGCGCTGCTGAAGATCGACGGCAGGAACCTGCCGACGGTGTGCGTGGGTGATTCCAACCGGCTCAAGCCCGGGCAGTGGGTGGTCGCGATCGGGTCGCCGTTCGGCCTGGACCACTCGGTCACCGCCGGCATCGTCAGCGCCACCGGGCGCAGCAATCCGTACGCCGATCAGCGCTACGTGCCGTTCATCCAGACCGACGTGGCGATCAACCAAGGCAACTCCGGCGGCCCGCTGCTCAACACCCGCGGCGAAGTGGTTGGCATCAACTCGCAGATCTTCTCCGCCTCCGGCGGCTACATGGGCATCAGTTTCGCGATTCCGATCGACCTGGCGATGAGCGCGGTCGAGCAGATCAAGAAGACCGGCAAGGTCAGCCGCGGCATGCTCGGGGTGACCATGCAGCCCAACATCAGCGACGTCGAGGCCAAGGGCCTGGGCCTGGCCGACACGCGCGGCGCGCTGGTCAACGGCGTGCAGCCAGGCAGCGGCGCGGCCAAGGCCGGGATCGAGCCGGGCGACTTCATCGTTGCCTTCAACGGGCAGAAGATCAACACCCGCGAGGACCTGCCGCCGCTGGTGGGCATGTTGCCGCCGGGCAGCAAGGCGCGCGTCACCGTGATCCGCGACGGCAGGCCGCGCGACATCAGCGTGACCCTGAGCGAGCTCAGCGACGATGGCGCGGCGCTCGGGCAGCAACTGCCGGGCCGCGAAGGTGCGACGCCTCCGCAGGCTGCCGAAAGCAGCGCGCTGGGCATCAGCGTGGTGGAGGTCCCAGCGCCGCTGCGGCAGAAGCTCGGGCTCAAGCCCGGCGAGGGCGTGCAGGTGGCGCAGGTGAGCCAGGCGGTGGCGAGCAAGTCGCAGCTGCGTCCGGGCATGATCGTGCTGCAGGTCGGGCGCAATCCGGTCTCCAGCCCGGCGCAGTTCCACAAGCTGACCTCCACGGCAAAGAAGGGCGACGTGGTCATGCTGCTGGTGCGCACCCCCAAGGGCCAGGCGAGCCAGTTCATCGCAATCAGCGTCGACTGAGCGCCCCAGCGCGGCGTTGCGGAGGGTGGCCAGCGGACCCAGGTTCGCTGGCCACCCTTGATTTCATTGGGATTTATTCTCCGGGACGGTGTCCGTGCAAGGGCCGGCGCCTGCGTGGCGCAGCCGGGGCGTCTGGCTCCCTCCAGCCATGCGATAATGGTCCGTTATCCTGACGACGGTCCTGGCCGCCGCCCACCTCATGTCCTCCGATTCGATGCGGAACATCCGCAATTTCTCCATCATCGCCCACGTCGACCATGGCAAATCGACCCTGGCCGATCGCATCATCCAGCTCTGTGGCGGCCTGCAGGCGCGCGAGATGGAAGCGCAGGTGCTCGACTCCAACCCGATCGAGCGCGAACGCGGCATCACCATCAAGGCCCAGTCGGTGTCCTTGCCGTACACGGCCAAGGACGGGCAGGTCTACCACCTGAACTTCATCGACACCCCCGGCCACGTCGACTTCTCCTACGAGGTCAGCCGCTCGCTGGCCGCCTGCGAGGGCGCGCTGCTGGTGGTCGACGCCGCGCAGGGCGTGGAAGCACAGTCGGTGGCCAACTGCTACACCGCGGTGGAGCAGGGCCTGGAAGTGGTGCCGGTGCTCAACAAGATCGACCTGCCCACCGCCGACATCGCCCGCGCCAAGGCCGAGATCGAAGCGGTGATCGGCATCGACGCCGAGGACGCGGTCGCGGTCAGCGCCAAGACCGGCCTGAACGTGGACGCGGTGCTGGAAGCGATCGTGCAGCGCATCCCGCCGCCGGCGCCGCGCGACACCGACAAGCTGCAGGCGTTGATCATTGACTCGTGGTTCGACAACTACCTGGGCGTGGTCTCGCTGGTGCGGGTCATGCAGGGCGAGATCAAGCCGGGCAGCAAGATCCTGGTGATGTCCACCGGCCGCACCCACCTGGTCGACAAGGTCGGCGTGTTCACCCCCAAGCGCAAGGAGTTGCCCGCGTTGGGCGCCGGCGAGGTGGGCTGGATCAACGCCTCGATCAAGGACGTGCACGGCGCGCCGGTCGGCGACACCCTGACCCTGGCGGCCGACCCGGCGCCGCACGCGCTGCCGGGTTTCCAGGAAATGCAGCCGCGCGTGTTCGCCGGCCTGTTCCCGGTCGATGCCGAGGACTACCCCGACCTGCGCGAGGCGCTGGACAAGCTGCGCCTGAACGACGCGGCGCTGCGCTTCGAGCCGGAAAGCTCCGAGGCGATGGGCTTCGGCTTCCGCTGCGGCTTCCTCGGCATGCTGCACATGGAGATCGTGCAGGAGCGGCTGGAGCGCGAGTACAACCTCAACTTGATCTCGACCGCGCCGACCGTGGTCTACGAGGTGCTCAAGACCGACGGCAGCGTGATCCCGATGGACAACCCGTCCAAGCTGCCGCCGCTGAACAATGTCGAGGAGATCCGCGAGCCGATCATCCGCGCCAACATCCTCACGCCGCCCGACTACGTCGGCAACATCATCACCCTGTGCGAGGAGAAGCGCGGTAGCCAGATCGGCATCAACTACCTGGGCAGCCAGGTGCAGATCAGCTACGAACTGCCGATGGCCGAGGTGGTGCTGGACTTCTTCGACAAGCTCAAGTCGGTGTCGCGCGGTTATGCCTCGCTGGACTATCACTTCCTGCGCTTCGACGCCGGCCCGTTCGTGCGCGTGGATACGCTGATCAACGGCGACAAGGTCGATGCGCTGTCGATCATCGTGCACCGCAGCCATGCCGACCGGCGCGGCCGCGAGCTATGCGAAAAGATGAAGGACCTGATCCCGCGGCAGATGTTCGACGTGGCGATCCAGGCCGCGGTGGGCTCGCAGATCATCTCGCGCAGCACGGTCAAGGCGATGCGCAAGAACGTGCTGGCCAAGTGCTATGGTGGCGACGTTTCGCGCAAGAAGAAGCTGCTGGAAAAGCAGAAGGAAGGCAAGAAGCGCATGAAGCAGGTCGGCCGCGTGGAAATCCCGCAGGAAGCCTTCCTGGCCGTGCTGCAGATGGATAAGTAGCCGGGATTGGGGATTGCGGATTGGCAAGCGCGCAAGCCTGTCCGATGTCCCGCTCTGCCGAATCCCTTCATCCCCAATCCCAAATCCCGTTCCAAAGGAACAAGAATGAAATGGTTTGAAATCGCGCTGGTGATCCTGACCTCCGCCACCGGCATCATCTGGTTGCTGGACAAGCTGTTCTTCGCCAAGCGCCGCGCCGCGCGCGCCGGCCTGCTGGACACCGAGCCGGTGATCGTGGATTACTCGCGGGCGTTCTTCCCGGTGCTGGCGGTGGTGCTGATCCTGCGCAGCTTCATCGCCGAGCCGTACAAGATTCCGTCGAGCTCGATGATGCCCAACCTGCTGATCGGCGATTTCATCCTGGTCAACAAGTTCGCCTACGGCTTCCGCCTGCCGATCACCAACACCAAGTTCATTCCCACCGGCGAGCCTAGGCGCGGCGACGTGGTGGTGTTCAAGCCGCCGCACAAGCCGGACGAGAACTGGATCAAGCGCGTCGTCGGCCTGCCCGGCGACCGCATTGGCTTCCACGGCGATACCCTGTACATCAACGGCACGCCGATGGAGTACCAGGTCCGCGGCGAGTACGTCGGCAAGGGCAAGGGCGCGGAGATGACCGGCGCCACGCTGCTCACCGAGTACCTGCCGGGCCGCACCCATACCGAGTTGGAATGGCTGGACCGCAACAATCCGGCCGGCCAGGGCGACTGGGTGGTGCCGCCGGGCCAGTATTTCGTGATGGGCGACAATCGCGACAATAGCGAGGACAGCCGGTTCTGGACCCAGACC
The DNA here is from genome assembly GCF_014236795.1 of Xanthomonas theicola. NCBI lineage: Bacteria > Pseudomonadati > Pseudomonadota > Gammaproteobacteria > Lysobacterales > Lysobacteraceae > Xanthomonas > Xanthomonas theicola. Next base: position 1,831,181 of record NZ_CP049017.1, on the reverse strand, counting down.
CACTTCCTGCCCGAGGAGAACCTGCGCGGCAAGGCGTTCCTGGTCTGGCTCAATTGCGAAGGCTGGTTCTGCAGCGGCAGTTTCGATCCCTCGCGGATCGGGACCGGTATCCAGTGATTTATGGCGGAAGGGGAAGCGCAATGAAGTACAAGCAAAGCGGCATGACCTTGACCTCGTTCGTGGTGGTGCTGGCGGTGGTCGGGTTCTTCGCCTACATCGGCATGAAGCTGTTCCCGATGTACATGGAGTACTACGCGGTGCGCTCGGCAATGAAAGGACTGGCCGCCGAGGCCGGCAGCGCCGACATGGATCCGGCGCAGGCGAAGTTGCTGCTGTTCCGCCGCCTGGACATCAGCTACTCGGGCAGCGTGCAGCCGGACGACGTCAAGTTCGACCGCATCGATTCGGGCTGGAAGATGCATGTGGCCTACGAAGTGCGCAAGCCGCTGCTCGCCAACCTGGACGTGGTCGGCAAGTTCGACATCACCCAGGACCTGACGACGCGTGGTGGCGAGTAAAACCATCCTGCGCGGCGACCGCATCGGTCACCGCTTCGCCGACCCGCAGCTGCTGGCACAGGCGCTGACCCATCGCAGCGCCGGCGCGCCGCACAACGAGCGGCTGGAATTCCTCGGCGACAGCATCGTCAACCAGCTGATCGCCGAGGCGCTGTACCGGCGCTGGCCCAAGGCCGACGAAGGCGCGCTGACTCGCGCTCGCGCCGAACTGGTGCGCGAGGCCTCGCTGGCCGGCATCGGCCGCCAGCTGCAGCTGGGTGAGCGGCTGACCCTGGGGCCGGGCGAGATGAAGTCCGGCGGGCATCGTCGCGATTCGATCCTGGCCGACGCGGTCGAGGCGGTGGTCGCGGCGATCTACCTGGACGCCGGGTTCGAGGCCTGCCGTGCGGCGATCCTGCCCTGGTTCGAGGCGGCGCTGGCCGCACTGCCGGTGGGCAAGGCCGAGAAGGATGCCAAGACCCGCCTGCAGGAATGGCTGCAGGCCCGCCAGCGGACCCTGCCGGCATACGAACTGATCAGCGAAACCGGCGACGAACACGCCAAGCTATTCCGGGTACGCTGCGTACTCGCCGAGCCTGCCCTCTTCACCGACGGCCAGGGCACCTCGCGGCGGCTGGCCGAACAACAGGCCGCCGCCGCCGCCATCGAGCAACTGGATTCGAGCAAGTGAACGAGCAAGCGTCCCCTTCCCGCAATGGCAGCGTGGCCGTGATCGGCCGCCCCAACGTGGGCAAGTCCACCCTGACCAACGCCCTGGTGGGGGCCAAGGTCAGCATCGTCTCCAATCGCCCGCAGACCACCCGACACCGCTTGCTGGGCATCGCCAGTTTCCCGCAAGGGCAACTGGTGCTGGTCGACACCCCCGGGCTGCACCGCGAGCAGAAGCGGGCGATGAACCGGGTCATGAACCGCGCCGCGCGTGGCGCGCTGGAAGGCGTGGATGCCGGCCTGCTGGTGATCGAGGCCGGGCGCTGGGACGAGGAGGACACGCTGGCGTTCAACGTGCTCAGCGATTCCGGCATCCCGGTGGTGCTGGTGGTGAACAAGGTCGATCGGCTCAAGGACAAGACCGCGCTGCTGCCGTTCCTGCAGCAGGTCAGCGACGGCCGCCGCTTCGCCGCGGTGCACCCGATCTCCGCGCTCAAGCGCAAGGGCCTGGAGGCGCTGGTGCGCGACCTGCTGGCGCTGGTGCCGGAGGCGCCGGCGATGTTCGGCGAGGACGAGATCACAGACCGCAGCCAGCGCTTCCTGGCCGGCGAGCTGGTGCGCGAGCAACTGATGCGCCAGCTCGGCGAGGAACTGCCGTACGCGACCACGGTGGAGATCGAACGCTTCGCCGAGGACGGCGCGCTGCTGCGCATCGGCGCGGTGATCTGGGTCGAGCGCGAGGGCCAGAAGGCGATCGTGATCGGCAAGGGCGGCACCCGCCTGAAGGACATCGGCGGCAAGGCCCGGCAACAGATGGAGCGCCTGTTCGGCGCCAAGGTGTTCCTGGAAACCTGGGTCCGTGTACGCGAGGGCTGGTCCGACGACGAGGCCGCGCTGAAGGCGTTCGGGTACGGCGAATGAAGCCGGGCCCCGAGTCCCGGCTTTGATAGAACACGAACCCGCCTTCGTCCTGCATGCGCGCCCCTGGCGCGAGACCAGCCTGCTGGTCGAAGTGTTGAGCGCGCGGTACGGCCGCCTGGGCGTACTGGCGCGCGGCGTGCAGGGGCCGAAGAAGCAGCCGTTGCGCGCAGCGCTGCAGCCGCTGCAGTCGATCCGCTTCAGCGCGCAGCGCCGCGGCGAGCTGGCCCAACTGCGCGCCGCCGAGGCGGTGGACACGGCGCCGCGGCTGAGCGGGGACGGTATGCTCGCCGGGTTCTACATCAACGAACTGACCCTGCGCCTGGCGCCGCGCGACGATCCTGCACCGGATCTGTACCTGGCCTACGCGCGGGTGCGCACGCGGCTCGCGGCCGAGGCGCCGCTGGCGTGGACGTTGCGCTGCTTCGAGCGCGACCTGCTTGATGCGCTGGGCGTCGGCTTCGACCTGCGCCACGACGGCGACGGCGAGCCGATCGACCCGGCCGCGCGCTACGTGCTGGATGCCGAACACGGTCCTCGCCGCCTGCTCGGCGACCGCGGCCACGACCAGCGTAGCGGCATGGCCACCGGCCGCGCGCTGCTGGCGCTGGCCGCCGACGAGATGCCGCTGGTGGAGGACCTGCCCAGCCTGCGCCGCGGCATGCGCGTGGTGCTGCTGCACCACCTGGGTGGGCGCGGCCTGAAGTCGTGGGAGATGCTGGAGGATCTGCGCCAAGGCAATGCCGCTGCGGCGGCGACCATGGCGCCGGCTGGCGCGGAACCGGAAGTGCACCAAGGGACGCCGTCGGTCAGGTCGCGTCGCTGACATCAGGTGCCTGGATGTTGGGTCGGGTCGGCGGCGCTGTACGGCCTATGCCCTAATCCTACTGTGCCATTAAATATGGCTGCGTAGATTTGCCTTTCTGTCGAGCAGCTTCGCGCTGATTTGGATGGCGATCATCCAACGAAGCGTTGCGATGGAGTCGGCCACGTGGCGCTGGGCGCGTTGTGGCCCTGCCGCGCGGCAGGAAATTCTCGGGTAAGGCAGGTTGCGGGCGTTGTGACGTTTTTTTTTTTTATATGCGGCGAGCGCTTGCACCCGGCAATGGTCGACGCAAGCCGTTGCACCCTGTAGGAACACTTCGTTCGCGAAGACACTGCGGACAAGACGCGCCGTGCGAAGCTGCTCCCGCAGCAGCGGTATCCGGACCGCGGATGCCTTGGCGGCCATCGGCGCATCGCAGTGCGAGGTCGCGTCGACGACGACGCCGGCGTGGCGTGCGCGCCCCACCATATTTCGCATCGTGTGCAGGAACGATGCGCGTTCCATCAAGAGCGAACAAAAAAAGCGGCCCGAAGGCCGCTCTGTTTTTGGTGCGAGCAAGGGCGCCGGATCAGCTTGCGCGCTCCTTGTGCTTCTGGTGGTCGTCGCTCTCGCCGCTGTCTGCTTTGTTGTGCGGCTGCTGCTGGGCAACGGCGACCGGTGCATTCGTCGCTGGCGCGGGCGGTGCGCCGAACAGGCCGGTACCGCCGGCCGCCGCAGCGGACGCCGGTGCGGCGTCGCTGGCGCGGCCGCTCTCGCTGCCGTCCTTCGGTACCGCTGCCGCTGCGACCGGTGCCTGGGTCGGCGCCGGTCCAGGTTCGACCGTGGCGGCCGCTTGCTCGGGGAGGGCGTCCAGCAGCGTGGTCTGCATCGGCGCATAGGCCGGCTTGGCGCGTGCTTTTTCCTCGGCCAGCGGCGGCGGCGCCGCTGCAGCGTTCTGCTGCGGCCCGGCGGCCGACCTGGAGACCGTCGCCGGCGCGTCGGCCGGCGTGACCGGTGCTGCGTCGGCATCCGCTTCCGCCGCCGGCGTCGCTGCGGCGAGCGGAGCGGGCTGCTCGACGACAGGCGCCGACGGCCCGGCAGCGTCGATCGGCCTCGGATCGATGGTGGCCGGCTCAGTGCGCGACGGCGGCGCTGGTGTCGGCGCAGGCATTGCCTCGGCGCGCGCGCCCGGCGCCTCGCTGACGGGCGGCAACGGCGCTGCCGCGACCGGTGGCCTCACCGGCGCTGCCGGCGCGTTGGCGACAGGCAGCGGTGCGGCAACGGCAGGAGCCGCTGTGATCGCTGCGGCTGCGGCAACCGGCGTCGCTTGGGCCGGAGCGACGTTGGCTTCGGTTGGCGGCAACGCCCCCGCAACGGCGGTGTCCGACGCCTGCGCGGCCGCACGCTCGCGGCGCGGCTGCGGCCCGCGCTTTTCCCGCGGCGCGCGCAGCGCCTGCTGCGGCTTGGCGGCGGCGCTTTCGGCCAAGACGGCATCGTCGTCGAAGTCGAACTCGGGCTGGCTGCGGCTCGGCGCCGGCGTGGTTTCGCCGTCGCTGTCGCCGGCATCCAGTTCGATGTCGTCCAATCCCGCCGCTTCACTGCCGCTGCCGCTGCCGGCGTCGCTGTTGCCGCGACGACGGCGTCGGCCGCCGCGCCGGCCGCGCCGGCGGCGGCCACCGGCCTCGGCACTGGCCTCGTCGGCTTCGCCATTGTCGCCATTGTCGCCGACCGGGACGGCCTGCGCGGTCTCCGCTGCGCTCTCGCGTTCGTCGACGCTCACCTGTGCCGCGCTCGCTTGCGGCGCGGCTACCGGTGCGGCGATGGTGCTGCTGTTGACCTCGCTGGCCGGCGCCTCGCTGCTCAGTGCGGCGCCACCACCGGCCAGGACAGCCACCGCGATCGTGGTGGCATCCTGCGCTGCAGTGGCGGCCGCCGGTGCCGTGGCGGGCTTGGCCACGCCCTCGTCCGGACGCGGCTGGCGCTGCGGCTTGTCGCTGTGCGCCAGGGCTTGTACCGGTTCCTGCTGCGGCTTGGGCTGGCGCGGCGGGTTCTGCGGCTGCTGCCTCGGCGCCTTGGGCTGTTGCGGCTTGGCCTGCTGCGGTGCCTGCTCGTTGCGCGGCGGCTTGGCCGCAAGGTGCGGCTGGCCACCCTGCACGTTGCCGCCGCCATTGCTTGGACGGCGCTCGTCGCGGCGGACGTTGCCGTTGCCGCGCGCGGCGTTGCCACCCTGGCCGCCGTTGCGGCTGCCGTCGCGGCGCGCGTTGCGCTCGCCGCGGTCGTTGCGGTTGCGGTTGCCGTCGTGGGCGCGCTGCCGCTGTGCCGGTTCGCTCGCGGCCGGCACCGGCGCCGGGCTTTCGCCGGCGCCGAAGATCCGTTTCAGCCAGCCGACCACGCCGCTGGCGGGGACGGCGACGGGCACGGGCGCCGGGACCGGCGCGGGGGCGGCGACCGGTTCCGGCACGTCGACCACTTCGCGCACCGGGGCCGGCTGTGAATGCTTCACATGGGTCACGGCGGGCGCGGTCGGAATGTTCAGCTGCGCCTTGGTCAGCGTGTGCACCGGCAGCTTGCGCGGGGTGTTGCGCTGGTAGCTGGGCTTGGCGCTTTCCTCGGCGAGTTCGTTCTCGCGCAGGCGGGTCACTTCGTAGTGCGGGGTGTGCAACTGCTCGTCGGCGACGATGACGATCGGCGCGTCGTGGCGCTTCTCGATCTCGCTGAGCGCGCGGCGCTTCTCGTTGAGCAGGTAGTTGGCGATCTCCACCGGGGCCTGCACCAGCACCTGCCCGGTGTTCTCCTTCATCGCGTGCTCTTCGGCGACGCGGATGATCGACAGCGACAGCGACTCGACGCTGCGCATGCGGCCATGGCCGTCGCAGCGCGGGCACACGATCTGGCTGGACTCGCCCAGCGACGGGCGCAGGCGCTGGCGGCTCATCTCGAGCAGGCCGAAACGCGAGATGCGGCCGATCTGCACCCGCGCGCGATCGTACCTGAGCGCGTTCTGCAGGCGGTTCTCGACCTCGCGCTGGTGCTTGTTGGAGGCCATGTCGATGAAGTCGATGACCACCAGGCCGCCGAGGTCGCGCAGGCGCAGCTGGCGCGCGACCTCTTCGGCCGCCTCCAGGTTGGTCTGAAACGCGGTGTCCTCGATGTCGCTGCCCTTGGTCGCGCGCGAGGAGTTGACGTCCACCGCGGTCAGCGCCTCGGTCTGGTCGACCACGATCGAGCCGCCGGACGGCAGGCGCACGCTGCGCTCGTAGGCCGCCTCGATCTGCGATTCGATCTGGAAGCGGTTGAACAGCGGGATATCGTCGGTGTAGTGCTTGAGCTTGCGCAGGCTCTGCGGCATCACCTGCTGCATGAACTCCTGGGCATCGCCGTACATCTCGACGGTATCGACCAGGATCTCGCCGATGTCGGCGCGCAGGTAGTCGCGCAGGGCGCGGATGATCAGCCGCGATTCCTGGTAGATCAGGAACGGCGCCGGCTTGGCCAGCGCGGCCTCGGCGATCGACTTCCACACCTGCAGCAGGTAGTCCAGATCCCACTGCAACTCTTCGGCGTCGCGGCCGACGCCGGCGGTGCGGATGATCACGCCCATGTCGTCGGGGATGTTCAGCTTGTCCAGCGCTTCCTTCAGCGCGGCGCGGTCCTCGCCCTCGATCCGGCGCGAGACGCCGCCGGCGCTGGGCGAGTTCGGCATCAGCACCATGTAGCGGCCCGCCAGCGAGATGAACGTGGTCAGCGCGGCGCCCTTGTTGCCGCGTTCTTCCTTGTCCACCTGGACCACCACTTCCTGGCCCTCGCGCAGCAGCTCGCGGATCGTCGCCTTGTTGTGGTCGACGCCGGCCTGAAAGTAATCGCGGGAGATTTCCTTCAGCGGCAGGAAGCCGTGGCGCTCGCCGCCGTATTCGACGAAGGCCGCTTCGAGCGAGGGTTCGAGCCGGGTGATGCGGCCCTTGTAGATGTTGGACTTCTTCTGTTCCTTGGACGGCTGCTCGATGTCGATGTCGTACAGGGTCTGGCCGTCCACGATGGCCACACGCAGCTCTTCCGCCTGCGTGGCGTTGATCAGCATTCGCTTCATTGTTGCGTTCCTCGCGCTGCTACCGCGCGGAACGCCATGGGGTTTCGCTTCTGGTCACGCTTCGCCGCCCATCGCGCATGCGCGGGGAGGGAGGCTTGAGCTTCCAGCGCTACGACACCACGGCGAGCCGCGGGAGCGCTTCTTTTAAGGTGGTTCAGGACCGGCGGCGACTCCAGCCAGGCTGGACGCCGCACGGGGCATGTTCAGCGCGGACGCTGGTGGCGTCCGGCGATGGCCGGGTAGGCCGGTGAGCCGCTAACATGGCCGCCCCGGGGGCGGTGGTCGCGCACTGTGCCGGAATCGTTGCAAGCCGGGCTTCTGGCCCTGCGCTAACTTCCAACGAAATCAAACCCTTATCTCGCCCCCCGAGTGTAACAGAATAAACTGCCCGATGACTTCCCCCCCGTCCCCTCCCAAGCCGCGCGACGTCGCGACCAGCGCGGTGCGCATTCTCAAGGTCCCGGAAGACCGGGCCGGACAGCGCGTGGACAATTTCCTGCTCGGCCAGCTCAAGGGCGCCCCGCGCAGCCTGATCTACAAGCTGATGCGCAGCGGCCAGGTCCGGGTCAACGGCGGCCGCACCAAGGCCGAGCGCAAGCTTGAGGCGGGCGACGAGGTGCGGATCCCGCCGGTACGGTTGAACGAGGAGGGCGAGAAGACCGCGCCGCCGGACGGGTTCATGGCCCGCCTGGAGGCGGCGATCGTGTATGAGGACGCGCGGCTGCTGGCGCTGAACAAGCCCTCCGGGGTCGCCAGCCACGGCGGCAGCGGGATCGGCTTCGGCGCGATCGAGACGCTGCGCGCGTTGCGACCCAACCAGACCCTGGAACTGGTGCACCGGCTCGACCGCGACACCTCCGGGTTGCTGATCGTCGCCAAGAAGCGCTCGGTGCTGACCGAGATGCAGGCGCTGCTGCGCGAGGACGACCGGGTCGAGGGCCGCGGCATCAGCAAGCGCTACCTGACCCTGCTAGTCGGGCGCATGCCCGACGGGGTGATGAGCGTGGATGCGCCGCTGCACATCGGCCTGCGCCAGGGCGGTGAGCGCCACGTGCAAGTGAACGCGGCCGGCAAGCCCTCGTTGAGCCATTTCCGGGTGCTGGAGCGGCGCGACGGGCATTCCTATTGCGAGGTGCGGATCGAGACCGGCCGCACCCACCAGATCCGCGTGCATGCCCAGCATCTGGGGCATCCGGTCGCCGGCGACGACAAGTACGGCGATCCGGCGGTCAACAAGCGGCTGCGCGAACAGATCGGGCTCAAGCGCCTGTTCCTGCATGCCGCGTCGCTGGAATTCACCCTCGACGGCGGCAAGACCCCGTATCTATTGAATGCGCCGCTGGCCGACGAGCTGACCGAGGCGCTGAACCGCCTGGGCGGCTGACCCAGGCGCCGGCCGGACGACCCGCTGCGGATCGCCCGGCCGGCGAGATTCAGCCGTTGTGCTTGTCGTGGTCGTGGTCATGGTGCGGGTCGGAGTGCGCCTGTGCCGGATGCGGGGCAGGACGCGGCTCGGCTGCGTGCATCGGTAGCGGTCGCGGCGGCGCGACCCTGGCCATGCGTTGCTCCTGCATCGGTGGCCGCTGCTGTTCCTGTCGCGGCATGGCCTGAACACGCTCAGGGAACTCCCGCATCGGTGCCTCGCGGTGCGCGGGTGCCGGCGCTTGCGCGTTGAAGGCGGCGAACTGGTGCGGTGCCTGCCGCGGCGGCTCGGGCTGGGCGAATCGGGCCTGCTGCGCACGTGGATCCTCCCGTTGCGGCGCCGGCATGGACATCGCGCGCGCCGGCGCTGCATGCGCCATCTGCATGTTCCCCATCGGCATCGGCGCGTTGGCGTGCGGCGCCTGCGGCAGGTCGCGCCGTTGCGCTGCGGCGGCGTTGGCCATCGGCATGGCGTGGCGGGGATCGGTTGCGGACATCGGCATCGGTGCGTGCGGCGATTGCGCGAATGCAGGCTGCGCGCGCGCATCGCGCGCGACGCCGGCGGCGGTCGGGCCGCCCAGCCCGGACAGCGGCGGCCGCTGCGCCACGTTCGCCGCGACCGGACGGCCCGGCTGCAGCATCCGTTCGTTGAAATGCGGCGTGGACAGCTGTGCATAGTCGACCGCGCGGCGTGGCGCCGCCGCCGCCGCCGGTGCGAACTGCGGCGCGGGGCCGTGCGGGTTCTGGGCCATGTGCGGCGCCAGCGCCGCGGCCGCCGCCGCCGCTGGCATCGCCGCCAACGCCGCCTGCTGCGGAACGCTGCGGTTGTCGTTGCGCACGAAGCTGCGCGCGTCGATCCGGTTGTTGGTGATGTTGTTGACGATGGTGGTACGCGGCGCGTAGACGCGGTTCTGGTAGACCACGTAGTGCGGCGCCGAGGGCGGCGCGTTCCAGTTCATGCCCCAGCTGTTCCAGCCCCAGCGGTGCCAGGCCGGTTCCGGTTCCAGCCAGCCCAGCGGGCCATGGTGGTGGTGCTCCAGCGCGTCGCCGACCAGTACGCCGACGCCGAAGGAAATGATCCCGGCGGTCACCAGGTCGCCCTCGCTGTAGTACCGCGGGTGGTAGCGGTACTCGCGGTAGACGTCGACCGGGGCGCCGTACACCACCTCCGGGTCGTAGCGCGGCACGTAGACCACATCCGGCTGCGCCGGCTCGATGACGATGGTCTGGCTCGGCGGCGGGATCCGCTCGTCCGCATAAACCGGCTCCACCACCGTACGCCGCACCACCTGCACCCGTTGCTGCGGCGTGTTGCGCAGATGGCCCTGCGCCTGCGCGCGACCGCGCATGACCTGGATCGCGTCGAGGACCTCGTTGGGGTCGTGCGCGTAGGCGTCGCCGAGCGCGCGGGTCCAGTCGCCGTTGCCGGCCAGCTGGTCGATCACGTCGGGAAACGCGGTCAGCGCCTTGACGCTGGGATCCCATGGTTGCGCCGCCGCCTGCAGGCGGTCGGCCGCGGCCAGGCCGCTGTTGCTGCGCAGCCAGCCCTGGGCATCGCTGACCTGATTGGGATACACCGAGGCGGCCAGCGTCTGCGCGAGCAGCTTGTCGGGGAACAGCGCGATCGGCGCCACCAGCTTGTACAGCTGCTCGGCGCTGGGCGGCACATAGGGAGCGGGCGCGGGGGCGGCGGCGGTCGCCGCGGTCGCGGTCGGGGCGGGCGACGGTTGCCGTTGGCACGCACTCAGCGCCAGCACGCTTGCCGCGGTGGCCAGCGCCAGCGCCAACTTCGGTGACGGCAGGGGACGGCGGATCTCCATGCTGCACCTTTTCGACGTGGCGTTCGGAAGATGCGCGCAGGATGCTCTGTGTTGCATGTCTGCAAGCTTTCTGCAACGCGCCGCCACACCGGCCGCGCCGGCGTCCGTTCAGCCAGCGTGCGGCGCCCGGCTCAGGGCGTGGTGGACAGGCGGAACAGCACCAGGCTCAGCGCCAGCGTGGCCATGCCGGCGACCAGCCCGTACACGGTCTCGTGGCCCTTGGCGTAGCGCTTGGCCGCCGGCAGCAGTTCGTCCAGGGCCAGGAACACCATCACCCCGGCGATGAGCCCGAACACCGTGCCGAAGATCGCTTCGGACAGGAACCGGGCCAGCGCCACATAGCCGATGAGCGCGCCGATCGGCTCGGCCAGGCCCGACAGCAGGCTGGCGGCGAAGGCGTAGGACTTGCGCCCGGTGGCGTAGTGCACCGGCACCGCGATGGCGATGCCTTCGGGAATGTTGTGTACGGCGATCGCGAACGCCAGCGGCATGCCCACGGTGGGGCTCTCCAGGGTGGCGAAGAACGTGGCCAGGCCTTCAGGGAAGTTGTGCGCGGTGATCGCCACCGCGGTCAGCAGGCCGACGCGCTTGACATAGGCGCGGTTGTCGGCGCGGAACAGCGGATCCTGGGCGTTGAGGCTTTCGTGCGGGTTGGGCACCAGCCTGTCGATCACCACGATCAGTGCCATGCCGGCCAGGAATGTCAGCGTGGCGTAGGCGTAGCCCAGGCGCGGATCGAACGCCTGGCTGAAGGCGGCGACCGACTTGCCGAGGATCTCGGTCAGCGACACGTACACCATCGCGCCGCCGGCGAAGGCCAGGCCGAAGGCGAGCAGGCGCGGGTTGGGTCCCTTGCTGAACAGCACCAGGACGCTGCCCAGGCCGGTGGCCAGACCGGCGGCCAGGGTCACCGTTAGGGCGATCCACACGTTGTGCGAGGGAATATCCAGCATGCGCCAGGCAGCTCCTGTGTCGAGACGGGGGTGAAAGCGGGCGCGAGGCTGGCGAACATGACGGCGACGCAGCGCCTTGGCGGCGGTGCGCGCAGTCGGCCTGCCGGCCGCGCTCAGCCGGACGGGTGCGCCTGCGCGTCGAGCGCGAAGCAGCGGTCCGGACGCGGTTGCGGCGGATTGAAGCTGACCGGGATCTGGATCGTCCACGGCACCGCCCGGCCATTGCGCGTGGCTGGTTTGAAAAGCCATTCGCGCACGCGCTGCTGCGCCGACGCATCGAGCCCGGGCTGGCCGCTGCTGGTGACCAGCGTCACTTCGGTCGGCTTGCCCTGCACGCCGATCACCACGCTCAACACCGCCTTGCCGCCGAGTCCGGCGCAGGCCAGTTCGATCGGATAGTCCGGCGGCGGGGTCTGGACGGCGGCGACCTCGGTCGGCGCGACCGCCACGCTCTGGGTCTGGGTTTGCTCGGCGCTGCCGCAGCCGCCGAGCAGCAGCGCCGCGGCGAGCGGCAGGCAGGAGGCGGTGGCAAGGGTGCAGCGGTAGGATGCGGCGGGCATGGGGTTCATTCCGGTAGGGCCGACGCCTTGGCGGCGCAGATGAAATCGTTTTCGCTGAGCCCGCCGACATCGTGGGTGGAGTAGCGGACCACCACCCGGTCGTAGTGCACGCCCAGATCGGGATGGTGGTCCTCGCGGTGGGCGATCCAGGCCAGCGCGTTCACAAACGCCAGCGTGCGGTAGTAGTCGGGGAAGCGGAACGTACGGCTGATCGCCATGCCGTTCTCCACCAGTTCCCAGCCCGGCACCTGCGGCAGCAGTTCGGCCAGCCGTGCCTGGGTGAGCTTGTATTCGCTGCCCTTGCACGACACGCAATGGGCCTGTTCGAGGGGGATCAGGTCGTTCATTCTGTAGGGCCTCTGCGGCGGGACGGCCGAACGCGCCGCCCATGGGCAAGTTCGCGCTGAGCCGATGGCGTGGAAGCGCTAGAATAACCGCATGATCCAGATCTCCGACACCGCGCAGACCCATTTCCGCAAACTGCTCGAACGCGAGGCCGTGCCGGGCATGGGCGTGCGCCTGAGCGCGGTCGATCCCGGCACCGCCCGCGCCGACGCGCGGCTGGAGTTCGCCGAGCCCGCTGATCTGGCCGGCGACGAATGGGCGATCGACTGCGCCGGCTTCACCCTGTACGTGGCCGCCGACAGCGTCGCCTGGCTGGATGGCGCCGAGATCGACTACGTCACCCAGGGCACCGGCCAGCAACTGACGATCAAGGCGCCCAAGATCAAGGGCGAGGCCCCGGGCGAGGCCGCGTCGCTGGTGGAGCGGGTGCGCTGGGTGGTCGAGAACGAGGTCAATCCGCAGCTGGCCCAGCATGGCGGCCGCGTGGCGGTGCAGGAGGTGTCGTCTGATGGCGTGGTGCTGCTGCGCTTCGGCGGCGGTTGCCACGGCTGCGGCATGGCCGACGTGACCCTCAAGCAGGGCATCGAGAAGACGCTGATGGGGCGCGTGCCGGGCATCACGGCCGTGCGCGACGCCACCGACCACGACAGTGGCAGCACGCCGTACATCCCGCGCGGCACCGCGGCCTGAGCTTCGCGCCACGCCGGTGACGCGTGCTGCCGACATCCTCGATGCGCTGTCGGCGCGCGAGTTGCTGCACGATCGCCGCACCGGCCTGCCGTCCACGTGGGCGCACTGGATCTGCGCGCAGCCGGCCGCGCCGCGCCGGTTCGTTTCCGGCCAGGTGATCGCGGCGATGCCGCAGCGCGCGCCGGCGCTGGTGTCGCGGTTGCCGGCGCTGCGCGCATGGCAGGCATTGCGCCGCCTGTGGTGGCAGGGCTGGGACCCGGCACCGTACGACCAGCGCTGGTGGCGGCGGATCGCGGCTCTGTTCAGCCTGGTGCTGCACCTGTTGTTCGCGTTGTTCCTGCTGTGGATCGCCTTCGTGCGCTGGTTGCCGCCGCGCCCGGACGCAGGCGAGGCCGCCGGGCGCGTGCAGGTCGAATTCGTCGGTCGCGGCACGCCGGCCGACACCGGCGGTGGCGCGGCCGCCCAGGATGCGGCGACCGCCGCGGCCCAGCAGGCCGCCGCCGCGGTACGTGCGCGCCAGGCCGCGGCAGCTGCGGCTCGGGCACAGGCCGCCGCACGCGGGGCTCCGGCCTCGGCTCAGGCGACGGCGCAAGCCGTGTCCAGCCCGCCGCCGCCGGACCAGCCGCTGCAGGTCACCGAGACCGCGCAGCCGACCAGCGATTTCGTGCTGCCGCCGCCCAGCGTGCCCCAACCGGAGCCGCCGCCGCGCGCGATCGTGCCGCCGCGCGTGCAGGTGCCGGTGCGCGAGGTCGAGGTGATCACCGCGGTGCCAAGCGTGGCGCAGCTCCGTCCGCGCGAGGTGCCGGCGCCGCTGCTGCAGCAGGTGCCGCAGATCCGCCTGCGCGATCCCGCACCGACGCTGCGCACGCCGGAGGCCCCGCCGGTACGGCAGATCGAGTTGCCGACGCCCGCCGCGGCGGCTGCGCCAGCTGCGGACGCGGTGCCATCCGACGCGGCGGCCAGCACGCCGGCGAACGCCGCGGCCCCGGTGTCGGCGGCGACCCAGGCCAGCACCGCGGCACAGGGCAAGGCCGAGACCCGGACGCTGGCTGGCACCGGCGCCGCTGCATCCGGCAGCCAGGCGCCCGCGTCAGGCCGCGGTCCGGCCGCGGTCGCCCGCGACGGCGGCTGGGCCACGCCGCAGCGCGGCGACGACTGGGGTGCCTCGGCACGCCACCGCGCCGGCGACGCCGGTGCCGGCGCCAGTCAACGCAATGGCCTGTTCAACGGCGATGGCAGCGTGCGCGTGCCTGGCGGCGAAGGACAGGGCAAGGCGCCGCCGCGCGGTGCGCCCGGCACCGAGACCGACAGTTGGTCGCGCGACCAGATCGCCAATGCCGGCCAGTGGCTGAAGCGTCCGCCGTACGACTACAAGCCGACCTCATTCGACAAGTACTGGTTGCCGAACGCGACGCTGCTGGAAGAGTGGGTGCGGCGCGGCATCAAGGCCGTCAACATCCCGATCCCGGGTACCACCAGCAGCATCTCCTGCGTGATCTCGATCCTGCAGGTGGGCGGCGGCTGCGGCATCACCGATCCGAACCGCAGCGAGCAACCGGCCAGTGCGCGGCCGCCGCCGCAGGTGCCGTTCAAGCCGGGCCTGCAGGAAGACAACGGCAAGGTGAAGTAGGCGCGGCATGCGGCACGCAGCGCCGGCCGGCGCTCGATCGCCTCCGCGGCTTGCGTACGACAACGGTCGGCTGCGGTCGTTCAAGCTCCGCCATGCGCAGCGGCATGCGATCGCAGCGCGAGGCGCGAGCCGTGCACGGTCGCGGCGGACGCCGGCCGACGGCGCCGGCCAGGGCCATGCCCGGCGGTCGGTCGATGGATGTGAATCGGGGGCGGCACCGGCGGGACGCCGGCCGTCGCACTCACTTCAGATCGTGCAGGTCGCGCAGCTGGGGGGTACGCGATCCGAAGTACGCCGCCAGGTCGGCGATGTCCTGGTCGGCGAGCGGCGTCGCCTGCGGGGTCATCAACGGATGCTGGCGATCGCCGCTGCGGTACGCCTGCAGCGCATGCGCGAGGTAGTCGCCATACTGGCCGCCGAGCTTCGGGTAGGTCGGGTCGATGGGCGCGTTGCCGTCGGCGCCATGGCAGTCGATGCAGCTCTGCCCGGTGGCCTTGCCCTTGGCGTGGGCCAGCGTCTGGCCGGCGGCGACACGCCCGCCCGGCAGGCCGGCGGACGAGCCGGAACCGTGTTCGCCGCTGGCGTGGCCGGGGTCGCCGGCGGACTGGCTGGTGGATTCCACCTGCGATTGCGAACACGCCCCCAACCACAGGGCAGCAAGCAGGACGATGGCGGGACGCGATGCGTGCGCGGCGTTCGGCATGGGATGGCTACTTGAGGGTGGTCAGGTAAGCGGCGATGTCGGCGATGTCCTGGTCGGAAAAGCTTTCCGCCTGGGCCTGCATGGTCGGGTGCTTGCGCTTGCCGAGCCGGTACTCGGTCAGCGCCTGGGTCAGGTACTGCGCCGACTGGCCGCCGATCTTGGGAATGCGGTAGCTCGGATACGCGTTCTTGTAGCCGGTGACCCCGTGGCAGCCCTGGCAGGTGTAGGTCAGCAGCTTGCCGTTGGCGGCATGGCCGGCGGTGGGGGCGGCCACTGCCGGGGCGGCGACCGGGGCAGGAGCGGCTGGCGCCGGCGCGGTCTGCGCCGTTGCCGGGGCGACCCCGAGGGAAACGAGTACGGCCAAAGCAAAACAAGCGGCTAGCGGCTGCGTGCGCATGGTTTCGTGGTCCGGAGGACGGGACTGGGAGTTCCGGCGTGGGGGAACACGGAACGACCCGAGTATAGCCTGGCCTTCCGCGGCTCCGAAACAGGCCCCTGAGATGCCCATGCAGAGGCCATGCAATGGGTCATGACCCGCACCATGACCTTTGGCTCATTCACCTTGGGGTTCAGCCGACATACGTGTAAAAATGGCTCACAAGATCGGATTTCATCCATTGCATCAGTGAGTTAGCGGATATTTTGGCGCAACAAAACTATACTACCAATGCCAGTTCAGTCTCATACGGTTCCGGGACCGCCTCCACATCAATCAGGTAATCCCCGAAGCGCTTCACATGGCTGGTCACGTACGGGCTGAGGAAAGCCACGTCCTCTCGCGTGATCTTCCACCCCTGCCGCATCAGAGACTTCATGATCCGGGTCTGTTCGACCACGTTGTAGAAGATGACGGCATTGGAGACCAGGTCGTTGTACTTGACGGCTTTCTCCTGCTCGACGGGGTCGTTGTCGGCAATCACCCCTTCCCCGCCGAAGAAGAAATACTTTGCGAAGCCGTTGTAGGCCTCCACCTTGTTGGTCGAGGTGGTGATCTGTTCGCGCAACTCGCGGTTGGAGATGTACTGCAGCAGGAACAAGGTGCGCACGGCTGAACCGAGCGCCTTGAAGGCCTGGTACAGCCGGTTCTTGCGGCTGTAGTTGCCCAGCTTGCGAAGCAACGTCGAGGCCGCGATCTTGCCGGTGTTGATCGAGAGCACGACCTGCATCAGGTCCTTCCAGTGGGTCTCGATCAGATCCCAGTCGACAGTGTCCCGGAACAGCGCGTCGATGTGTTCGTAGCGAATGTCCTCGTCGGGGCGGAAGAACTTGTATTCGCGCCAGTTGCGGATGCGCGGCATCAGCTGGATGCCCAGCAGATGCGAAAGGCCGAAGACCGGCAGCGACTGTCCCTGCGTGTCGGCGTGGACGGTGTCCGGCTGGATGTCGGAGGTGTTCTTCAGCAGGCCATCGATGATGTAGACCGCCTCCCAGACACCGCACGGAATGAAGTGGCTGAACAGCGCGACGTACGTATCGGACACGTGGTGGTAGGCGATGCCGCCGTAGCCGCCATAGCGGATGTGGTACGAGGCGAGAAGATTCTGGTCGTAGAGGTCGTATTTGGTGCCGTCGGCGGCCGCGCTCTTGCCATCGCCCCAGCATTTGGGGAGCTGCAGGCCGGCGTAGCTGTTGATGATGTCCCGACAGGCCGCCGCCAGTTTGTTGGCATCCACGTGCCGGCGGTTGACGAATGACAGCATGTGTGCCGAGACGGCGCCACGCAGGTGTCGGGCAGCCTGCGCCGGTCCGAGGTTGCAACCATAGGTGAAGGCAGTGAGGACGTAGCGCTCGGTCGGTTGCTCGATCTTGGCGTCCGAGCCGGACAGAGGACCGAAGTGCCGGGGCCAGCGCGTCCAGTGGGCCACATCGCACAGGATCTCGATGACGCTGCGTTCGCGCATGCGGTCTAGGACGGCGGTTTCTAGGGCGCGGGCCCCGTTGCTCATCTCCTTGGCCTTGCTGCGCTTGAGCACCGGGATGCCATCCTCGCCGATGACCACTTGGCCGTTCTCCAGATAGCCCTGATCGGTAAGCTCGACGACCTGCATCAGGCGCGATTGCAAGGCATTGACGAAGCCCACGGCCGTGGCCGGCAGCCCCACCTGCTTGCAGTAATCCTCCAACATAGGTTCGCACTGCTCCCACGGCAGCAACTGCTCGCGGTAGTCGGCGTAGGTTTCCGATCCGCGCACAGCCACGTCGCCCGATTTCAGTTCGTTGGCCAGCGATGAGAACACACAAACCTCGAACAGACGCCGGTGGATGCGCTCCCCGCCTCGTTCGGTGCGATGAACGATGGTCTTGCGCCAAAGCTGGGTGGTGAACGCCAAATCGACCGCTTCGTCCAACCAATTGCTGCGGGTTCGTTCCTGCGTCAGGATCAGCTCGATCGCGTCGATCAGCGAGCGGTCCTCCGTGGTCGAGGCCAAGTCCAGCATACGCACCATCCGCAGGATGGTGGCGCGATGACTTTTGTAGAATGGCCACAGCAGGGGCAAGTAGTTGTCGCCACTATGCGCCGCAATGGCGTTGCAGTCGGCCTGCAACATCTGCACGCCACCGTGGGCGTTGACCAGACGGCGGATTTCACGCCCCGCCTCGGTGTCGCCGCGATGATGGTCGAGGACGCGGACCACATCCGACATCGTCGCCACGATCGCTTCGGTCTTCTCGCGATAGCGCGCCCTCAGCCGCTCCAGTTCCTCTCGGCCCAGGTTGTGGATGTTCCCCATGCGTTTGATGAACATCTCCGCGAGATCGTCGCGCGTCCGGACCCGGGCCCGGTGGATCAAGCACACCAGTACGGCGTAGCGCTTGGCGGGCCGAAACTTGCGCAGCTCGGAAGCATCCAATGCCCGCGCCTCGGCGGCGAAGTGCTTGCGCTTGACCTCCGGGATGCCCGCCAGGTGCAACTCGCTGCCGACCAATTCGCCCAGTTCGGCGATATGGTCGATCAACTCCTGGAAATGCTGCAGCGAAGAGCGCTTGGGAAGGCGCTTGATCGCGTGCAACGGGCTCTTCTGACGCCCCTGTTCGACCTGCAGGAGGCCTTCCAGGCGCTGTTTTTCGTCGATGGTCAGCCGAGCCTCGATCTGGGCGAAATAGCGCCCGTTGACCAGCGTGCGGATGCGCCGGGTCAGGCGATCCAGTGTGGAGAACGCCGGCAGCTCGACGCGATCACGCACGAGCTGTTCGATGGCCACGTTGATCAGGTCCGCCGGGTTATCCATCACCGCAGCGGCTTCGTATACCGCGCGTGCCGCAATCTTCAGCCCGCCGTCGCTGTAGGCCCAGACCTGCAGGAATTGGCGGATCCGGCGGTAGTAGCGATAGCGCGAGGCGTTGGCAATACTCGCTGGCTTGACCTGCACGCGCAGTTTCAGCGCGCTGCGGATATGGCGCACCACCGCCGACGGGACTTCGTCCAATACGGGGAAATACCCCAGCCGTTGGAAGGTCTTGAGCAGGATCGTCAGCGTCAGGCGGTGCGCAGGCTGCCGGGTGTACTCGGCAACGAAGGCCGCCTCAGCGTCGGTTGGCGTGTAGGCCGCAACCAGTTCGCGGACGACCGGGTTGCGCTTGAATTGCGGGTATGCGGTCCGTTCGATCGACGCCATCCAGCCCCTCAGGTCGTTGCAGGCCTTGGCAGCGCGGGCGCTTCCGGCAGACTTGCTTCGATGCGCTGGCGCGCGAAGGGATCACCACCGTCGATGTAACGCATCGCCGAGTGCACGTCTCGCCAGCCGACGTACTCCATCAGAGCCTTGACGTCCCAGCCGTTGGCGTTGGCCCAGCCGGCGAAGCCGCGGCGCAGCGAGTGGCCGCTGTAGTGGTTGGGAGAGGTCAGCCCAGCCTCGCGGAAGATCCGCCGTAGCAGGCGCACCAGGCTGTTGGGGTGGAGCGGCGCGGCGGCAATCCCACCCCACTGGTTGACCGCGCGAAACAGTGGCCCCTCGTGGAGGGCGGCTGCCGCGACCCAGGCCATGGTGGCGGCAACCGGGCACCAGCGCGACAAGGCTGGCACTCTGTAGATCCGACCGGCGTGCTGGCGGTCGCCCTTGCTGTGCGGCAGGAAGCAGGTCATGCCTTCGCCGGCCACCAGCTCCAAATCCTGAACCTGGAGGCGAACCAGTTCGTCGCCGCGGAAGCCGCGCCAAAAGCCCAGCAGTACCAAGGCGCGATCGCGCAGGTGCCGGAGCCGACCGGCCGCATCGTCACGCGTGCCGGCCGCAGCTGCGGCGCCATCGAGCCAATCCACGACCTGACCCAACTGCGTGAGCTGCAGTGGCGTGGCGCGCTTTTCCTGACTTGGATGCACCGTTTGGATGCCCTTGAGCACCTTGCGTACGACGGGCGCCCGCGTGGGGTCGGCGAAACCGTGCGCCTGGTGCCACTGGGCCAGTGCCGCGAGCCGGTGCCTGAGTGTGTTGAGCGCGAGTTGTCCGGCGTAGGTGGCCAAGTAGCGCGCCACCTGCTCCGCGGTCGCCGGCAGATGACCACCCCAATCGACCTCGAAGTGACGGGTCGCCCCTGCATACGCGCGCTCGGTGTTGGCACGGGTTGCCGCTTCCAGATACTGCTTGACCGAGCTCACCGCGTCGCTCCGAAACGCCGTTTCGTACGGCCGCATGGCGACTGTAGCCGAAAATTCCGGGTAACGCGGGATAATTCAACATTATCCCGCGTGAACCCACGGCTCGCAGCTGGTTCGTCTAACGCGTTGAGTAGTACGTAATTACATGGTATGTAATTCGTTACGAAATACGCGGAGTGACGGATGGCAAGGTCCGGGTTGTACAAAAGCGACGTGCAACGTGCCCGCGATAGCCTGCGCGCAACGGGCAAGCATCCGTCCGTGGACGCGGTCCGGGTGGCGCTCGGCAACACGGGCTCCAAGACCACCATCCACCGCTATCTGAGGGAGTTGGAAGACGAGGACGGACGGCGCCCCGGCGCCAAGGTCGCCATTAGCGACGCGCTGCAGGATCTGGTCAGCCGCCTCGCCGAGCGCTTGCACGCCGAGGCTGAGACGTTGGTGGCGCAGGCCCAGGCGCGCTTCCAGGCGCAGCTTCAAGAGCGTACCCAAACGCTGGAGCAGGCCCGGCAAGAGGCTGACTCACTCAGGACGCAGCTGCAACGCTGCGAGACCGCCCTGCAGGCCGAACGCGAGGCGGGCGAGGCCGCCAGGAACGAGGTGGCCAGCCGCACCACCGAGCTGGCCCAACTGGAGGAGCGGATCTCCGGCCTGACCGTTCGCGTGGCCGAGCACGACGCCCATGCGAAATCGTTGGAACACAAGCACGAACACGCCAGGGAAGCTCTGGAGCACTACCGCGCCTCGGTCAAGGACCAGCGCGAGCAGGAACAGCGCCGGCATGAGCACCAGGTGCAGGAGCTGCAGGTCGCCCTACGGCAGGCCAACGAGGCCTTGACCGCCAAGAACCACGATCTGATGCAGCTCAACCGGGAAAACGGCCAGTGGCTGGAACGCCAGACCCGCCTGGAGCGGGAACTGACGCAGGCACGCCAGCGGGCCGACGCCCAGCAACGCGAGCGCGATTCGCTGCGCCTGGCGGCCGCCGAGCACCAAGCCCTGCAGGTGCGCTGGACCGGCGATGTCCAAGCGCTGGAAAGCGTGCGCACCGAGCTGGCTGCAGCGCTGACCGATCTGGTCGAGGAGCGCCAGCGCCGGGAACACGCCGAGGTGGAGACCTTGCGGGCCACGGTACGTCTGAGCACGCTGGAACAGCTCCTGGCGCAGCTGCGACCACCGCGCCTCGTTGACGAACACGAAAAGACCATCGCAGCCGGTGCAATGCCGGCAGGCTGATACCCAGCCATTTGGGGAATGCTCGGTCATCCTCAGCGCCAACGCCTTCGTCGTCGCAGCCACGACTTCGGTGAGGCGAAGCGAAGAGGAGCGCTCCCCGGCAAACTTGCTTCTAAAGTCACAGCAGGAGATCGACATGGGTCTATGCGCTTCAAAACCGAGCGTGGCAGGGTCACCTGCGCATTATACAACCCACATTACAGAGGGGGATCTAGGATCGCCCTCATCTCCCCGAATGTCACGCCCCCTTCCTCTCATCAACCACCAGCTTCAATGCAGGAGCATTCGATGGTTTAAGCGGGCGTCCGTCAAGATTGTCTCAGCATCGACTGGCGAGGCGAGGCGGAGATTATACGCTAAGGAAGGTCTGATCAACGCCCGCCGGCCGGCCATCATGCTCGAAACCCCGTTTTTTTGCGCTGTTTCTGACACGTTCCCGGAGACATCCCCGGCATGAATATCACTCCTACAAGCCATCCATGTATATTTGTATCTCATGATGAGCAAGATGCACATTTTCCAGGGGAAGTGGAGAGTTCTCTGAATAGGCTAAGAAGCGGACCAAGTGGCAATAATCTGCTCGATGAGTTAAGGAATTTTGAGTCAAGGAATAAGAGAGTAACTATAGAGAGAGACAATAGCGATGATCCTGGGGCACGCCCATGCCTCACAGAAAAGCAGCAGAAAAAGTATGGTCGAGACAGGGTAAATGATCCGAGCGTCACCAACACCCTCATTACAAAGTCACGCAATTTCCTTGGGATAAAGAAAAATGGAAAGGGCACAAGCGTAACCGTCAAATGGTCGCCAAACTTGGGTTTCAAAACGGATGAAGAAGGCATGGCGCAGCCTGATCATTCCAATCCCGAAAGTGCCTTTGTAATTCTTGGTCACGAGCTGATTCACGCAAAGCATATGATGCAGGGAACCCATAAAGGCCTGAGCGGGCATAAATATGCTGCAGGAACTCCTGCAGCCAAGGAAGAATGGCGAGCTATTGGTCTGGGCAAATATGAGGGGCGGGAAACGTCAGAATACTCAATATGCGATGAGCATGGCATTACGCGCCGCAGTGCCTATCCTGGATTCAATGACCCCTGAGTTTCGCGAATTTATCCTTAAGAGGGTCGGCAGGGATTGGTGTATAAAAACCTTTGCTGACAGCGAGTTAGCTCACTTTTGGCTGTTTTTTACACGAATCCCTGCTCCACCCTCATTTTTGGCTATTTCTTGCACGAATCACTCCTGGTCCTCAGGCTGATCGCGGCGTGGGGTAAGTAGTCATTGGTCGTAGGCGTGAGTTCCGTTGCTCCTGGGGACGTGGGCTACGTCCAGGCCAGAATGACTCACAGAATCCGCAGGGTGGGTAATAGACGGGTTGCAGCGTGCCGAACCTCGAAAGGGACAAGGTAGTGGATGAGCCGATGGAAGCGCCGTTTTATCTGGCAACTTCATGTTTTCACAAAATAAATCGGGTTCTGCGAGTCATTTTTACACGTATGTCGGCTGAACCCCACCTTGGCGTCATCAGGTGATCTACTTACCTACAACACCATTCACGCCATCCACCAGGGACACGACGATGACGCGATATTCCACGCGCCGACGCACCGCCAGCTGCGCCGCCGCGCTGTTGATCACCTCCACGCTGCTGCTCGGCGGCTGCAAGTCGGCCGCCGGCGATGCGCAGGCCAAGGCCAAGGAGGCCGAGAAGGCGCCCGATGCGGTACCGGTCGAGGTGGCCAAGGCCAGCCGGCGCGCAGTGGCGGCCAGTTACAGCGGCACTGCGGCGCTGGAGGCGCGCGCCGAATCGCAGGTGGTGGCCAAGACCTCCGGGGTGGCACTGGCGGTGCTGGCCGAGGAAGGCCAGCAGGTCCGTGCCGGGCAGCCGCTGGTGCGGCTGGACCCGGACCGCGCGCGGCTGGCGGTGACGCAGAGCGAGGCGCAGCTGCGCAAGCTGGAGAACAACTACCGGCGCTCGGAGCAGCTGGTCGGCCAGCAACTGGTCAGCGCCGCCGATGTCGACCAGATCAAGTACGACCTGGCCAACGTGCGCGCACAGCATCAGCTGGCGTCGCTGGAACTGTCCTACGCCACGGTGGTCGCGCCGATCTCCGGGGTGATCGCGTCGCGTTCGATCAAAACCGGCAACTTCGTGCAGATCAACACGCCGATCTTCCGCATCGTCGACGACTCGCGCCTGGAAGCCACGCTCAACGTGCCCGAGCGCGAGCTGGCCACGCTCAAGGCCGGGCAGCCGGTGACGCTGCTGGCCGATGCGCTGCCCGGCAAGCAGTACCAGGGCAAGGTCGATCGCATCGCGCCGGTGGTGGATTCGGGCAGCGGCACGTTCCGCGTGGTGTGCGCGTTCGAGGAGGGCGCCGAAGCCTTGCAGCCCGGCATGTTCGGGCGCATCCGCATCGACTACGACCAGCGCGCCGATGCGCTGGTGGTGCCGCGCCTGGCGCTGCTCGACGACGGCGAGCCGGCGGTGTTCCGGGTCGATGCCGGCAAGGTGACGCGGGTGCCGGTCAAGCTGGGTTACGCCGAAGGCCCGTGGGTGGAGATCCGCGACGGCCTGAAGCCCGGCGACCAGGTGGTCACCGCCGGCAAGGTCGCCTTGCGCGACGGCAGCCGTGTGCAGGTGATCGCGCCGCAGCGCGAGGTCGCCGCGGTCGGCGGCGGCGCCGCGGTCGGAGCGCACTGATGACCAGCGCCGGTTCCGATCACGGCAGCGATCCGCACGAACACTCACCCCCGGGCGTCCGCGGCGGCGGGCTGGTCGAATTCGCCACGCGCCGCCGCGTCACCATCGCGATGGCGACGGTGACATTGCTGCTGTTCGGCGTGATCGCGCTGAACAGCCTCAAGGTCAACCTGCTGCCCGACCTGAGCTATCCGATCCTGACCGTGCGCACCGAGTACACCGGCGCGGCGCCGGCGGAGATCGAGACACTGGTGACCGAGCCGGTCGAGGAAGCGGTCGGCGTGGTCAAGAACCTGCGCAAGCTCAAGTCGGTGTCGCGCACCGGGCAGAGCGACGTGGTGCTGGAGTTCGCCTGGGGCACCAACATGGACCAGGCCAGCCTGGAGGTGCGCGACAAGATGGAGGCGCTGGAGCTGCCGCTGGAAGCCAAGGCGCCGGTGCTGCTGCGTTTCAATCCCTCCACCGAGCCGATCATGCGCCTGGTGCTGGCGAGCAAGGCGACCCCGGCCAGCGACGCCGCTGCGGTGCGCGCGCTGACCCAGCTGCGCCGCTACGCCGACGAGGACCTGAAGAAGAAGCTGGAGCCGGTGGCCGGCGTGGCCGCGGTCAAGGTCGGCGGCGGATTGGAGGACTAGATCCAGGTCGATATCGACCAGCAGCGGCTGGCACAGCTGAGCCTGCCGATCGACAACGTCATCACCCGGCTCAAGGAAGAGAACATCAACATCTCCGGCGGGCGCCTGGAACAGGGCTCGCAGCGCTACCTGGTGCGCACGGTCAACCAGTTCGCCGACCTGGACGAGATCCGCAACCTGTTGCTGACCACCCAGGGCGCGGGCAGCAGCGCCGCCGACGCCGCGATGCAGCAGATGTACGCGATCGCCGCCTCGACCGGTTCGGAAGCGGCGCTGGCCGCGGCCTCCGCCGCGCAGAGCGCCTCGTCCAGTTCCACCACCACCATCGCCAACGGCATGCCGGTGCGGCTGAAGGACGTGGCCGAGGTGCGCCAGGGTTACAAGGAGCGCGAAGCGATCATCCGCCTGGGCGGCAAGGAAGCGGTGGAGCTGGCGATCTACAAGGAAGGCGACGCCAACACCGTGTCCACCGCCGCGGCGCTGCGCAAGCGCCTGGAGCAGCTGAAGACGCAGATCCCGCCGGACGTGGAACTGACCACGCTGGAAGACCAGTCGCGCTTCATCGAGCACGCCATCGGCGACGTCAAGAAGGACGCGGTGATCGGCGGCCTGCTGGCGATCCTGATCATCTTCCTGTTCCTGCGCGACGGTTGGAGCACGTTCGTGATCAGCCTGTCGTTGCCGGTGTCGATCGTGGCCACGTTCTTCTTCATGGGCCAGCTCGGTTTGAGCTTGAACGTGATGTCGCTGGGCGGCCTGGCGCTGGCGACCGGGCTGGTGGTGGACGATTCGATCGTGGTGCTGGAGAGCATCGCCAAGGCGCGCGAGCGCGGCCTGAGCATTCTCGATGCGGCGATCGCCGGCACCCGCGAGGTCAGCATGGCGGTGTTGGCCTCGACCCTGACCACGATCGCGGTGTTCCTGCCGCTGGTGTTCGTCGAGGGCGTGGCCGGGCAGCTGTTCCGCGACCAGGCCTTGACCGTGGCGATCGCCATCGCGATCTCGCTGGTGGTGTCGATGACCCTGATCCCGATGCTCAGTTCGCTGAAGGGACACCCGCCGCTGGCATTCCCGCCCGAACCGGAGCAGCCGCAGTGGCAGCCGCAGCGCGGCTGGCTGAAGCCGGTGGCATGGGGCCGGCGCGGTGCCGCGGCGGCGGTGCGCGGCGGTTTCTTCGGCGCGGCATGGCTGGTGGTGCGGTTGTGGCGCGGCGGCGTGGCGGTGATCGCGCCGGTGATGCGCAAGGCCAGCGACCTGGCGATGGCGCCGTATGCGCGCGCCGAACGCGGCTATCTGCGGCTGCTGCCGGGCGCCTTGGCGCGGCCATGGCTGGTGCTGGGCCTGGCCGCGCTGGCGTTCGCGGCGACGCTGGCGGTGGTGCCGATGCTCGGTGCCGACCTGATCCCGCAATTGGCACAGGACCGCTTCGAGATGACGGTGAAACTGCCGGCCGGCACGCCGTTGCGGCAGACCGATGCGCTGGTGCGCGAGTTGCAGGAAACCCACGGCAAGGACGCCGGCGTACAGGCGCTGTATGGCGTCAGCGGCAGCGGCACCCGGCTCGATGCCAGTCCCACCGAAAGCGGCGAGAACATCGGCAAGCTGACCATCGCCATGGCCGGCGGCGGCAGCGCGCAGTTCGAGGCGCAGCAGAGCGATCGCATGCGCGCGACGATGCGCCAGCATCCGGGCGCGCAGGTCGGTTTCAGCCGCCCGGAGCTGTTCAGTTTCTCCACGCCGCTGGAAATCGAGCTGCGCGGGCAGGACCTGGAGACCATCCAGCACGCCGGGCAGAAACTGACCGCGATGCTGCGCGGCAACGGCCACTACGCCGACGTGAAATCGACGGTGGAAGAAGGCTTCCCGGAAATCCAGATCCGTTTCGACCAGGAGCGTGCCGGTGCGCTGGGCCTGACCACGCGGCAGATCGCCGACGTGGTGGTGAAGAAGGTGCGCGGCGACGTCGCCACCCGCTACAGCTTCCACGACCGCAAGATCGACGTGCTGGTGCGCGCGCAGCAGAGCGATCGCGCCAGCGTCGACAGCATCCGCCGGCTGATCGTCAATCCCGGCAGCAGCAAGCCGGTGACGTTGGATGCGGTCGCCGACGTGGTCGCCACCACCGGTCCCAGCGAGATCCACCGCGCCGACCAGATCCGCGTGGCGATCGTGTCGGCCAACCTGCGCGGCATCGACCTGGGCGGCGCGGTGCGCGAGGTGCAGGACATGGTGGCGCGCGAACCGCTCGGCGCCGGCGTCGGCATGCACATCGGCGGGCAGGGCGAGGAACTGGCGCAGTCGGCCAAGTCGCTGTTGTTCGCGTTCGGCCTGGCGATCTTCCTGGTGTACCTGGTGATGGCCTCGCAGTTCGAATCGCTGCTGCATCCGTTCGTGATCCTGTTCACCATTCCGCTGGCGATGGTCGGCGCGGTGCTGGCGCTGCTGCTGACCGGCAAGCCGGTGTCGGTGGTGGTGTTCATCGGCCTGATCCTGCTGGTCGGGTTGGTGACCAAGAACGCGATCATGCTGATCGACAAGGTCAACCAGCTGCGCGAGGAAGGCGTGGCCAAGCGCGAGGCGCTGATCGAAGGCGCACGCTCGCGCTTGCGCCCGATCATCATGACCACGCTGTGCACGCTGTTCGGTTTCCTGCCGCTGGCGGTGGCGGCGGGCGAGGGCGCCGAAGTGCGCGCGCCGATGGCGATCACCGTGATCGGCGGCCTGCTGGTGTCCACGCTGCTCACGCTGGTGGTGATCCCGGTGGTCTACGACCGCCTGGACCGCCGTGCCGACAGCGACTACGCCGCGCGCGGCGAGCGTGCGCGGCGGCGCCTGCACGGTCTCGGCCGCGGCGCCGGCGATGGCGCGGGTGAGCCGGCATGAGCGTCGCCGAGTTCAGCATCCGCCGTCCGATCACCACCATCATGTGCTTCGTGTCGCTGGTGGTGGTCGGCCTGATCGCCGCGTTTCGGCTGCCGCTGGAGGCGCTGCCGGACATCTCCGCGCCGTTCCTGTTCGTGCAGTTGCCGTACAGCGGCTCGACCCCGGACGAGGTCGAGCGCAACCTGGTGCGGCCGACCGAGGAAGCGCTGGCGACGATGACCGGGATCAAGCGCATGCGCTCGACCGCCACCGCCGACGGCGCCAACGTGTTCATCGAGTTTTCGGATTGGGACCGCGACATCGCCATCGCCGCCTCCGACGCGCGCGAGCGCATCGATGCGATCCGCGCCGACCTGCCGGAAGACCTGCAGCGCTACCACGTGTTCAAGTGGTCCAGCAGCGACGAGCCGGTGCTGAAGGTGCGCCTGGCCGGCGCGGCCGACCTGACCGGTGCCTACGACATGCTAGACCGCGAGTTCAAGCGGCGCCTGGAACGCATCCCCGGCGTGGCCAAGGTGGAGGTGTCCGGCGCGCCGCCGAACGAAGTGGAGATCGCGATCGCGCCGGACCGGCTCGGCGCGCACAACCTCAGCCTCAATGATCTCAGCGAGCGCCTGGGCAAGCTCAATTTCTCGCTGTCGGCCGGGCAGATCGACGACCACGGCCAGCGCCGGCGGGTGCAGCCGGTCGGCGAGCTGCGCGACCTGCAGGAACTGCGCGACCTGGTCATCGACAACAAGGGCCTGCGCCTGGGCGACATCGCCGACATCCGGCTGAAGCCGACCCGGATGAACTACGGCCGGCGCCTGGACGGGCGCCCGGCGGTGGGCATGGACGTGTACAAGGAGCGCAGCGCCAACCTGGTCGAGGTGTCGCGCGCGGTATTGGCCGAGGTCGAACAGATCCGCAAGCAGCCGGCGCTCAGCGACGTGCAGGTCAAGGTCATCGACAACCAGGGCAAGGCGGTGACCTCGTCGCTGAGCGAACTGGCCGAGGCCGGCGCGGTCGGCCTGCTGCTGTCGGTGACGGTGTTGTTCTTCTTCCTGCGCCATTGGCCGTCGACGCTGATGGTGACCCTGGCGATCCCGATCTGCTTCACCATCACCCTGGGCTTCATGTATTTCGCCGGAGTGACCCTCAACATCCTGACCATGATGGGCCTGCTGCTGGCGGTGGGCATGCTGGTGGACAACGCGGTGGTGGTGGTGGAGAGCATCTACCAGGAACGCGAGCGCATGCCCGACCAGCCGCAATTGGCTTCGATCGTCGGCACCCGCAACGTCGCCATCGCGCTGTCGGCCGGCACCCTGTGCCATTGCATCGTGTTCGTGCCGAACCTGTTCGGCGAGACCAACAACATCAGCATCTTCATGGCGCAGATCGCAATCACCATCTCGGTGTCGCTGCTGGCCTCGTGGCTGGTGGCGGTGAGCCTGATCCCGATGCTGTCGGCGCGGATGCGCACGCCGGCGCTGGTCCGCTCCGAGCGCGGCCTGATCCCGCGCCTGCAGCGCCGCTACGCCGGCGCGCTGCGCTGGTCGCTGGCCCATCGTGGCTGGAGCGTCGCCGCGATCGCGCTGATCACCGCGCTCAGCGTGCTGCCGATGCTGCAGACCAAGAAGGACATGTTCGGCGGCGACGGCGGCGAGCAGATCTTCATCGGCTACCAGTGGAAGGGCTCGTACACGCGCGAGCAGCTGTCGGCGGAAGTGGCCAAGATCGAGCGCTTCATCGACGCGCGCCGCCAGCGCTACCACGTCACCCAGGTGTATTCGTGGTTCAGCGAGGTGGAAGGCAGCAGCACCACGCTGACCGTGGACCTGAAGCGGGTGCGCGACCTGCCGGCGCTGATCGAGCAAATCCGCAAGGAGCTGCCCCGCTCGGCGCTGGCCGACTACAACGTCGGCAGCAACGGCAACGGCCAGGGCGGCGGCGGCGCGCAGCGCGTGCAGGTGCAGCTGGTCGGCGATTCCACCCAGACCCTGCGCGCCATCGCCGACGACGTGGTGCCGCTGCTGGCGCGGCGCAAGGAACTGCGCGACGTGCGCGTGGATACCGGCGATCGCACCACCGAACTGGCGGTGCGCGTGGACCGCGAGCGCGCGTCGGCCTTCGGCTTCAACGCCGAGCAGGTCGCCAGCTTCGTCGGCCTGGCGCTGCGCTGCGCTGCGCTGCGCGAATTCCGCCGCGGCGACACCCAGGTGCGGGGATGGGTGCGCTTCGCCGGTGCCGAGGAGACCACGCCCGAGGACCTGGACAGCTTCAACGTGCGCACCAAGGACGGGCGCAGCGTGCCGCTGCTGAGCCTGGTCGAGGTGCAGACGCGGCCGGCGGCGACCCAGATCGGGCGCACCAACCGCCAGACCACGCTGACCATCACCGCCAACCTCGGGGTCAAGGTCACCCCGGCCGAGGCCAAGCAGGCGATGGAGGAGACGCTGAAAGGCGTCAGCTTCCCGGCCGGCTACCACTACAGCTTCGACAGCGCCGACGGCCAGGACGAGGACAAGGCCGGCCAGCAGATGCTGTTCAACCTGCTGATCGCGTTGCTGATGATCTACGTGGTGATGGCCGCCGTGTTCGAATCGCTGCTGTTCCCGGCGGCGATCATGAGCGGCGTGCTGTTCTCGATCTTCGGCGTGTTCTGGCTGTTCTGGATCACCGGCACCAACTTCGGGATCATGGCCTTCATCGGCATCCTGGTGCTGATGGGCGTGGTGGTGAACAACGGCATCGTGATGATCGAGCACATCAACAACCTGCGCCGGCGCGGCCTGGGCCGCACCGAGGCGCTGGTGGAAGGTTCGCGCGAGCGGCTGCGGCCGATCATGATGACCATGGGCACCGCGATCCTGGCGATGGTGCCGATTTCGCTGACCACCACGCAGATGTTCGGCGACGGCCCGGCCTACTACCCGATGGCGCGGGCGATCACCGGCGGCCTGGCGTTCTCCACCGTGGTCAGCCTGCTGTTCCTGCCGACCATCTACGCGATCCTCGACGACCTCAGCGGCGGCGTGGTGAAGCTGGTCCGCCGCGCCCGCGGCGGCCGCGGCGTGGCCGCGCCGGTGGTGTCCTGACGAATGGGGCGATGCCGCGCGCCGAAACGGCCGGCACGCACTAGTCGGATCCCAAATCGCGCCGAACCAACGTATGGAAGGGCTTCAGTGCCGACGGGGCATCGCCGCTAACGTCCGGTCGCGGCTGAAGCCCCTCCTACAGAATTGCGGCAGCGGGCAAGCGGGCGGGGCGCATGGCCCTGCCGCGGGACGCTCAACCGGCCAGCTTGCCGAAGATGCGGAATCCCGCCAGCCATACCCCGACCATGCTGCCGAGGTTGGTCAGCAGGAAGGTCAACACCACCCGCGAGACGCGGTTGCGGTACCAGCCGTGCACGCTCTGCGCGTCGTCGCGCAGCGCCAGGAAGTCGCCGTAGGCCGGCTTGCGCATGTGCACCTCGACCAGTGCGCTGAACGCACCGGCGGGCACACCGGGCCGGAACGGCTTCAGCGGCGCGGCGATGGCGCCGGCGACGATGCTCAGCGGATGGCCGCCGGCCAGCAGGCACCCCAGCCCGGCCAGGCCGCCGGTGAACAGCACCCACTGCAGCAGCAGGTCGGTCCCCAGCGCGAAACCGCCGCGCCAATAGCCCCAGGCCACGCCGCCCAGCACCAGCGCGGTCAGGGTCAGGGTGATCCACGGAATCTTCTTCTTGGTCGGCACCTCTTCCAGCGCCTTGCGCAACGCCGCCGGATCGTCCTGGTCGTTCTGCAGGTGCCTGGCCAAGCCGGCCAGGTGGCCGGCGCCGACCACAGCCAGCACCTCGCCGATGCCGTCGGCGCGCGCGGCGTCGAGGCCGTCCGGGGCGGCGATCGGGCTCTGGCTGGGGGCGGTCCGCTGCGCGCGTTCCTCGCGCAGGCGCGTGGCCATGTAGCGGTCGCGCTCGTCGATGATGGTGTCGTACAGCGCCGGGCTCTCGCTGGCGAAGTCGCCAAAGCTGGCCTCGAGCATGTCGCCCTGCTTGAGCTTCTCGATCTCCGCCGCGCCGACCTCGTCCGAGGCGAACAGGCCGCCGAGCAGGCCGCTGCCGAGTTTGAGCTTGCCGAAGAAACCGAGCCGGCTGGAGGCGCGCTTGAAGGTCAGCCCGACTTCGCGGTCGATCAGGTACACCGGCAATTGCCGTTCGCGCGCCAGCAGCACCGCGCGCTTGAGTTCGGCGCCAGGTTCGATGCCCAACTGCTCGGCCAGGCGCCGCTGGTAGGCGGCCAGCGCCAGGTTCGCCGCGAACAGCGCCACGCGGCCCTTGCGGATGACCTGCACCAGGTCGAGTTTGGTCAGCGCGTCGGGGTCGGTCAGCGCCTGCAATCGTTGCGGGTCCAGCTCGATGGCGACCGCATCGAAACGGCCGCTGTCGATCGCCCGCTCCACCGCGGCGACGCTGGCCAGCGAGACATGCGCGGTGCCGAGCAGGGTGTAGCGCACGCCATCGCGCTCGACGATGCGGTACGGCTGGCCGTCGAACAACGCGTCGTCGCCGGCCTGGGAAAGTTCGTTCATTCCATTACTCATCGGAGGGCGCCTCGTCGGCGCCGGGGACCAGCGGGCGTTGCATCTGTAGCGTGTCCAGCCAGCGCCCATGCTTGCGGCCGAGACCGCTGAACACGCCGACCGGCCTGAAGTCGAAGCGCTGGTGCAGGCGGATCGACGCCTGATTGGTCGACTCGCCGATCACCGCCACCATCTGCCGGAAGCCGCGCGCCTCGCAGGCCGCGATCAGCGCCTGCAGCAGTGCGGAACCGACACTGCGGCCGTGATGCCGGCTCCACGTAGACGCTGTTCTCCACGGTCCAGCGGTAAGCGGGACGGGTCCGATAGCTGCTTGCGTAGGCGTAGCCGGCCAGGCGTGCGTCGGCGGCATGCGCGACCAGGTAGGGATAGCCGCATGCGATCACGTCCCGCATGCGCCGCCGCATCTGGGCCCGGTCCGGCGCATCGTATTCGTAGGTATTGACGTGGCTGCGAACCTGGTCGGCGTACAGCGCAGTGATCGCGGGGATATCGGCCGCCTCAGCGGCGCGCAGCTGTAGGTCGTCCAAGGCGGTGGCGGCTCAGTCGATGTAGCGCTTCAGCAGATCGCCATAGGCGTCGATGCGGCGGTCGCGCAGGAACGGCCAGATCCGCCGTACGTGCTCGCTGCGTTGCAGGTCCACGTCGCACACCAGCACGGTCGGTTCGGCACCGGCTTCGGCGATGAACTCGCCCTGCGGGCCCAGCACGTGGCTGTTGCCCCAGAACTGGATGCCCGCCGCGCCGGTCACGCCATCGGCGGCCAGCGGCGAGGGTTCGTGGCCGACCCGGTTGCAGCTGAGCACCGGCACGCCGTTGGCGACGGCATGGCCGCGATGGCTGAGGATCCAGGCATCACGCTGGCGCTCCTGCTCGGCCTGGGTATCGCTGGGATCCCAGCCGATCGCGGTCGGGTACAGCAGCAGTTCGGCGCCGGCCAGCGCCATCAGCCGCGCCGCTTCCGGATACCACTGGTCCCAGCACACCAGCACGCCCAGGCGGCCGACCGAGGTCTGGATCGGGGTGAAGCCGAGGTCGCCGGGGGTGAAATAGAACTTCTCGTAGAAGCCCGGATCGTCCGGGATATGCATCTTGCGGTACTTGCCCAGCAGGCTGCCGTCCTGTTCGAACACCACCGCGGTATTGTGGTACAGGCCGGCGGCGCGGCGCTCGAACAGCGAGCCGACCAGGAGCACGCCATGGCGCCTGGCCAACGCGCCAAGGCGTTCGGTGCTGGGACCGGGAATCGGCTCGGCCAGGTCGAATTCGTCCACCGACTCGTGCTGGCAGAAATACGCGCCGTTATGCAGTTCCTGCAGCAGCACCAGTTGCGCACCCTGCGCCGCCGCCTCGGCCACGCGCGATTCGATCGCCGCCAGGTTCGCCGCGGCATCGCCATGGTTGCGTTCCTGGATCAGCGCGACGGAAAGAGTGTTTCGGCTCATTGCGGAAGGATGGTCGGTGAAAGCGCGCATGGTAGCGCGGATGCTGGCGCGGCAGCTTCGCGGCAGATGAATGCCGCGCCTTGGTTCGGGTGCATCGGAGCGCAGGCGCGAGCGTCCGGCGGCGTCGGCGTCGGGTCCGGCACCTGTCCCGGTGCTGCGGAAGAAACGCCACGCCGGCGCTTCGCCGCCAGCGCTGCATCGGCATGGAGACCATCCTGCCGCAGTCCGCATGGCCGTTCCTGCAACGCCGCTGCGAGCGCACGATCCGGCGAAGGTATGCCCTCGCTCCGGATCCGCGTTTGCCGGCACACGCGGCTCAGGCCGCCAGCGCGCCCTCGGGCAACTGCATGGTGATGCAGTGCAGGCTGCCGTTCTGCCAGATCAGCGCGCGGCACGGAATCGGCACGATCTCATGCCGCGGGAACGCCTGCACCATCACCGCCTGCGCCTGCGCATCGGCGGCATCGCCATAGGCCGGCAGCAGCACCGCGCCGTTGACGATCAGGAAGTTGGCGTAGGAGGCGGCCAGGCGCCGGCCCTGGTCGATCACCGGTTGCGCCCACGGCAGCGGGAACAGCCGGTAGGGGCGGCCGTCGGCGGTGCGTAGCGTGGCCAGTTCGGCAGCCATCGCCTGCAGCTCGGCGTAGTGCGAATCGCTGGCGTCGTCGCAGGCCTGGTAGACGATCGCGTCCTCGCTGGCGAAGCGGGCGAGGGTATCGATGTGCGCGTCGGTGTCGTCGCCTTCCAGGTAGCCGTGGTCCAGCCACAGCACACGCCGCTGCGCCAGCCAGCCAGCCAGGTCGCGGCCCAGCGATTCGCGGGAGCGCTGCGGGTGGCGTTCGTGCAGGCACCGCCAGGTGGTCAGCAGGGTGCCGGCGCCGTCGCTGTCGATCGCGCCGCCTTCCAGCGCGAAATCGATGCTGTGCACCGTGCTGTCGGCGAACAGCCCCTGCGCCGCCAGCACGCCCACCAGCTGATCGTCGCGGCTGGCCTGGAACTTGCCGCCCCAGCCGGTGAAGCGGAAGTCCAGCAACTGGAAACCGCCGCCGGCCCGGGCCAGGCTGATCGGGCCGGAATCGCGCAGCCAGGTGTCGTCGTACGCGGCTTCCACGAACTGCGCGCGCCGCATGTCCACTCGCGCCGAGCGCAGCCGCGCCTCGGCATAGATCTGCAGGTCGGCATCGGCCACGCAGATCAGCACGCGCTGGTAGCGCGTGATCGCCGCGACCAGCGCGATGTAGGTTTCCTCCACCTCGGCCAGTCGCTCGGCCCAGTCGGTGCCGGCGTGCGGCCAGGCGATCAGGATGGCGGACTGGGGTTCCCATTCCGCGGGAAGGCGAAGGCGATCGGTCATTGCAACCACATATTCAGGTCATGCACGAGCCGAAGCCCGGCTTTTCATTTGATCCCCGCACAGGGATGTGCGGGCTCTTGCGAAGGATTCGCATAAGACGGGCTCTTTCGCGGGATTCGCGCTAACGGATCGCAGGCTTGGGACCCACTTCGTCGGCATCGGCCTTGTTGGCGACCACGTCCACCACCTTGTGCTTCTCGAAGTACACGGTGAAGGCCGGATACACCCAGCGATTGATGGTCGGCCATTGCCGTTTCTGTCCGCCGCGTGGTTCCAGCTTCTGCTGCGGGGCGCCATAGCGCGACTCGACCTGGCCCATGCTCAGCCCGCGCGCCGGCATCGCCGCCCCGCGTTCCTGCTCGATCCGCTCGACCAGCAGCGTCTCGGCGGCGGCGGCGCCGGCCAGGCCCAGGACGGCCAGCAGCGGCAATGTGGAAAGACGATGCTTCATCACGGTGTGCTCCCCAGAGGACGAACGGCGATTACAGCAAACTTCGGCAACAAAAAACCGCCCGGAGGCGGCCTTTGTCGATGGCCCGCAACCGTGCGCACGGTGCCGCGGGGCGGGCCGTCGCCGGATCAGCGCTGGCGCGCCTTGAAACGCGGGTTCGACTTGCAGATCACGAAGACCTTGCCGCGGCGGCGGACCACCTTGCAGTCGCGGTGACGGGCCTTCGCCGACTTCAGGGAGGACAGGACTTTCATGGCATACCTCGGCGTAAACTTGTGGATTCGAAAGGAGGGCGGCGAGGCCAGGGCCACGTCGCTGGATCGGTAAGCCGGCAATTGTAGCCTGTTTTTCTTCATGGTTTCAAGTGCTTGCGCCGGCGCGGCCGCTGCCGGGGCTACAATGCGCCGCCCTCGTCCAAGGAACCGCATGAACGACCACGCTCCCGTCCTGACCATCGATGGCCCGTCCGGGGCCGGCAAAGGCACCGTCAGCCGCATCGTGGCCGGCATGCTGGGCTGGCACTACCTGGATTCGGGCGCGCTGTACCGCGCGGTCGGCGTGGCCGCCAGCTGGGCCAACCTGGACATCTCCGACGCCGCGGCGCTGGTGCGCTGCACCTTCGACACCCGGGTGAGCTTCGAGGACGCGGCCGGCGGCGGCCTGCGGGTCAGGATCAACGACGCCGACGCCACCGACGAGCTGCGGCTGGAAACGACCGGCGCGGTGGCCTCGGCGATCGCCGCGATCCCGGAGGTGCGCTCGGCGCTAAAGCAGCGCCAGCGCGCGTTCCGGCGCCCGCCGGGGCTGGTCGCCGACGGCCGCGACATGGGGACTGTAATTTTCCCGGAAGCCCCATACAAGGTGTTCCTGACCGCCAGCGCCGAGGAGCGCGCCATGCGCCGGCATAACCAGTTGAAAGGAAAAGGGGTTTCCGTTATATTCGGAGACTTGCTGCGCGAGATCATGGCCCGCGACGCACGCGATGCACAACGTTCGGTGGCGCCGCTGAGGCCGGCAGACGATGCCGTCCTCCTCGACACTACCGGCATGGACATCGATCACGTGGTCGGCCGCGTCCTGGAGTTGCTGCCCGCCTGAGGGTCGCCGGGAGCGGGCAGCAGCATGGCGCCCGTTGGGTGCCATGGCGAGGCGAGTTGCATCGCAGTGCGCTTCACCGTAGTCCGCAATGCCGTTCCAAGGCTCCGCCGCGCAATGTCGCGCTGCGGTTTTCCCATTTCACACCCGGCCGCGGTTCGGGCCGACTAACCAGGTGGGCAGTTCGCCGTTTCCAGAAGAAACGCACTGCCCGTGTGTCCACTAGAGTAATTTCAAATGACTGAATCTTTTGCCGAACTGTTCGAAGCCAGCCAAGCCAATCTGGCGAAGCTGAAGCCGGGCTCCATCGTCACCGGCACCGTGGTCGAGGTGCGTGGCGATGTCGTCGTCATCAACGCCGGCCTGAAGTCCGAAGGCATCGTGCCGATCGAACAGTTCCGTAACGACGCTGGCGAGATCGACGTCGCCGAAGGCGACCTGGTCAAGGTCGCCCTCGACTCGCTCGAGAACGGCTTCGGCGAAACCGTGTTGTCGCGCGAGAAGGCCAAGCGCGCGATGGTGTGGGACGAGTTGGAAGAAGCGTTGGAGAAGAACGAGACCATCACCGGCCGCATCAGCGGCAAGGTCAAGGGTGGTTTCACCGTGGACATCAAGGATGTCCGTGCGTTCCTGCCCGGGTCGCTGGTCGATGTGCGCCCGGTGCGCGACCCGGCCTACCTGGAAGGCAAGGAACTGGAGTTCAAGCTCATCAAGCTGGACCGCAAGCGCAACAACGTGGTGGTCTCGCGCCGTGCGGTGGTCGAGAGCGAGCACTCGGAAGAGCGCGAGCAGCTGATGGACAAGCTGCAGGAAGGCGCGATCCTGAAGGGCGTGGTCAAGAACCTGACCGACTATGGTGCGTTCGTGGACCTGGGCGGCATCGACGGCCTGCTGCACATCACCGACATGGCCTGGAAGCGCGTGCGCCATCCGTCCGAGGTGGTGAACGTCGGCGACGAGCTGGACGTGCGCGTGCTGAAGTTCGACCGCGAGCGCAACCGCGTCAGCCTCGGCCTGAAGCAGCTGGGCGAGGATCCGTGGGACAACATCGCGCGCCGCTACCCGGCCAACAGCCGCGTGTTCGGCAAGGTCTCCAACGTCACCGATTACGGCGCGTTCGTCGAGATCGAGCCGGGCGTGGAAGGCCTGGTGCACGTGTCGGAGATGGATTGGACCAACAAGAACGTCAATCCGTCCAAGGTCGTGCAGGTCGGCGACGAGGTCGAGGTCATGGTCCTGGACGTGGACGAGGAGCGTCGCCGCATCTCGCTGGGCATGAAGCAGGTCGCCGCCAATCCGTGGGAAACCTTCGCCGCCACCCACAAGAAGAACGACAAGGTGTCCGGCCAGATCAAGTCGATCACCGACTTCGGCATCTTCATCGGCCTGGACGGCGGCATCGACGGCCTGGTGCACCTGTCGGACATCAGCTGGAACACCACCGGCGAAGACATCGTGCGCAACTTCAAGAAGGGCGACACGCTGGAAGCGGTGGTGCTGGCGGTGGATCCGGAGCGCGAGCGCATCAGCCTGGGCGTCAAGCAGCTGGAGCAGGATCCGTTCGGCCAGTACATGGCGGCCAACCCGAAGGGCTCGAAGGTCGAGGGCGTGGTGCGCGAAGTGGATGCCAAAGGCGCCACCATCGACCTGGCCGACGGCATCGAGGGCTACGTCGCCGCGCGCGACATCGCCAACGAGCGCGTCGACGACGCGACCCAGCACCTGAAGGTCGGCGACAAGATCGAAGCCAAGTTCGTGGGCATGGACCGCAAGGGCCGCACCCTGCAGCTGTCGATCAAGGCCAAGGACGATGCCGAAATGCGCGAAGTGCTGGAGGAATACCAGTCCGCGTCGGGCGGCACCACCCAGCTGGGCGCGTTGCTGCGTGCGCAGTTGAACGGCAACAAGTCCGAGTAATCCGCCACACGCAGCGTTACTGGCACGGCCCGGTCGATCCGGGCCGTGCCGGGTTGCGACCCCACCGCACGAATCCGAATGACCAAGTCCGAACTGATCGAAATCCTGGCGCGCAAGCAGGCGCATCTGAAGGCGGACGACGTCGATCTGGCGGTGAAATCGCTGTTGGAGATGATGGGCGGCGCGCTGTCCGGCGGCGACCGCATCGAGATCCGCGGTTTCGGCAGTTTTTCCCTGCATTACCGGCCGCCGCGCCTGGGACGCAATCCCAAGACCGGCCAATCCGTCGCGCTTCCCGGCAAGCACGTGCCGCATTTCAAGCCAGGCAAGGAATTGCGCGAACGCGTCAGTGGCGTGGTTCCGGTCGAGTCCGATACGCCCTGAGCCGCGGTCCCGGATTTTCCGGAATCCGTGCCGGTTCGGCTAATCTAGCGTCTTCCGACGCCGGAGACCTTCATGAAAATCGCCCGTCTGCTGATCCTGCTGGTGTTCCTGCTGGCCGGCCTGGCCATTGGATCGCTGAATTCGCAGCAGATCGACATCAATTTCGGTGTCACCGGCATCGCCACCACGTCCGGCATCGCCATCATGGTGTCGCTGTTGGCCGGCGTGGTGATCGGGGCAGCGCTGGTACTGGCCGCGCTGGTGGTCCCGTTGTACGCCAGGCTGCGCCGCGCCAACAAGGCTGCGGCCGCCGCTTCCGCACCAGCCGTCGTGCCGCTACCGACCTACGCCCATTCCGTGGATGGACGCTGATCTTCGATGGACTTCCTGACCGAGTGGTTCTGGTTCTTCCTGTTCCTGCCGCTGGCGGCGCTGAGCGGCTGGGTCGTCGGCCGCCGCGGCGGCCAGCGCCATGGCGACACGCAGGTCAGCCGGCTTTCCAGCACCTATTTCCGCGGCCTGAACTACCTGCTCAACGAACAGCCGGACAAGGCGATCGAACTGTTCCTGCATATCGCCGAACTGGACAAGGAGACCTTCGAGACCCAGGTCGCGCTCGGCCACCTGTTCCGCCGGCGCGGCGAAGTGGACCGTGCGATCCGCTTGCACCAGGGCCTGGTGCAGCGCGCCGACCTGAGCGACCCGCAGCGCGTGCAGGCGTTGCTGGCGCTGGGCGAGGACTACATGAAGTCCGGCCTGCTGGATCGGGCCGAGACCGTGTTCGCCGAACTGGCGCAGATCGACCAGCGCGCGCCGCAGGCGCTCAAGCACCTGATCGGCATCTACCAGGCCGAGCGCGACTGGGAGAAGGCGATCGACAACGCCACCCGCTACGAAGAGGTGACCGGCGAGCCGATGGGCAAGCTGATCGCCCAATTCGAATGCGAGCTGGCCGATCGGTACCGCGCGTCGGGCAAATCCGAACTGGCCCGGGCATCGATCGCGCGCGCCTACCAAGCCGATGCCAAGTCGGTGCGCGCCGGCATCCTGGAAGGACGCATCGACGTGGACGACGGCAACGACGAGGCCGCGATCCGCGCCTTCGAACGCGCCGCGCGCCACGATCCGGACTACCTGCCGGAGATCATGCCGGCGCTGATGGACTGCTACCGCCGCGGCAGCGATCTCAGCGGCGCGCGCGCGTTCCTGTCGGAAATGACCGAGCACTACCGCGGCATCGCCCCGGTGCTGGCGCTGACCCGGCTGATGGAATCGCAGGAAGGGGTGTCCGCGGCGCGCGCCTACCTCGGGCGGCAGTTGAAGGATCGGCCGTCGGTGCGCGGCGAGTCGGCG
Source organism: Xanthomonas theicola (assembly GCF_014236795.1). Classification (NCBI taxonomy): domain Bacteria; kingdom Pseudomonadati; phylum Pseudomonadota; class Gammaproteobacteria; order Lysobacterales; family Lysobacteraceae; genus Xanthomonas; species Xanthomonas theicola. The sequence goes on along the minus strand of NZ_CP049017.1, from coordinate 1,791,462 downwards.
TTGATCGACCTGACCCTGGCCGAAGGCGCCGATTCCACCGCCACCCTGCAGGACCTGAAGCACATCACCGACCAGTTGCTGGTGCGCAACCCCAGCTACCGCTGCACGCGCTGTGGCTTCGGCGCGCGCACCCACCATTGGCAATGCCCGAGCTGCAAGGAGTGGGGCACGGTCAAGCCGCTGCTCAACTACGCGTTGGTGTAGGTGCCGGTCGCGGGGTGGAAGCTGCTCGCCGCGCTGGCGGCGCTCAGCGCGGTCGGGACCTGGCTGTCGCGCCGGTACGCCCTCAAACGCAAGCTGATGGACGCGCCCGGCGAGCGCCGCAGCCATGCGGTGGCGACCCCGCGCGGCGGCGGCGTGGCGATCGTGGCCGCGGTGCTGGCCGCCTGCGCGTATGCGGCGGCGCTCTGGCCGCAGCAGGGGATGACCATCGCGGCGTTCGCTGCCGGGCTGGCGCTGGTCGCCGGCGTCGGCTGGTGGGACGACCACCGCCCGCTGTCGGCCGCGCTGCGGCTGCTGGTGCATGCGCTGGCGGCCAGCGTGCTGGCCGTACTTGTCTACCGGTTGCACCACGATCCCTGGCTGACCGCGCTGACCTGGCTGGCGACGGTCTCGCTGATCAACATCTGGAACTTCATGGACGGCATCAACGGCTTGGCGACCAGCCAGGCGATGCTGGTGGCGCTGGGGTTCGCCGGCCTGCTGCCGGCGCCGTTGCGTTGGCCGTGCTGGGTGCTGATCGTGGCCTGCGCCGGGTTCCTGCCGTCCAACTATCCGCGCGCCCGCATCTTCCTCGGCGACGTCGGCAGCGGGGCGCTGGGGTATCTGATCGCCGCGCTGTTCGCGCTGTGCAATGTCGCGACCGGACTCACGCCATGGTTGCTGTTGATACCACTATCCGCGTTCGCCATCGACGCAGGCTTCACGTTGTTGTCGCGCATGCTCGCTGGCGAACGCTGGTGGCAGCCGCATGCGCAACATTTTTACCAGCGCTGGGTACATAGGGGCCGCAGCCACACGGTTGTGACCGCCGCCTATGCTCTGTTCAGCATTGTAGCCATTACAATCGCTTGGTTTGGTGGAACGTTGCGAACCGCAGGGCAGGTTGGGTTGGCGCTTGCCTGGTATGTGTCGGCGAGTGCGCTTTGGCTGACTTTGCGTAAGAGGAGTGCGCTGAACTCCGATGGATAACTAATGCTTTCCACCCGCGACCGTTTCACCGAGCTGTTCCCCAAGGCCTCCGTGGTCGTCCACGATCTGGCCATCGTCTGGATCTGCTGGCAATTGCTGCACGCGGCGCGCTACACGATGCTGCCCGGTGAGCATCCCTTGCCATTGTGGAACCTCAATACCGCCATCGTGCTGGCGGCGCAGGGTCTGGTGTTCTGGAAGGTCGGCCTGTATCGCGGGCTGTGGCGCTTCGCCAGCGTTCCGGACCTGTTGAACATCTTCAAAGCCAGTTTTTACGGCCTGGTCGCGATCGTGCTGGGGCTGGCGTACAGCCGCTTCGACTCCATTCCGTTGTCGGTGCTGTTGGTGTATCCGTTCGCGCTGTCGGCGCTGCTCGGCGCGCCGCGGCTGCTGTACCGCGCATGGAAGGATTACCAGATCGCGCATTCGGACGAGACCGCGCGGCGCGTGCTGATCGTCGGCGCCGGCCGTGCCGCCGAGGCGCTGGTGCGCGACCTGCGCCGTTCCGGCGCCTACCATCCGGTCGGTTTCGTCGACGATGCCGGCCATCTGCACGGCGCCAAGCTGCAGGGCCTGCCGATCCTGGGCCGGATCGACGAGGCCGGCGCGATCGCCAAGGAAACCGCGGCCAAGCTGCTTGTCATCGCGATCCCGTCGCTGGACGCGGCCGGCATGCAGCGGGTGGTGGTGATCTGCGAAAGCACCGGGTTGCCGTTCCGCACCGTCCCGCGCCTGCTCGACGTGCTCGAAGGCCACTATCTGCCGGGCGAACTCAAGGAAGTCGCGATCGAGGACCTGCTCGGGCGCAAGCCGGTGACCCCCGATTGGAAGCTGATCAAGGGCTGGCTGTCCGGGCGCACGGTGATGGTGACCGGCGCCGGCGGTTCGATCGGCTCGGAGCTGTGCCGGCAGTGCGCCCGCCATGGCGCACGCAAGGTGGTGCTGCTGGAGATCGACGAACTGGCGCTGATCACGATCCATGCCGACCTGCGGCGGATCTTTCCGGACCTGGAGATCGAGTGCGTGCTGGGCGACTGCGGCGATCCGGCGGTGACCCGCCATGCGATGCGCATCGCCGAACCGGATGCGGTGTTCCATGCCGCCGCCTACAAGCAGGTGCCGTTGCTGGAGCGGCAGTTCCGCGAGGCGGTCCGCAACAACGTGCTGTCCACCGAGAACGTGGCCCGCGCCTGCGTCGCCGCCAAGGTCTCGACCTTCGTGTTCATTTCCACCGACAAGGCGGTGAACCCGGTCAACGTGCTCGGCGCGTCCAAGCGCTATGCGGAGATGGTGTGCCAGTCGCTGGACGACCAGGCGGTGGGCACGCGCTTCGTCACCGTGCGCTTCGGCAACGTGCTGGACTCGGCCGGCAGCGTGGTGCCGCTGTTCCGCGAGCAGATCCGGCAGGGCGGCCCGGTCACGGTGACCGATCCGCAGGTAACGCGCTATTTCATGACCATCCCCGAAGCCTGCCAACTGATCGTGCAGGCGGCCGCCTCGGCGTCGCACGGCGCCATCTATACGCTGGACATGGGCGAACCGGTGCCGATCCGCCTGCTTGCCGAGCAGATGATCCGCCTGGCCGGCAAACAGCCCGGGCGCGACATCGCGATCGTCTACACCGGGCTGCGCCCGGGCGAGAAGCTGCACGAGACCTTGTTCTATTCCGACGAGAACTATCGTCCTACCTCGCATCCGAAGATCCTGGAGGCCGGCGCGCGCAGTTTCTCGCGCGAGAACGTGCTGCAGGGCCTGCAGCAGTTGCGCGCGGCGGTGGCCGACTACGACAGCGACGGCATCGAGAAAGTGCTGCGCACGACCATGCCCGAGTTCGCGCCGCTGCGACAACAGGCCGGTCACGATAGCTCCGCTACAATCGTCCCGTTCCCCGCGCGCGAGGCCAGAAGGCTCTGATGAGCAAGAGAATCCGCAAGGCAGTTTTCCCGGTTGCAGGTCTGGGTACCCGCTTCCTTCCCGCCACCAAGACGGTGCCCAAGGAGATGCTGCCGATTATCGATCGTCCGTTGATCCAGTACGCCGTGGACGAGGCGATCGAGGCCGGTTGCGACACTCTGATCTTCGTCACCAACCGCTACAAGCACGCGGTTGCGGATTACTTTGACAAGGCCTACGAGCTGGAGCAGAAGCTCGAGCGCGCCGGCAAGACCGAGCAGCTGGAGTTGGTGCGCCACGTGCTGCCCGACGGCGTGCGCGCGATCTTCGTGACCCAGGCCGAGGCGTTGGGACTCGGCCATGCGGTGCTGTGCGCCAAGCCGATCATCGGCGATGAGCCGTTTGCAGTGCTTTTGCCCGACGACCTGATCTGGAACCGCGGGCCGGGTGCGCTGGCGCAGATGGCCGACGTGGCCGAGCGCTCTGGCGCCAGCGTGATCGCGGTGCAGGACGTGCCGCACGAGAACACCGGCAGCTACGGCATCGTCGCGACCGAAGCATTCGACGGCAGCGAGGGCAAGATCACCGCGATCGTCGAGAAACCCAAGCCGGCCGATGCGCCGAGCGATCTGGCGGTGGTGGGCCGCTACGTGCTCAGCTCCAAGATCTTCGATCTGCTGGAAAAGACCGTGCCCGGCGCCGGCGGCGAGATCCAGCTGACCGATGCGATTGCCGCGCTGATCGGGAGCGATCCGGTGCACGCGTACCGCTTCGCCGGCACGCGCTTCGACTGCGGCACCCACATCGGTCTGATCGAGGCGACCATCCGCTATGCGCTGGACCACGAGAAGCTGAGCAAGCCGGCGCAGGAGATGTTGCGCAACGCGCTGGCCGACGTCGAGGCCGGCGGCAGGTAGAACAGCGCTGCGTAAGCGGTCCCGGCTGCGGCAGTTCGGCGCAAGCAAAAGGGCAGCTCCGGCTGCCCTTTTGCGTTGCTCCCGCGGTGCGGGTCAGAGCGCTTCGATGATGCCGGCGGCGCCCATGCCGGTGCCGATGCACATGGTGACCATGCCGTACTTCTGCTGGCGGCGGCGCAGGCCGTGCACCAGGGTGGCGGTGCGGATCGCCCCGGTGGCGCCGAGCGGATGGCCGAGCGCGATCGCGCCGCCGAGCGGGTTGACCTTGGACGGGTCCAGGCCGCTGTCGCGGATCACCGCCAGCGACTGCGCGGCGAAGGCTTCGTTGAGTTCGATCCAGTCGAGTTGGTCCTTGCTCAGGCCGGCCTGCTTGAGCGCCTTCGGAATGGCCGCGATCGGGCCGATGCCCATCACTTCCGGACGCACGCCGGCGACCGAGAAGCTGACGAAGCGGGCGAGGGGGGTCAGTCCGTAGTCCTTGATCGCCTGCTCGGAGGCCAGCAGCACCGCGCCGGCGCCGTCGCTCATCTGCGAGGAGTTGCCGGCGGTGACGCTGCCGCCGAACTGGCCGTTGCGGAACACCGGACGCAGCTTGGCCAGGCCTTCGATCGAGCTGTCCGGGCGCGGGCCCTCGTCGGTGTCGACCAGGCGCTTGCGCAGCGCGATGACGTTGCCGGCCAGGTCGGGCTGGTGCGACAGGATCTGGTACGGGGTGATCTCGTCGCGGAACTCGCCGGCGGCGATCGCGGCGATGGCCTTCTGGTGCGAGGCGAGCGCGAACGCGTCCTGGTCCTCGCGCGACACCTTCCACTCTTCGGCCACCTTCTCGGCGGTGATGCCCATGCCGTAGGCGATGGCGAGGTGGTCGTCGGCGAACACGCTCGGCGACAGCGCGACCTTGTTGCCCATCATCGGCACCATCGACATCGACTCGGTGCCGCCGGCCAGCATCAGGTCGGCGTTGCCCAGGCGGATCTGGTCCGCGGCCAGCGCCACCGCCTGGATGCCAGAGGAGCAGAAGCGGTTGATGGTCTGCCCGGCCACCGAATTGGGCAACCCGGCCAGCAGCACGCCGATGCGCGCCACGTTCATGCCTTGCTCGCCCTCGGGCATCGCGCAGCCGATGATCGCGTCGTCGATGCGCGACGGATCGATGCCCGGCGCCTGCGCCACCACCGCGCGCAGCACGTGCGCCAGCATGTCGTCCGGCCGGGTATTGCGGAACACGCCCTTGGGCGCCTTGCCGACCGGGGTACGGGTGGCGGCGACGATGTAGGCGTCTTGGATCTGTCTGGTCATTGCGTGAGGTCTCGAATGGCTGGAAGGGTGCGGTTCGGGACTCGGGACTGGGGACTGGGGACCCGGAAAGTCAAAAGCGCGTCGTGGCGGCTCTTGCTTTGCCGGGTCCCGAGTCCCGGGTCCAGAGTGCCGTCTTCAATCAGTTCCTCAGCGGCTTGCCCGTCTTGAGCATGTGGCCGATGCGCGCCTGGGTCTTTTCCTGCTGGGCCAGTTCGACGAAGTGCTTGCGCTCGAGCCTGAGCAACCATTCCTCGTCGACCAGCGCGCCGCGATCGACGTCGCCGCCGCACAGCACCGTGGCGATGCGGGTGGCGATCTCGTCGTCGTACTCGCTGATGAAGCGGCCTTCCAGCATGTTGACCAGCAGCATCTTGAAGGTGGCGATGCCGACGTCGCCGGCGACCTGGATGCGCCGTGCCGGCAGCGGCGGGCGGTAGCCGCCCTCGGCCAGCGCACGTGCTTCGGCCTTGGCGATGTACAGCGCCTCGTCGCTGTTGAACACGACCTTGTCGGTGCCGCGCAGCAGGCCCAGTTCCTTGGCGTTGACCGCCGAAGTGGACACCTTGGCCATGGCCACGGTCTCGAAGGTCTTCTTCAGTTCGGCGAACACGTCGCCGCCGGCTCCACTTGCATTCGCCCCGGCCGCCTGCGAGGCGCGCACCGCGATCTCCTTCAGGCCGCCGCCGGCCGGCAGTAGGCCGACGCCGGCCTCGACCAGGCCGATGTAGCTTTCCAGCGCGGCCACGGTCCTGGCGCTGTGCATCTGGAATTCGCAGCCGCCGCCCAGGGCCAGGCCGCGCACCGCCGCGACCACCGGCACCAGCGAATACTTGATGCGCTGGCTGGTGGCCTGGAAGTTGGCGACCATCGCCTCGAACGCATCGACCTTGCCGGCCTGCAGCAGGCCCAGCGCGCCGGCCAGGTCGGCGCCGGCGGAGAAGGGTTCCTTCTGCTGCCAGATCACCAGGCCCTTGAAGTCCTTCTCGGCGCGGCCGACCGCTTCCTGCAGGCCGTCGAGCACCTGGTCGGAGACGGTGTTCATCTTGGTCTTGAAACTGACCACGGCGATGTCGTCGCCGTCGTGCCACAGGCGCAGGCCGTCGTTCTCGAACACGGTCTGGCCCGCGGCGAACGTCTCGCCCAGCAGCGGGTCGGGGAAGCGCTGGCGCTGGTACACCGGCAGCGCCGAACGCGGCAGCTTGGCGTTGCGCGCCGGGCTGTAGCTGCCCTCGGCGGCGTGCACGCCGTCGCGGCCGTCGAACACCCAGTCCGGCAACGGCGCGCTGGACATGGCCTTGTCGGCGACGATGTCGTCGGCGATCCATTGCGCCACTTGCTTCCAGCCGGCGGCCTGCCAGGTCTCGAACGGGCCCAGCGACCAGCCGTAGCCCCAGCGGATCGCCAGGTCCACATCGCGCGCGGTCTCGGCGATGTCGGCCAGGTGGTAGGCGCTGTAGTGGAACAGGTCGCGGAACGTGGCCCACAGGAACTGCGCCTGCGGGTGCTGGCTCTCGCGCAGCTTGGCGAACTTCTCGGCCGGGTTCTTGATCTTCAGGATCTCGACGACTTGCGGCGCCGCGACGCGGTCGGCCGGGCGGTAGGGGAAGGCGGATCCCTCCGCAGAAACCCGGCCATCCATGGCCGGACTGTTCAATGTCTCCAGGTCCAGCACCACGATGTCCTTGCCGATCTTGCGGAAGATGCCGGCGCCGGCCTTCTGCCCGAGCGCGCCCTTGGCGATCAGCGCGTCCAGCCACTTCGGCGAGGCGAAGTACTGGTGCCAGGGATCGTCGGGCAGAGTGTCGGCCATGGTCCTGATGACGTGGGCCATGGTGTCCAGGCCGACCACGTCGGAGGTGCGGTAGGTGGCCGATTTCGGCCGCCCGACCAGTGGGCCGGTCAGCGCGTCGACTTCGTCGAAGCCCAGGCCGGACTGCGCGGTGTGATGGATGGTGGACAGGATCGAGAACACGCCGATGCGGTTGCCGATGAAGTTCGGGGTGTCCTTGGCGTAGACCACGCCCTTGCCCAGGGCGGTGACCAGGAACGCTTCCAGCCCTTCCAACACCGCCGCGTCGGTGCCCTTGGCCGGGATCAGCTCGGCCAGGTGCATGTAGCGCGGCGGGTTGAAGAAGTGCACGCCGCAGAAGCGGTGGCGCAGCTGCTCGGGCAGCACGTCGGACAGCGCGTTGATGCCCAGCCCGGAGGTGTTGGAGGCCAGCACCGCGTGATCGGCCACGAACGGGGCGATCTTCTTGTACAGGTCCTGTTTCCAGTCCATGCGCTCGGCGATGGCCTCGATGATCAGGTCGCAGCCGCGCAGTTGCTCCAGGCCGGAGTCGTAGTTGGCCGGGGTGATCGCCTCGGCCAGCGCGGCGCTGGCCAGCGGCGCCGGGCTCAGTTTGCTCAGGTTGGCGATGGCCTTGAGCACGACGCCGTCGGGATGGCCTTCCTTGGCGGGAAGATCGAACAGCAAGGTGTCGACGCCGGCGTTGGCCAGGTGCGCAGCGATCTGCGCACCCATCACGCCCGCGCCCAGGACGGCGGCACGGCGGACTAGCAGGGGGTTGGACATAGCGATCAGCCTCTGTGGGTCAACGATTGCGGGATGCGGGTCTTGCAGGATGGTTTTACGCAACGGTTCTTGCGGAATCAGGGCGCGGCGCAGGCCAGGAAGCCCGCTTCGGCGAAACGGATCAGTTCGCGCGCGGCGTGGGCGCGGTGTGCCCCTTCGCTGACCCCGGCGGGGCGCTTGATCAGGCCGAAATCGGCCATGGCGTAGGTCAGCGCGCCGGCCAGGAAGTCCAGGCGCCAGTACAGTTCTTCCTTGCTCAGTTCGGGCACGCAGGCGGCGATGGCCTTGCCGAACTCGCGCAGCACGTGGCCGTAATGGTCGGACAGGAACTGGCGCAGGCTGTCGTTCTTCTCGGCGTAGGCGCGGGCGATCACGCGCACGAAGGCGCCGCCGCTCTGGCGGTCCTGGGCCATCGCCAGCGCCGGTTCCACGAACGCCGCCAGCACCGGGCCGAGCAGGCCCGGATGGGCGCGCTGCGCAGCCTCCAGCTGCGCCATGCGCGCCGCGGTCATCTCGTCCATGCGTCGCCGGAACACCTCGTTGACCAGGTTCTCCTTGGAGCCGAAGTGGTAGTTGACCGCGGCGATGTTGACGTCGGCCTGGCTGGTGACCTGGCGCAGCGAGGTGCCGGAAAAGCCGTGCTGGGCGAACAGTTCCTCGGCCGCGCCGAGGATGCGGTCCTTGGTGGAGAAGTGCGCTTGCTTTGCCATGCGGTCGCCGGAATCAATCAAACGATTGTTTGAGTGTAGGCGCCGATACCGGCCGCGTCATGTTGCGCTGCAGCACCATTCAGTCCGCGGCCGTGCAATGCCCGCTGCGATTGGATAGAATTGTCCATCGCAATTCTGGCTAAGCCCGCGTTTTGACGCGGGTTTTTTTCATGCTAACCTCGGGCCCTCAGTGGCCCGCCCCACTCGGAGAACTTTCCATGGCGCTGGAGCGCACCCTATCCATCATCAAGCCCGATGCCGTCGCCAAGAACGTCATCGGCGAGATCTACTCCCGCTTCGAAAAGGCCGGCCTGAAGGTCGTGGCCGCCAAGTACAAGCAGCTGTCGCGCCGCGAGGCCGAGGGCTTCTACGCGGTGCACCGCGAACGCCCGTTCTTCAACGCCCTGGTCGAGTTCATGATCTCCGGCCCGGTGATGATCCAGGCGCTGGAAGGCGAGAACGCCGTGGCCGTGCACCGCGACCTGCTGGGCGCCACCAACCCGAAGGACGCCGCGCCGGGCACCATCCGCGCCGATTTCGCCGATTCGATCGACGCCAATGCCGCGCACGGCTCCGATTCGATCGACAACGCCGCCAACGAAGTGGCGTATTTCTTCGCCGTCACCGAAGTGGTCTCGCGCTGAGAGGTCCATCGTGAACGAGGTCGTCCACACTCCGTTGGCGCTCGCCGATCCGCTCAGGACCGGCGCTGCAGCCAAACAGAATCTGCTCGACCTCGATCGCGAGGGGTTGGAACGTTTCTTCGCCGAGACCCTCGGCGAAGCGCGCTACCGCGCCCACCAGGTGATGAAGTGGATCCACCACCGCTACGTCACCGACTTCGACCAGATGACCGATCTGGGCAAGGCGTTGCGCGCCAAGCTGCAGCAGTATGCCGAGATCCTCGTCCCCGGCGTCGTGTTCGACAAGCCTTCCAGCGACGGCACCCACAAGTGGCTGCTGGCGATGGGCACCGACGGCAAGAACGCGATCGAGACTGTCTACATCCCCGACAAGGGCCGCGGCACCCTGTGCGTGTCCTCCCAGGTCGGCTGCGGCCTGAACTGTACGTTCTGCTCGACCGCCACCCAGGGCTTCAACCGCAACCTGTCCACCGCCGAGATCGTCGGCCAGGTGTGGGTCGCGGCGCGCCACCTGGGCAACGTGCCGCACCAGCAGCGCCGTCTCACCAACGTGGTGATGATGGGCATGGGCGAGCCGCTGATGAATTTCGACAACGTCGTGCGCGCGATGAGCGTGATGCGCGACGACCTGGGCTACGGCTTGGCCAACAAGCGGGTGACGCTGTCGACCTCGGGCCTGGTGCCGATGATCGACCGCCTGTCCAGCGAGAGCGACGTGTCGTTGGCGGTGTCGCTGCACGCCGCCGACGACGCGCTGCGCGAGACGCTGGTGCCGCTCAACAAGAAATACCCGATGGCCGAGTTGATGGCCGCCTGCGCGCGCTACCTGCGCGCCAACAAGCGCCGCGAATCGGTGACCTTCGAGTACACGCTGATGAAGGGCGTCAACGATCAGCCCGAGCATGCGCGGCAGCTGGCGCGGCTGATGCGCCAGTTCGACAACGTGGTGCAGGCCAAGGACGCGGGCAAAGTCAACCTGATCCCGTTCAATCCGTTCCCGGGCACGCGCTACGAGCGCTCCGGCGAGACCGCGATCCGTGCGTTCCAGAAGATCCTGCTCGATGCGCAGGTGCTGACCATGGTGCGGCGCACGCGCGGCGACGACATCGATGCGGCCTGCGGCCAGCTCAAGGGCCAGGTGCTGGACCGTACTCGCCGCCAGGCCGATTTCCAGCGTCAATTGCAGGCGCGGGCGGACCGGGATGCGGCCGCCTAAGCATCCGGTCGCGCTCGCCGCGTTGGCCGCGACGCTGCTGGCGCTGGCGGCCTGCGGCCTGCGCAGCATCAAGCCCGGCAAGCTGCGCGGTGTCGAGCAGGTGGCGCCGGAATACGATTTCCGCGACAGCAGCGCGGTCAAGGCGCGCTATGTGCTGCAGGAGCAGCTCGGCCTGGCCGGCAACCGGCTCAGTGCCGGCGATCTGGCTGGGGCCGAAGGCCATGCCCGCAAGGCGCTGGCGCTGGCGCCGGATTCAGTGCAGGCGCAGACGCTGCTGGCCGTGGTCGCCGACCGCCGCGGCGACGCCGCCGCCGCCGGCGACCGCTACCGCAAGGCCGCCGAACTGGCGCCGAATCGCGGCGAGACCTTGAACAACTACGGTGCTTGGCTATGCGCGAACGGCGCCGCGTCCGAGTCGCTGCAATGGTTCGATCGCGCCCTGGCCGCGCCGGGCTACGCCACGCCGGCCTCGGCCTTGGCCAATGCCGGCGGTTGCGCGCTGCGGATCGGCCAGCGCGAGCGCGGCGTACGCGACTTGCGCAAGGCGCTGGCGCTGGAGCCGGGCAATGCGTACGCGCTGGAAGCGATGGCGCGCGAGGAAGCGGCGCAGTCGCGCTTCTTCGAGGCGCGCGCCTTCTCGGAACGGCGTCTGGCAGCTGCGCCGGCCACCGCATCCGTGTTACAACTTGCTATTCAGATTGAACAAGGGCTGCGCGACATGGCTGCCGCCGGCCGTTACCAACAGCGGTTGCGCAAGGAGTTTCCCGATGCCGCGACCGCGATTCCCGGGGCTAGTGCATTGTGACCAGTGATTACAATCCGAACGCTTTCGACGGCGCCAAAGGTTGCGGACAACAACTCCGCGAAGCACGCGAGGCGGCCGGCCTGAGCATCCAGGAGGTCGGCAGCCGGCTGCACATGCCGGTGCACGTGGTGCGTGCGCTGGAAGCGGAACAGTGGCCGCGTCTCGGCGCGCCTGTGTTCGTGCGCGGTCAGTTGCGCAGCTACGCGCGCCTGCTCGGGATCGACCTGGAGCCGCTGCTGGCGACCGCGCATGTCGCGCCGGTGCAACCGGTGGAGCTGATCAGCCACACGCATACGCCGCGGCTGCGGCGCATGCTCGAGAGCGCCACCCGGCGCCTGGTTTACGTGGTGCTCACCGCCGGGTTGGCGGTGCCGGTCTGGTACGCGACCCGCACCCATTTCGCCGAAGACGGCCCGAACACCGCGTCGCTGGACGTGGTGCCGACGGCGCCGGCCGCCGCCGCGCCGCAGGCGCCTGCCGGCCGCGGCGCCGCGGTGGCCGCTCGCGTCGCGCCCAGTGCCGCGCCGTACATCGCGTCGCTGACGCCACTGCCGCGCGCCTCCCACGAGGCGGAGAAGGCCGGTCTCAGTCTGTCGTTCCACGGCGACAGCTGGGTGCAAATCAGCGCTCCGGACGGCACGCCGCTGGAGAAGGCGTTGCTGAAGGCGGGCCAGACGCGCGACTACGCGCCGGGTCAGGTGGGCCGCATCGTGCTCGGCAATGCGTCGGCGGTTCAGGTTCAGCAATCCGGTAGTACCGTGGATCTGACCGCGTACAAGCGCGCGAACGTGGCGCGCTTTGCGGTATCCTCCGACGGTTCCGTGGTGCCGGCGTCCGACTGACGGCGGCGCGGTTCCCCAATCTCAACATTGCATGTCCCGTCGTTGCGGCGGGGCGAGAGTACGCATGGCGATCGACGACCTGCTCGACGAGCACGAACAAAGCGAACGCGTCCGCACTTGGCTCAGGAAAAACGGCGCCGGCCTGATCGGCGGCGTCGTCCTGGGCATCGGCGCGATCATTGGCTGGCAGTGGTGGACCAGGCAGCATGCCAACGACCTGGCGCTGGCCAATTCCCGCTACGACGCCGTACTCAAGAGCATCCAGGCCAACCAACTGGACAAGGCGAGCAAGAACATGGCGGCGCTGCAGCAGGGCCCGGCCAACGTCTACGCCGAACTTGCCGCGCTGCGCCTGGCCAAGGCGCAGGCCGACGCCGGCAAGTACGATCAGGCCCTGGCGACGCTGCGCGCGCTCAAGGCCGAGGGCGAGCTGAAGCAGCTGATCGACCAGCGCGTGGCGCGCTTGCTGATCCAGACCGGCAAGAGAGACGAAGCGCTGAAGCTGCTGGCCTCGGCCGAGGACAACCAGAGCCTGGAAATTCGCGGCGATGCGCTGATCGCGCAGGGCAAGCGCGATGCGGCACGCGATGCGTACGCCAAGTCGTTGACCACCCTGGACGTGGCAGCGCCGCAACGGCGACTGTTGGAAACGAAATTGATGGATGCGGGCGGCACCGTGCCGAATCCCGCGGAGCCGATCTGATGAAGGTAGTCATGTTCAAGCGCATCGCGACCGTCGCCCTGCTGGGCGTGGCCCTGTCCGGCTGCAGCACGGTCAAGGGCTGGTTCGCGGGCAAGGATGCGGCTGCCAAGAAGGCCGCCGAGCCGGCCGAACTGGTCGATTTCAAGCCGTCGGTGAAGATCGTCAAGCTGTGGTCGACCGACGTCGGCAAGGGCGAGCGGCGCATCGGCGTGCGCCAGCGGCCGGCGGTGGCCGACGGCAAGGTATATGTGGCCGCGTCCGCCGGTTCGGTCTACGCGCTGGACCTGCAGACCGGCAAGACGCTGTGGGAGTACGACGCCAAGAAGGCGCGCAAGGAGCGCCTGTCGCAAGTCCAGGCGCAGCCGAAGAGCCAGGTCGAGGGTGAATCGAGCAAGGATCTATCCAAGGACGAGCGCGTGGCCTTCAAGCAGCGCCTGCGCAACGAGAAGCAGCAGGTCAAGGAACGCAAGCGGCTCGAGAAGAATCGCCCGTTGCCGCGCTTCGCCGGCGGTCCGGGCGTGGGCGAGGGGCTGGTGGTGGCGGGCGGCCTGAACGGCGAGGTGGTCGCGCTCGACGCCGCCACCGGGGCCGAGAAGTGGCGCGCCAAGGTGCCCAACGAAGTGATCGCCGCGCCGGTGGTGTCGCAGCACCTGGTGTTCGTGCGCAGCAACGATGGCCGGACCACTGCGTTCGACGCGAGCAACGGGCAGCAGCGCTGGTTCAATGCGCAGGAACTGCCGACCCTGACCGTGCGCGGCAACGCGCCGGTGGTGTCCGGTCCGGGCGTGCTGTTCATCGGCAACGACGATGGCACCCTGGCGGCGCTGGCGATGCAGGACGGGCGCGTGCTGTGGGAGCAGGCCATCGGTGTGCCGGAAGGCCGCACCGAACTGGAGCGCATGGCCGACGTGGACGGCGCGCCGGTGCTGGACGGCACCACCCTGTACGCGACCAGCTTCAAGAACAAGACCCTGGCGCTGGAAGGCCCGAGCGGCCGCCCGCTGTGGAGCCGCGATCATGGCGGCGCCGGCGGCGTGGGTGTCAGTGCCGGCAGCGTGGTGGTGGCCGACAATGCCGGTTCGGTGTGGGCGCTGGACAAGGCCTCCGGATCGGCGACCTGGTCGCAGCCGGCACTGGCTCGGCGCTCGCTGACCGGTGTGGCGATCCAGGGCGACTATGCGGTGGTCGGCGACTACAAGGGCTACCTGCATTGGCTCAAGCTCGACAATGGTGAATTCGCCGCGCGCGCGCGCGCCGGACGCAAGGCGCTGTTGGCGCAACCGGTGGTGGCCGACGGCATCCTGCTGGTCCAGAACACGAAAGGCGACCTGACCGCGTTCCGGTTGGGTCAGTAACAGGAAGGAATTCGCGATGCTGCCGCTGGTCGCCCTGGTTGGACGGCCGAATGTCGGCAAGTCCACGCTGTTCAACGCGCTCACGCGCAGCCGCGACGCGCTGGTCCACGACCAGCCGGGGGTTACGCGCGACCGCCACTACGGGGTGTGCCGGCTGGAGCCGGACACCCCGTTCGCGATCGTCGACACCGGTGGCATTTCCGGCGAGGAAGAGGGTCTGGCCGGGGCGACCGCGAGCCAGGCGCGCTCCGCCGCCGGCGAAGCCGACCTGGTGCTGTTCGTGGTCGACGGACGCGAAGGTTCGTCCTCGCTCGACGACGAGATCCTGGCCTGGCTGCGCAAGCTGGCGCGGCCGACCCTGCTGCTGATCAACAAGATCGACGGTACCGACGAAGACCAGGTGCGCGCCGAGTTCGCGCGCTACGGCCTGGGCAAGGCGATCGCGGTGTCCGCCGCGCACCGCCACGGCATCGACGACCTGCTCGAGGAGGTGCTGGCGCGGCTGCCCGAGGAAGGTCTCGGCGCGACGCTGGACACCGATCCGGCGCGCATGCGCATCGCTTTCGTCGGCCGTCCCAACGTCGGCAAGTCGACACTGGTCAACCGGTTGCTCGGCGAAGAGCGGATGATCGCCTCCGCAGTGCCGGGCACCACCCGCGACGCGATCGCGGTGGACCTGCAGCGCGACGAGCGCCTGTACCGGCTGATCGACACCGCCGGCCTGCGCCGCCGTGGCCGGGTTGAGGAGGCGGTGGAGAAATTCAGCGTGTTCAAGACGCTGCAGGCGATCGAGCAATGCGAGGTCGCGGTGCTGCTGCTCGACGCCACCGAAGGCGTCACCGACCAGGACGCCAGCGTGCTCGGCGCGATCCTGGACGCCGGTCGTGCGCTGGTGGTGGCGGTCAACAAGTGGGACGGGCTGACCGACTACCAGCGCGAGCAGGCCGAGTCGCTGCTGGCGCGCAAGCTCGGCTTCGTGCCCTGGGCCGAAGCGGTGCGGATCTCGGCCAAGCATGGCTCCGGCCTGCGCGAGCTGTTCCGTGCGATCCATCAGGCACACGCCTCGGCGATCCGCGAATTCAGCACCAGCGAAGTCAACCAGGCGCTGGAAGTGGCCTACCAGACCAACCCGCCGCCGAGCATCCGCGGCCACGTCTCCAAGCTGCGCTACGTGCATCCAGGCGGCAGCAACCCGCCGACCTTCATCGTCCACGGCACGCGCCTGAAGGTGTTGCCGGAGTCGTACAAGCGCTATCTGGAGAATTTCTTCCGCAAACGCTTCAAGCTGGTCGGCACGCCGGTGCGCTTCATGTTCCGCGAAGGCGCCAATCCGTACGAAGGCAAGAAGAACGTGCTGACCGAGCGCCAGGTCGCCAAGAAGCGGCGCCTGATGAAGCACGTCCGCGGCAAGTAGCCCGATGCACGCGCGGCGCGAGGTCACGCTGGGCATCCTCGCCGGCGGCCGCGCGCAGCGCCTGGGCGGTCGCGACAAGGCCTGGTTGGAACGCGACGGGCAGCCGCTGGTGCAGCGTCTGGCGCAGGCGCTGGCGCCAGTGGTCGCGGCGGTGCTGGTCAGCGCCAACCGCGACCTGCCGCGCTATGCCGCCGCCGGACTGCATGCGCTGCCCGACCGACTGCGTGCGGCGCCGGGTGCCGCGCGCTCACTGGGGCCGATCGCCGGCCTGGAGGCGCTGGCCGCGGCCTGCACCACGCCTTGGCTGCTCACCTTGCCGGTCGACCTGCGCCAACTCCCGCCGGCGCTGCCAGCCATGCTCATCGACGCCGGCGGCGCCGGCAATGGCGCCTATGCCGAGGACGAGGACGGCGCGCAGCCGTTGGTGGCGCTGTACCGCGTCGCCGCCCTGCGCGCGCCGCTGGCGGCGGCGCTGGCGGCCGGGCGCCATGCGCCGCGCGCGCTGCAGCAGCGGCTGGGGCTGGCCTGCCTGCGCCTGCCCGGGGTGACGCTGGGCAACCTCAATACCCCGCAGGACTTGCACGCAGCGGGTATCCTGCCGGCGCCATGAACCACTATCCCTCCCTTATTGCCTATTCCGAGGCGCTGGCCATCGTCGCCGCCGTGGCGCGGTCGCGCCCATTGCCGGCCGAGCGCCTGACGCTGCCCCGCGCCGACGGGCGCGTTCTGCTCGAAGCGCTGGATGCGCCGATCGACCTGCCGTCGTTCGCCAACAGCGCGATGGACGGCTTCGCGCTGCGCCATGCCGATCTGACCGCGGATGCGCCGAGCCTGCTGTGCCTGGCCGGCGAGCAGTTCGCCGGCGTGGACCGGCAGCAGGCGATCGGCGCCGGCGAATGCCTGCGCGTCACCACCGGCGCGCCGCTGCCGGCGGGTGCCGACACGGTGCTGGTCAAGGAAAACGCGGTCGAGCGCGACGGCCGGGTGCAGGTGCCGGCTGGGCTCGCCGCCGGCGCGCACGTGCGCGGCCGTGGCGAGGACGTGCGCACCGGCGCGCGCGTCCTCGAGGCCGGGCTGGCGCTGACCCCGTCGCGGATCGGTCTGGCCGCCGCGCTCGGCGTGGCGCAGCTGGCGGTGGCGGCGCGGCCGACGGTGGCGGTGTTCGCCACCGGCGATGAGCTGGTCGAGCCGGGCATGCCACTGCAGCCGGGGCAGATCTACAACAGCAACCGCGACATGCTGATGGCGCAGCTGCGCCTGCTCGGCCTGGAGCCGACCGCCTGGCCGACGCTGCCGGACGATCCGCAGCGGATCCGCAGCATGCTCGGCGACGCCGCCTCGGCGTTCGACGTGGTGCTCACCTGCGGTGGCGTATCGGCCGGGGAGAAGGACTATCTGCCACGGCTGCTGGCCGAACGCGGCCGCATCCATTTCTGGAAGGTGCGCATGCGCCCGGGCATGCCGCTGCTGTTCGGCGAACTGGAGCGCGCGCTGTTCCTGGGCCTGCCCGGCAATCCGGTGTCGGTACTGGCGACCTTCATGGCGATCGGGCGGCCGCTGCTGGACGCACTGCAGCAACGCGCCGAGCCGCGCCCGCAATGGCGCGCGCGGCTGGCCTCGGGCTGGGACAAGCGCCACGACCGCCTGGAGTTCCTGCGCGGGCGCATGCGCTGCGACGCGCACGGGCAACTGTGGGTGGAGCCGAACCCGGCCGACGGCTCGCACCGCCTGCGCGGCGCCGCCGACAGCGACGTGCTGCTACGCCTGGACGAGGGCGCGCGCCGCTTCGATGCCGGCGAAGTGGTCGAGATAGTCGCGTACTGAGCCACGTCGCGCGCTGCGTCCACGAGCCGGTCGCGCGCGAGCGCGGCCGCAGGATGCGGCCGGCCGGCGCCGCGCGGCCCGACTTGGCGGCGCCGCGCCGCGCCAGGCGGCGGGCGGCGAGATCCGCCACGGCCTGTCCGCGCAGCGGGCGCCGATCTCGCTGTGCAGGACGCGCTGCGGATTTGCGTCGATAATGCGCCCATGAGTATCCAAGAGCTGACCCCGCAGCAGGCCCGCGCGCGCATCGCCCACGGCGCGCGGCTGATCGACGTGCGCGAGGAACACGAACGCGCCGCCGGCATGGCCGAGGGCGCGCTCGGCGTGGCGTGCGCGCAGCTGCAGGACCACCCGGCCACGCACCTCGGCGCCGCCGACGCCGAGGTGATCCTGATCTGCCAGAGCGGCAAGCGCTCGCACGAGGCGGCGCTGTTCCTGCAGCAGGCCGGATACTCCGCGGTCGCCTCGGTGCTGGGCGGCACCACGCGCTGGCAGCGCGAGGAATTGCCGCTGCAGCGGCCGGCGCTGGCGCCGCAACAGCAGGATTTCCTGGAGCGCTATTCGCGCCACTTGCGCCTGCCCGAAGTCGGGATCGACGGGCAGCGGCGGCTGCAAGCGGCGCGGGTATTGCTGGTCGGCGCCGGCGGGCTGGGTTCGCCCGCGGGCTTCTATCTGGCCGCGGCCGGAGTCGGCCAGCTGCGCATCGCCGACGACGACATGGTCGATCGCAGCAACCTACAGCGGCAGATCCTGCACACCGAGGCGCGGATCGGGCAGCCCAAAGTGGAGTCGGCGGCCGCGGCGCTGGGCGCGCTCAATGCGGGGGTGCGGGTCGAGGCGGTGCGTGAACGGGTGACCTCGGTCAATGTCGAGCGCCTGCTGCAGGACGTGGACGTGGTGCTCGACGGTTCGGACAACTTTCCGGCGCGCTACCTGCTCAACGACGCCTGCGTGAAGCTGGGCAAGCCACTGGTGTACGGCGCGGTGCAGCGCTTCGAGGGCCAGGTCAGCGTGTTCGACGCCGGTCGCCGGCGCGGCCAAGCGCCGTGCTACCGCTGCCTGTTCCCGGAGCCGCCGCCGCCGGAGTTCGCGCCCAACTGCGCCGAGGCCGGCGTGCTCGGCGTGCTGCCCGGCATCGTCGGCCTGCTGCAGGCCAGCGAGGTGCTGAAACTGCTGCTGGACATCGGCGAGCCGCTGCGCGGCCGCCTGCTGCATTTCGATGCGCTGGCGATGCGCTTCCGCGAGACCCGCCTGGCCGCCGACCCGCAGTGCCCGGTGTGCGCGCCCGGCCTGGCGTTCCCCGGCTACATCGATGACGCACGGTTCTGCGGCACTGAAGCCTGAACCGGACGCCGAGCCGCCAGCATGCGCGACGCGCGGCTTTTTTGTAGGCGTGGCTCTGGATGGCCGCGGGCCATCAGCCGCGACGGGCTTTACCGGGACCTGATACCCCATCCGTCGCCTCCGCTGATCCGGAGTTCGACAGAGGCGGTGCGACGATGGCCAAGAAGCACCTGATCCAGTTCCAGGCGGGATCGCCGTTGCGCAGCTGGTTCCTGGCGATCTACTCGCTCAGCCAGCACAGGACATGCACGCGCCGTCCCATTCCCCACATCGGCGCATATGCGGCGCTTGCTTGTGCGTAGAATCGGCGCATGGCCAGCGCAGTCGATAGCAGCGAATTGATCAAGGTGGTGGCGCTGCTCGGCGCCGCGGTAGTCGCGGTGCCGGTGTTTCGCCGCCTGGGCCTGGGTTCGGTGCTCGGCTACCTGGCGGCGGGCCTGGCGATCGGTCCGTTCGGGCTGGGCTGGTTCGCCGATCCGCAAGCGATCCTGCACGTGGCCGAACTGGGCGTGGTGATGTTTCTGTTCGTGATCGGGCTGGAGATGCGGCCGTCGCACTTGTGGAGTCTGCGCAAGCAGATCTTCGGCCTGGGCACGCTGCAGATCGTGGTCTGCGCCATCGTGCTGACCGGGGTCGGGCTGGGCCTGGGCCTGCCGTTGCCGGTGGCGTTCGTCGCCGCATCCGGTTTCGTCCTCACCTCCACCGCGGTGGTCATGCAACTGCTCGGCGAGCGCGGCGACATCGCGCTGCCGGCCGGGCAGAAGATCGTTGCGATCCTGTTGTTCGAAGACCTGCTGATCGTACCGCTGCTGGCCGTGGTGGCGTGGATGGCGCCGGTGCCGGTCGCTGCCGATGCGCCCTCGCGTTGGATCGGTATCGGCGTCGGCGCGGCGGCGATCGTCGGCCTGCTGGTCGCCGGGCGCTGGCTGTTGAACCCGCTGTTTCGCTTGCTGGCCGCAGCCAAGGCACGCGAAGTGATGACCGCCGCCGCGCTGCTGGTGGTGCTGGGCGCGGCGCTGCTGATGCAGCTCGGCGGACTGTCGATGGCGATGGGTGCGTTTCTGGCCGGCGTGCTGCTGTCCGAGTCCACCTTCCGCCACCAGATCGAGGCCGACATCGAACCGTTCCGCGGCATCCTGCTGGGACTGTTCTTCCTCGGCGTTGGCATGGCCCTGAACCTGGCGGTGGTCGCCGCGAACTGGACGCTGATCCTCAGCGGCGTGCTCGCGTTCATGGCGGCCAAGGCCGCCTGCATCTACCTGGTCGCGCGCGTCGCCGGCAGCGGCAACGCGCAGGCGCTGGACCGCGGCGTGCTGATGGCGCAGGGCGGCGAATTCGCCTTCGTGCTGTTCGCCGCGGCCGGCGCGGCGGGAGTCATCGATGCGCAGGTCAATGCCAACCTGACCGCGATCGTGGTGCTGTCGATGGCGCTGACGCCGCTGTTCGTGCTGCTGCACCGGCGCTGGGTGCCGGTGCAGGCGCCGTCGCTGGAGGGCGTGGAAGCGGCCGACGGGCTCACCGGCAGCGTGCTGGTCATCGGTTTCGGCCGCTTCGGCCAGGTCGCCAGCCAGTCGCTGCTAGCGCGCGACGTAGACGTGACCATCATCGACAACGACATCGAGATGATCCAGAGCGCCGCCGAGTTCGGCTTCAAGATCTATTACGGCGACGGCACCCGGCTGGACGTGCTGCATGCCTCCGGCGCGCACAGCGCACGCGCGATCGCGGTGTGCATCGACAACCGCGACGCCGCCAACCGCATCGTCCAACTGGCCACGCAGGAATTCCCGCAGGCCAAGCTGCTGGTGCGCTCCTACGACCGCGAACATTCGCTGAAACTGATCGCCGCTGGCGTCGACTACCAGATCCGCGAAACCTTCGCATCGGCGGTGGAATTCGGCCAGGCCGCGCTGATCGAACTTGGCATGGACGCGGACGAGGCCGCCGGCATCGCCCGCGCGATCCGCCGCCGCGACGCCGAGCGTCTGGAGCTGGAGATCGCTGTTGGCGACATACGCGCCGGCACCGGTCTGATGTACGGCAACCTCGCCCCGGTGGCGCCCAAGCCCACCCCGTTCACGCCGCCGCGGCGCGAGAGCCGCACGCTCAATCCGGAGGCGGTGCCGGCAGCGGAGGCCGCTGACCAACGCCGCGGCGACTAACCGCGGCTGGAGATCAAGCCGGTTGGCCGAGTCGGCCTGACTCAAACCAAACGGCCTCCAGGAAAGCCGGGGCGGTTCAGATCGAAGCTGCTGCGAAGCGATAGAAGCTCGCTGAGGAGCCCAAGAGTGCGCTGTCCATTATCCCGTGAAGCCGCACTGCGCAGTTGCCTACGGCAGCAAAAAGTCTACGCAAACCAGAGCGCAGCGCGAACTAAGCGAAAAATGCCACTAGGGCCTGTTAACACTAATGGCCCGAGCGTTTAAACTATCGGGCATGGAGATCACGCCAGCACAATTTTCCCTAAACCAACCTGAGAGTTCCCCCGGCTCTGCCGGGGAGGCAGTAGAAGTTTGACGTATCCGGGAGTCCATCCCGGAGACTCCGCAACGTGAGCGGCCAAGCACACGAGACGGAGAAACCGAGATGGATGAGTTTGAGAGCTTAAGTCACACCAGGTGGGAGTGTCTGTACCACGTTGTGTTCATACCGAAGTGTCGCCGTAAGACACTGTATGTGGGTCTGAGGAAGCATCTAGGAGAGGTGTTCCGGCGATTGGCCGAGCAGAAGGAGAGCCGGGTCGAGGAGGGCCATCTGATGCCAGATCACGTCCATATGCTGTTGAAGATTCCGCCGAAGTAGGCGGTGTCGCAGGTGGTGGGCTATATCAAGGGCAAGAGCGCCATCCACCTAGCGCGGGTGTATGGGGAGCGGAAGCGGAACTTTGTAGGGCAGAGCTTCTGGGCGCGAGGTTACTTCGTTACGAGGGTAGGTCGGGATGAAGGGTTGATCGGGGCATACATCCAGAACCAAGAGGCGGAAGATCGGCGCTTGGACCAATTGCAGTTGCTGAGGTAGTCGGCCACCTTCAGGTGGCCCTAACAAGGGAGGCGCGTAGCGCTCCCGCAGCCGCTTTGAGCGGCTCACATCTCTAAAGCCCCCGGCTTTGCCGGGGGATATTTACTTAGAGACAGCCACAAGCAGGCCATATGAAGCCACGAAATCCATCTGTACATAAGATACATTATGCGAAATTTCAAAAAGACGCTGCGTGCCCGCATCCGTTGGCTTTGGCTTTGGCTCACGTCTTGCTTACCAAGACATGACAAAGACAAAACCAGGCTCGCAGCATGAAAGACGCATCAAAAGGATCACACCATCACGATTGGACTGGTTGGTACTGGACAGATTCCGGTCGCTATCTTGTATCGCCTGACCGCGAACAAATATCAGCGCACAGAATGCGCGGAATTTTGTGGCGGGACAAAATGGAACTATTGCGTGAGGGCTATGCATCACGGCGCAAGGCCGAAACTGGTCGCAAAAGAGCCGGTCAGCAGATGGTGAAAGTGGTCATCGTTGAACTTGCGACCTGGCAGGAACGTCACTTCGGACAGATGGCAGGATAAGGCGTCTACGCAGGGGCATAGCCCCTGCACCCCCTGCACAAAGTCAAACCGGAAATTCACGGCGGGCGTGGACAACAGCAACAACCTCAACCGCCGCCACCGTCACGCGATACAGCACCACGTAATTGCGAGTCACCACGATTTCACGACAGCCAGGGACGCGCCAGCTTTGAGGGTGCAAATATGGGTGCTCGGCAAGCGGCAACACACTGGCACGTAACAGCTGCCAAAGCCGCTCAGCAGCAGCAAGGTCGAATTGACCAACGTAGTCAATAATCACGGCCAAATCTGCATCGGCCGATTCACGCCACAGGATCGGCAACATCAGTCAGCCGAATGCTTGGCCTTCAAGGCGGTCAACCGCTCAGCCATCCGGCGCTCGACCTCATCGTGTGGGATCAATGGGCTCGAATCAGCAACGCTCGCCGCTACCTTGGTGCGCAGCCAAGCATCGTAGTTGGCTTCCGCATCAGCGGTTTCAAATTCATAAGCGAGCGGCGAGCGCACATTGTTCATGGAAGTAGTCTATCACATACCTGCCCAAGCGGCATGCAGTGCGGCCAGCATCGCCAGATGCGCAACGTAGTAGACGTAAAACGCCCAGCGCATACGCGGGATGGCCACCGACCACACGCGCGTGACATCGACAAGCAGCATGACCGGCAGCGCCAGTAACGCCCAGCCATTGCCGTTGTACGCGCACAGCGGTGCGCACGCGCAGCAGACCAAGATGCAGCGCATGCGACCACATCGGGCACGGAAGCAATACCAACCGGCCAAGACCAGCAGCACGCCCGACCACTGGTAATCGACGAAGAACGGCGCAGGCAACATGCATGCAGTAAGCAGCGCCCATCGCCGACCCTGGATACAGCACAGCGCGGTCGCGGCAAGCGCGAAGGTCAACAGGACGTTGAGCGGCAGCCATTGGCCAAAGGCAAGCACATAGACGGGGTGGGCGATCAGCCCCCACACCAATAGACGACGCACCGACTTGGCCAGGTCAGCACCAGGCTGCGCCAGGTTGTAGGCCAGCACCAACGCGAACAGCGGGAACGCGATCCTACCCAGCTCCGACACAATGGGCACATAGCCGCCATACAGGACCTTGGCAACGTGATCGCCGGTCATCAGGACCAACGCCAGCCACTTGAGCAACTCGCGCGCGCCGCTGGCCACGTCACATGTCCAGCGTGGTCTCGGGCGTCGCGCTCGTGGTCGTAAAAGGCTTCGACTCTGGGAACGTGCCGAGCGCCCTCGCCTTGCGCTCGACCACCGATCCCGGAGACGCCATACTCTGCTGAACGGGCATCTGTAACTGTTGCACATGCTGTTGCTCTTGCTCACGACGCTCGCGATACGGGTTATAGACCGGGCCGCGACGCGCGATGCGACGACACTCGCCCTCGGCGATGTCATAGACAGTCGATTGCTCGGTATAGCAGGTGCAGGACAGACCACGGCGTACGCCACGCCCATCCAGACCCTCGCCACTGGACATGCAATACAACGCGGGATCGGCCGTGATATCGCGCTGATCAAACACAGGCGCGGTCCACGGCATACTTTCAAATCGCGGCAGATGTTGTTTGGCGTAATCGGTGGCATCGACAAAACGCGGCACGTTGCGGTCGCGCTGGACGCTCTCACCGGCTTGGCCCGACGCGGCTTGCGCCGCGTGCGGGCCAGCGCCGGTGACCTTGGCGGCCATCGTATCCGGACGAAGCGACAGGTAGGCGATAGCCGCGAAGATCGCGGCCGCGACTGCCATCGCAGGCAGCGCAAGCACACGGAACGGAATCTTGCGCTTAATAGTGTGCAAAGTCGCCGACGTGTAGTCGGCGAAATGCTCCTTCGGCAGCATGCGCGTCTTACGCAGGGCAACATCGCGTTTCGAAATGCCCTTGACGTCCTCTTGCAGTTCCTGCCACGTATACACATCGATCAACTGCGTACCGAAGCGGCGCACAACGTGGTGGTGATTGGCCACAAGCGCGCGCGCGAACGGATACAGCTGGTTGGGCATCTGCGTGGTCCACACGAAATCGATGCCACGATGCCGATGCTCGGCAAGGGCGAGGACGTGCGCAGGAGTCGCTTGACGTGACGCATCGTGCAGATGGCCAAACCACTTCCAGGCTTCATCGACGTAAACCAACGAACCATCGGGGACGAGATGGTTGCCATCGGCGTCGCGCTTGTTCCAATCACGGGGGTCATCAAGAGCAGTGGCGAGGCCGGGTTTCAAGCCGTCAATACCCGCAGCGAACACGGGCCGGGTACCCTGCTCGGCCACCTTGTGAAGATGCTCAACCATGAGTAGGGTTTTGCCATTACCAGGAAGGCCGGTAAAAACCTCGATAGGCATTAGGGTTTACCTCCAAAGCCGCGTTTAAAGAGGAACAGCCGACCCTGCATCAGCGCATGCTTAGCGATGATCGCGGAGACCACCATCGTCAGTGCTTTATCAAGATTGAGCATGCCGGCCCATTGCATCGCAGTCTGTCCAAGCTGACCACCGGGCGCGCCAGATTGCGCGAACGCCTTGAGCTGATCGATGGCAGGTTCAATAGCAAATTTAATCGTGCCGAAATTGATCCCGAGCCAGACGAACGCCGAAGTGATGAACAAGCCAATGCGAGATTTGAACAGCCAGCCGATGCCGCGAATGATCTGCGGCCAGAACGCGCGAAATGCTTGGCCAAGCGCGGCCAAGATGGTGGGCACCAATGCTGCAAGCCATACAGGCATCACACGCTCCCGCTGCTAGAAGAGGACAGGATGCGCACCGACAGGAACGATGCGAAAATCAGCACCAGCCAACCACCGAGTGCCATCCAGTTGCAGAACGGCGTGATATCGAAGGTGATCGACTGACCCATGAGATTGACGGTC
This sequence comes from Xanthomonas theicola, assembly GCF_014236795.1. NCBI lineage: Bacteria > Pseudomonadati > Pseudomonadota > Gammaproteobacteria > Lysobacterales > Lysobacteraceae > Xanthomonas > Xanthomonas theicola. Next base: position 1,766,269 of record NZ_CP049017.1, on the reverse strand, counting down.
GGCGGCGTGGGACAACTGCGCGACCAGCCGTAGCCCTGGGTATCCAGACCGTTGGCACCGGGCACGCCACCAGGCTGACCGGCATAGCCCGATTCGTCGGAAAACGCATCCTTCGGCTGGACATCTTCGATAACTTGCGCGGCTAACGCGGAGTCGGGCACGCCGGTGGTATCCGGCATCGGTGTAGTGCCGGTATTGCCGCCCGTGTCGGTACCGCTCTTAGCAAGCAACTTTTCGGTCGCGCAAGCAGTGCGCCACTGAAACAGCAGCGCCTTGTATTCGACGACCTTGCAGCCGTCACCAGTGCAGATAGGTACATTGCTGCAATCGCCGCCAGAAATAGATGCATTCTTGCGCGTGTTGCAATCGATACGCCATTGAATTCGAGCCTGACCGCACATAATCGAGTCGCCACCGCATGTTGGAGGAGCATTGCAGTCATCACCACCGCCGAACTGCTTTCCGTCGTCGTTATCCTTTTCGTCGTCAGGTTTGCCATCACCGTCAGCATCTGTTTTGCACGTGCCGTCCTTGCCTTTGGCTTGACCACTCGGACACTTGTTCTTTTCGTCATCGCCCGTGCATGATCCGTCCGGCGCGCGCGTCTGACCGACAGGGCATTCCTCGGGCTTCTTCTCGCACTCTTGCTTTTCGTTGACGATCATGCCATCCGGGCACGCGTCTACACGCTCGCAAACACCATTCTTCGGTTGCTGGCCTTTAGGGATAGTCTGATCAACGCGGTCGGAGGATGAGGCAAGCCATATCGACCACGCCCACGGCGCTCAGACCCTCGGTTTTTCGCCGTTTCCGGCGCATTTCCGGGGTATTTCCCGGATTACAGGCACACCCTCCCCACGACAGGCAGCAACTGCTTTCGCTTCAGCCACAGGTTCGACAGCGCAAACAGCGTCAGCACTTGCGCCGTGTTCTTCGCCAGGCCGCGATAGCGCACCTTGACGTAGCCAAACTGGCGCTTGATCACCCGGAACGGATGCTCCACCTTCGCCCTCAGGCTGGCCTTGGCGTGCTCCCAGCGCTGTGCCCACTTCAATTCGCGCTTGCTCTTGATCTGCTTCAGCTTCGAGGGCTTCTCCGCGATCAGATAGCGCAGCTTGCGCTTGCTCGCCATCTCCTCGCGCTTGGCCAGCCCGGTGTAGCCGCTGTCGCCGCATACCGTGTCTTCCTTGCCGTGCAGCAGCTTGTGCGCCTGGGTGATATCTGCGGCGTTGGCCGCCGTGCATTCCAAGTGGTGCACCAGCCCGGACTCATCGTCCACGCCGATGTGCGCTTTCATCCCGAAGTAGTACTGATTGCCCTTCTTGGTCTGGTGCATTTCCGGGTCGCGCTCGCCGTTCTTGTTCTTGGTCGAGCTGGGCGCGGCAATGATCGTGGCGTCCACGATGGTGCCGCCGCGCAGGCTCTGGCCCTTGCGCGATAGGTGCGCGTTGACCCGGTTGAACAGCGTGCGCGCCAGATCGTGCGTCTCCAGCAACCGGCGGAAGTTGAGGATCGTGGTCTCGTCCGGCACCTCATCCAACCCGCCGATCCTGGCGAAACGGCGCATCGACGCCGTGTCGTACAAGGCTTCTTCCGCGCCCGGGTCGCTCAGTGCGTACCACTGCTGCAGAAAGTGGATGCGCAGCATTGTCTCCAGCGGGTACGGCTGACGGCCCGGATGGCCCGACTTCGGATAGTGCGGCGCGATCAGCGCCAGCAGGTCTTTCCACGGCACCACCTGATCCATCTCGGCCAGCAACCTTTCGCGCCGCGTCTGCTTGCGCTTGCCGTTGTACTCCGCGTCGCCGAAAGACAATTGCATCGTCGTTGTCCTGTTGGGCTTTGTACGATTGTCGCAGGATCAGAGGGAGTTGTTCAGACCATCCTTAGGACATTCGGGCGAGACGGGCTGGCAAACACCCATATAGGGATTCCAAACAAAATTGCCTTTATCAGACGGTATAGAGCTGCAATCCGTACTGTCTCCTTTGCAGACGCGACCGTTATAGCTAACGGTAGATGTCTCGTCGTCACCATTAGCCATGTAACTCACGGAGCAGCCAGAATTACATTCAACGGAGCCAGACACAGGCACACGCGGACGTTGTACCGATGACTTAGACGCACAGGTGGTCTCATACGAATAAGCACCACAGATGCCGCTAGCCGTAGAACCAACACCAGTGCTAATCCAACGACATTGATAAACTTGATAGCCATCAGGAACTACGCAACTGACTGAACGCTGCGGATAGGACAACACATTGGATGGGTCAGAATACCACTGCGCAGCGCGAGCAGAACACGCAACGTATGCCTGGCCCTGATCGGTAGCACGAGCGACGGCCGAAAAAAGCAGGGAAGTTGCGATCACCACGAGAAGAAAAGCAATCAACGCACGCATCACTCAAAATCCACAAACACGATGGCGCAAGCCACAAGCCACGCGCATAACCAAATCCATCCGTCCATAACACTATCCCCCTGGAAAAAGACCGGCGGGAGGGTGTCGGCCCTGCCCGCCGGTAGTCGTTACATCGCTCGACGCACCCACTTGTAGACCTTGATACCGACCATCACGATCAACACGGCCGCACCGATGCTGGCGATAGGAGCTGCTGCACCATTGATCGCGGCCACCACCGCAGAAACATCGACACCGCCACCGCCACCGGCGGCAAATGCAGGAGCTGATACGACAGCCGCCGTGCCAATAAAAGCAAGTTTGGTCTTGTAATTAATAAAAGCAGTACGCATTACATCCTCCTTAAGGATTAGGATCGCTGAATTACCTTACGAATAAGCCGGAACACGAATGCCACCGCCCACAGCAGCACGATGGCTTGCCCGATGGATTGGGCATCCGCAACCGTCAGTCCCGGCAACAACGACGGCTGCGGTATCCAGATCGGGGCCGAGCACGTCCCCGTCTGCGCATCAAAATCGCGCTCTAGACAGGCGGGGACGAATACGGCCATGACGATCAAGCCGCCTTGGACGGCTGCGGGCGGACCGAGTTGGCCAGATCGACCAGCGTCATGCGGCGAGCCAACTCGATGCCGTAACGGCCCGGCACGAGGTCAGTCGTCACATCCCATTCCTTAAGGAAGGTCTGAACAACACACCGCAGATGAGCGACACTATTCGCTCACGTAGAGGGATGGGCCACGCAACTGACGTTTGGTGATGCTGAGGGCCTGGGCAAGCGTAAGCGGGGGCGCCGTGAGATCTTCCTTGCCGAGATGGAGCAGGTCGTCCCATGGAAGCAATTGCTGGGGCTGATCGCACCGCACTATCCGGTGTCGGGGCGTCCAGGTCGGCCGCCGTACGCATTGGCGACGATGTTGCGGATTCATCTGTTGCAGCAGTGGTATGCGTTGAGCGATCCGGCGATGGAAGAAGCGTTGCACGAGATCCCGAGCTTGCGTCGTTTTGCCCAGCTCGGTGGCTTGGACAACGTTCCCGAGGAGACCACGATTCTTAACTTTCGCCGCCTGCTGGAAACCGATGGCCTCGCCGCGCGGATGTTGGCAGCGGTCAACGCGCATCTGGCGCGCAAGGGCCAGAGCCTGCGGTCGGGCACGATTGTCGATGCGACGCTGATCGCCGCACCCAGTTCGACCAAGAATGCCGACCATGCGCGTGACCCTGAGATGCATCAGACCAAGAAGGGCAATCAGTGGTATTTCGGGATGAAGGCGCACATCGGCGTGGATGCGTTTTCCGGGTTGGTGCACCAGGTCCGTTGCACGGCCGCCAATGTCGCCGATGTCACGGTGACGCACGCCTTGCTGCATGGCAAAGAAGACAGCGTGTTCGGCGATAGCGGCGATAGCGGTGCGGACAAACGCGACGAACTGCAAAACTGCAAGGCAGCATTCTTCATTGCCGCCAGACCCTCGACGATCCAAGCCATCGGCAATCAACGCGAGCGTGCCCGGCAAACGCGTTGGGAACACTTCAAGGCCAGCGTACGCGCGAAGGTGGAGCATCCATTCCGGGTGATCAAACGCCAGTTCGGTTACACCAAGGTCCGCTATCGGGGCCTAGCCAAGAACACGGCGCAGGTGCTGACGTTGTTTGCGCTCTCCAATCGATGGATGGCGCGCCGGCAGTTGCTGCCGGCCAGGGGGGAATGCTGCCTGGCGCGGGATACGTCGCCAGAAAAGCGCAAAACCTCGTCCGACAAACCCGCTTTACGCGTTCCTGGCGTTCAAGATGCCGGAATGTATGTGGTCTGGAACGTTGTTCAGACCTTCCTTAACAGCACCGACGGGGTAACCCTTGTCCAGGCCATCGACCTCAACTTCAACCTGAATACGCATGGCTTCGGTCTCGAGCGTGGCACGCTGGCTGTAAATGGCTTTCTGCATGCCCTTGGCAGTTGTGACGGTACGGGTCTCGACGGAGCTGTTAATCGTGATCTTCGGAGCGTTCATGGTGATTTTCCCTTTGATTCAATTGATGGATTTGTGAGGCGTCTCTGCAAATTTCGGGCGGTACTGTGGGGTCAAGCTAAGTCCCCCCCTACCCCCCCAAAGGAGGTAGTGGGGAGAAGCTCGTTGACCCGTGACGCGAGGCTTGCCATCTGCCGCCCGGAGCCCTCCTCTACAGCTGGGGAGCACAGCAGGCCGGGGCGGACCGTGCTGCTCCCAGGCATCCAGGGATATCTGCGATATCCCCTCCGCCTGGATCACGCATCCCGGTCAACTGCAAAAGCGGTTGACCAGGGTGATGTGTTGCTTGGGCCACCAGTGGCGTGATTTCCATGTCGCCGGCGGCGTCCTGGTCACCCCCGAGGGCCACCAGTTCCCGGCCGCTGACCTGTCCTGGTGGTCGCTGTGGACCGGCCAGCCTTTCGTAGACATCCGGACGCCATAATTGATGGCAATGACCGAGGTGTTTATGGGCAACAGCAAGCAGTACACGGATGAGTTCCGGGCCGAGGCGGTGAAGCAGGTGATCGAACGCGGCTTCACGGTGGTGGATGTGGCCTCCCGAATCGGGATTCCCAAGCACACGCTATACGGGTGGGTGCAGGCCGCCAGGAAGATGGCGCCGGCAGCCGGCGCTGCAGCGGCGTCGACCGACTCAGCGGAGATTCGCCGGCTCAAGGCCGAACTGAGGCGGGTAACCGAGGAGCGCGACATCCTAGAAAAAGCCGCCGCGTACTTTGCCAAGGGGTAAGGGCGAAGTACGCGTTCATGCGTGCGCACGTCCGGGAGTTTCGTCTGGCGACGATGTGCCGGGTGCTGGGCGTGCATCGCAGTGGTTACTAGGCCTGGCTGCGCAACGGCACCAGCGTCCGCGAACGCGAGGACCAGCGCTTGCTGGGCCTGATCAAGCACCACTGGCTGGCCAGCGGCGCGGTGTACGGCTATCGCAAGCTCACCCTGGATCTGCGTGAGGCCGGCGAGCGTTGCAGCCGTCACCGGGTGCGGCGCTTGATGAAGGCCGAAGGCTTGCGAGCGCAGGTTGGCTACGGCAGCAAGCCGCGTTAGCGGGGAGGTCCGGTCGGCGTGGTGGCGAATGTGCTCAACCGGGACTTCATTCCGCAGGCCCCGAACAAGGTCTGGGTCACGGACATCACCTATATCCGCACCTACGAGGGCTGGCTGTTCTTGGCAGCGGTAATGGAGCTGTATTGGCGCCAGATCGTGGGTTGGGCAACCGCTTCGACAATGACCAGCGATCTGGTGCTGCAGGCACTGGTGGCAGCGGCGTGGCGGCGCAAGCCCGGTCCTGGCGTGATGGTGCACTCCGACCAGGGCTGGCAGTTCACCAGCAGCGATTGGCAGTCGTTCCTGAAGGCGCACCGGATGGTGCCGAGCATGAGCCGACGCGGGAACTGCCATGACAACGCCGTGGCCGAGAGCTTCTTCAGCGTCTTGAAGAAGGAACGTATCAAGCGTCGGATCTACCCGACACGCGCCATGGCGGCATCGGACGTGTTCGACTATATCGAGATGTTCTACAACCCGATCCGCCGGCATGGTTCCGCTGGCGGCGTGTCACCGGTAGAGTTTGAAAGGCGCTACGCGCAGAGCGGCGACTGAGTGTCTACGGAAATCTGGCCGGTCCACTTCCTCGTCCGTCCTGTTTGTCATGCGCCAGACGTTGGCCGCCTTGCAAGGGAACGAGGGATGTCCCTACACCATCAAGATGGGCAAATCGAACTGGCCGCGGACGGACCAGAGGATCATGCTCGGCTGCTGGAAACACCGAGGTCCATCCCTCAGCGCGAAGCTCGGCCGGGAACGGCCGCCGCGACACGCCGATGCCGCCAGCGCGGACGCCGCCCGCCTTGGAACATCAGCAGGTACAGCCCGACCACCCAGGCCAGCGCCGCGCACCAGCCGCCAAGAATGTCGGAAGGGTAATGTACGCCCAGGTAGATCCGCGACAGGCCGACCAGCAGCGTGAACGTGCCCGCCAGCAGCAGCACCGGCCAGCGCCAGCGGGTGCGCCAGGCCAGCGCGACCAGCACCGCGGCCAGGGTCATCGAACCCATCGCGTGGCCGCTGGGAAAGCTGAAGGTATGCTCCGGCGCGATCGACTCCCACAGGCTGGGGCGGTCGCGCTGGAAGAACTGCTTGGCGCCCATGTTCAGCAGCGCCGAGCCGACACACGAGAATCCGGCGAACAGCGCCTCGCGCCAGCGCCGCAGGCCCAGCAACAACAGCACCAGCAGCGTGTCCAGCGGGATCACCCCGTACTGGTAGCCGGCCGCGGTGACGACGCTGAAGAACCGGTCCCAGCCGGGCGTGGCCAGGCCGCGCATGCTCCACAGCAGCGGTTCGTCGAAATAGAAGTTCTCCAGTTCGTGGACCTCGTCGGCCAGCGCGACGAACACGCCCAGCGGCAGCAGCAGGCCGGCGAACAGCAGACCGATGCGCCATGCGTTGCGGCGCAGCCAGTGACGCAGGCCGGCGGCCTGCTCGGCCTGCGTCTCACCCGGCGCGGCGGACATACTTTCTTTCGACATAGTCGTCGATCAGGGCGACGAACTCGTGGGCGATGTTCTCTCCGCGCAGGGTGATCTTCTTCTCGCCGTCGACGAACACCGGCGCCGATGGCGCCTCGCCAGTGCCCGGCAGCGAGATGCCGATGTTGGCATGGCGCGATTCGCCCGGCCCGTTGACCACGCAGCCCATCACCGCCAGGGTCATGTTCTCGGCGCCGGGATGGGTCATCTTCCACACCGGCATCTTCGCGCGGACGTGGTTCTGCACCACCTTGGCCAGCTCCTGGAAGAACTCGGAGGTGGTGCGGCCGCAGCCCGGGCAGGCGGTGACCAGCGGGGTGAAGGCGCGCTGGCCGGTGGTCTGCAGCAGCTCCTGGGCGACGATCACCTCCTGCGTGCGCGACTGGCCCGGCTCGGGCGTCAGCGAGATGCGGATGGTGTCGCCGATACCTTCCTGCATCAGCACCGCCAGCGCGGCGCTGGAGGCGACGATGCCCTTGCTGCCGATGCCGGCCTCGGTCAGGCCCAGGTGCAGCGCGAAATCCGAGCGCTGCGCCAAGTCGCGGTACACCGCGATCAGTTCCTGCACGCCGCTGACCTTGCAGCTGAGCACGATGCGGTCGCGGCCCATGCCCAGTTCCACCGCGCGCTCGGCCGAATCCAGCGCCGAGCGGATCAGCGCCTCGCGCAGCACCCGGCCGGCGTCCCAGGGCGTGTCGCGGCGCGAATTCTCGTCCATCAGCTGCGCCGCCAGGGCCTGGTCCAGCGAGCCCCAGTTGGCGCCGATGCGCACCGGCTTGTCGTACTGCAGCGCGAATTCGATCAGCTGCGCGAACTGGGTGTCCTTCTTCTTGCCGAAGCCGACGTTGCCGGGGTTGATCCGGTACTTGGCCAAGGCCTGCGCGCAGGCCGGCTCGGCGGCCAGCAGCTGGTGCCCGTTGTAGTGGAAGTCGCCGATCAGCGGCACCTCGATGCCCATCATCCGCAGCTTGTCGACGATGCGCGGGATCGCCGCGGCCGACTCGGCGTTGTTGACGGTCAGCCGCACCAGCTCCGACCCGGCGCGCCACAACTCGGCGACCTGCTTGACCGAGGAGGCCACGTCGGCGGTGTCGGTGTTGGTCATCGACTGCACCACGATCGGCTTGCCGCCGCCCACGACGACGCCTCCGACGCGGACCGGCTGGGTGGGACGGCGCGCCCAGGGCGCGGCGTCGGAGGGGGGGGTGGGTCGGCTGACGGCGTCGTGCATGCGCGCATTTTAGCGTGAGCCGCGCCCCGGCCCCACTCCCCGCCGGCGCCGGTTCAGCGGCGCGGCTGGCACTGCGACGGTTTGTCGCAGACAGCCGTGCGCGCCAGCGCATACGATGCGCGCCATGATCTCCACCGACGCCTCGTTCCTGCGCACCCTGTGCAGCCTGCGCTGGCTGGCCACCGCCGGGCAGGCGGCGACGATCCTGGTCGCGACCTGGGCGATGCGGCTGCCGCTGCCGCAGGCGCCGCTGTGGTCCGGCGTGGCCGCGCTGGCCCTGTTCAACCTGTACGCGCAGCTGCGCCTGCGCCACGCCGACACCGCCGCGCCGGCCACCGCCTTCGGCCACATCCTGGTCGACGTGACCGTGCTGACCTGGATGGTCGGCTGGAGCGGCGGCATCGGCAACGCCTTCGGCTCGCTGTTCCTGGTGCTGATCGCGCTGGCGGTGTTGGCGCTGCCGCTGCGCTGGGCGCTGGCGGTAGCGCTGGCCTGCGTGGCCGGCTACACGGTCAGCGCGCTGTTCGGCCTGCCGCTGCCGCGCGGCCCGCATCAGGCGCTGGACCTGCAGCGCTGGGGCATGGCCGCCAACTTCCTGTTGTCCACCATCGTGGTGCTGGTGTTCTCCACCCGCCTGGCGCTGTCGCTGCGCGAGCGCGAGCGCGAGTTGGCGCTGCTGCGCGAGCGCTTCACCCGCAACGAGGGCATCGTCGCCCTGGCCACCCACGCCGCCTCGGTCGCGCACGAGCTGAACACGCCGCTGGCGACGATGACCCTGCTCACCGACGACATCGTCGAGCAGATCGAGCAGCCGGAACTGCGCGAGGACCTGGAAACCCTGCGCGAACTGCTGGTGCAGTGCCGCGAACGGGTGCTGGCGCTGGCCGCGCCGGCGCAGCGCGCCGGCGGCGGCACGGTGTCGCTGGCGCACGTGCTGCACCAGTGGCAGCTGGTGCGGCCGACCGTGCAGCTGCGCCGCAACGACGACGCGCCGCTGCAGCTGCGCCTGGAGAGCGCGATCGGCCACCTGCTGCAGGTGCTGCTGAACAACGCCGCCGACGCCGGCGAACGCGCCGGCCGGCCGCAGGTGGACCTGAGCGTGCGGGTCACCGGCAGCGAACTGATCGGCGAGGTGCGCGACTACGGCGGCGGCTTCGACGCCAACCAGGTCGCGCTGCCGGCCACCCTGTTCCGCAGCGGCAAGCCCGACAGCATGGGCGTGGGCCTGGCGCTGTCGCATGCCACCATAGAACGCCTGGGCGGCGAACTGTGGACCCAGCCCGCGCCCGACCACGGCGCGCGGGTCGGTTTCCGCCTGCCGCTGCTCGCCCTGGAGACGCCCGCATGAGCATCGACGCCCCGCTGGGCCTGCTGGTCGACGACGACCCGCTGTACCTGCGCACCCTGCAACGCACTCTTGCCCGCCGCGGGCTGGAGACGCTGACCGCCGACGGCGGCGCCACGGCGCTGGCGCTGGCGGCGGCCACCCCGCCGGACTACGCACTGATCGACCTCAAGCTCGGCGACGAATCCGGGCTGGCGCTGATCCAGCCGCTGCGCGCGATCCGCGCCGACATGCGCATCCTGCTGGTCACCGGCTATGCCAGCATCGCCACTGCTGTGGAGGCGATCAAACTCGGCGCCGACGACTACCTGCCCAAGCCGGCCACGGTGCAGACGATCCTGCGCGCGCTGAGCCTGGAGGCGGGCAGCGCCGAGGACGGCGATGCGGCGGACCTGCCGGACGCGATGACCCCGTTGAGCCGGCTGCAGTGGGAGCACATCCAGCAGGCCATGCACGAGACCGGCGGCAACGTCTCGGCGGCCGCGCGCCTGCTCGGCATGCACCGCCGCTCGCTGCAGCGCAAGCTGTTCAAGCGCCCCAGCTCGCAGCGCGAGCGGCCGCGCTGACCGGGCCGCCGCCGCGGCGCTCGATGCGCGCGGACGGCGCCTTGGGTAGGATTCAAGTCGTCCGTCTGCGGGCCGCTAACCAGACATGCACCTCTCGCCGTCTCCGCCGCGTCCCGACGAAGCCACCCGACTGGCCGTCCTGTCCAAGCTGTGTTTGCTCGACACGCCGGCGGACCGGGTGTTCGATCTGATCACCGGGCTGGCCGCGCGCAGCCTGGGCACGCCGATCGCCCTGGTCTCGCTGATCGACGAGCAGCGCCAGTGGTTCAAGTCCAGGATCGGCCTGGACGTGGCGCAGACTCCGCGCAGCCAGGCCTTTTGCGCCTACGCGATCGACAACCCCGAGCTGATGCTGGTGCACGACGCGCGACAGGATCCGCGTTTCTGCGACAATCCGCTGGTCACCGGGCCGCCGTACATGCGCTTCTACGCCGGCGCGCCCTTGCTGATGGCCGACGGCGTCAGCCTTGGCACGCTGTGCGTGATCGACACCGAGCCGCGCGCCGAGTTCGACGACGCCTCCCGCCGCACCCTGCAGGACCTGCGCGACCTGCTGCTGCTGCGGATCGAGACCCTGCGCAACACCGGTTTCGTGGATGCGTTGACCGGGCTGCCCAACCGCAGCCGCTTCGACGAAGACCTGAGCATGTGGATGTCGACGCAGCGTGCGAACCAGCCCGATACCGGGGTGGCGATCGATGTCTGCGGCATCGAGTACTTCCGCGACATGGTCAAGGCGCTGGGCTGGGAATACGCCGAGGGCTACCTGCTGGCCACCCGCGACCGCCTGCTGGAGGCGCTGGACGGGCTGCCGGCCTACCGCATCGACACCACCAGTTTCGCCTTCGTGGTGAAGGACGGCGACCAGGCGCAGCTGGCGCAGCGCTGCGAGCGCGTGTACGGCGCCTTCGCCGCCGCGATCGAACACCAGGGCATTCCGCATGCGGCGACAGCGTCGATCGGCGCGGTGCGCCTGGACGGCGCGCTGAGCGCCAACCATACATTGCGCTCGCTGACCACCGCGGTGGACATGGCGCGTCAGCACGGCCAGCCGTGGAGCCTGTACGAGCGCAGCCACGACGCCAGCCAGCGCAATGCGTTCCGCATCCTGGCCGCGCTGCCGGAGGCGCTGGCCGCGCCCGACCAACTGAGCCTGCACTACCAGCCGCGCGTCAGCATGCACAGCGGCGACTGCATCGGCGTGGAGGCGCTGCTGCGCTGGCGGCATCCGCTGCTCGGCGCGGTCGCGCCCAACGAGTTCATCCCGCTGGCGGAAAAGACCGCGCTGATGAGTCGGGTCACCGCCTGGGTGCTGCAGGCCGGCATCGCCCAGGCCGCGCTCTGGCAGCAGCGCGGGCATGGCTTCAGCGTCGCGCTGAACGTGTCGGCGGTGGACCTGGAGCAGGCCGGTTTCATCGCCATGCTGCGCGAGCTGCTGGCGCGCCATGCGCTGGAACCGGGCCGCATCGAGATCGAATTCACCGAGAGTGCGATGATCCGGCATCCGCAAGGCGTGGCCGAACAGTTGCAGGAAATCAGTGCGCTGGGGGTGAAGATCGCGATCGACGACTTCGGCACCGGCTATAGCAACCTCAGCTACCTCAAGCGCATTCCCGCAAATGCGCTGAAGATCGACCAGTCGTTCATCCGCTCGCTGCCGAGCAGCCGCACCGACAGCATGATCGTGCCGTCGATGATCCGCCTCGGCCACGACTTCGGCCAGCAGGTGGTGGCCGAAGGCATCGAGACCGAGGAGATCTACGAGATGCTGCGCGCCTGGGGCTGCGACGAGGCCCAGGGCTACTGGATCGCACGGCCGATGCCGGCGATGGCGCTGGACGCGTGGCTGGCCAAGCCCTGGCGCGCGCCCTGAGCGCGCCCCGCCCCAGGAACCGGCGGCGGCGCCGTTCATGAGAACACCGCGTACAGCGCGATCAGCTTTCCCCTGTTATCGACGTCCCTGTCGCGGCGGGACAGGGATTGGGCGCATGTCCGCTTATCCGTGGAGGATGAGGCGGCAATCCTGGCCTTCCGCAAGCCCACCTTGCTTCCCCTGGACGACTGCCTCTACGCGCTGCAGCCGAGCCTGCCGCAGCTGACTGGCTCCTCGCTGCATCGCTGCTTGCAGCGCCATGGCGTCTGGCGGCTGCCCGAGATCGGGGGCGACAAGCCTGCCAAGCAGCGGTTCAAGAGCGACCCCATCGGCTGCTTCCCTACCAAGCAGGTACCGGCGCGCATCGATCGGCGCCGAGATTTTCCACGTCTAGTGCGAGCACGCCCGCTTACGGATTACTGGAGATGCGGCCGACCGCTCATCTCTTGCGGCGTGCAGACAAAGATCGCATACAGGCGACTCATAAGCTCATTATGCAACGCATGTCTCATTTATTTTTGTAAAGACTGCGTGATGGCGGCCGTTATTGAGAGAGCGCCTAGCTCCCGAATGCGATCAAGGTTGCCGCCGACATACGGAAGCCGACCCCGATAGGGCGGCATCTCCATGCGTCGCACATCGATTGCTGATGCGCTAGCTGACGTTGCACGCATCCGACGTTCTTTAGTGCCGACACGGAAGACGCAACTGGGTTGGTTTGGCTCGCAGGCTTCACTGATCCCTGCCAGCATTTTCTTGCGCCGCCCACACTTACCACCACGAGGCCCAAAATGCTATCCACCATCAAAAACAAGTTCCTACTTGCGTTGTTGGGAACTCTCATCCCGAGCATCCTTCTCTGCCTGTCCCTGCTTAACAGCTTGCACACGTCCAAGGAAAGTGTGGGTGCCCTCTACACGCGGGACTTCACCGGCTCCGCACTGGCCAGCGATGTCGACGGCCAGCTGACCCGGGTAGACATCAATATCCTGCGCATGATCGCCATCGGTACGCCCGAACTGATCGCGCAGTGGAAGCAGGAGAACGACAAACGCTTCACAGGGGTCGAAGCCAGCATCGCAGAACTCACCCGTTTGCTGACAAACGAGCAGGAGCACAAGGCGCAACTGCAGAAAATCAAGGCCAGTTATGGCCTGATGCGCTTGGGCATGCAGCGCCAAGTGGCCTTGATCGAAGCCGGCGATATCGCTGGCGGTGCGGAAGTGAACCGCACCCAAGTCAAGGACAACGCCAACGCCACCTTCGCCGGGCTTGCCGCGTTGCGGGCAGACCTGAGCGCTTCAGCCAAAACGCGCTACCAGGATCAGCAGGCCGCGGATGCGCGGGCCATGATGCTGTCCGCGGTCGCGCTGTTGCTGATCGCGCTGGCCGGCATCGCCATTGCGCTACTGCTGGGCAACGCCATCTCTCGCTCGATCAGGCAGGCAGTGACGGCGGTCCAGCAGCTGTCGCGCGGCGTGCTCGATGTCAACGTCAAGGTGACCGGCAAAGACGAGACGGTGCAGTTGGCCAGCGCCGTGTATCTGATCCGCGACCGCCTGCAGGGAGTCATCGCCGCGCAGCTGGACATGGCGCGCCGCCACGACGCGGGCGAGATCGGCTACCGCATGGATGAAAGCGCGTTCCCCGGCGACTACGAGCACATGGTGCGCGGTGTCAACGCGTTGGCAGGCTCGCATATCGCGGTGATGATGCGCCTGGCGCAGATCATGGGCCGTTATGCGATCGGCGATCTTTCCGAGGACATGGACCGGCTGCCGGGCGAGAAGGCGGTGCTTACTGAAACGATGGAAACGGTCAAGCAGAACCTGATCGCGATGAATCGCGAGATCGGCCAGTTGGCCGCGGCCGCAGCCGCCGGCGACTTCAGCGTGCGCGGCGACGCCGAGCGCTTCCAGTATGACTTCCGCGCGATGGTCGAAAGCCTCAACACCTTGATGTCCACCGCAGACGGCAACCTTGAGGCGCTGTCCAAGCTGCTGCGGGCCATCGCCGCCGGCGACCTGACGGTGCGCATGCAGGGCGATTTCCATGGCGTGTTCGCGCGTATGCGCGACGATGCCAATGCCACAACCGAGCAGCTGGCCGATATCGTCGGCCGCATCCAGCTGGCCGCCGGCAACATTAATACCGCCTCCAGTGAGATCGCCAACGGCAACGATGATCTGTCGCGCCGCACCGAGCAGCAGGCCGCCAGCCTGGAAGAAACTGCCGCCTCAATGGAAGAGTTAACCTCTACGGTCAAGCAGAACGCCGAGCACGCGCGTCAGGCCAACCAGCTCGCAGTCGGAGCGGCGACGGTGGCCTCGCAGGGCGGCGACGTGGTCGGCCAGGTCGTGGCCACCATGAACGGCATCGAGACTTCGTCGAAGAAGATCGCCGACATCATCTCGGTCATCGACGGCATCGCCTTCCAGACCAACATCCTCGCGCTCAACGCCGCGGTGGAAGCGGCGCGTGCCGGCGAACAGGGCCGCGGCTTCGCCGTGGTCGCCTCCGAAGTGCGCACCCTGGCCCAGCGTTCGGCCGGTGCGGCCAAGGAGATCAAGGGCTTGATCGACGATTCTGTCGCCCAGGTCAGCAAGGGCTCGAGTCTGGTCGGCCAGGCCGGGCAGACCATGCAGGAAATCGTGTCCTCGGTGCAGCGCGTCACCGACATCATGGGCGAGATCTCCGCAGCGTCGCAGGAGCAGTCCGCCGGTATCGAGCAGGTCAATCAAACCATCACCCAGATGGACGAAGCGACCCAGCAAAACGCGGCGCTGGTCGAGGAAGCCACCGCGGCGGCGCGCTCGATGGAGCAGCAGGCCGGACAGCTGACCGATGCCGTGTCGGCATTCAAGATCCGCGCGGGTCTGACGCAACCGCAGCGCCTCACCGCGCCGACAAGGCTGAAGTCGGTTGGACCCAGAGCGGGCGCGGCGCTCCCAACGGTTCGCTGAAGGCCCGAACCACACGCGGCCGATTGGCGTCGGCCGCGGCAGTGCCTTTGGCAAATGCTGCTCCGGGCAACTTGCGCGGAGTGGTCAGGTCGAGTGGCGCACGCCAGCGCACCTACTCGGTTAGGTTGGTGCGCGCGCGGAAAACATTTGTCTATCCTCGTAGACGTTTTGAGCAGCCTGGAGTTGGCGCTTGTGCGCGACGGCATCGAGGGCCAACCAGACCCGGGTCATTGCCGAGGCTGTATTCGGATGGGCGACGTGTTCCGGCCCGTCGCTGGGCGAACGGTTGCTGCTGGCGAAGAACAGGAAATCCAACTGCCGATCGCGCACCACGAGGCTGCCATCGGCCGCGTCCTCCGCCGCGACTGTGCGCCAGCCGGTCCAGCACGCGCGCAACGCCTTGTCCCGAGATCGCGCGCTCCACGTCGCTGGCGACCGCTTCGTGCGTCGCGTCGTCCACGATCACCAGACACTGGATCACCCGACCTTCGGCAGTGCGGTCGAACACGAAGTCCATCGACCACACCTCATTGGCCTGCGATGGCCGCAACAGCGGCTGACGCTCGCCCACTGGCACCTTTTTGCGTCTGCGGCGTCGGACCTGCAGCTGCTGCTCGCGATACAACCACTCCACACGTGTGTCGTTCGCCAGCCGTCCTTCCTGTCGCAGTTTGAGATAGATCATCCCCACGCCGTAGCGGCGATGGCGATGCGCCAGCGCAAGGATGCGTTCGCGTAGATCGATGTTGCGGTCTTCGCGCGGGCGATAGCGCAACGCACTGGCGCTCATGCCGATCGCTGCCAAGGCGCGACGCTCGTTGGCGCCATGCCCGATTCACTCGCGCACCAGCGCACGACGCGCCGGTGCGCTCACCACTTTTTTTCGCAGCGCATCCTTGATCAGGTCGTTCTCGAACACCTGCTCGGCCAGCAACTTCTTCAGCCGTGCGTTCTCTGCCTCCAGGTCCTTGAGCCGCTTGGCATCGGGCACGCTCATCCCGCCGAACTTGCTGCGCCACAGATAGTAGGAGGCCTCGCTGAAGCCATGGCGCCGGCACAGGTCCTTGATCGCCACGCCCGCTTCGGCCCCACGCAGGAAGCCAATGATCTGTTCTTCGGAAAAACGCTTCTTCACGTCCAATCTCCTTGGGGTAGGGAATTGGACTCCAAACGGGGGCGCTACTCAAAATCGGGGGGGACGTCGCCCAGATCGTGTTGCCGTTCGGGTAGTCGACATGCTTGATGCCGGTGCGCTGCCAGTTGAATCGCCCCGGCTTCCCTAGACATCCTCGAGCCTCAAACCTGAGGCCCAATAGGAGGTGCCATGACGAGCAAGTACCGCAAGCTGACGCTGGACATGCGTGATCTGGGTGAACGCTGTGGCAAGCACCGCGTGGCGCGTCTGCTCAAGCTGGAAGGGCTACGGTCGCAGACCGGCTACCGTCGTCGACCCGGCAGACGCGCGGGCAAGCCTGCTGTCGTGGCGCCCAACCCCCTGCAACGCCAGTTCACGGTGGCTGAGCCCAATCAGTCCTGGGTCACCGACATCACCTACATCCGCACTCATGAGGGCTGGCTCTACCTCGCAGTCGTGGTCGATCTGTTCTCGCGCCAGGGGGTGGGCTGGTCCATGGGCAGCCGCATCGATACGGGTCTGGTCCTCGATGCACTGCTGATGGCCTTGTGGCGTCGCCAGCCCAGTGGGCCCGTGACAGTGCATTCGGATCAGGGCAGTCCGTTCACCGGGCATGCCTGGCAGGACTCGCTGCGCGACCACAACCTGATCTCCGGCATGAGCCGCCGCGGAAACCGCCACGACAACGCCGTCGCCGAGAGCTTCTTCCAGTTGCTCAAGCGCGAACGCATACGTCGCCAGATCTACCCAACCCGCAGCGATGCACGCACTGTTGTCTTCACCACATCGAGATGTTCTACAACTCCCGACGACGTCATTCGTCCGCTTCCGGCCTGGCACCGGTAGAGTGCGAACAGCAACATTCCCAACGGCTCAGAAGTGTCTAGGGAAGCCGGGGCGGTTCAAGTTCAGCCTCAGCCACTGCGTCGGGCTGGCGTCTTACTTGCCGCCGGGATCGGAATTGCCGCCGGCCAGCACCGAACCGATGTGGTAGATGTGGACTACGCAGTCCACGGCATTGAGGCGCGGCATTGTCGGCGCAACTGCGGTCGCCGGTTTCAAGAAAGCGTCACAAAGCCCGCCTAAGCTTGGAGCGGAGTCGGCGGTGCGTAGGGGGGCCTGCCATGCATTCCCACCCTCTGGAGAACCTCCCGATGTCACAGCTACCCGATTCCGGTCGCCGACGCGCCCTGCGCCTGCTTGCAGGCACGCCCTTGCTGCCCCTCGGCACCTTGTCCGCTGCAGCGCTGTTGAGTGCTTGCGACGCCGTAGGCGGCACGCCCGGCCATGGCGGCAGCGCGCCACCTCCACCGCCCGGCTCCCCACCCAAGCCGCGACTGCGCTCGGTGAGTTTCGACGGCATGGCCGCGCCCTCGCTGGCCGATCCCGCGGCGATGGCCACCACCACGGTGCGCTCGCACGTGGACATCGTCCTCGGCGACGGCAGCCGGCACCGCTACGCCCTCGCCTATCACCCGTTCTTCGTCACCGGCGACCAGGTGCCCGATGGTGCCGGCGGCAGCGTACTGGCCGGCGGCTACTACGACATCCACAACCGACCGATCCTGGACCGCTCGGTCCCCGGTGCCGAGCGCCCGTTCTTTTCCGATTGTCCGGATGGCTCCTCGCTGCTGATCCTGCCGCAGGCGCGCGTGGCCGGCGTGCACGGCAACACCGTGTTCGCGGTGGTGCAGTTCGAGTACACCACGCGCGACCTCGCCGGCAACGGCACCTCTCGCCAGTTGCCGGCGCCGATCGCGGTGCTGACCCTGGACCAGGATCCGCGCACCGGCCAGTTGCGCCTGGTCAAGTACCACAACGTCGATACCGCGGCGGTGCATGGCCTGTGGACCACCTGCGGCGCCAGCCTGTCGCCATGGAACACGCACCTGTCCAGCGAGGAATACGAGCCCGACGCGGCCAGCATCGCCAGCAACACTCAGTTCCAGCGTTTCAGCGAACATCTCTATGGCGACGCCACGCGCGCCAATCCCTACCACTATGGCCATTTGCCGGAAGTCAGCGTGAACGCGGACGGCACCGGCAGCATCCGCAAGCACTATTGTCTGGGTAGGATATCGCACGAGCTGGTGCAGGTGATGCCCGATCGCCGCACCGTGCTGATGGGCGATGACGCCACCAACGGCGGCCTGTTCCTGTTCGTCGCCGACCGCGAATGCGACCTGTCCAGCGGCAGTCTGTACGTGGCCAAGTGGCAGCAGCTGTCGGGCAGCGGCCCCGGCGCGGCCGCACTGCGCTGGATCCGCCTGGGCAGCGCCAGCAGCACCGAGATCGAGGCCATGGCCGGCGCGCTGCGCATCGCCGACATCATGGACGTGGCCATCCGCGATCCCGGCGATCCCAGCTATACCCGCATCCCCTACAGCGGCAGCTTCAACTGGATCCGGCTGCGTCCGGGCATGGAGCAGGCCGCCGCGTTCCTGGAGACCCACCGCTATGCCGCCCTGGTCGGCGGCAGCCTCGGTTTCACCAAGATGGAAGGCACCACCGTCAACGTGCGCGACAAGATCGCCTATTCGGCGATGTCCTACATCCAGAGCAGCATGCTCGACGGTTCCGGCGACATCCGCGTCGAAGGGCCGACGTCCGGCGCGGTCTACGCGCTCGACCTGCGCGGCGGCCAGCACGACCGCGACGGCCAGCCGATCCGCAGCGACTGGGTGCCGGTGCACATGGCCGCGCCGAGCGCCCTGGTCGGCCGCGACCTGCCCAGCGCCGACGCGCTGGGCAACCTCGCCGACCCCGAGCGCATCGCCAACCCGGACAACATCAAGTTCTCCGAGCGCCTGCGCACGCTGTTCATCGGCGAAGACAGCGCCATGCACGTCAACAATTTCCTGTGGGCCTACAACGTCGACACCGGCAAGCTGTCGCGCCTGCTGTCGGTACCGGCCGGCGCCGAATCCACCGGCCTGCACGCGGTCGACGAGATCCACGGCTGGACCTACGTGATGAGCAACTTCCAGCATCCCGGCGATTGGGAAAGCCCGCTGCACGACAAGGTCAAGGCGCAGCTCGACCCGTTGGTGCGCGCCAACTACAAGGACCGCTACGGCGCGGCGGTGGGCTATCTCACCGGCGATGTGGTCGGGCTGCGATTGGGCTAGGACGCGTCATTCATCCATTCCCGGGTCGACCGCGTTAGGCCGGCCAGGCCGTCAGCGGATGCCGCACGGCGCCGGCTGGCGGCCTGGTCGGCCCACGATGCCGACATGCTCTGCTGCCGCCGCGCGACGTCGGTGACGCCGCAAAAAGAACGGGGCCCGCAAGCCCCGTTGTCATGACGACCGAACCCGCGTCTCAGCCGCGCAACCGCGCCAGCACCGCGCGCGTCACCGGGTCGGCGACCTCGGTGGTTTCGCCCTGCAATGCCGGCAGCAGCTGGCTGGCCAGTTGCTTGCCCAGTTCCACGCCGAACTGGTCGAAGGCGTTGATGCCCCAGATCACCGACTGCACGTAGACGCTGTGTTCGTACATCGCGATCAGCGCGCCCAGCGCCTGCGGGGTCAGCGCGTCGAGCAGGATCAGCGTGCTCGGGCGGCCGCCCGGGTAGTCGCGGTGCGGGTCGTCGCTGCCCTGCCCGTTGGCCAGCGCCTCGGTCTGCGCCAGCAGGTTGGCCAGCAGCGCCTGATGGTTGACCGTGTACGGATCGTCGTTGCGGATGCAGCCGATGAAGTCGGCCGGCACGATGCTGGTGCCCTGGTGCAGGGCTTGGAAGAAGCTGTGCTGCACGTCGGTGCCGGCACCGCCCCACCACACCGGCACGGTATCGGCCTGCACCGGGCTGCCGTCCAGGCGCACGCGCTTGCCCAGGCTCTCCATCACCAGTTGCTGCAGATAGGCCGGCAGCAGCGCCAGACGCTGGTCGTAGGTCATCACCGCCTGCGTGGCGTAGCCGAGCACGTTGCGGTTCCACAGCGTGGTCAGCGCGTGCAGCACCGCCACGTTGCGCTCCAGCGGCGCGCTCAGCGCGTGCGCGTCGAACTGCGCGGCGCCGGCCAGCAACTGCTCGAAGCCGTCGGCGCCGATCGCCAGCGCGATCGGGAAGCCTACCGCCGACCACAGCGAGTAGCGCCCGCCGACCCAGTCCCACATCGGCAGCACGCGGCCGGCGGCGATGTCGAAGGCCTTGGCGGCGCGCTCGGGGTTGGCGCTGACCGCGTACAGGCGCTCGCTGCCGCCGAGCCAGTCGCGCAGGATCTGGCCGTTGAGCAGGGTTTCCTGGGTGCCGAAGGTCTTGGAGATCAGCACGCTGGCGGTGCGCGCCCGATCCAGCGCGGCCAGCGTGCGCTGCATGGCCGCGCCGTCGACGTTGGAGACGAAATGCACGCGGAAACGCGCGCGGTCGACCGGACGCAGCGCGTCGGCGACCAGGCGCGGGCCCAGGTCGGAGCCGCCGATGCCGACGCTGACGATGTCGGTGACTTCGGTCTGCGCCAGCGCGTCGATCAGCGCGCGCATGCGCTGCTGCACCTCGCGCGCCGCGGCATGCGCCTGCGCCGCGACCGGTGCGTCGCTGAGATCGCCGCGCAGCGCCGTATGCAGCGCGGCGCGGCCTTCGGTGGGGTTGACCGTCTCGCCGCGGAACAGGCGCTGGAACGCGCCTGCCACCTCGTGCTCGGCGGCCAGCGCAAACAGCGCGTCAAGCGCGGCGCGGTCGTATTTCTGCCGCGCGAAATTGCAGTACAACGGTCCGACCTGCACTGCCAGAGCATCGGCGCGGCCGGGTTCGGCCGCCAGCAGTTCGGGAAGGCGCGCCCCGCGCAGGCGCTGGGCGTGGGAATGCAGTGCGTCGAAACCGTTGGACTGTGTCATGCGGCCTGCTTCGGAATGCTGTGGTTAGTGTGGGTGATCTTGTTCTGGCCGTCCACGTAGACCAGGGTCGGCTGGAAGCGCGCGGCCTGCTCTTCGCTCATGCCGGCGAAGGCGGCGATGACGATCAGGTCGCCGACCTGCACGTGGCGCGCGGCGCCGCCGTTGAGCGAGACGATGCCGCTGCCTTCGTCGGCGCGGATCGCGTAGGTACTGAAGCGTGCGCCGTTGCTGACGTCCCAGATGTGCACCTGCTCGAACTCGCGGATGCCGGTGGCGTCCAGCAGCAGCCCGTCGATGGCGATCGACCCTTCGTAGTTGAGTTCCGAGTGGGTGACGGTGGCGCGGTGGATCTTGGTCTTCAACAGGCTCAGGTGCATGCTTGCGGTACTACGGCGAGGAAAGACGCGCGAGTTTATCAGCCGAGGGGTTAAACGGCAGTGGCGGCAAGGGCTGGCGGCGCATGCGGCGTTGTCCGGCATGCGTCCCGGCCTATCGGTGACAGGACAGGGTTTGACCTTTGCAGGAACGCCATCGAAGCGACGGCGGATGGCTCCGGGCCGTCGCTCACGACAGGCGACACCGTCGAACGTCCGAATCCGCAAAGCCTCGGGGGTGAAGCCCCTCCCACAGTGCGCCCAGCCGGCTTGCCGCAAGCCCCCTGCAGGAGCGGCTCCGGGTGGCCTCGGGCCATCAGCCGCGACGGGCGACCCAACCGACATGGCGCACGCTCAGCGGCGTCCAGCACCGTATCGACGCATGCGCTGCGGCAGCCGCCACCCGCTGCCGCGCTCAGAACTCCAGGTTGTCGATCAGCCGGGTGCGGCCCAACCGCGCGGCGATCAACGCCACGCGCGGGCCTTCATCATCGTGCGGCTCGCTCAGGTCGGGCAGGCGCAGCACGGTGTAGTCGACGTCGAAACCGGCGGCCTGCAGCTGCGCGCTCGCCGCCGCCTCGATCTCGGCGCGCGGGCGCCCGGCCACCTGGCCGTCGCGCATCGCCAGCAGGGCCTGGCGGATCTGCGCGGCGCGCGGCCGCTCTTCGGACGACAGGTACTGGTTGCGCGAGCTCATCGCCAGGCCGTCGGCCTCGCGCACGATGCTGCCGCCCAGGACCTCGATCGGGAACGCCAGATCGGCGACCATCTGCCGGATCACCGCCAGTTGCTGGTAATCTTTCTTGCCGAACGCGGCCAGGTCCGGCTGCACCTGGTTGAACAGGCGCGCGACCACGGTGCAGACGCCGTCGAAATGGCCCGGCCGGCAGGCGCCCTCCAGTACTTCGCTGACCCCGGGCGTGTGCATGCGCAGCGCCAGCTCCACGCCCAGCGGATACATGCTCTGCACCGTCGGCAGCCACAGCACGTCGCAACCGGCGCCTTCCAGGCCGCTGGTATCGGCGTCGGGGCTGCGCGGATAGCGGGTGAAGTCCTCGTTCGGCCCGAACTGGGTCGGATTGACGAACACGCTGGAGACCACCCGATCGGCGTACTGCCGGGCCAGCATCACCAGCGAGAAATGCCCGGCGTGCAGGTTGCCCATGGTCGGCACGAAGGCCACCCGCAGGCCCTGCCGCTTCCAGCCGGCGACGACGGTGCGCAGCCGCGCCAGGTCGGTGATGGTTTCGATCATTTGGCGTAGGCGTGTTCGACGTCGGGGAAGCTGCCGGCGCGCACCGCATCGGCATAGGCGCGCACGGCGCCGGCGACGGAGCCGCCCTCGGCCAGGAAATCCTTGACGAAACGCGGCCGCCGGTGGCCACTGTCCAGGCCCAGGAAATCGTGCAGCACCAGCACCTGGCCGTCGCAGTCGGGACCGGCGCCGATGCCGATGGCGGGGATGTCGAGCGCAGCGGTGATCCGCGCGGCCAGCGGCGACGGCACGCATTCGAGTACCAGCAGCGCGGCGCCGGCGGCGGCCGCGGCCTTGGCGTCGGCGAGCAGCTTGGCCGCCGCGGCCTCCTCGCGGCCCTGGATCTTGTAGCCGCCGAAGGTCAGCACCGACTGCGGGGTCAGGCCCAGGTGCGAGCACACCGGGATGTCGCGTTCGCTGAGAAAGCGGATCACCTCCAGCTTGTGCCCGGCGCCTTCCAGCTTGACCATCTCCGCGCCCGCCTGCAGCAACCGGGTCGCCGCGTCGAGCGCGCGCTCGGGGGTGGCGTCGGACTGGAACGGCAGGTCGGCCACCAACAGCGCGCGCTGCAGCACCCGCGCGACCGCGGCGGTATGGTAGGCGATGTCGTCCACGGTCACCGGCAGCGTGGAGTCGTGGCCCTGCACCACCATGCCCAGCGAATCGCCGATCAGGATCATGTCCACCCCGTTGGCGTCCAGCACGCGCGCGAAGCCGGCGTCGTAGGCAGTCAGCATCACCAGTTTCTGCTGGCGGCGCTTGGCCTCGGCCAGGGCGGGAACGGTCCAGGGCTTGCTGTCGAGGTGGCTGCTCATAGGCTCATGCGGCACGGTGATTAGCCGGTCATTATCTACCGATTGCCACGATCCCGTCGCTTCCGATGCGGTCGCGTACGTCACGCACCGTTCCATGGCCGGGGATGGTCGCCTCCGCGGCGATCTCGGCCAGCGGCAGCAGCGCGAAACCGCGCAGGTGCAGGTAGGGGTGCGGCACCTGCAGCCCGGGCAGGTCGATCACCGCGTCGGCGTACAGCAACAGGTCCAGATCCAGGGTGCGCGGTGCCCAGCGCTCGCCGCGGGCGCGCTGGCGGCCATGGCGACGTTCCAGCGCCAGTAGCACCCGCAGCAGCGCCGGCGCCGGCAGCGCGGTCTGCAGCACCGCGGCGGCGTTGACGAAGTCCGGCTGCGTCTGGTTGCCCCAGGGCGGGCTGCGGTACAGCTGCGAGGCCCGCAGCAAGCGGGTCTGCGGCAGCGTGTCCAGCGTGGCCAGCGCCGCACGCAGAGTGGCGACCGCATCGCCGAGGTTGCCGCCCAGGCCGATGCAGGCCTGCACCGGCGCGGCGCGCAGCGGCCCGCTCACTCGGCTGGGATGGCGGCATCCGGCCGGCGCCGCCGGCGCCGCCGGCGCTTGGGGGTTTCCTCGCTGTCGGCCGGGGCCACCGCCACCTCGTCGCCGACATAGTCGATCTCCGGGTCGAAGCCGCGCGGCGGCGGCGCATAGCCGGGCTGCTGCTGCAGTTCGCGCCAGTAGGCGATGTCGGCCTCGTGCTCGGCCGAGGCCGACTGGCGCAGGATCAGGAAATCGAACGCGGCGCGGAAGCGCGGGTGCGACAGCGTGCGCAGCGCCCGCTTGCGCTGGCGCGAGGTGAAGCGCGACTGCAGCAGCCAGATCTCCTGCATCGGCAGCGAGAAGCGCCGCGGCAGCGCAACCGTGCTCAACTGGTGCAGGGTCACCCGGTCGGCGGCGCGGCGCTGCGCCTCCTCCACCTGCATGCCCTGCTTCTGCAGCGCCATCAGCGCACGGCAGTAGGCCGGCCACAGCAGCAGCGCGAACAGGAACGCCGGCGACACCGGCTCGTCGTTGGCCACCCGCGCATCGGTGTTGCGCAGGCCCTGGACCAGCATCCGGCGCAGTGCGCCGCTGCGGTTGCAACGCAGCGCCGCCGCGCTTTCCGGGAACAGCGCGGCCAGCAATCCGTAGCGCTCCAGGCCCTCGAAGCTGGCCACGCCGTTGCCGGACAGGAACAGCTTCAGCACTTCCTCGAACAGCCGTGCCGGCGCCGCTTCGGCCAGCAGCCCGGCCAGGCGCGGGAGCGGCTCGGCAGTGGCCGGTTCGATCTCGAAACCCAGTTTCGCGGCCAGGCGCACCGCGCGCAGCATGCGTACCGGATCCTCGCGATAGCGCTGTTCGGGATCGCCGATCAGGCGCATCAGCCGCGCCTGCACGTCGGCGAAGCCACCGGTGTAGTCGCGCACCGAGAAATCCTCGATCGCGTAGTACAGCGCGTTGCAGGTGAAGTCGCGTCGCACCGCGTCGTCCTCGATGCTGCCATAGACGTTGTCGCGGACCAGGCGGCCGTTGTCGAGCTCGCGGTCGCCGCTGCCGTCGTCGACGTTGGCGCGGAACGTGGCTACCTCGATGATCTCGCGGCCGTAGACCACGTGCGCCAGGCGGAAGCGGCGGCCGATCAGGCGGCAGTTGCGGAACAGCTGCTTGACCTGCTCGGGGGTGGCGTCGGTGGCGACGTCGAAGTCCTTGGGCTGCAGGTCGACCAGCAGGTCGCGGACCGCGCCGCCGACCAGGTACGCACCGAAGCCGGCTTCGCGCAGCCGGTACAGCACGCGCAGCGCGTTGGGACTGATGTCTTTGCGCGAAACGTTGTGCTGATCGCGCGGGGTCAGGTGCAGAGTGAACGGCGATGGAACTGGCGGATTGATGATGGCGCTTCCGTATCGAGTTGCGGGATTGCCGGCGGGCGGCTAGCTCCATATACTAGCGCCCTGCAACCGACGCGACCAATACGCTCCCTTCGTCTAATGGTTAGGACGTGGCCCTCTCAAGGCTAAAACAGGGGTTCGAGCCCCCTAGGGAGCACCACCGCCGCTTTGTCTGCAGTGAAGACCGCAAAAGCCCCGCCTCGCCGGGGCTTTTGCGTGATGGGCAACGCACTGCGGCCTGGTTCGCGGAGACGCCGTCGGACGACGCCCTGGTGTAGGACCAGGCAGGCGCGCTCGTCGGCGATCACCGGGGCGCCGCGCCCGCTGCACCAGGACGGATCGTCGGCTCCCTCGCCGGCCGCGAACCGGTCTGGAGACGCGGCGCCGCGGTCTCTGCTCTCGGCCACCGCATCGTGCGAGTGCAGGCTTTCCAGGTGACGTACCTGGATCCGCACGCCGTCGTAGCGCATCGCCAGCGTCTGCTGCAGGCGCCACGCCGCATCCTCTAGGACACATCAGGTTGGCGTCGTTGAGACGGGCGAATGCCTGTCGTCGGCGCGTCGCACCGCCGCCTGCACCGGCGTGGGCAGGCTCTGCTCGGCCAGTTCGATCAGCGCGTCCAGGTCCAAACGCACCACGCCGCCGAGCATCCGCCCCCGCTTCCCGTTCGTCCATGGCCTGCATCCGCTTGTGCTTCATCCGCCAGGCAGCTGGACAGCTCACCCCACGATGCCGCATCAACTCCAAAGCCGACAGGTTCGTCTTGCTCTGGCCCAGCAGCAGTCCAGTCCTCAGCGGCAGCCGGCGACGACATCCCCCGATTTTGAGTAGCGCCAAGGTTTGGAGTCCAATCCCCGCCGATCAGGAGATTGGACATGAAGAAGCGTTTCAGCGAAGAACAGATCATCGGCTTCCTGCGGGAGGCTGAGACCGGCGTGGCGGTCAAAGACTTGTGCCGGCGGCACGGGTTCAGCGATGCCTCCTATGACCTGTGGCGCAGCAAGTTTGGCGGGATGAGCGTGCCCGATGCCAAGCGCTTGAAGGATTTGGAGGCCGAGAACACGCGCTTGAAGAAGCTGCTGGCCGAGCAGGTGTTTGAGAACGACCTGATCGAGGATGCCTTGCGAAAGAAGTGGTGAGCGCACCGGCGCGGCGTGCGCTGGTGCGTGATTGGAAGGACAAGGGGCTGAGCGAGCGACGGGCCCTTGCTGTGATGTGCATGAGCGCCAGCGCGCTGCGTTATACGCCGGCCCAGGACCGCAATGTGGAGCTGCGCCGGCGGATCGTGGAGCTGGCGTATCGGCACAAACGCGACGGTGTGGGAATGATCTATCTCAAGCTCCGCCAGGAGGGATGGCTGGTGAACGACAAGCGCGTGGAACGGCTGTATCGGCAAGCGCAGTTGCAGGTGCGGCGGCGCAAGCGCAACAAGGTGCCATTGGGCGAGCGCCAACCGTTGCTCAAGCCCGAGGCCGCCAACCAGGTGTGGTCGATGGACTTGGTGTTTGATCGCACCAGCGAAGGCCGAGCGCTCAAGTGTCTGGCCATTGCCGATGATGCGACCCATGAGGCGGTCGCGATCGAGGTCGAGCGGGCCATCTCGGGGCATGGCGTGTGCCGTGTCCTGAACCGCCTGGCCGTGAGCCGCGGGCTGCCGCAGGTGATCCGCACGGACAATGGCAAGGAGTTCTGCGGCAAAGCGATGGTGGCCTGGGCACACGAAGGTGGCGTACAGCTTCGTCTGATCCAGCCAGGCAAGCCCAACCAGAACGCCTACATCGAGTCGTTCAACGGCCGCCTGCGCGAGGAGTGCCTCAACGAACACTGGTTCCCAAGCCTGCTGCATGCACGGACGATCATCGAAACCTGGCGCAGGGAGTACAACGAGGAACGGCCCAAGAACGCACTGTGCGGGCTGACGCCCGCCGCCTACGCCAAACAGCTGGCCAACACCGATATCATCAACCCCGGACTCTAAAGTCGACCGCTACTCAAGGCGGGGGGATGTCGCATCGGCGCTGACCGCACCCGGTCCTTGCCGCTGATGACGCCGCTGTCGAACCCGAACAGGAAGCCGCCGATGGTGGCCACGCAGCTGATCAGGATGATGAAGCGGGTGTTTTCGCCGGCGCCGGCGGTGCGGTCGAGGGGAACGCTGGACATGGAGTCGCTTGGTGTCGTGCAAGGAAGGGCCGGCGCATGTGGCGCGCCGGCCCGGGGACCGCGTCAGCGGAGCAGGTACTGGTTGATCAGGTTCTCGTAGGCCTCCTGGCGGCCGCTGCGCTGCTGCGGCGCGCCGCTGCGGCTGGCGTGGGCGTGCAGGTCGGCCAGCGAGCTGCGGCCGGCGGCGAAGTCGGCGCCGGCGCCGACTTCGAAGCTGGCGTAGCGCTCGCGGCGCCAGGTCTCCAGCGGCGAGGTCGTCAGCAGTGCGTGCGCCACTTCCAGGCCGCGCGCGAACGCGTCCATGCCGCCGATGTGGGCCAGGAACAAGTCCTGCGGATCGGACGACTCGCGCCGCACCTTGGCGTCGAAGTTCAGGCCGCCCGGGGCCAGCCCGCCCTGCCGCAGCACCACCAGCATGGCGCCGACGGTGTCGTACAGGTCGGTCGGGAACTGGTCGGTGTCCCAGCCGTTCTGCGGGTTGCCGCGGTTGGCGTCGATGCTGCCGAGCAGGCCGGCGTCGGAGGCCACCTGCAGGTCGTGCTCGAAGCTGTGCCCGGACAGGGTGGCGTGGTTAGCCTCGATGTTGAGCTTGAAGTCCTGGTCCAGGCCGTGCTGGCGCAGGAAGCCGACCACGGCGGCGCTGTCGAAGTCGTACTGGTGCTTCATCGGCTCCATCGGCTTGGGCTCGATCAGGAAATTGCCGGTGAAGCCGATGCTGCGGCCGTAGTCGCGGGCGATCGTCAGGAACCGCGCCATATGCGCCTGCTCGCGCTGCATCTGGGTGTTGTGCAGGCAGGCGTAGCCCTCGCGGCCGCCCCAGAACACGTAGTTCTCGCCGCCCAGCTCGACGGTGGCGTCGAGCGCGGCCTTGACCTGCACCGCGGCGCGCGCGACCACGTCGAAGTCGGGATTGGTCGAGGCCCCGTTCATGTAGCGCGGGTGGCTGAACAGGTTGGCGGTGCCCCACAGCAGCTTGACGCCGGTGTCGGCCTGGCGCTGCTTGGCGATCGCCACCATGTGCCGCAGGTTGGCCTCGTACCCGCCGATGTCCTCGGCATCCGGCGCCAGGTCCACATCGTGGAAGCAGTAGTACGGCACGCCGAGCTTGGTGAAGAACTCGAACGCGGCATCGGCCCTGGCCTCGGCGCGCGCCAGCGGCGTGGCCGCCTGGTTCCACGGATAGGCGCGCGAGCCGGGGCCGAACGGGTCGGCGCCGTCACCGCAGAAGCTGTGCCAGTAGGCTACGGCGAAGCGCAGATGCTCGGCCATGGTCGTGTCGCCGATGCGCTTGTCGGCGTCGTAGACCTTGAACGCCAGCGGGTTGTCGGAGCCGCGGCCCTCGAACGGGATGCGGCCAATGCCCGGGAAGTACTCGCGGGCGCCGATGAAGACGGAAGTGCTCATGAAGGGGCCTTGTTGCTCGGGGGAAAGGATCAGCCGGCGTAGAGCGGGCCGACGGCATGCAGAT
The DNA here is from genome assembly GCF_014236795.1 of Xanthomonas theicola. Taxonomy (NCBI): domain Bacteria; kingdom Pseudomonadati; phylum Pseudomonadota; class Gammaproteobacteria; order Lysobacterales; family Lysobacteraceae; genus Xanthomonas; species Xanthomonas theicola. Next base: position 1,737,358 of record NZ_CP049017.1, on the reverse strand, counting down.
GGGAGAGGAACGTACGGTAATGCACCTGGTAGCGCATGACGCGCTGCGGGTGCGGGGTGGCCGCGAGGTCGGCGTCGACCTGCTGGTGCGCCAGCACCGCCGTCGCCAGATCCGGCTCGCCGCCGTCGTCACGCTCGCACGCCCACAGCGCCTGCAACGCGGCGCCGAAGGCCGCGCCTTCCGGCTCGCGCGGCACTGCCACCGGCAGGTCGAACACGTCGGCGACCATCTGCCGCCACTGCGCGCTGCGGCTGCCGCCGCCGGTCAGCAGGACCGTGTCGAAGCGCAGCCCGGCCGTGGTGAAGGCATCGTAGCCGTTGCGCAGGCTGTAGGTCGCGCCCTCCATCGCTGCGCGATAGACGTGCGCCGGCGTGGTGTTGTGCAGGTCCATGCCGAACAGGCAGGCGCGCGCGGCCGGCAGGTCCGGGGTGCGCTCGCCGTTGAAGAACGGCAGCATCAGCAGGCCGTCGGCTCCCGGCGGCGTGGCCGCCACCGCGGCCTCGGCCTGCGCGCGGTCGAGCCCGAACAGCCGCATCGCGGTCTCGGTGGCGACGGTGCAGTTCATGGTGCAGATCAGCGGCAGCCAGCCGCCGCTGGAGGAGCAGAACGCGGCCCAGCGCGCCGCCGGGTCCACCACCGGGCGGTCGGCATAGGCGAACAGTGTGCCGGAGGTGCCCAGGCTCATCGTCAGCCGCCCGGGCACCACGTTGCCGGTACCGATCGCGGCCATCATGTTGTCGCCGCCACCGGTGGTGACGCGCACCCCGGCCGGCAGCCCCAGCGGCTGCGCGGCGGCGGCCGACAGCGCGAACACCGTGCCCAGGTCGACCAGCGGCGGCAGCGCGTCGGCGAGGTTGCGCAGCGGGTCCACCGCCTCGAGCATGGGCGCAGACCACTGCCGCGTGCGCACGTCCAGCCAGCCGGTGCCGGAGGCGTCGCCGACCTCGGCGAAGCGCTTGCCGGTGAGCCAGAAGTTCACGTAGTCGTGCGGCAGCATCACCGTGGCCATCGCCGCGTACGCCTTGGGCCGGTGGCTGCGCGTCCACGGCAGCTTGGAGGCGGTGTAGCCGGCCAGGATCGGGTTGCCGGCGACCGCCACACTGCCGGCCACGCCGCCGACCGCGGCCATGATCGCCTCGCACTCGGCCTGGGTGCTGGTGTCGCACCACAGCTTCACCGGCGCGGTGACGCGGCCGTCGGCGGCCACCGGCACGAAGCCGTGCTGCTGCCCGGACACCGCGATGCCGCGGACGCGCGCGCGCTGGCCGGCATCCAGCCCGGCGAAGCAGTGCACGATGCCGTCGATCCACCACTGCGCCTGCTGCTCGCGCGTGCCGTCGTCGCGGCTGACCAGTTGCATCGGTGCGGCGACGGTGGCGACCACCTCGCGGCGCTGCGGATCGTAGGCCACCAGCTTCACGCTCTGCGTGCCCACGTCCAATCCCACGTACAGACTCATCGTTTCACCAGTCGGTTGTTGTAGTCGCAGTAGCGCGATTCCACGCCGAGGCAGCTCTCGTTGCGGGTGTCAAGCAGGTTCACCCCGTCCAGCGAGATCGACGGGGCATCATAAAAGCAAACCGTCCGACGACGCATCGTTATGCCTAAAGCGCTGTCAAAACGGAGGTGGACCATTGGCTTCAGGACGAATCGGGGCGATACCTGCTTACGGACCAGATGGCAGCCGGTGTATAGACGGCATGATCTCAATACAGGCTTCGGTACGGAACGTGAGAACCTTGTTCCAGATGCAAAGGGAAATGACGAGTGGCCGACACCATGAGGAAGAATACCGACGCTGGGATGAGGGGCGGAGCCTCCCGTAGTAGCGATGAAGCCTCTGTCATGGGGGTGGAGCGAAGGGGCGGCGTTATCCTGCCGACGAAGGTCGCCAACCTCCGGGGATGAGCGGCGTGAACTCGGCGAAACCTTACGGCATAGCGAAGCGGACGGTATGGGAGGCATACCAGCAGGTCAAGGCCAACCGCGTGCGGCCGGCGTCGACGATGAGACCATCGCCGACTTCGAGCAGGGCCTGTCGAAGAATCTGTACAAACATGTGGAACCGGATGTCGTCGGGGTCTTACTTCCCGCCGTCGGTCAAGCAAGTGGAGATTCCAAAGGTATCGGGAAGCACGCGAAAGCTGGGAGTGGACCGGCCAGATTTCCGTAGACACTCAGTCGCCGCTCTGCGCGTAGCGCCTTTCAAACTCTACCGGTGACACGCCGCCAGCGGAACCATGCCGGCGGATCGGGTTGTAGAACATCTCGATATAGTCGAACACGTCCGATGCCGCCATGGCGCGTGTCGGGTAGATCCGACGCTTGATACGTTCCTTCTTCAAGACGCTGAAGAAGCTCTCGGCCACGGCGTTGTCATGGCAGTTCCCGCGTCGGCTCATGCTCGGCACCATCCGGTGCGCCTTCAGGAACGACTGCCAATCGCTGCTGGTGAACTGCCAGCCCTGGTCGGAGTGCACCATCACGCCAGGACCGGGCTTGCGCCGCCACGCCGCTGCCACCAGTGCCTGCAGCACCAGATCGCTGGTCATTGTCGAAGCGGTTGCCCAACCCACGATCTGGCGCCAATACAGCTCCATTACCGCTGCCAAGAACAGCCAGCCCTCGTAGGTGCGGAGATAGGTGATGTCCGTGACCCAGACCTTGTTCGGGGCCTGCGGAATGAAGTCCCGGTTGAGCACATTCGCCACCACGCCGACCGGACCTCCCCGCTAACGCGGCTTGCTGCCGTAGCCAACCTGCGCTCGCAAGCCTTCGGCCTTCATCAAGCGCCGCACCCGGTGACGGCTGCAACGCTCGCCGGCCTCACGCAGATCCAGGGTGAGCTTGCGATAGCCGTACACCGCGCCGCTGGCCAGCCAGTGGTGCTTGATCAGGCCCAGCAAGCGCTGGTCCTCGCGTTCGCGGACGCTGGTGCCGTTGCGCAGCCAGGCCTAGTAACCACTGCGATGCACGCCCAGCACCCGGCACATCGTCGCCAGACGAAACTCCCGGACGTGCGCACGCATGAACGCGTACTTCGCCCTTACCCCTTGGCAAAGTACGCGGCGGCTTTTTCTAGGATGTCGCGCTCCTCGGTTACCCGCCTCAGTTCGGCCTTGAGCCGGCGAATCTCCGCTGAGTCGGTCGACGCCGCTGCAGCGCCGGCTGCCGGCGCCATCTTCCTGGCGGCCTGCACCCACCCGTATAGCGTGTGCTTGGGAATCCCGATTCGGGAGGCCACATCCACCACCGTGAAGCCGCGTTCGATCACCTGCTTCACCGCCTCGGCCCGGAACTCATCCGTGTACTGCTTGCTGTTGCCCATAAACACCTCGGTCATTGCCATCAATTATGGCGTCCGGATGTCTACGAAAGGCTGGCCGGTCCAATCAAGCGCCAGTTCGGCGACACCCAGGTCCGCTATCGCGGCCTGGCCAAGAACTCGGCCAGGTGTTGACATTTTTGCGCTGTCCAACCCATGGATGGTGCGCCGGCAATTGCTGCCGACCAGGGGGATGCTGCCTGGCGGCAGGATAAGCCGCCAGTTAAGCTGCATGATTTACGCGATTCGAGCCAGCTGCACCCCTCCTCTCAGCGATGATGATTGAAGCAGAGAGATGCTGGTCAGTTGCTCAGACCTTCCCTAAATCGGGCGAGATCACTACTTCAGCAAAACGCGCCGCTGGATTGTCCTCGACCGCGCCCGCCTGAAAGCACCCAATCACGCTCGCCACCGAGCGGTGCCGGGTCATCGCCATCACGGTCGGCAGGGGCACTCCTTGCTTGCCGGCCTCCCGGTCACACCGCATGTATCGTGGTGGGAGTAGAGAGTAGGTAGAATGACCCTGACGCGATTTCACCCACCGTTCTAAATATTGAAAGAACATGCACGATCTCAACGACCTGTACTATTTCGCGATGGTGGTCGACCACGGCGGCTTCGCCGCGGCCGAGCGAGCCCTGGGCATCCCCAAGTCGCGTCTCAGCCGCCGCATCAGCCAGTTGGAGACCGACCTGGGCGTGCGCCTGCTGCAACGCTCCACCCGCCGTTTCGCCGTCACCGACCTGGGCATGAGTGTGCATCGCCATGCGCAGACGATGCTGGCCGAGGCGCAGGCGGCGCGCGAGGTGGTGGATCGGCTCAGTGCCGAGCCGCGCGGGTTGGTCCGGGTCAGCGTGCCGGTGTCGCTGGCGCAGATGCAACTGCCCCGTTTGTTGCCGATGTTCCTCGACCAATACCCCAAGGTGCGGTTGCAGCTGAACATCAGCAACCGCCGCGTCGACATCATCAACGAAGGCTACGATGTCGCGCTGCGCGTGCGCTCACGCCTGGACGACGACGGTAGCCTAGTCATGCGCAGCTTCGGCCACGTGCAGGAACTGCTGGTCGCCAGCCCTAAGTACCTCGACCGCGCCGGCCGTCCCAAGGATCCAGAAGAACTGAATTCGCACGTGACCTTGAGCATCAGCGAGGACGAAGCGAGGCAGCGCTGGGAACTGCACGGGCCGGCCGGCGAAGTGCACCGCGTCGATCTGCAGCCGCGCGTGGCCGGCTTCGACTTCCCGCTGCTGCAATCGATGGTCAAGGACGGCTTCGGCATCACCCTGCTGCCGGAGACCGTCTGCGCCGATGCGGTGCGCAACGGCGAACTGGAAGTGGTGCTGCCGGAATGGTCGCTGCCGCAAGGCATCTGCCATGCCGTGTTCGCCTCCCGCCGCGGCCTGCTGCCGGCGGTGCGCGTGTTCATCGACTTCCTCGCCGAACACCTGCCGCGGCAGATCGAGGCCTCGCGCCTGGATTGCAGTAGCTGTCCGGAACGGGCCAAGGCCAAGCATTCGACCCTGGGCGCGATGGCGGTCGAGGCCGGCTGAGCAAAACCCATGCGATCGTGCGAAAATGCGCGGCCGCACATGTACCCTACCCTCCCGCGCTGCATGGCCACGCGCTCCACGACACGTGGCGGAAGCGAGTGCAGGGGCAGGCACAGTGAGCGTCGCGGCGCGGAAGTGCGCCCGGGTTGCTTGCAATCGGAGAGATGGCCGAGCGGTTTAAGGCACCGGTCTTGAAAACCGGCGAAGGGTCAAACCTTCCGTGGGTTCGAATCCCACTCTCTCCGCCAAACACCGCCGATTACCGCACAAATTGGTCAGCTATCTCTTTGATTATCAACCAGGTAGCGTCTTTTTGTTGGCTGCCCTGCCGACACCGGTTCTCGCACAGGCCCTACCAATTCCGTAACCCTCGTCGGGTTGCACCGCCACCACCGCTCCGCTCTCGCAGCAGTGTCAACATCGCCTAGAAGGGCTTGCGCGCCGGAAGCAAACAGGGCATCTTGTGGTCAGCAACATGTTGATAGCGCCACGAAATGACAGTTTTCTACACACCGGGCCAGTTAAGGAGCGCCGTCTCGATTGCGCCGGAGACATATCGGCACTGGAAAAAGGCCATCGTTTCGCTTGATCGCGGTCGCGGACATAGCCCCTGTTTCAGCTCAGGCGACATGGTCGCCGCGTCGGTCATTCGAGCGCTTGCTATCGACCTTTCGGTTCGTGTTGGTGCACTCGCTCCGATGGCGGAAACACTGTTTGAGCTGTGCAACAGATCACCGTGGCCGGTTCTCGAACGTACTAAGGTTGTCTTAAATTTGCAGGAGGCGGAGGTGCGCCTCGCTGAAGAGCTGGCGGAAGCGCACAGCGATCAACCGCTGATAATCATTCCTCTGAGAGCGATTGTTGCGCACTTGCGCGAGCAACTGCTTGCAGCAACCGATCATGTGGAGCGACGATCTTTGCTCTTTCCACCCATCCCGATCGCGAGCGCTGCAACGGCGCAACGAGGTCGGCCATGAGCGCGCTCGATCAGATAGCCTTGGCTGCACACCGCGCGGGGTATCGTGCCGAAGCCGTGGTGCGGGACTATGCGTTTGCTGATGTGCTTGCGGAAGGCAACGATACGCGTACCGTGCCACTGGTTGCGTTCACACGAACCCCTCCGTCTTATCGTTCGGCTGCCTTTGGCGTAGTTGAAAGTGACGGACGCTCCACCATCGAGCTCGTCCAGTCGCACCGTGCGCTCGGTGCGCCGTTGTTGTTTGTCATCGACCGCGATGATGTCACGGTCTGGCAAATTCGCAGCGAAGGGCCGCCGAGAGCGATCGAGAAGGTCAAGGTTGACCAGCTCACCCACCTATTCGAACGCAACCAAGCGGACTGGCATCCTGATGCGATCCATCGCGCAAAGGCGGTGGGGAGCCCCGCAGCCGGCCATCAGCTTGACTTCGTCGACCTAGGGCTCCTGCCGGCGATTGAAGGGGAAATCCATCTCAAGCTTGACCGCCTGCTTATCGAGACGCTCGATCTGGCCCGCAAGGCACCTGGTGGGGGTCGGCTCGACGTGCGAACCATGTTCAGGGTGGTATTCCGCTTGTTGGCCGCTAAGGTTCTAGAGGATCGCCGCCACCCGTTCTCGGCGGAGTGGAATGCGGACAATCTGTCTTCGGTTCTGACGGCTATCGAGCGTTATTATAGCCTGTCACAAATCGATGGGCGGACTAATCCCATACTGACACGTATGTTTGGTGCGGCATGGGCACATCTTCGCGCTGGAATTAACTTTTCCAACATCTCCTCGGACGATCTTGCATTCGTGTATGAGAATACGCTGGTGACGCCGGAGGCCCGCAAGCTGTTCGGGACGCACAGCACGCCGCGCCAAGTGGCTGAGTATATCGTTCAGCGACTAGAGTTGCACCGCTATAATCCGAGCGACCTTCAGATCTACGAGCCATGCGCTGGTGCAGGCGTCTTTCTAGTATCGGCGCTCAGACACTTGCGCGACCTGCTTCCCGTGGGATGGTCGGATCAAGAGCGTCACAACTTTCTGATCGAGCACATCGCGGGTGATGAAATCGATCCCTTCGCCTGCGAGGTGGCAACGCTTTCTTTGATCCTTGCTGACTATCCCAACCACAATGGCTGGCACATATGTGAAGCGGATCTATTCGTCGACGGTGCGTTGGCAAAGGCGCTGGTCGGCAAGAATGTGATCGTCTGCAACCCTCCTTTCGAAGCGTTCACCCAAGAAGAAAAGGAGCGTTATCCGGAAGCGAGCCGGAAGCCGACCAAGGCGGTCGCAATGCTCAGCGCGGTGGTTGATGCGCAGCCGCTCGCCATCGGGTTCGTATTGCCGCGGTCCTTCATACTGGAGAAGCAGTTCTCGGAACAGCGTCGCCGCATCGAAGATCTTTACGGCTTCGTCGAGATTGTTGAACTGCCGGACCGGATTTTTGGCGCATCGAGCGTCGAGTCCGCTGTACTGGTCGCGCGCGATCTGCGAGCCGAAGGATCGACGCGTGTTACAATCCGGTCAACAGAAGTTGCCGACCGAGATCGGGCGGAGTTCCTGAGAACTGGCCGCACGACGGTTCAGCGCGAGACCACTCGGGAAGTCGTCCAGCCGGCGGGGGAGCTTTGGATTCCGCCCCTGCACGATTTGTGGTCTTATCTTGCAGAAGCTCCGCAGCTCGGAACGATTTTCAAACCAAGATGGGGGCTCCGCTGGAATTATGAACAGGATCTCGCTGCAAGCGATGCCGAGAAGGAAGGCTTTCGCAGAGGGTATCTGAATGCCCGACGCTTCCAACAATATGTCGGCGTTCACGCTACCTGGCTGGATTTTAATCTAGAGAATCTGCGTGAGGGCTATGAGCAGGATTGGTCGAAGCCGAAGCTCATCATGAATGCGACACGGCTTAGCCGAGGTCCCTGGCGGGTAGGTGCGGTCGCCGATCGGGAATCGCGCCTCTACTCGCAGCAGTTCTTCGGGCTGTGGCCGCTCACCGACATGACGCCGGAAAGTCTGCTTGCTTTTAGCGCAGTTATGAATGGCCCAATCGTCAATGCCTATCTTGCTGTTCATTCACCAAGGGATCGCTTCCGTTCAAACGTGGTCGCACAGGCTCCGATGCCGAGCTACATTCCGAAGGAGCTGCCCGAGCTTGTCCACGAATATCTAAGTGTCCTAACCAAGGGTCGTCTCTTTGCAGAAGGCAGTGCGGATCTTGCCCATCTGCTCGCGGCGATCGATGCCGCCGTACTGCGTGGGTATGACCTGCCGCTGCGGCATGAGCGCCAGTTGCTGAACTTTTTCCGGGGTGCCGAGCGCCCGGTTCCTCATCAATGGGCGCATTGGGACGACTTGTTTCCGGTGCCGGGACTGACGCTTGCCGAGCGAATCTCCGGCCGGTTCCGGGCGAGTGGCGACTGGGTCAGAAAGGTCTTTCGTGCACTTCCCGATGAAGAGGTTACGCTGCTACGCGACTATGTGGCTTGACCAGGATGGACGCTTATTTCCTCGATACGACCGTTTTATCGATTTATCTTGATCTGACGCATCCGCTTCATGCTGAGAAAAGCCAATCTTTGAACGCGTTGCCAGCCGAAGCGCCACGCTTCGTTTCTACGGTCGCGCTTGCCGAACTCGCGTTCGGGACGCGCCTCGCGGCCGTTATCGGCAAGGGAAATCTTCCCGCACTTGACGCCATCCTTGCAGAAGCGCGGACCTACGCCGTCCTAGATATCACTCACCATACCGCGGCTGCCTACGCCGATCTGAAAGCTCGAATCGCGCAAAAGTATCTCGCCAAGGTTTTGCGAAAGGATCGTCCGAAATATATTGAGGAATGGGTAGACAAGGCCACAGGCAAAAAACTCGGCATCGACGAAAACGATCTGTGGATGTGCGCGCAGGCCAAGGAGCGCGACCTCGTTTTCGTGACCGCCGACGCGCGCATGAAGCGCATTCCCGATGCGGATGACGAAGTTAGAATGCTGATCGTCTAAACGACAACCATGATGAGACCGCACGACCTGAAATTATTATGGCCCTCTTGCATGTATTTGCTGTTGACTGGCCAAATGCTGTAGAAGAATGCGCTAAAATCAAATTGAAAATAGATCTGTCACCCGGCGTCAATCGATTCGGCGGCGGAACGCGACAGATGCGAACAGCAACAAGGCTAGGAACAAGTCGAAGAATATGCTGACACCGGGGGAAATATACTCCAATCTTGACGATCTCGCCGCGAAGCCTCCAGCAGGAGGCGAGTTCGGCTTGGCGTTGATGGAGGCGGTGGGCGCACCGCGTGCTACCATCACGAAACTGCGCGATACCGCTAAGGATAGTCTGATCAACGCGGTCGGAGGATGAGGCAAGCCATATCGACCACGCCCACGGCGCTCAGACCCTCGGTTTTTCGCCGTTTCCGGCGCATTTCCGGGGTATTTCCCGGATTACAGGCACACCCTCCCCACGACAGGCAGCAACTGCTTTCGCTTCAGCCACAGGTTCGACAGCGCAAACAGCGTCAGCACTTGCGCCGTGTTCTTCGCCAGGCCGCGATAGCGCACCTTGACGTAGCCAAACTGGCGCTTGATCACCCGGAACGGATGCTCCACCTTCGCCCTCAGGCTGGCCTTGGCGTGCTCCCAGCGCTGTGCCCACTTCAATTCGCGCTTGCTCTTGATCTGCTTCAGCTTCGAGGGCTTCTCCGCGATCAGATAGCGCAGCTTGCGCTTGCTCGCCATCTCCTCGCGCTTGGCCAGCCCGGTGTAGCCGCTGTCGCCGCATACCGTGTCTTCCTTGCCGTGCAGCAGCTTGTGCGCCTGGGTGATATCTGCGGCGTTGGCCGCCGTGCATTCCAAGTGGTGCACCAGCCCGGACTCATCGTCCACGCCGATGTGCGCTTTCATCCCGAAGTAGTACTGATTGCCCTTCTTGGTCTGGTGCATTTCCGGGTCGCGCTCGCCGTTCTTGTTCTTGGTCGAGCTGGGCGCGGCAATGATCGTGGCGTCCACGATGGTGCCGCCGCGCAGGCTCTGGCCCTTGCGCGATAGGTGCGCGTTGACCCGGTTGAACAGCGTGCGCGCCAGATCGTGCGTCTCCAGCAACCGGCGGAAGTTGAGGATCGTGGTCTCGTCCGGCACCTCATCCAACCCGCCGATCCTGGCGAAACGGCGCATCGACGCCGTGTCGTACAAGGCTTCTTCCGCGCCCGGGTCGCTCAGTGCGTACCACTGCTGCAGAAAGTGGATGCGCAGCATTGTCTCCAGCGGGTACGGCTGACGGCCCGGATGGCCCGACTTCGGATAGTGCGGCGCGATCAGCGCCAGCAGGTCTTTCCACGGCACCACCTGATCCATCTCGGCCAGCAACCTTTCGCGCCGCGTCTGCTTGCGCTTGCCGTTGTACTCCGCGTCGCCGAAAGACAATTGCATCGTCGTTGTCCTGTTGGGCTTTGTACGATTGTCGCAGGATCAGAGGGAGTTGTTCAGACCATCCCTAAAGACGGTGCATTCTTGTGGGCTCGGATGCTCCGTTTCGAAGCGACCGGACATGGAGGGGCGGACGCGGCGCTGGACCGGATACGCGTGGAAGCTGACGCTGCACCTAAGGGACGACGTCCTCGGATATTGCTCGTCTATGATGGTGAGCGCATCGCTGCCTATGATACAAGCCCGAAGTTCGACGAGGAACCGCTGCGTGTCGGCCTCGATATGCTCTCGCTGGAGGGCGACGTTTTTTTCCGCTTGGCGGACACGAGCGATACGTTCCGAAAAAAGAGCGCATGGCCGATGTGCGGGCCACGCGATTCATTTCGCGCTTCCATGACGCGGTACGGTACGCGACGCCAATCCTGGTTGGAAGACAGATGCGGATCGTCACGCGCTTAATATCTTCATGGCGCGCATACTATTTTGCCTGTTCTCGGATGATGTCGGCATCTTCGATAAGGACGTGTTTGAAACCGCTGTGCGGCAGTCGAACGTGGATGGCAGTGATCTTGCCGCGTTTTTTGACAGCGCTTTCAAGTACATGGACACATCACCAGAGAAGCGATCGTCAGAGACGCGTCCTTGGTCGAAGCTGAAGTATGTAAACGGCTCCTTGTTCGAAGAAGACGTGCCCATGCCGGTGCTGGATGGGCGTTGCCGCAAGCTTCTGCTCGACTGTGCAGGGCTGAATTGGAAGCTCATCAATCCTGACATCTTTGGCTCAATGCTTCAGGCCGTTGTTGACGTTGAGAAGCGCGGCGAACTGGGGATGCAGCATTACACATCGCCAGCCAACATCATGAAGGTGCTGGAGCCCATCCTTCTCGATTCACTGCAAGCGGAGTTGGAACGGGCTGGAGCGAACATGGGGCGCCTGCGCGAATTCCTTGAAAGGCTCGGCCGCATCCGCGTGTTCGACCCGGCATGTGGCTCCGGCAACTTTCTGATCCTCGCCTACAAGGAGCTGCGGACTCAAGGGCACCTCTAAGAACCTGTTCACGATCTTTCCCGGGTAGTGCAAACTCTGCGGATGCGCACAAAGACGTATCCGAGTGACATGAGCCGGGAGCGGTTCGAGCAGATCCGCTCCATTCTGGAGCAGGCGCGCAAGCGTACCAAGCCACGGACCGTGGATCTGTAGGACGTATGGTGCGCGGTGCTGTACCTGCTGCGCACCGGCTGTCAGTGGCCAGCGCTGCCCAGCGACTTCCCGAAGTGGCGCACCGTGCACTGCTACTTTGCCAAGTGGAGCGAACCAGACGATGAAGAAGTGAGCCTGCTGGAGCGGGCGCTCAAAAAATCAGGTTGGCGCGGCCCGCCAGAGACAGGGGCGCAACGCTTGCAGCACGTTCTTGATCGTGGACGCACAGAGCGTGAAGAACACGGACACGGCCGGCCAGAAGGGTTATGACGCGGGCAAGAAGGTCTCGGGGATCAAGCGTCGCATCGCCGTCGATACCCAAGGCCTGCCGCATGCGGTCGCGGTGACGAGGGCGGAAGTGACCGACCGCAAAGGCGCGCTCCAATCCCTGGATCGTTGCAAGCCGAACCTGGGACACGTGCAAAGCCTGTTGTGCGATAGCGGCTATACCGCAGAACCATTCGCCGAAGGCGTACGAGAGATCCTGGGCAAGCAAGTCACGGTGCAGATCGCCAAACGCAGCGAACTGCACACCTTCAAGGTCATGCCCAAGCGCTGGAGCGTCGAACGCAGCTTTGCGTGGCTGGAAAAGAACCGAAGGCTATGGAAGAACTGCGAGCGTAAGCTCAACACCAGCTTGCAGTTCATCCACCTGGCATGCCTGACACTACTACTCAAAAGATCGTGAACAGGTTCTAAAAACCCCCGATTCTTGGCATCATGATTTTATTGCCATCGAGGGGTAAGTGCCGATGATCAGTCTGTTTGCCGGAGCCGAGCGCGAAGCCAAGCGCGAGCAATTGAGCGATCCACTGGAGTTGCTGTGGCGGCACATCGACTTCGCCGCGATCGCAGCGGTGATCGATGGCCGACTTCGCCTGGGCACCGGCCGCAAGGGCGGCCGCCCGGCGTGGCCGACGGAGTTGATGATCCGGCTGCTGTTGCTGCAACAGTTGTACAACCTGTGCGAGGAGGCGCTGGAGTACCAGGTACTGGACCGTCGCAGCTTCCAGCGCTTCCTGGGACTGGAGCACAGTGGCAAGGTGCCCGATGCCAAGACGATCTGGGTGTGGCGCGATCGGCTCAAGAAGCAGGATCTGATCGGCGAGATCAGCGGGGCGGGTTCATTGCCCGGGGCGGACAGATCGTCGATGCGAGCATCGTCAGTGCGCCGATCCAGCGCAACACGCCGGAGGAGAACGCCCAGATCAAGCAGGGCCAGAAGCCGCAAGGCTGGAGCGATGCCAAGCGAGGGCAGAAAGATGTACAGGCGCGCTGGACGCGCAAGCATGGCAAGGCCCATTACGGCTACAAGCTGCACGCCAACACGGATCGGCGCAGGGGCTTCATCGGCCGGCACGAGGTGAGCGCGGCCAACGTGCACGACAGCCGGCACTTTGAGACGCTGCTCGATCCGGCCAACACCGGGCGTACGGTAGGGGCCGACAGCGCCTATGCCAACCGGGCCCGGGAAGCCGAGCTCAGGCGACAAGGCTACCGAGCGGACATCCAGCACAAGGGCCAGGCGGACCAGCCGCTCAGTCCGGTCCAGCAGCGTCGGAACCATCGCATCGCCAAGGACCGGGCGTTGGGCGAACACCCGTTTGCCCGGCTCACCCAGCAGGGCGGCAAATGCCGACGGACGATTGGCCTGGCGCGTGCCCAGGTGGTGATCGGCCTGAAGGTCGCCGCGCACAACCTGATGCGGCTGGCGCGGCTGCAGAGCCAGGGGATCGTGCCCGCGTGAGCGGAAACGGCGGCTGGCAGACCCGCTTGGCGGGCATCGTCGGGGCCATCGCCCAGCCCACGATCTTGCGCGAGTACAGGTCCAGCACGGCGGCCAGATACAACCAGCCGCGTTCTGTGCGGATGTAGGTGATGTCGGCCACCCAGGCGTGGTCGGGTGCGCTGGGCTTGAAGCGCCGGTCCAGGACGTTGGCCGCCACGGGCAAATCGTGCCGGCTGTCAGTGGTATGGATGAACTTGCGTTTCCAACGCGCCTTCAGTCCTTGCTGCTTCATCAGCCGGCGGACCCGGTGGCGGCCAGCGGGCAGGCCCTGGGCCTTCAAGCTGGCGCTCAACCGGCGACTGCCGTAATTGCCGCCGCTGGCCTGGAAGGCGGCCTGCAAGGCCGCCACGAGCGCGCCAACGCGCGGGGCTGACCGCCGTCGGCGCGCCGCGTACACCCCCGAACGACTCACTCCCAGCAACCGGCACAGCCGGGCAGTCTGCTGGGCCTTCTCCTGCCACTGCTGGATCACCTGCTGGATCACTTCAGTTCTCGGGCGAAGAAGGCCGATGCTTTTTTTAACAGGCTGTTGTCCTCACGCAGCCGCTGGTGCTCCCGCTCCCATTCACGGATGCGTTGCTGCTCCTGCGTCAGCAGCCGGCCTTGTCCCGGCTGGCCGCTCTGCTCTGCCTGGTGCTGGGCCAGCCAGCGACGCACGGCACTATCGACCAAATCCAGATCGCGGCATCACTGGCCCACGCTCAGGCCCTGGTCTCGGATCATCTGCACTACCTGCAGCTTGAAGGCACTATCGATGTTTCTACGCGGGCGGGAGGTCATGTCGGGCTCGGTTCTCGTTGGGGATGATCTTCCCCTATCGAGGTGTCCACGAGAATTAGACTAGGACACTCTCCACCCGGTTGGGTGAAGAACCAAAAAAATCCGGCATCGCCGGACTTGGGGTTCTTGCGAAAATGTGGCGTCCCCACGGGGATTCGAACCCCGGTCGCCACCGTGAAAGGGTGATGTCCTAGGCCTCTAGACGATGGGGACGCTGATAACGATGTCGCTTTGCGGACAGGCCTGACGCCCGAAAAGTTGGTGGAGCCAGCCGGGATCGAACCGGCGACCTCTTGCATGCCATGCAAGCGCTCTCCCAGCTGAGCTATGGCCCCACGTGTGCTGCGAGGAGCAGAATAGTAGCGATAGCATCGGAGGCGCGCAAGCGTTTTTTGAAGCTTTTTTAACGCGGCGGACACGCGACGACGCCGTCGGCATTGGTCAGCGTCGCCGCGGCGTTGACGCAATCCCCTGCGATTGCGCAAAACGTCGCGCGCATGGGAGCGAACTGGTCGGGCGGCAGGGCCGTTGGCAAAGGCTGCACGGCTTTTCAGCAGGAAGATGCCGTGCGCATCCGCTGCAACGCCTGCACCGCTGCACGTGCGCCGACCGCTACCGGCACGCGCGCACGCTGCGATCGTCGTGGGATGGCACGTCGCGGAAATGAAAACGGCAGCCGAAGCTGCCGTAAGTCATTGGTGCCGAAGGTGGGACTCGAACCCACACGCTTTTAAGGGCGGCGGATTTTGAGTCCGCTGCGTCTACCGATTCCGCCACTTCGGCGCGGCTGATCAGTATAGACGAGTACAGGAACCAGCGACAGTGGTAAATGCTTCATCTTTACCGGGATCGGCGTCTCGACGAGGCGATCATGGCTGCCGCTATACTTTTATTTTCCAAGACCTTAACGAGCAAGCGATGTCGGCATTGCGGGGCCTGCGTATCCTGGTGGTTGAGAACGACGCGATGAACGCCACACTGTTGGAGTTGCAACTTGCTCAGGCTGGCGCCGAGGTCGTGGGCCCGGCCGAGTCGGTACAGCAGGCGCTGTCGATGATTGAACGCGAACGACCGAACCGTGCGGTGCTCGACTTCCGCTTGGCGGCCGGCGAGACCAGCGAGCCGGTTGCCAGGGTACTGAGCGAGCATGCAATCCCGTACGTCCTGGCCACGGGCGTCGCCGCCGACTCGCTGCCTGTCGGCTTCGCCGCCGGTGTGGTGCTGACCAAGCCCTATCTGTCCGAACAGCTGATCAAGGCGCTGCACGATGCTCACGCAAAAATGACCGGTCGACCTTGATACTCCTACGTTTGCAGCCTGCACTGCGGCAGGGATCGATTCGAGGAATATCGCCATCAACGCCCACGAATGCCCGCCCTCCCCTGTCAGGCTCCCTGCCGGCAGCGCCATGGGAGAGTTGCTGCGCGCCACGGATTGGTCACGCCACGAACTGGGACCGATGGAGAACTGGCCGCAAAGCCTGCGCTCGGCACTGTCGATCTGCCTGAGTTCGCGCTTTCCGATGGTGATCCGCTGGGGCAAGCGGCTGATCAATCTGTACAACGACGCGTATATCCCGGTGCTGGGGATGCGTCATCCCCATGCCTTCGGGCGTGCGGTGAGCGAGGTGTGGCCGGACGTGTGGCCCGCGTTGGCGGGCCAGGCCGAACAGGTGCTGGCGACCGGCGAATCGACCTGGAACGAGTACGTGCCGTTCGTGATGATGCGCAACGGCTACAGCGAAGACGTGTACTTCACTTTTTCCTACAGCCCGATCTTCGACGACGACGACGGCGTCGGCGGAGTGTTGTGCGTGTGCATCGAGGACACAAAGCGGATCAAGCTCGAGCGCGAGCGCGATGCGCTGCTGAAGGCGCTGGACGCGCAGCGCGCACAGATGACGGAAGCGTTCGAGCAGTCGCCGGCGGCGCTGGCGATCCTGCGCGGCTCGGATTACGTGGTCGAGCGCGTCAACCAACGGTACCAGCAACTGGTCGGCCCGCGCGATGTGGTCGGCAAGCCGTTGGCCGAGGCGATCCCGGAGACCCTGCAACAGGGCTTCATCGGACTGCTCAACAACGTCCGCGCCAGCGGCCAGGCGCTCGCCGGCAGGTCGATGACCTTCAACCTGCGCCGCACCCCGCAAGAGGCGGCGTCGGAGACGACGCTGGAATGCGTGTACCAGCCGATGGGTGACGCCGAGGGCAACGTTACCGGGGTGCTGATGCACGGCATCGATCGCACCGAGCAGGCGCGCGCGCAGGCCCACGACAGCTTCCTGCTGATGCTCGAGGATGCGCTGCAGAACCTGGACAGCGCCGAGGCGATCTGCGAAACCGGTGCCGCCTTGCTCGGCAAGCACCTGCATGCGAGCCGCTGCGCGTATGCAATCGTCGATCCCGACGAGGATGCATTCGACCTGCGCGCCGACTACGTCGATGGTGCGACGCATGTGATCGGCCGCTTCCGCTTCAGCGATTTCGGCAGCGACCTGCAGGAGTGCATGCGTGACAACCGGCCATGGGTGGTGCAGGACACCGAGGCCTATGCACCACCGATGCGCTTCGACGATCCCGGCTACCGGCGCCTGGGCGCGCGCGCGATCCTGACCGCACCGCTGCACAAGGCCGGCCGCCTGGTCGCCGCGATCGGCGTGCATCAGCTGCAGCCGCGGGCGTGGACCTCGGCGGAAATCGAACTGGTGCGGCTGGTCGCGGCGCGCTGCTGGGAGTCGATGGAGCGCGCCGGCGCGCAATCGGATCTGGCGCGCAGCGAGGCGCGCCTGCGCGAGCTAGCCGACGCGATGCCGCAGATCGTGTTCACCGCCACGGCCGATGGCAATGTCGACTATTTCAACCAGCGCTGGTACGAATACACCGGCCTGCCGGCCGGCGAGTCCGGCTACGAAAGCTGGCGCAAGGTGCACACCGAGCAAGGCCTGGCGCAGGCGATGCAGGCCTGGCCGGAAGCCGTGCGCAGCGGCCAGCCCTATGAGATCGAATATCCGCTGCGCCGCCACGATGGCAGCTATCGCTGGCATCTGGGCCGCGCTCTGCCGATCCGCGATGGCGACGGCCGGGTGGTGCGCTGGATCGGCACCAACACCGACATCCACGATCGTCGTGTGGTCGCGCAGCGCCTGCAGGAAAGCGAGCTGCGCTTCCGCACCCTGTGCGACAACGCGCCGGTGCTGATCTGGATGGCCAATGCCGATGGCGATTGCGAGTATGTCAGCCGCCAATGGTATCTGTTCACCGGGCAGACCGAGCAGGAGGCGTTGGGATCGGGCTGGATGGAGAAGATCCATGCCGACGACGTCGCTGCCGTGGGCGGCGTCCTGGCCCGCAGCGCCGCCGATCGCCGTGCGTTCACCATCGAGTACCGGCTGCGCCGCCACGACGGCGAGTATCGCTGGTGCGTGGACACCGCATCGCCGCGCTTCAGCGCCTCGGGGCAGTTCCTGGGCTTCATCGGTTCGCTGCTGGACATCGCCGAGCGCAAACGCATCGAGAACGCCACCGCCGCCGAGCGCGCGGCGCTGGAGATGATCACCACCGGCAGGCCGCTGAGCGCGGTGCTGGAAGCGATCGCGCGCGGCATCGAGGCGCAGAGCGACGTCGGCCTGCGCTGCACGATCATGCTGGTCGACGAGTTCCGCCAATACCTGCTGGAAGGCGCGGCGCCGAGCATGCCGGCGTCCTTCCGCAGAAGCATGCATCGCCTGCCGATCCGCAAGGACAGCGCCTGCTGCGGCCGCGCCGTGGCGCTGCGCCGGCAGGTGATCTGCAGCGACGTGCGTGCGGACGCGAACTGGCGCGAGTACCTGATGGCGGTGACCGAGGCGGACATCGTGGCCTGCTGCTCCACGCCGATCATGACCGGCGATGGCCAGGTGCTGGGCGTGGTCGCGCTGTATTACCCGTTCGTGCACTACCCCTCGGCGCACGAACAGGACCTGGCGCGCTCGGCGTCGCATCTGGCCGGCATCATCATCGAGCGCCGCGAGACCGACCAGCGCCTGCAGCAGTTGCTCTCGGCCGAGCAGAGCGCGCGCGGCGAAGCCGAGCGCGCCAGTCGGATGAAGGACGAGTTCCTGGCCACCCTGAGCCACGAGTTGCGTACCCCGCTCAACGCGATCCTCGGCTGGTCGCGGCTGATGCAGGGCGATGCGGTACGCGAGAAGGACCTGGCCAAGGGCCTGGAGGTGATCGAGCGCAGCGCCCATGCGCAAGCGCAGATCATCGACGACCTGCTCGACATGAGCGCCATCCTGTCCGGCAAGGTGCGTCTGGAGGTGGCCGAACTGGACCTGCGCGCGTTGCTCACCGGCGCGATCGACGCCGCCCGGCCCAGCGCCGAGAGCAAGGGCATCGACATCGCCCTGGCGCCGTCCACCGGCGATGCCGCCCTGCCCTATCTCGGCGATGCGGTGCGCCTGCAGCAGGTGCTGACCAACCTGATCGGCAACGCGATCAAGTTCACCCCCAGCGCGGGCGCGATCACCCTGGCATTGGACAGCAGCGCCACCCGCGTGCGCATCAGCGTCAGCGACAGCGGGGTCGGCATCGATGCGGGATTCCTGCCGCACGTGTTCGACCGTTTCCGCCAGGCCGATGCCAGCAGCACCCGCAGCGCCGGTGGGCTGGGCCTGGGCCTGGCGATCGCCAAGCAGCTGGCGGAAATGCATCACGGCCAGTTGTCGGTGAGCAGCGACGGGATCGGCATGGGCGCGACCTTCACCCTGCTGCTGCCGCGCAACGATCTGGCGGGTACGCGCCCGATGCGTCGCGGCGATGGCTGGGCGGCCATCCTTGCCCACGGCGGGATACGGCTGAACGGCCTGCGCGTGCTGGTGGTCGACGACGACATGGACTCGCGCGGCGTCACCCAGCGCTTCCTGCAGGAAGCCGGCGCGGTGGTGGAGGCCGCGGTCTGCGCCGACGACGCCGAGGCCCTGCTGCGCGAGCGCCCCTACGATCTGCTGGTCAGCGACGTGGGCATGCCGCACCGCGACGGGCACAGCCTGATCCGCAGCGTGCGTGCGCGCGGCGCCGGGGCGGTCAACCGCATCCCGGCGATCGCGCTGACGGCCTATGTGCGCACCGAAGATCGTTCACAGGCGCTGGATGCCGGCTTCAACGCGCACCTGGGCAAGCCGGTGGATCCGGTCAAGCTGGTCGCACTGGCCGCCTCGCTGACTCAGTCGCAGACTCCCCGCGAGCAGGATCCTAACGCGCGCGCCGCACCGGCCTGAACCGGCGCGGCGGCGCATCGCCGGGCGGGCGCCGTGGCCGCGGGGGCACAGCCGGCTCAGTCGCGCTTGGCGCGGGCGAAGGCGTCGGCCAAGGCGCTGTTCACTGGCGCTGCGGCCGGGCTGCGCTGCTTGCCGCCGCCGCCATTGCCGCCGCGCGCATCGCGCTCGCGGCGCGGCGCGCCGGGCATGGGGCGCCCGCCAGCGTCGCGATCACCCGCGCGCGTCGGCGCGGGCGCGTCGTCCAGGCGCCGGGTCAATGCGATGCGCTTGCGCGCCACATCCACTTCCAGCACCTTGACCTTGACGATGTCGCCGGCCTTGACCACCTCGCGCGGATCCTTGACGTAGCTGTCCGACAGCGCCGAGATGTGCACCAGCCCGTCCTGGTGCACACCGATGTCGACGAAGGCGCCGAACGCGGCGACGTTGCTGACCACGCCTTCCAGCACCATGCCCGGACTGAGGTGCTTGATGTCCTCCACGCCCTCGGCGAAGCGCGCCGCCTTGAATTCCGGGCGCGGATCGCGGCCCGGCTTCTCCAGCTCCTTGAGAATGTCGCGCACGGTCGGCACGCCGAACTTCTCGTCGATGAACTGGTCCGGCTCGAGCGCGCGCAGAAAGCCGCCGTCGCCGATCAGCGCCTTGATCGGCTTGCCCGTGGCGCCGACGATGCGCTCCACCACCGGGTACGCCTCCGGGTGCACCGCCGAGGCGTCCAGCGGCTCGTCGCCGTCGGCGATGCGCAGGAAGCCGGCGCATTGTTCGAAGGTCTTGTCGCCCAGCCGCGGCACCTTCATCAGGTCCTTGCGGCGCTTGAACGGGCCGTTGTCGTCGCGATGGCGCACGATGTTCTCGGCCACGCTGGCCGACAGTCCGGACACGCGCGACAGCAGCGCCGCCGAGGCGGTGTTGACATAGACGCCGACCGCGTTGACGCAGTCCTCTACGCGCGCATCCAGCGCCCGCGCCATGCGGTACTGGTCCACGTCGTGCTGGTACTGGCCCACGCCGATCGCCTTGGGCTCGATCTTGACCAGTTCCGCCAGCGGATCCTGCAGGCGCCGCGCGATCGACACGGCGCCGCGCAGCGACACGTCCAGCTGCGGGAACTCCTTGGCCGCGAACTCGGACGCCGAGTACACCGACGCGCCGGCCTCGCTGACCACGATCTTCTGCAGCTTCAGCTGCGGGTTCTGCCTGATCAGGTCGGCGGCGAGCTTGTCGCTCTCGCGGCTGGCGGTGCCGTTGCCGATCGCGATCAGCTCCACCCCATGCTGCGTGCACAGCCGTGCGAGGGTGTGCAGCGACTGGTCCCATTGCTTGCGCGGCTCGTGCGGATAGATGGTATCGGTGGCGAGCAGCTTGCCGGTGGCGTCGACCACCGCGATCTTGCAGCCGGTGCGGATGCCCGGATCCAGGCCCAGGGTCACCCGCGGACCGGCCGGCGCCGCCAGCATCAGATCCTGCAGGTTGTCGCCGAACACCGCGATCGCCTCCGCCTCGGCCTTCTCGCGCGCCTGGTTGAACAGGTCCAGCAGCAGGTGCATGTGCAGCTTGGCGCGCCAGGTCAGGCGGCACGCGTCGAGCAGCCAGCGGTCGCCGGGACGGCCCTGGTTGGCGATGCCGGCGCGCAGCGCGACGCGGCCTTCGGCGTACTGGTGGCCGGCCTCGGCGTCGCTGCCCGGGTCCAGTTCCAGGTAGACGACTTCCTCGCGGCGGGCGCGGAACAACGCCAGCAGCCGGTGCGAGGGAATCCTGGCCAATGCCTCGGCATGGTCGAAGTAGTCGCGGTACTTGGCGCCTTCCTGTTCCTTGCCCTCGGCCACGCGCGCGCGGATCACGCCGACCTCGCCGAGCCAGCCGCGCAGTTCGCCGACCAGCGCAGCGTCCTCGCCCCAGCGCTCCATCAGGATCGCACGCGCGCCTTCCAGCACCGCCTTGACGTCGGCAACGCCCTTGTCCGCATCGACGAAACAGGCCGCAGCCAGCTCCGGCGCCTGCGACGGATCGGCCAGCAGGCCGTCGGCCAGCGGTTCCAGCCCGGCTTCGCGGGCGATCTGCGCGCGAGTGCGCCGCTTCGGCTTGTACGGCAGGTACAGATCCTCGAGCCGCGACTTGGTGTCCGCAGCGGCGATCTCCGCGCGCAGTTCATCGCCGAGCTTGCCTTGCTCGGCGATGCTGGCCAGCACCGCGGCACGCCGCTCCTCCAGTTCGCGCAGGTAGGTCAGGCGGACTTCCAGGTTGCGCAGCTGGGTGTCGTCGAGGCCGCCGGTGACCTCCTTGCGGTAGCGCGCGATGAACGGAACGCTGGCACCTTCGTCGAGCAGGGCGATGGCGGCGCGGGCCTGGGCCGGCTGTGCGCCGATCTCGACGGCGATGGTGGTGGCGATCTGCTGGGCGAGCTGAGTGTCGTGCATTGCGTCCGGCCGGAGCCGCCTTGCGGGAAACCGCCATTTTCGCAGCGTGCCTGCCGTCGGGGAACCCGTTGACAGGCGGGCACCGACCTGTTTGCATCGGCGCGACGCAGCGGATCGCCACCGGCCCCGGCCGGGCGTCGCCGGTGCGGGGGGCACGCCACGCTCAAGGCGCGTAGTAGCTGTGCAGCCGTTCCGCCACGATATCGTCCTGCAGCGATTCAAGCGCCATGATCCGGACCCGACGATCACGCAGCGCGAGCACGCGCTCGACGTAGATTTCCGGCCCCGACGCGGTTTGCTTCATCGATTTGCTGAAACCGTAGGGCATCACGCCCTTCTCGCCATCCTTGCTGCCACCGATATACAGAACGACCGACATGACGCTTCCTCTGTTGGGAGTTCTCGAACTGGCGCGCAGCCTACACAGTGCGTCGTGAGAGCAATCTGCACGCAGGTTAATCGCGACTGTTTGCCTGCAGATGACGCGCATCCGCCTCACGCCGGCTTAACCGGACCTGCGCATTAGTCGCGCACCCCTTCGGTGGCGAACACGCATGGATCTCAAGAGCGGCTACCCCTTCTGGTCGGTACGCAACGGCCTGATGCAAGCCTTTCCGCAATTGCGCGGCGACCTGCGCTGCGACGTGGCGGTGGTCGGCGGCGGCATCACCGCGGCCTTGATCGCCGACGAGCTGGCGGCCCACGGCCATGACGTGGCGGTGCTGGAACAGCGCGACATCGGCTGGGGCAGCACCGCGGCCAGCACGGCGCTGCTGCAATACGAGATCGACACGCACATGCTCGACCTGGCCGAGCGCTACGGCGAGACCGCCGCCTCCCTCGCCTACCGCTCCTGCGCGCAGGCGCTGGAGCAGTTGCGCTCGCTGGTGCGGCCGCTGCGCGACGTCGACTTCGGCTGGAGCGACAGCCTGTACTACGCCAGTCGCCGCCGCCACGTGCGTGTGCTGCAGCAGGAACTGCAGTTGCGCGCACGCCATGGGCTGGAGGTGGAGTGGCTGGATACACAGGCGCTGCGCGCCGAGTACGGCGTCGCGGCGCACGGGGCGATCCTCAGCCGCCAGGCGGCGCGGGTAGATCCCTATCGCCTGACCTATCGCCTGCTCGGCCGCGCCCTCAAGCGCGGCGTCGGGGTCTACGACCGCACCCGCATCGAGCACATCCAGACCAACGGCCGCGGCGCCACGCTGCACACCGACCAGGGCGTGCAGGTGCGCGCCGGCCATGTGGTGATGGCGGCCGGCTACGCCAGCCAGGACTGGCTGGACCGGCGCGTGGCCAGGAACCGCAGCAGCTACGCCTTCGTCAGCGATCCGCTGGACGACGCGCAGCTCGGCGCGCTGAAGGACACCATGGTGTGGGAAAGCGCGCGCCCCTATCTGTACCTGCGCACCACCGGCAACGGGCGCATCGTCGCCGGCGGCGAGGACGACAGCGTGGACATCCCGGTGCGCCGCGATGCGCGCGTGGACAGCAAGGCCCGCAAGCTGTGCCGCAAGATCGCCAAGGCGCTGCCTAGCCTGGAACTGCAGCCGGCCTTCGCCTGGGGCGGCACCTTCGCCGAGACCGCCGACGGCCTGCCGTTCTTCGGTCCGCACCCGCAGCACGGACCGCGCATGCAGTTCGCGATGGCCTACGGCGGCAACGGCATCACCTACAGCATGCTCGGCGCGGACCTGTTGCGCGCGCAGATCGAGCGCCGCGCGCATCCGCTCAAGCAACTGTTCGGTTTCGCCCGGCTGGACTGAGACCCGTGCCGAGGCTCAACGCCGCCCCGGCCACCAGCCGTGGCCGTGCAAGGCATAGCGATCGGCGGCGCGCTCGAGCGGATTGCGCACGCTGACCCCGCCGCAGGCGAAGTACACCGGCAGGAACAACGGGCCCAGCAGCAGGTATTGCAGCACGTGCGCACGCTCGTGGTCGCCCAGGCGCACGTTCGGGTGCCGGCAGCGGCCGGCCGCATGCTCGTAGGTGGCGCAGACCACGTCCAGGTCGTCGCTGCTGGCCAGGATCACGTTGCCAAGGGTCAACGCACCGGCCGGTCCCCACGGAAAGCGCTCGAACACCAGCGCCAGGTCGCGCCAGCCGACCCGCACGCGCGCGCCGAACGCCAGGCCGGCAAGCCCGGCGACCAGCCCGAGCAGCGTATTGGGCGAGGTCCACAGCGCGCCCAGCACGCAACCGGCCAGACGCAGCGCGCTCGCCGGCCCGGTCAATCGGCTTGGTTGGGGATCAGCAGCCACAGGATCAGGTAGACCAGGATGCCGGGGAATGCGGCCGAGGCGATCGAGCCCACCACGTAGACCACGCGCAGCAGCGTTGCGCTCCAGCCGAAGCGGTGCGCGATGCCGCCGATCACGCCGGCGATCATGCGGTCGTTGAGCGAGCGCGACAGCGTAGGGGTGGGCTGGGACATGGCGACGGCTCCTGCGGCGAATGCGCGCTCAGTGTGAGTGCGGCGCCGCGGACGCAGCGTGACGGCGCAGCGCGGCCAGTCGCTGCGCGAACCAGGCGGCCGCGTCCTGTTCGGGCTGACCCGGACAGGCCACCCGGTAGGGCTGCCCACTGACGCTGCTGCGGCTGGCGCCGCGCTCGATGAACTGCTCCGCGCTGGCGGCCAGGTCGCGCTGGCGCAGGTAGTCGTACTTGCGCTGCAGATGCGCCCTGGCCTGCGCGCCGGAGTACCAGCTGCCGTTGCGCTGGAACCGGCATGGCGATGCCTGCAGGGCCGCCAGCAGGCTCCGGATCTCGCGCGCGGCGGCCTGCGCCGGCACGGCCACGGCCGCCATGGCGGCCACCACGCCGGCGCAGGCCAGGCCGAAGGCCATCAGCCGCATGCCGCGCCGGCGCCGCAGTGGCGGACGCCGCGCACCGCGCTCATTGGCCGCCATCGCGCTCGCCCAGCCAGCGGTGCAGCGCCGCCGGCACTTCGCGCTGCGCGCGGCCGGACACGTAGATGCCGATGTGGCCGCCGCGGAAACCGAGTTCGGCATAGTCGTCGCTGCCGACCAGGCCGCGCAGCGCCCGCGACGCGTCCGGCGGCACCAGGTGGTCCTGTTCGGCGTAGATGTTCAGCACCGGCATGTCGACCCGGGCCAGGTCCACGGCGTGCGCGCCGATGCACGCACGGCCATGCACCAGCGCATTGTCCTGGTAGAACTGCTTGACGAAATCGCGGAACGTCTCGCCGGCCAGGTCCGGCGAATCGAAGATCCATTTTTCCATGCGCAGGAAGTCTTCCAGGGCGCGCGGATCGTCGAGGATGTCCAGCAGCCCCACGTACTTCTGCAAATTCAGCCGGAACGGCTTGAGCATCAAGTAGCTGGCGTTCATCAGGTCCGCCGGCACGTTGCCCAGCGTGTCCACGAACAGGTCCACATCGACCTGCCGCACCCAGTTGGAGAGCATGTTGTCCGGGGTGTGGAAATCCACCGGCGTGACCATGGTGACCAGGTTGCGGATCTTCTCCGGCTGCAGCGCCGCATAGCACAGCGAGAAGGTGCCGCCCTGGCAGATGCCGAGCACGTTGACCGGTGCGCCGGCACCGGCATCGCGCAAGTGGTCGACCGCGCCATCGAGGTAGCGCAGCAGATAGTCTTCCAGGCTCAGGTAGCGCTCGGAGCGGTCCGGATAGCCCCAATCCAGCACGTACACGTCCTCGCCCAGCGCCAGCAGGCCCTGCACCAGCGAGCGGTCGGCGTGCAGGTCGACCATGTACGGGCGGTTGACCAGCGCATAGACGATCAGCAGCGGCACCTTCGCGCTGGGAGGGCGTTCGCCCACGAAGCGGTACAGCACCACCTTGCCGTCGCGCCACACTTCCTGCCGCTCGGTGGCGCCGTACTGCACCTCGTCCAGCCCCGGCAGCACGTGCAGCCCCTGCAGCAGCTTGCGCTGCATTTCCAGGGTTTCCTGCAGCAGGTCGTCGCTGCTGAAGCTCAACGGCCCTTTCATGCGCGGCTCCGACGCGGCGCCATGCCCGGCTTGCCGCGCGCCGGCTTGGCGACGGCATCGGCGGGCGGCGTGGATTTGGAGGCGGCGCGCGCCGCGGGTGCCTGCGCAGCGCCCAGCCCCGCATTCGCTGCCGGCTGTGTCGATGCGGGCGCAGCGGGCGCGGCAGGCCTGGGGCGCGGCCGTGGGCGCGCCGCCGACGCAGCGGCGCCGGCCGCCGACGCACCGCGCTCCAGCCGCCGCAGCCGTCGCTCCAGGTCGGCGATGTGCCGATGCGCCGCATCCAGTTCGGTGCGGGTCGGCAGGCCGAGCTGCTCGCACAACTGTTCGGTTTCGCGCTGCAACAGCGCGCGCAGGCGCATCTGCGCGTTGGCGAAGCCGGCATAGACCTGGCGGAACTCTTCCGACAGTGCGGAAGCGGCATACGCCTCTTCGGCCGCGTCGATCCACAGATCGAACATCGCCCGCGCATTGGTCAGCTGGCGGCTGGGATCCTCGTGCTCGCGCAGCTTGGCCTCGAACACCTCGAAGGCGCGATCGATCGCGCCCTGCAACTGGCCCATATAGGCCTGCA
This sequence comes from Xanthomonas theicola, assembly GCF_014236795.1. Taxonomy (NCBI): domain Bacteria; kingdom Pseudomonadati; phylum Pseudomonadota; class Gammaproteobacteria; order Lysobacterales; family Lysobacteraceae; genus Xanthomonas; species Xanthomonas theicola. Next base: position 1,711,099 of record NZ_CP049017.1, on the reverse strand, counting down.
GTTGCGCCTGGTATTCCTGTTGGGCCTTGGCCAGCGCGCGCCAGCGCGCGTGGTGGTTGCGGCCCGGGCCGAAGCCCGGCATCTGCAACCACGGTCCGCTGTCGCGCTGCCAACCCTGCAGCCATTGCGCCGCCTGTTGCAGCCACGGATCCACGCCGGCCTGGCCGGCGCCGCGCACGGCGCCGAGCAACCAGCGCAGCATCTGTTCGCGCTGGCCCTGCACCTGCTGCTTCCAGGCGTCGGCCACGTCCGCGCTGCTGGCATCGCGGCCGGCGAACTGGGCGGCCACCTGCTGCATCGCACCGAACCAGTCGCCGGCCTGCTGCTGCAGGTGCGCCATCGCGTCCTCGGTGTGCGGCCCTGTCCCACGCGGCAGCCATTGCGCCCAGCTGGCGATCGTCTCCCGCCACGCGTCGCCGCCGCCATCCCCCACGGGCGGCGCAGCGAGCACGGCGCCGCCGTGGCGCAGGGCTTCGCTCCAGGCGCGCCAGTACTGCCGCGCCAACGCCTCGAAATCGCCGGCACCGATGCCGCCGCTAGCCTTCATCGCCACCCTCCCAGGTCAGACGGGGATGATAGCAACCCGCGCCCGCTCAGGGCTTGGGAATGCGCAGGGTCTTGCTGACCATCAGCGAACCGGACAGCGCGAACAGCAGCACCAGCGGATGCAGCAACCATGGCCCCAGCCGCCATTCGCCCCACCACAACGCGTCGCCGAGACGGCCCAGATGCGCGGCCACCGAGAGCACGATCACCAGCGCCAGGCTGCTGGGGATCGGCGTGCCCTCGAAATACGGCACCTTGTCGCCGTCGCCGGCCAGCTGCTCGGCGGTCACGTTGTAGCGTGCCAGGCGGCTGACCCCGCAGCACACGAAGAAGCTCAACACCAGCCAGTCCCAGCCGCCCTGCATACCGCAGGCATAGGCCAGCGACGCCGGGGCCACGCCGAAGGAGATCACGTCGGCCAGCGAATCCAGTTCGCGGCCGAGCGTGGACGAGGACTTGCGCCAGCGCGCCACGCGCCCGTCCAGTGCGTCGAACACGAACGCCAGCGGGATCAGCGCCATGCCGATCAGCAGGTCGCTGCGTCGGCCCTCCTGCAGGAACCGCATCGACGCGAATATCGCACCGGTGCCGCAGAAGGCGTTGGCCAGGGTGAACCAATCGGCCAACTGGAATTCGCGCAGCATGGAAAAGTGGCGTTTCATCGGCATAGGGTGGCGGGTCCGGGATGAGAACGGTGCGACAAGGACAGGGTAGCGTGGCATCTGTGCACTGGCGAGCACGGCCGCCGGGCCGCCACGAGACGCTGTTACGCTGCGCACTTTCCCCACAGGTGCTCGCCATGCAGACCATCCTGATCACCGGCGCCGCCAGCGGCATCGGCGCCGGCATCGCCCGCGAACTGGCCACCGGCGGCCGCCATATCGTCGTCAGCGACCTGGAGGCGGGTGCGGCCGCCACGGTAGCCGCGCAACTGCGCGAGGCCGGCGGCTCGGCCGAGGCGGTGGCGCTGGACGTGGCCAGCGACGCCAGCATCGGCGCCGCACTGGCGGCGCTGTCGCGGCCGGTGGATGTGCTGGTCAACAACGCCGGGCTGCAGCACGTGGCGCCGCTGCAGGAGTTCCCGATGAGCAAGTGGGGCCTGCTGGTCGAGGTGATGCTGACCGGCGTGGCGCGCCTGTCCCAGGCGCTGCTGCCGGGCATGCGCGCGCGCGGCTTCGGCCGCATCGTCAACATCGGCAGCATCCACTCGCTGGTCGCCAGCCCCTACAAGAGCGCCTACGTCGCCGCCAAGCACGGCCTGGTCGGGTTCTCCAAGGCGATCGCGCTGGAGACCGCCGATACCGACATCACCATCAACACGCTCTGCCCCAGCTACGTGAAGACGCCGCTGGTGGACAGGCAGATCGCCGACCAGGCGCGCACCCGCGGCATTTCCGAGGCCGACGTGATCGCGCAGGTGATGCTCAAGCCGATGCCCAAAGGCGTGTTCATCGACTACGACGAACTGGCCGGCTGCGTCGCGTTCCTGGCCTCGCCGGCGGCGCGCAACATCACCGCGCAGACCATCGCGATCGACGGCGGCTGGACCGCACAGTAGCGGCGCGGTGCGGGCGGCGAAGCCGGCGTGCGCCGCACGGATACTTGTCGGCGGCGCATTTTTCGCCAGCATGGCCGCGACCGTTGCGGCGCAATGCGGCCACGGCCTTCTCCACAGACTTCCACCGATTCCATCCACACCCATTGTGGAGAATCGCACAGGAACTGGTGAATCTTTCGCCAGCGGCGGCCGGCGGGCCCCGGGCTTGTGCGGCATCGATCCACAGCGCGTGTGGACAAGCGGGCGCGGACGCGCAGCGCTCAGACCCGCGAATAGCGCCACGACAGCATGCGCCCGTCGCGATACGGCATCACCCCATGGAACGGACGCGGGTCGGCGTCGAACACCAGGGGCAGGAAGTGGCGGTCGCCCTCCCACAGCGGCAGCGACTGCATGTCCGCCACCGGCACCCAGGCCAGCGTGCCCTCGGCGTTCTCGGCGAAGGGTTCGCCGCTATAGACGCTGATCAGGAACAGGAAACCCAGCCAGTCCTCGCCGTGCTTGCCGAAGCCGGGCCAGCTGATGGTGCCGCGCAGCCGCAGCGCGTCGCATTCGATGCCGGCCTCCTCGCGGATCTCGCGGCGCATGCCGTGCAGCACGTCCTCGTCCGCCTCGACCTTGCCGCCCAGGCCGTTGTACTTGCCCAGGTGGTGGTCGCCGGGCCGCGCGTTGCGATGGATCAGCAACACCTTGGACCGGTCCGGAGACAGCACGTAGCCCAGGGTGGCGACGATCGGGGTGTATGGCATGCGGCGTTCTGGCAAGTCGGCGGGTGCGCAGTATGCCGCATCCGGCGCAGGCCGCGCCTAGGGCGCCGGCGTTGCCGCGGCCGCGCTACAGCGGCGCGGCCGGCTTCAGCGTGGCCACGCCGTGGCCGCGCTCGGCCAGGTACTCCAGCCACTTGCTGAGGAAGGTGTTCATGCGCATGCGGTGGCTGATCAGTTCCGCCGGCGGCGGGTACAGCCCCATCACGTCCTGCCAGCGGCGGCCGACGTAGCAATGCGTGGTCTCGGCCTGGCGTGCGTCGCGGTACAGGCGCACATAGGCCGACGGGTCCGGCTCGCCGGTGAGCGGGTCGCACAGGTCGTAGGTGATGCGCAGTTCCACCGTATAGCGGTGGTGCTCGATCACGTCCAGGCGCAGGTCCAGCCCGTCGCCGATCGAGGACAGGTAGGTGCCGACGGTCAGGTCCGACGGCACGAACAGGCGATTGAGGTGGACGTAGTTCTCGGCGTACAGACCCATCAGCCAGCCGAATCGGCTGAGCCGGGGGATGCGTTCGCTGCGGGTCAGGGCGTGTTGCATGGCGCCGATGCTACACGCTGCAACGAGCGAGCGGCAGCATTGACGGATCGCCCGCGCAGGCCTATCTTGGAAATCTCCGCACGGTGGCGGTCACGCCTTCCTTGCGCGCATGTCGCGCCAGGCGCCGGGGACATCGCGTCAGAACATCTCGCGCTGCAGGCCCAGCGTGGCCAGTACCTTGCTGGAAATCTCCTCGATCGAGGTATGCGTGGTGCTCTGGATCGGGATCCGCTCCATCCTGAACATGGTCTCGGCCGCGGATACCTCGCGCCGGCAGGTCTCCAGGTTGGAATAGCGCGAATTCGGCCGCCGTTCCTGGCGGATCTGCTGCAACCGGTCCGGATCGATGGTCAGCCCGAACAGCTTGCTGCGGTAGGGACGCAGCCGCGGCGGCAGGCGGTCGTGCTGCAGATCCTCCTCGGTCAGCGGATAGTTGGCCGCGCGCACGCCGTAGTGCAGTGCCAGGTAGATGCAGGTCGGCGTCTTGCCGGCACGCGAGACGGCGACCAGGATCAGGTCGGCCTCGTCGTAGTTGATCGCAATGCCGTCGTCGTGGGTCAGCGCGAAATTCATCGCGTTGATGCGGCGGTGGTAGGTCTCGAAATCGACCAGACCGTGCGCCTGCCCGACCCGCGCGTGACGCGGCGCGTTCAACTCGCGCTCCAGCGGTTCGATGAAGGGCGCGAACACGTCGAGCATCAAGGCGCCGCTTTCGGCCAGCAGCATGCTCAGCTGCGGGTCGACGCAGGAGTTGACCACGATCGGCCGCACCTGGTACCGCTCGCCCGCGGCATGGATCCGCTGTGCCGCCTCGCGCGCTTTTTCCGGATCGTCTACGAACGACATGCGATCGGTGACGAAGCTGAAACCGCTGAACTGGGTGAGCAGGCTATGCCCGATGGTTTCAGCGGTGATACCGGTTCCATCGGACACGTAGAACACCGGGCGGATCATCGACATTGCCTGGATTCTCCTTGCTGAAACCCAACGGATGCGCCCGCTCAAGCTTGTGCCGACTCGGGTGCGCACTGCATGATATCGGCTTCTTCCCCCACGGACGCGGCCACCCAGCCCGCTTCGGGCGATGGCCCAACGGAGCATCGCGCTTGAACGACAACATCCTTTGGTTGCACGAGTTGCGCCTGACCGACCTGGCTCGCGTCGGTGGCAAGAACTCCTCCCTCGGCGAAATGATCGGCAACCTGTCAGGACTCGGCGTCTCGGTGCCAGGCGGCTTCGCCACCACCGCCGAAGCATTCAAGGCGTTCGTCGCCCACAACGACCTCTATCAGCGCATCTTCGACAAGCTGGAAACGCTCGACGTGGAAGACGTGGGCGCGCTGACCGCAGCCGGCAAGGAAATCCGCGGCTGGGTCACCGAGGCGCCGCTGCAGCCGGAGCTGGACCAGGCGATCCGCCAGGCCTACGCGCAGCTGTGCGAGCACAACGGCAGCGGCGAGGTGGCCGTGGCCGTGCGCTCCTCGGCCACCGCCGAGGACCTGCCCGACGCCTCGTTCGCCGGCCAGCAGGAGACCTTCCTCAACGTGACCGGCGCCGACGCGGTGCTGCACAAGGTCAAGGAAGTCTTCGCCAGCCTGTACAACGACCGCGCCATCGCCTACCGCGTGCACCACGGTTTCAAGCACGAGGACGTGTTCCTGTCGGCCGGCGTGCAGCTGATGGTGCGCTCCGGCGTCGGCGCCGCCGGCGTGCTGTTCACCCTGGACACCGAGTCCGGTTTCCGCGACGTGGTGTTCGTCACCTCCAGCTTCGGTCTCGGCGAGATGGTCGTGCAGGGCGCGGTCAACCCGGACGAGTACTACGTGTACAAGCCCACCCTGACGGCCGGCAAGCCGGCGATCCTGCGGCGCTCGCTCGGCAGCAAGGCGATCCGCATGGTGTACTCGGATGCGCCCGGCGAGCGCGTGCGCATCGAGGACACCCCGGCCGAGCTGCGCGCCACCTTCTCGATCAGCGACGAGGACGTACAGGAACTGTCCAGGCAGGCGCTGGTCATCGAGAAGCACTACGGCCGCCCGATGGACATCGAGTGGGCCAAGGACGGCGTCAGCGGCAAGCTGTTCATCGTCCAGGCGCGTCCGGAGACGGTGAAGTCGCGCAGCCATGCCACCCAGATCGAACGCTTCGCGCTGGACCGCAAGGGCGCCAAGGTCCTGGCCGAGGGCCGCGCCGTGGGCGCCAAGATCGGCGCCGGCGTCGCCCGCGTGGTGCGCTCGCTCGACGACATGAACCGGGTGCAGCCCGGCGACGTCCTGATCGCCGACATGACCGACCCCGACTGGGAGCCGGTGATGAAGCGTGCCTCGGCGATCGTGACCAACCGCGGCGGCCGCACCTGCCACGCGGCAATCATCGCCCGCGAGCTCGGGGTGCCGGCGGTGGTCGGTTCCGGCAACGCCACCGAGGTGATCGGCGACGGCCAGGAAGTGACGGTCAGCTGCGCCGAGGGCGACACCGGCTTCATCTACGAAGGGCGGCTGCCGTTCGAGCGCACCACCACGGACCTGGGCAACATGCCGCCGGCGCCGCTGAAGATCATGATGAACGTCGCCAACCCGGAGCGCGCGTTCGACTTCGGCCAGTTGCCCAACGCCGGCATCGGCCTGGCCCGGCTGGAGATGATCATCGCCAGCCACATCGGCATCCACCCCAACGCGCTGCTGGAGTACGACAAGCAGGACGCCGACACCCGCAAGAAGATCGACGCCAAGATCGCCGGCTACGCCGACCCGGTCAGCTTCTACGTCAACCGCCTGGCCGAGGGCATCGCCACCCTCACCGCCTCGGTCGCGCCCAACACCGTGATCGTGCGCCTGTCCGACTTCAAGTCGAACGAGTACGCCAACCTGATCGGCGGGCCGAACTACGAGCCGCACGAGGAGAACCCGATGATCGGCTTCCGCGGCGCCAGCCGCTACGTCGATCCCTCGTTCGCCGCCGCCTTCGCGCTCGAGTGCCAGGCGGTGCTGAAGGTGCGCGACGAGATGGGCCTGGACAACCTGTGGGTGATGATCCCGTTCGTGCGCACGCTCGAGGAAGGCCGCAAGGTGATCGAGGTGCTGGAGCAGAACGGCCTGCGCCGGGGCGAGCGCGCCGACGGAAAGCCGGGCCTGAAGATCATCATGATGTGCGAGGTGCCGTCCAACGCGCTGCTCGCCGACCAGTTCCTGGACATCTTCGACGGCTTCTCGATCGGCTCCAACGACCTGACCCAGCTGACCCTGGGCCTGGACCGCGACTCTTCGATCGTCGCGCACCTGTTCGACGAGCGCAATCCGGCGGTGAAGAAGCTGCTGTCGCTGGCGATCAAGGCCGCCCGCGCCAAGGGCAAGTACGTCGGCATCTGCGGCCAGGGCCCATCGGACCATCCGGACCTGGCCGAATGGCTGATGCAGGAAGGCATCGAGTCGGTGTCGCTCAATCCCGATACGGTGGTCGATACCTGGCTGCGCCTGGCCAAGCTGAAGAGCGAAGCCTGATGGGGGTTGTCGCCACCTTGCTGGCCACCGCGGCCGGCACCGCCGCGGCCGCTCCGGCGGCCGCGCAGTCACGCCCCCTGCGCTGGAGCGAAGTCGACTGGGCGCAGATCCTGCTGAACTGGGGCGTGGCGCTGATCATCCTGGTCGTCGGGATGTGGCTCGCCAAGCGCCTGAGCCTGTGGCTGCAGCGTGCGCTGGTCCGTGCGCGCGTGGAAACCACGCTCAGCAATTTCCTGCGCAACGTCGCCTATGCGCTGCTGTTGGTGCTGGTGTTCGTGTCCGCCCTGCAGAAGATCGGCGTGCCGCCGACGTCGCTGTTCGCGGTGCTCGGCGCCGCCGGCCTGGCCGTGGGCCTGGCGCTGAAGGACTCGCTGTCCAATATCGCCTCGGGCGTGATGCTGATCGTGTTGCGGCCGATGCGCGACGGCGACCACGTGGTGGTCGCCGGGCAGGAAGGCGTCGTCGACGAGATCCGGATCTTCCAGACCCGCATCCGCACCTTCGACGAGCGCATGGTCACCCTGCCCAACAGCACCATCACCACTGCGCCGATCGTCAACTACAGCACCTTGCCCACCCGGCGCCTGGAGATCACCGTCGGCGTCGGTTACGGCGACGACCTGAAAAAGGCCCAGCGGTTGCTGCTGCAGATCGCCCAGCAAAACCCGAGCATCCTGCCGACGCCGGCGCCGTTCGTGCAGGTCACCAACCTGGGCGAGAGCACGGTGGACCTGATGTTGTTCGCCTACACCAAGAACGGCGATTTCGGCGCGGCCAAGAGCGCCACCCTGGAACAGATCCGCGACCAGCTGCTGGAGAACGGCCTCAGCATTCCCTACCCGCAACGCGATCTACACGTATATCACCACGACGCCAACGGCCGTCCCATCGCCGATCTGCTGCTGCAGGGCGCGACCGACGACGACGAGACCACGCCGGGGCCGCCGCTGGCGCGCTTGACCAGGCCATCGCGCGGGGCCGCGGACGGGCCGCGCGGCGTGGCTCAGCGCGTGGCGCCGCCCTGCCCGCCCAGCGCACCCATGAACGGGCGGTAGTAGCGCAGTTCGTCGATCGAGTCGTGCACGTCGCTGAGAGCGGTATGCGAGGACGTCTTGTTCAGTCCCGATGCGATCGCCGGCGCCCAGCGACGCGCCAGCTCCTTCAGCGTGGACACGTCCAGGTTGCGGTAATGGAAGAAGCCTTCCAAGCGTGGCATCTGCCGGTGCAGGAAGCGCCGGTCCTGACAGATCGAGTTGCCACACATCGGCGAGGTGCCGGCCTTGCACCACTGCGCCAGGAACGCCATGGTCTGAGCCTCGGCCTGAGCCACGGCGACCTTGCTGTCGAGCACGCGCTGCCACAGCCCGGAATGGCGGTGCTGGTTGCGGTTCCACTCGTCCATCGCCTGCAGCGTCTGCAGCGGATGCGCGATGGCGAACTCCGGGCCCTCGGCCAGTACGTTGAGCTGCGCATCGGTGACCACCGTAGCGATCTCGATGATCGAATCCTTGTCGGTATCCAACCCGGTCATTTCCAGATCGATCCAGATCAGACGATCGCTGTCCACGTGCGGCTCCGCCATATCACCTTCCAGTCGTTTGCGGCGGCGCTGCCGGCGCGGGGTTTCGTATCGGCCTTGCATGATACCGCGCGTGACGCAGCGACTGCAGGCCCGGCGGCCGCAAGCCCACCCGTTCAACCGCCGAGCAGCGGCTTGCCGCGCTTGGCGCGGAAATAGTTGGTCAGGCGCAGCCCAGCCGGCGCCGCCAGGACGCCGCCGCGCACCAGCACGCGGTGGTTGTGGCGCGGATCGGCGAGCAGGTCGAACACGCTGCCGCAGGCGCCGGTCTTCGGATCGGCGGCGGCATAGACCAACTGCGCCACGCGCGCATGCACCACCGCCATCGCGCACATCGCGCACGGCTCCAGGGTCACGTACAGGGTGCTGCCGACCAGGCGGTGGTTGCCGAGCCGGCGCCCGGCCTGGCGCAGCGCCACGATCTCGGCGTGCGCGCTGGGATCGTGCTCGGCGATGTTGAGGTTCCAGCCCTCGCCCAGCACCTCATCCTCGGCCGAGACCAGCACCGCACCGACCGGAATCTCGCCGAACTCGCGCGCGGCGCGGTCGGCCAGGGCGAGCGCGTGCAGCATCCAGCGCTCGTGGCGCGCGGAGATCTGCCCGTCGCCGTTCATCGCGCCGCGCCGTGTTTGCGCACGAACTCGGCGAACACCGCCAGCGTGGCTTCGCTGACATGGTGCTCGATGCCTTCGGCATCGCGCCGCGCAATGTCCGGGTCGATGCCCAGCGCCAGCAGGAACTGCTCCACGGTCTGGTGCCGCTGCCGGCTGGCCGCCGCCAGCGCCTCGCCCTCGGCGGTCAGGAACACGCCGCGATACGGCCGCTGCGCCACCCATCCGCCCTTGACCAGGCGCTTGAGCATCTTCGCCACGGTCGGCTGGGCCACGCCCAGGCGCGCGGCGATGTCCACCTGCCGCGCCTCGCCGCCGTCGGCCAGCAGGTCGGAGATCAGCTCCACATAGTCCTCGATCAGCTCCAGCCGGTGCGCCTCGCGCACCTGGCGGAAGCTTTCGACCTGCACTTCGGCGTCGAGCAGCGCCGCTCCTGGCACCGTCAACTTTCCGCTTTTCTGCATCGCAACGCCCTTGTCAGGTGCCGGCGAACGCCGACCGGTGCCTATTCTGGCCGAAATCGCGCCTATCGCAGCGATCGGATTTGCAGATGCTTAATATAATAGCAATTGCTATATAATCGAACGCACCCCTCCCCACGTCCTCCCGCAATGGCCACTCCCCTGCCGCTGTCCGATCCCCATGCCGCGCCGCCCCCTTCGGGTGGCCCGCCGCGGCGCAGCCTCGGGCGAATAAACGGCAGCGTCGCCGTGCCCAGCGGCGGCCTCGGCTGGCGCCGTTTCCTTGCATTCCTCGGGCCGGGCTACATGGTCTCGGTGGGCTACATGGATCCAGGCAACTGGGCCACCGACATTGCCGGCGGCTCGCACTTCGGCTATTTGCTGCTGTCGGTGATCCTGTTGTCGAACCTGATGGCGATCGTGCTGCAGGGCCTGGCGGCGCGGCTGGGCATCGCCACCGGCCGCGACCTGGCGCAGGCCTGCCGCGAGCATTACGCGCGACCGGTCAATATCCTGCTGTGGCTGGCCTGCGAGACGGCGATCGTGGCCTGCGACCTGGCCGAGGTGATCGGCACCGCGATCGCGCTGAAGCTGCTGTTCGGCATCCCGCTGGCCCTGGGTGCGATCATCACCGCGATCGACGCGCTGCTGGTGCTGTACCTGATGCGGCGCGGCTTCCGTACCCTTGAAGCCTTCGTGATCGCGCTGCTGATGGTGATCTTCGCCTGTTTCGTGGTGCAGATCGTGCTGGCCGCACCACCGCTGCGCGAGGTGCTGGCCGGCTTCGTCCCGCGCGCCGAGGTGGTGACCAACCCGGCCGCGCTGTACCTGGCGATCGGCATCATCGGCGCCACGGTGATGCCGCACAACCTCTATCTGCATTCGTCGATCGTGCAGACCAGGGCCTACGAACGCAGCGACAGCGGCCGCCGCTCGGCGCTGCGCTGGGCGCTGGCCGACAGCATCATCGCGCTGAGCCTGGCGCTGTTCGTCAACGCTGCGATCCTGGTGCTGGCCGCCACGGTGTTCCATGCGCACGGCCGCACCGACGTGGAGGAAATCGAACAGGCCTACGAACTGCTGGCGCCGATGCTCGGCATCGGCCTGGCCTCGACCCTGTTCGCGGTGGCGCTGCTGGCCTCGGGGATCAATTCCACGGTGACCGCGACGCTGGCCGGGCAGATCGTGATGGAGGGCTTCCTCAACCTGTGCATCCCGGCCTGGGCACGGCGTCTGCTGACCCGCGGCCTGGCGATCGTGCCGGTAGTGGTGGTGACTTGGATGTACGGCGAGCAAGGCACCGCCAAGCTGCTGGTGCTGAGCCAGGTGCTGCTGTCGATGCAGTTGCCGTTCGCTGTGATCCCGCTGGTGCGCTTCGTCGCCGACAAACGCAAGATGGGCGCGCTGGGCGCGCCACGCTGGCTGGTGTGGCTGTCGTGGGCGATCGCCGCCCTGATCGTGGCGCTGAACGTGAAGCTGCTCGCCGCCACCCTGCTGCACTGAGCCGGCGCGCCCCCGGCCGCCGTATGCGCCGCGCGCCTGTGCTGCAAACGGCGACCCGGGTCGCCTGGTAGCCCAGCTGAAGCAGCATTTCGTCGACCATTGCGGCCACTTCTGGGCACCTCTAAAAACCGCCCTGTTTTGGCATCATAAAGGCCTGAAAGAACAGCCGAGGCCCTGCGATGATCCGCTTGTTTGCCGGACATCAGCGCGAGTCCAAGCGCCAGCAGAGGGGCGATCGGCTGGCGCTGGAACTTGCGCCATATCGACTTTGCGGCGATCGCCCAGGCGGTGGACGCGAAGCTGACCCTGGGAACGGGTCGGCGTGGCGGCCGTCCGGCCTGGCCGACGGGGGCATGGCCAAGCTGGAGGCGCGGGTGCTCAATCGCACGCTCCAGCACCTGCCCCGCGACGGCTCGAGACATTGGAGCCGCCGCGAACTGGCTGCCGAGCTAGGGGGATGTGGCGTTCTCCGCCGTGCAGCGCATCTGGCGCAAGCACGGCGTGCGTCCACTCCGGCTGGATCCCCATAGGGTGTCCAACGACCCGGGCTTGGAGACCGAGGTGGCCGACGTGATCGGGCTTACCTGGAGCCACGCGCGCATGCTGCCGTGTTCTGCGTCGACGAGAAGACCGCCATCCAGGTGCTGGACCGCAAGGACCGGATGCTGCCGCTGTCAACCGGACGCGCCCAGGGCCACGGCTTTGAGAACCAGCGCAACGGTCCGCTCAGCCTGTTTGCGGCACTGAACACGGCCACCGGCCAGGTGCTGGGCAAGACGGAGGCGCGTCACATCCGCGAGCAGTTCGTCAACTTCCTCGACGACATTGTCCTGAGCCAGCCGAGGCACCACGAGATCCACGTCATCTGCGACAACCTCGGCAGTCAGCAGACACCGCTGCTCCACGCCTTTCCGACCAAGCGTCCTCGCGTTCATATGCATGACACCCCAACGTCCCCGTCCACCCGAAGCCCTCGACGTGGACATATGCCGATCCCAATCAACGCTTCACATCCGATTCTTCGGATTCAGTGCACTAGGGATCGAACAGCTTGCCCGGGTTGAGCAGCCCGGCCGGATCGAACACGCGCTTGACCGCGCGCATCAGCGCGATCTCCTCGGCGCTGCGGGTGCTGTCCAGATACGGCTTCTTGACCAGGCCGATGCCGTGTTCGGCGGAGATGCTGCCGCCATGCTCGGCCAGCACCTGCGCCAGCAGCTTGGTGACCTGCTCGCAGGCGGCGATGAAATCCGCGTCGGCGGCGGCGTCAGGCTTGAGCACGTTGATGTGCAGGTTGCCGTCGCCGATATGGCCGAACCAGACCACGTCGAACTGCGGGTAGGCCGCGCCAAGCAGCGCCTGGGTCTGCGCCAGGAACGCCGGCATCGCCGAGATCCGCACCGACACGTCGTTCTTGTACGGCGTGTAGCGCGCCACCGCCTCGGTGATGCCTTCGCGCAGGCGCCACAGCTGCGCCGCCTGCGCATCGCTCTGGCTGATCACCCCGTCCAGCACCCAGCCCTGCTCCATGCAGGTCTCGAACGCGGCCAGCGCCGCGGCTTCCTGCGCCTCGTCGCCGCTGGCGTATTCGGTGACCACGTAGTACGGATAGACCGTATCGAACGGCGCCTGCGCGCCATGCGCCAGCACGTGCTGCAGGGCGCGGTCGGTGAAGAATTCGAACGCCTCCAGTTGCAGGCGGCTGCGGAACGCGGCGAACACCTGCATCAGCACTTCGAACGAGGGCAGCGCCAGCAGCATCACGTTGCTCGGCGGCGGCGGATCGGTCAGCCGCAGCGTGGCCTCCACGACGATGCCGAGCGTGCCTTCCGAGCCGATCAGCAGCTGGCGGAAATCGTAGCCGCTGGAATTCTTGATCAGCCCGCGGTTGAGGTCGAGCAGCTCGCCGCTGCCGGTGACCACTTTGAGCCCGGCGATCCATTCGCGGGTATTGCCGTAGCGGATCACGCGGATGCCGCCGGCGTTGGTGGCGATGTTGCCGCCGATCGAACAGGAGCCGCGCGCGGCGAAATCCACCGGATACACCAGCCCGTGCTCGCGCGCCGCGTTGTGCACCGCCTCCAGCGGCATGCCGGCCTGCACGGTGAGGTTGCGGTCGACCGCATCGAACGCCAGCGCCTTGTTCATCCGCTCCAGGCTCAGCACCAGTTCGCCGTGCGCGGCCACCGCCCCGCCGGACAGGCCGGTGCGGCCGCCGGAGGGCACCACCGCCGCCGCATGGGCGTTGGCCCAGCGCAGCACCGCCTGCACTTCGTCCACCGTCGCTGGCAGCGCGATCGCCAACGGCGCCGGCGTCCAGCGCCGGGTCCAGTCGCGGCCGTAGTGCTCCAGATCGGCGGGATCGGTCTTCAGGCGCAGTCCGGGGACGGCGTGCGTAAGGGCGTCCAGGCGCGGGTCGGTCATCGGTTCGGAGGTCGGGCGAAGGCAAGCGTTCAAGCCTGCCAGCGTTGCGCGGCGGCGTCCAGTTGGGCGCGGGACTGGGGACTGGGGACTGGGGACTGGGGACTGGGGACTCGGAAGAGCGACGGTCTGCAGCATGAAGCCAAGCGGCACGGTCAGACGCACGCTTCCTCCGAGTCCGGAGTCCCCTGTCCCGAACGGATGCAACTGAAACCTTTGCCAGCGATGCGCTCGCGCTGCCCCGGCGTCCTATTGCGGCGCACCAAAGCGCGGACGCATCTGGCATAGTGACCGACCCTTTCGCCTCGCCGTGTCGTCGCAATGTCGCCCAAGAGAACCTCGTTTCCGAAGCAGGATATCCGCGTGTTGTTGCTCGAAGGCATCAGCCAGACCGCCATCGACGTGTTCCGCGCCGCCGGGTACTCGCAGATCGAACTGCACGCCAAGTCGCTGCCGGAAGAGGAACTGAAGGCACGCATCGCCGAGGCGCACATCGTCGGCATCCGCTCGCGCACCCAGCTCAGCGCCGAGGTGCTGGCGCAGGCCAAGCGCCTGATCGCGGTCGGCTGCTTCTGCATCGGCACCAACCAGGTGGACCTGGACGCGGCCGAGCTGGCCGGCATCCCGGTGTTCAACGCGCCCTACTCCAACACCCGCAGCGTTGCCGAGCTGGTCATCGCCGAGGCGATCCTGCTGCTGCGCGGCATTCCGCAGAAGAACGCCGAATGCCACCGCGGCGGCTGGTCGAAGTCGGCCGCCGGCAGCCACGAGACCCGCGGCAAGGTGCTGGGCATCGTCGGCTACGGACATATCGGCACCCAGGTCGGGGTGCTGGCCGAATCGCTGGGCATGCAGGTGATCTTCCACGACATCGAGGCCAAGCTGTCGCTGGGCAACGCGCGCGCGGCGACCGACCTGGACGACCTGCTGGCGCGCGCGGACGTGGTGACCTTGCACGTGCCGGAAACCGCAGCGACCAAGGACATGATCGGCGCGGCGCAGATCGCGCAGATGAAGCCCGGCGCGCACCTGATCAACGCCTCGCGCGGCACGGTGATCGACATCGCCGCGCTGGACGCGGCGCTGCGCTCCGGCCACATCGGCGGCGCGGCCGTGGATGTGTTCCCGGTCGAGCCAAAGGGCAACGGCGACCTGTTCGAATCGCCGCTGGCCGCGCACGACAACGTGATCCTGACCCCGCACGTGGGCGGCAGCACGCTGGAGGCGCAGGACAACATCGGCGTCGAAGTGGCCGCCAAGCTGGTGCGCTACAGCGACAACGGCAGCACCCTGTCGGCGGTGAACTTCCCCGAGGTCACCCTGCCCGAGCATGCCCAGAGCCTGCGCCTGCTGCACATCCACCGCAACGTGCCGGGCGTGCTGTCGCAGATCAACGAACTGTTCTCGCGCCACAACGTCAACATCGACGGCCAGTTCCTGCGCACCGACCCCAAGGTCGGCTACGTGGTGATCGACGTCGCCGCCAGCGAGGCACTGGCGGCGGTGCTGAAGGACGAGCTGGGACAGATCGCCGGGACCTTGCGGACGCGGATTCTCTACTGAGCGGACTGGGGACTGGGGACTGGGGACTCGGAAGAGCGGCGGCGCTGGCGAGTCCGTTCTCCAACTGCGATCGGGCCTGGATTGATTGCGGTGGCGCAAACACGCGAAATGCTCGAATAAGGGCGGAAATGCAGATCACGCAACCTACGCTCTTCCGGGTCCCGGGTCCCCAGTCCCGCCATCACCACTCTCCGGGCTGCAGCTCGCCGCGCAGCCCTTCGCTCAACAGATAGTCATCGGCCTTCAGGTACCACCGCTCCGGGCCGGTGGCGACCGCCTCCATGTACAGGCCGCCGCGGTCCTCGCGCGGCGGGCGCTGCACACGGACGATCGCCACGCCATGCGGCGGCCCGCTCAACGCCAGCAGCGCACGTTGCACGGTGCGCGCCAGTTCGACCGACTCCATCCGGTCGTCGACCGGGCGGAATGCCAGGCGGTAGGTGAACGACGCAGCGGCGCGGGACATGGGCAGGGACAGGCAACGGGCACCCAAGGGTGCCCCATCCCGCCATGCCCGCCCAGCCAGCGGCGCACGCCCAGTACCCGGACCAGCCAGTCCGGCAACGCCTGTCGCCGGGTGCCTCAGCTGTCGCTGTGCGCCAGCCACTTGCCGGCCATCCGCCGCAGCGACGGATCCAGGTCCGGCTCGGCCAGCAGATCGGCGATCGGGCGCCAGGCCAGAGCCAGCGATTCGGCGCCGACCGCGAACGCCTCGTCGGCGCCGGCACGCACCACGTAGCGCGCGTCGAAGTGCCAGTGGCCCGGCACGTCCTGGCGCTCGGGGATCCAGTGCCGGTCCAGGTCGAACAGAATGCCATCGTGCAGCGCCAGTCCGGGCAGTCCCGACTCCTCCTCGGCTTCCTTCAGCGCCACCAGCGCCAGGTCGCGGTCGCCGTCGGCGTGCCCGCCCAGCTGCAGCCAGCGCTGCAGCTGGCGGTGGTGGGTCAGCAGGGTGCGTGCGCCGTCGGCGCTGACCAGCCAGGCCGAGCCGGTGAAATGGCCGTCCAGGCGCGCGCGCGCGAACGGGTCCTGCGCATCGTCCAGCAACGCCAGGAATTGCGCGGCAACTTCGGCCTCCTGCGGCCAACGGGCGGCATAGGCGCACAATTGACGGCGCAGGGAGAGCTCGGGCATGGGCGGTTCTCGCGATCGGGGCGGTCCATTATCGCCGCCGACGGCGCGACGCGGCTTGTGGCGGCGGCCCGGCTTTGGCATGGTACGACGATTGCGTGTCCCGCTCTGGGCCCAGCGCACCAACTTTGCCGGGGCGATACCGCCCCGATCGCCACTGGGGATGCACCGCATGCTGAAGTCTCTGTTGAGGGTCAAGCCGATCGAGCCTGCCGGCCACGTCGATGCCGGCGAACCGGTCGAAGGCAGCCTGGAAGGCGAAGCCACGCTGCAACGGACCCTCACCGCCAAGCACCTGGTCATGCTCGGCATCGGCGCGGTGATCGGCGCGGGCATCTTCGTGCTGACCGGCCAGGCCGCGGCCAACCATGCCGGCCCGGCGGTGATGCTGTCGTTCGTGTTCGCTGGCGTCGCCTGCGCCTTCGCCGGCCTGTGCTACGCCGAGTTCGCGGCGATGATGCCGGTCTCGGGCAGCGCCTATTCCTACTCCTACACCACCCTGGGCGAAGGTGCGGCCTGGTTCATCGGCTGGTGCCTGGTGCTGGAATACCTGTTCGCCGGCTCCAGCGTCGCGGTCGGCTGGTCGGCGTACCTGATCAGCTTCCTCACCGGCACCCTCGGCCTGCCGTTCCCGGCGGAGCTGGCCAGCGCGCCATTGGCCTGGAACGGCCATGCCTTCGTCGCCTCAGGCGGCATCGTCAACCTGCCGGCGGTGCTGATCGTGGTCGCGGTCAGCGCGCTGTGCTACGTCGGCGTCACCCAGTCGGCGTTCGCCAACGCCATCGTGGTGGCGATCAAAGTCGCGGTGATCTGCCTGTTCGTCGGCTTCGGCGTGTCCCACGTCGATCCGGCCAACTGGCATCCTTTCATCCCCGAGAACACCGGGCCGGGCGAGTTCGGCTGGAGCGGCGTGTTCCGCGCCGCGTCGATTGTGTTCTTCTCCTACATCGGCTTCGACGCGGTCTCCACCTCCGCCGGCGAGACCAAGGACCCGCAACGCAACATGCCGATCGGCATCCTGGTGTCGCTGGCGGTGTGCACGGTCATCTACATCATCGTCTGTGCGGTGCTGACCGGCCTGCTGCCCTACACCCAGCTCGGCACCGCCAAGCCGGTCGCCACCGCGCTGGAGCACTACCCGAGCCTGGCATGGCTGAAGACCGCAGTGGAGATCGGCGCCATCGCTGGCCTGTCCTCGGTGGTGCTGGTGATGCTGATGGCGCAGCCGCGTATCTTCTACACCATGTCGCGCGACGGCCTGCTGCCGAAGCTGTTCGGCAAGGTGCACCGCAGGTTCCATACGCCCTACGTCGGCACCCTCTTCGTCGGCGTGGTCGCCGCACTGCTGGCCGGGTTGATCCCGCTGGACGTGCTCGGCGAACTGGTGTCGATGGGCACCCTGCTCGCCTTCGCCACCGTCTGCGTCGGGGTGCTGGTGCTGCGCTTCACCAAGCCGGACCTGCCGCGCCCGTTCCGGGTGCCGTTCGCGATGCTGATCTGCCCGCTCGGTGCGCTGGCCTGCCTGTTCCTGTTCCTGCAGGCCTTCCAGGAACATTGGAAGGTGTTCGTCGGCTGGACCGTGATCGGCCTGTTCATCTATTTCGGCTACGGCATCCGCCACAGCCGCCTGGCCAAGGCCTGATCCTTTCCCCGAAGACCGGCGCCCGCGCCGGTCTTCGCGTTCGTCTCCTCGTCCATCGCGCGCAGCGCCAGGCTGGAACCCCTCCATGCTCAAACAACTCTGGGCCACCAAACACCCCCACGCCAGCCACGAGGATGCCGGCGGCCTGGGCCTGCAGCGCGCGCTCGGCCCCTGGGGCCTGACCGCGCTGGGCATCGGCGCGGTGATCGGCGGCGGCATCTTCGTCATCACCGGGCAGGCCGCGGCCAACCATGCCGGCCCGGCGATCATGCTGTCGTTCGTGCTGGCCGCGCTGTGCTGCGCGTTCTGCGCGCTGGCCTATGCCGAATTCGCGGCGATGGTGCCGGTGTCCGGCAGCGCCTACACCTACACCTACGCCACCTTCGGCGAGCTGGCCGCCTGGTTCATCGGCTGGATGCTGGTGCTTGAGTACGGCGTGTCGGCCTCGGCGGTGGCGGTGAGCTGGACCGGCTACTTCCTCAGCCTGCTCGACCATTTCGGCATCCACCTGCCGGCGGCGCTGGTCAACGCGCCGCTGGACGGCAAGCTGCAGCGCACCGGCGCGATCGCCAACCTGCCTGCGGCCGGCATCGTGCTGCTGCTGACCTGGCTGTGCTACGTCGGCATCCGCAAGTCCTCGGCGATGAACATGGCGATGGTGGTGCTGAAGACCGGGCTGATCCTGCTGGTGATCGCGGCCGGCTGGACGTACGTGGACAGCGCCAACTGGCACCCGTTCATTCCGGCCAACGAAGGTCCGGGCAAGTACGGCATGGAGGGCGTGCTGCGCGGCGCGGCGATGGTGTTCTTCGCCTACATCGGCTTCGAGGCGGTGTCGGTGGCGGCGCAGGAATCGCACCGGCCGCAGCGCGACCTGCCGATCGGCATGATCCTGTCGCTGGTGATCTGCACCGTGCTGTACATCGCCATGGCCGCGGTGATGACCGGGCTGGTGCCCTACACCCAGTTGGGCACCGACGAGCCGGTGGTGACCGCGGTGGCCGCACATCCGTCGTTGGCCTGGCTGCGGGTGGTGGTGGAGGTCGGCGCGCTGATCGGCCTGTCCTCGGTGGTGCTGGTGATGATCATCGGCCAGCCGCGGATCTTCATGATCATCGCCCGCGACGGGCTGCTGCCGCCGGTGTTCACCAAGATCCATCCCAAGTACCGCACCCCGCACGTCAACACGGTGATCACCGGCATCGGCATCGCGCTGCTGGCGGCGCTGTTCCCGCTGGACGTGCTCGGCGAGCTGACCTCGATGGGCACGTTGATCGCCTTCGCCGCGGTCTGCGCCGGGGTGCTGATCCTGCGCCGCACCCAGCCGGACCTGCCGCGCCCGTTCCGTATCCCGTTCGCCTGGCTGATCTGCATCGCCGGCGTGCTCAGCTGCCTGGCGCTGCTGTCGGCGATGACCGCGCACAACTGGCTGCTGATGGGCGGCTGGACCGTGCTCGGCCTGCTCATCTATTTCGGCTACGGCTTCCGCCACAGCCGCCTGCGCGCCACACAGGCTCGCTAGAATGGGGGCATGAATGCACCGCCCTACGATACCGAACGCCTGCGCACGCTGGCCCTGCTGCTGATCGGCAACATCCGCGAACTGTCGGCGGCTGGCTGGACCCCGGCCACCAGCAGCAACTTCTCGCACCGGCTCGACGCCGCGCATGCCGCGATCACCGTGTCCGGCCGCGACAAGGGGCGGCTGGTCGAGGCCGACATCATGGTGGTGGACTTCAACGGCAAGGCGGTCGGCAGCGATCACCGGCCCTCGGCCGAGACCCTGCTGCACACCCAGCTGTATCGCCGTTTTCCCGAGATCGGCTGCGTGCTGCACACGCACTCGCCGGTGCAGACCGTGGCCTCGCGGCTGTACGCCGGCGCCGGCAAGGTGCGCCTGGAAGGCTACGAGCTGCTGAAGGCGCTGCACGGCAACCAGACCCACGAAACCGCGGTGGACCTGCCGGTGTTCGCCAACACCCAGGACATGACCGTGCTGGCCGCGCAGGTGGACGCGCTGCTCGACCGCACCCCGCTGTGGGGCTACCTGATCGACGGCCACGGCCTGTACGCCTGGGGCCGCGACATGGCCGAGGCGCGCCGCCACCTGGAAGCGATCGAATTCCTGCTGCAGTGCGAACTGGAACTGCGCAAGCTGCGCGCAACGGGCTGAGCCCAGGCGTACAGCGCCCGCGCGACAGCGTTCCAGCGCCGCAACGGCGGCCTGCCCGCCAGCTGCTACCCTCTCTCTCCTCCACGACGCCCTCGCCCGCCGCCATGAGCCGACTCCGCATCTTCGCCGAAACCACTCCCGACGCACCGCTGTTCGACAGCCGCGATGGCGACGCGATCGCCGCCGAGCTGCGCAAGATCGGCGTCACTTTCGAGCGCTGGCAGGCCGACCAGCCGATCGAGGCCGGCGCCACCCCGGAAGCGGTGATGGCGGCCTACAAGACCGACATCGACCGGCTGGTGGCCGTACACGGCTTCAAGACCGTGGACGTGGTCAGCATCGCCCCTGACCATCCGCAGCGCGAGGAGATGCGCAAGAAATTCCTCGACGAGCATTTCCACAAGGAGGACGAGGTGCGTTTCTTCGTCGCCGGCTCGGGCCTGTTCACCCTGCACGTGGACGGCAAGGTCTACGAGATCGAATGCGTGCACAACGACCTGATCGCCGTGCCCGACGGCACCCATCACTGGTTCGACATGGGCCCGGAGCCGCGCTTCGTGGCGATCCGCTTCTTCACCGAGCCGGACGGCTGGGTCGGCCATTTCACCGGCACCGACATCGCCCAGCGCTTCCCGCGCTACGAAACGGCGCTGCGCGGCGAGGCGAACTGAGTGATGAGCGCCCCCCGCGTGATCCTGACCGACATCGAAGGCACCACCAGCAGCATCTCCTTCGTCAAGGACGTGCTGTTCCCCTACGCGCGCCGAGCCCTGCCCGGCTTCGTCGGCGTGCACGGCCAGCAGCCGCAAGTGCGGCAATGGCTGGATGCGGTGGCGGCCGAGTGCAGCGGTGCCCGCAGCGACGCGGCGCTCGTGGAGACCCTGCAGGGCTGGATCGACCAGGACCGCAAGCACACCGCGCTGAAGGCGCTGCAGGGCATGATCTGGGAGGCCGGCTACCGCGACGCCGACTTCGCCGCGCACATCTACCCCGATGCCGCAGCGGCGCTGCGCCGCTGGCATGCCGACGGCCACCGGCTGTACGTGTACTCGTCCGGCTCGGTGCCGGCGCAGAAGCTGTTCTTCGGCCATAGCGACGCCGGCGACCTGCGCGGGCTGTTCTCCGGCTGGTTCGACACCGAAGTCGGCGCCAAGCGCGAGGCGGCCAGTTATGCGCGCATCGCCGAGGCCACCGGTGCGGCGCCGGCACAGATCGTGTTCCTGTCCGACGTCGTCGCCGAACTCGATGCCGCACGCGACGCCGGGCTGGACGCGGTGCTGGTCGATCGCCGCCAGGACTATCCTGCACCGCGCCTTGGCGCGGCCTGCAACGGCCACCGGCGCGTGGACAGCTTCGCCGACCTGGCAGTGTGAGTCCCGCGGCCGCCGCTGCGCGTTGCCGTTCGCTTCCTGTGTCGCCCATGCCGCCCATGAAATGGTTCCTGCGCCGCATCGGCGTGGTGCATCGGCGCCTGGCCCTGGCGCTGCTGCTGGCGCTGCTGCTGCCCGCCTGCCATCCGAACGCCGGCGCGGCGCAGGCGCCGACGGCGGCGCAGACGCCGGTCGATCCGCGCGACCAGGCGCAGCTGCACAAGGCGCTGGCCGCGCTGCGACCGCAGCGGCCGGGGGTGACCGACCTGTACGTGGTCGGCTTCGCCGGCGACGCCAGCGAAGACGTGTTCCGCAACGAGACGCTGTACCTGCGCCAGCTGTTCGCACAGCGCTTCGATGCCGCCGGCCGCATCGTCACCCTGATCAATCATGCGGACAATCTCGGCGCCCACGCCTACGCGCCACAGGCCTCGTACGACAACCTGGCCGATACGCTGCAGCGGATCGGCAAACTGATGGACCGGCGCGAGGACGCGCTGCTGCTGTTCCTGACCAGCCACGGCACCGAGCAGCACGAGCTGTATGTGCAGTTCGGCCCTGGCGAGGACGCCGACTATGATGCCATCACCCCGGCGGACCTGCGCCGGCTGCTCGACGACGCCGGCATCGGCAACCGGGTGATCGTGCTGTCGGCGTGTTACTCCGGCGGCTTCGTGCCGGCGCTGAAGAGCCCCGACACGCTGGTGATCACCGCCGCACGCCGCGACCGGCCCTCGTTCGGCTGCGGCAACACCGCCAGCGCCACCTATTTCGGCCGCGCCTGGCTGATCGACGCGCTGGCGCGCACCAGCGATTTCGTCGAGAGCTACCGTCTGGCCGCTGCCGAGATCGCCGCGCGCGAACAGGCCGAAGGCGAGGCGCCGTCGTATCCGCAACTGTACGTCGGCGCACGCATCGCGCCGCTGCTGCAGCGCTGGCGCGCGCAGCTGCAGCCGGTTGCGGCGCCGGCGTATCCCTATCCGGAACCCGAAACGGGCCACGACACGGACACGGCGGCACCGCCGGACGCGGCTGGCGACGGCAAGGCCAAAGCGAAACCGCGCACCGCTCCGGGTCCGGATGCCGCTGACGGAACCGAGCCAGTGGCGGCAGCTTCGGCGCACGCTGCATCGCCGGCAAGGGCGGCGGCAACGGCGTCGGCGACGCCGTCGTCCTCGCCCTGAACCCTGTGCAGCGCTGCGTGCGCGCACAAGTGCACCGCGCGGCACGCAGCGCGAGATCTAGCCCATCTGTTTCGCGTGCTTGCGCGCCAACAGATGCGAGTGATTCGCGTTTTATCGCGAAACCGCGGTGCCCGCTAGACTTCGTCCCGCAACAAGCCCGCCAGCCTCTACGCCAGCCAGCTGCGCCCGATCCTCCCGCCCGCTCGCCTTCGCTCGCCAGCCAGGATCACCTGCTTTCGCCGGCCTCCCTCGTGGAGGCGTTTTTGTTTGTGGGGTCGGCGCTAGATCGGCCTGCTGCTGGCCCGCCATGGCCTAGTCGCCAGCATGAGCGGCAAGGGTAACTGCTGGGAGCGCCCAGCCTGCCCTCGGCGCATAACGCGGTGATGGAACGGTTTTTCCTGAACTTGAAAATGGAACGGGTCTGGCAGCGGTGCTACGCCAACCCGGACGAAGCCATCGCCGACATCACCCACTACATCGTCGGCTTCTACAACACCCACCGGCTGCACTCCACCCTCGGCTATCGATCTCCGGCCGACTACGAGAACGCCACTACCTGAAATCTCCTATCACGGGGTCTACCAGAACTTGACCACGACACTAATCCCTGGTCACTCCGTTGTCGTCGGCCCAGCGATCCATCACGATCGAGATGAACGCACTGCTGCTATCTATCGGTCTGGATCCGCCAAAAATCATAGCGGACACGCGCAGCGGGAATCTCTTCGATCCGCCGAAGCAGTGGCGCGTCAGCACTCTCCCGGGCACTGGTAGTGCTGCGCCGAACGGCTCTGCTCGACGACCGTGCAAGCCCAGCGAATCCCGTCACGATAACGGTCGACCAGATGGCCCACCAGCGTCTTGCGCTGCGTGGGCCTTAGGGATGGTCTGAACAACTCCCTCTGATCCTGCGACAATCGTACAAAGCCCAACAGGACAACGACGATGCAATTGTCTTTCGGCGACGCGGAGTACAACGGCAAGCGCAAGCAGACGCGGCGCGAAAGGTTGCTGGCCGAGATGGATCAGGTGGTGCCGTGGAAAGACCTGCTGGCGCTGATCGCGCCGCACTATCCGAAGTCGGGCCATCCGGGCCGTCAGCCGTACCCGCTGGAGACAATGCTGCGCATCCACTTTCTGCAGCAGTGGTACGCACTGAGCGACCCGGGCGCGGAAGAAGCCTTGTACGACACGGCGTCGATGCGCCGTTTCGCCAGGATCGGCGGGTTGGATGAGGTGCCGGACGAGACCACGATCCTCAACTTCCGCCGGTTGCTGGAGACGCACGATCTGGCGCGCACGCTGTTCAACCGGGTCAACGCGCACCTATCGCGCAAGGGCCAGAGCCTGCGCGGCGGCACCATCGTGGACGCCACGATCATTGCCGCGCCCAGCTCGACCAAGAACAAGAACGGCGAGCGCGACCCGGAAATGCACCAGACCAAGAAGGGCAATCAGTACTACTTCGGGATGAAAGCGCACATCGGCGTGGACGATGAGTCCGGGCTGGTGCACCACTTGGAATGCACGGCGGCCAACGCCGCAGATATCACCCAGGCGCACAAGCTGCTGCACGGCAAGGAAGACACGGTATGCGGCGACAGCGGCTACACCGGGCTGGCCAAGCGCGAGGAGATGGCGAGCAAGCGCAAGCTGCGCTATCTGATCGCGGAGAAGCCCTCGAAGCTGAAGCAGATCAAGAGCAAGCGCGAATTGAAGTGGGCACAGCGCTGGGAGCACGCCAAGGCCAGCCTGAGGGCGAAGGTGGAGCATCCGTTCCGGGTGATCAAGCGCCAGTTTGGCTACGTCAAGGTGCGCTATCGCGGCCTGGCGAAGAACACGGCGCAAGTGCTGACGCTGTTTGCGCTGTCGAACCTGTGGCTGAAGCGAAAGCAGTTGCTGCCTGTCGTGGGGAGGGTGTGCCTGTAATCCGGGAAATACCCCGGAAATGCGCCGGAAACGGCGAAAAACCGAGGGTCTGAGCGCCGTGGGCGTGGTCGATATGGCTTGCCTCATCCTCCGACCGCGTTGATCAGACTATCCTTAGCGCTTTTTCGACAGCACGTCCTGCAGCACGACCTTGTCCAGGCCCAGATCGGCGACCAGCTGCTCGCGCTTGCGGTTCTCTTCCTCAAACTGGCGTCACCAGCGCAGTTCGGCCACGCCCAGCCCGCCGAACGCCGTGCGCCAGGCGTGGAACGTGGCCTGGCTGATGCCCCTCTTGCGGCAGATCTCCTCGACTATGTTGCCGCTCTCGGCCTGCTTCTGGGCGAACGCGATCCGCTCCTGGCTGAACTTTGACTTCGTCATGGCGACGGGCACCCTTAGCCCTGAGTGTCGCCGAATTTTCTAGTGCTGGCTGGTCCAAGTTATAGGGAGAGGGAGGAGGTCAAACACCCTCGCAGCAGCACATTTGATAAGGCATCCTGAGTAAATATCCCCCGGCAAAGCCGGGGGCTTTAGAGATGTGAGCCGCTCAAAGCGGCTGCGGGAGCGCTACGCGCCTCCCTTGTTAGGGCCACCTGAAGGTGGCCGACTACCTCAGCAACTGCAATTGGTCCAAGCGCCGATCTTCCGCCTCTTGGTTCTGGATGTATGCCCCGATCAACCCTTCATCCCGACCTACCCTCGTAACGAAGTAACCTCGCGCCCAGAAGCTCTGCCCTACAAAGTTCCGCTTCCGCTCCCCATACACCCGCGCTAGGTGGATGGCGCTCTTGCCCTTGATATAGCCCACCACCTGCGACACCGCCTACTTCGGCGGAATCTTCAACAGCATATGGACGTGATCTGGCATCAGATGGCCCTCCTCGACCCGGCTCTCCTTCTGCTCGGCCAATCGCCGGAACACCTCTCCTAGATGCTTCCTCAGACCCACATACAGTGTCTTACGGCGACACTTCGGTATGAACACAACGTGGTACAGACACTCCCACCTGGTGTGACTTAAGCTCTCAAACTCATCCATCTCGGTTTCTCCGTCTCGTGTGCTTGGCCGCTCACGTTGCGGAGTCTCCGGGATGGACTCCCGGATACGTCAAACTTCTACTGCCTCCCCGGCAGAGCCGGGGGAACTCTCAGGTTGGTTTAGCCCTGATTCTCAGCCAGCTTTCAGGCATGGGCCGCTTGCGGTGCGACTCGTCCGAAGCTTCCTGTCGTTTCAACCTCAACCTCAGGCTTTGCCTGCCGAAGTGCTGGCGCGACTTTCCGCAGCCGTGATGGGCTTCCAGCCTGGACTGTGGCCCGTTCTGCGAGGGGCTCGCCATCGCAGCGGCTGAGGGTCAGGGCTAATCAGGTAAGGCATTGGCCCACTCGTCACTCAGCGGCTGACCGAACAGCAAGCGAAGATAGCAGGACACGCGGAATGTCCACGTCTGTACGAAAGCAGCCAGTCGCCACCCCGGCTTGCAGCACCTCGGTCGATCTGCGCCTGAGCGGCGTGGAGAAATCTTCGAGGGCTTACAGTGATCGGTTCACGCTAGCTCCGTCGTCTTTCGCTCCCGGTATCGAGCATGGACACGATCAAGAACCGAGCGAGAACTGCATTGATGGCCGAGAAGATCGGCAAGGTCGAGCTGTTATCGGCTAACAACGTCAGATAGGCGCCCCGTACGCCCTATTGAGCCAGCAGAACAAGCCAGCGCGCGACGTTGAGCTCCTGGCCATTCCAGCAGACGCTTGCGCGACGAGTTGGCGAGCGCACGGACCGGGCCTTGCACCAATCTCCACCCGATGCACGCTGGCGGCGCTATGGCACATCACTCGTATTCCGTAGCGTTTTACTATAAAAATACAGTGTTACACTGTAACACCTAGGTTCTCATCCTACAACGCCTGCCGACGGCCAGATCACGCTCGAGTATCAAAACTAACCATGAAGAACATGTCCATCGTCAGGCCGAAGACATTACTGGCCGCAGGCTTGGCTGTTGTATCGTATGCAAGCACGCACGCGTACGCGCAAGACCTCGGTGTCCCCAGTGCAACCGGCGCTCATCAGGAGAGAGACGCTACTTCCGATGCTCCTGCCGTGACGTTGGAGCAGGTTCTGGTCACTGGCAGTCATATTCGTGACACTGCGACCAGCAGATCGTCTCCAACGATCGTCTTCGACAAGGAAGCCATCGATCGCACTGGCGTCGCCACGATGCAGCAGTTCTTCGAAAAGCTTCCGCAGAACTTCGGCGGTGGCGCCAACGGCGCCAATGTCGCCAACCTGGGGCTGGATCGCGACAGGGGGAGCAACTTCGGCCAGGGCACGTCGATCAACCTGCGCGGACTGGGCACGGGCACGACACTGACGCTGGTCAACGGTCACCGCGTCTCCTCATCGAACCGTTACCAGTACGTCGACATGTCGCTGATTCCGTTGAGCGCCGTGGAGCGAGTGGAAATACTGACCGACGGCGCTTCCGCCATCTACGGCGCCGATGCCGTTGGCGGCGTCGTCAACATCATTCTGCGGCGGGATTTCACCGGATACGAGACCTCGGTACGTTACGGAACCGTCACCGCGGGAAACATGGACGAATACCAGGCGTCGCAAGCCACAGGTTGGTCGTGGGATGGCGGCCACCTGATGGCCAGCTATGAATTCCTGAAGCAGGACAATCTTTCGGCAACCGACAAGGATTTCTCGGAGAAGGTCACTGTCAAGCCGTACGACCTGTATCCGGGCTCGAAGCGGCACAGCGTCTACGTCGATGGCGTCCAGCAGATCAACGACGTGCTGACGTTCAATGTGTCCGGCTCCTTCTCCAAGCGGGACATGGACACGACGATTTCAAACTCGTCCGATGACACCCGCCTGTTTCCCTCCACCGAGCAGTTCGACCTGTTTGCCGGGCTTACCCTGGACCTGCCGCACCAGTGGCAGGCCCGCTTGAATTCCGGATCCGGGAAAAGCGACGTGAGATACGAACGCACCACCATCTCCGGCGGTTCGGCGACTACCGCGTTGCCAACGAACATGAACTCGGACACCCGCTACCTGGAGCTGGTCGCGGATGGCGACCTGTTCACGTTTCCCGCCGGCGACGTACGTGCGGCATTCGGCGCCAGCTATCGGCGCGAGAGCTACGACTTCCATGACGCCCGCGGATTGGAGGCGGCATTCGATCAGAGTCGCAACATCCGCTCCGCCTTCACCGAATTGAATATTCCACTACTGAAAGACCTCCCGGGCGTACGCAGCCTATGGCTGACCGCGGCAGCGCGCTACGACGACTACAGCGACTTCGGCTCCACGACCAATCCGAAGTTCGGCCTATTGTGGGAAGCGACCGAAGGACTGTCGTTCCGTACGAGCTATGGGCGATCGTATCGGGCGCCGGTGTATCAGGACATGCTGCCGAACAACACCGTCGTCGCCGGCAACGTGCCGAATCCGAATGCGCCAAGCGGCCGCACGATTCTGATGATGATCTCCAACGGCAATCCCGACCTCGATCCCGAGCGCGCCAAAACGTGGACGGGCGGATTCTCGTTCGCGCCACCGTCGATCCCGGGCCTCAAGCTCGATGCGAGCTACTATCACATCGACTATGACGACCGGATGGATACGGGATACGGGGGCAGCTATCCATCCCTCTTCCTCAGTTCCACCGAACCATACGCTGACATCCTGACCTTCAACCCGACGTCCGAACAGATCCAGGCGGTTCGCCAGCTCGGGTTGTCCGGCAATGGGTTGTACGTCAGTCGGGCAGGCCCATATGCCATTCCCGGCGACAGGGACGAAACGGACACCGAGGTCATCCTCGACAACCGCGTTCGCAATGTCGCGTTCACCAAGCAACGGGGTGTCGATTTCAATGCTGCGTACAGTGTGGACGCGGGCGAGAGCAACATCGCACTGAACCTTGCGGGCCAGTACATCATCGAATCCAAGCGCCGCGTGACCGGTACGGCCCCCTTAGCCGATGCCGTGAACCTGCTGTACCGGCCGGTCGATCTCAACGTCCGTGGCGGCGTGGCGCTGACCCGGCGCAACGTGGCGGGCGGCCTCTTCGTGAACTATGTGGACAGCTACCACGATCCGTCGAACGCGACCGACCCGCATATAGACTCCTGGACCACCGTGGACTTGAATCTCAAGTACAGCTTTACGGCTGGCTCGCAGGACGGAACGAGCCTCGCCTTGAACGTCCAGAATCTCTTCGACAGGGCCCCGCCCTTCGTCGTCAACAGCATCAATTCCGGTTTCGATCCCACCAACGCCACCGCGCTGGGGCGCTTCGTGTCCCTGACCCTGACGCACCGGTGGTAAGCCGGCGACCGGAATGATCCCAATGACAGTTCTCTTCCCCGTCCACACTGCGGCGATGTCGGCGTTGTCACTGACATTCGGCGTAGCCGCAACGCAACTCCGGCTGATGTGGCGCGAGCGGCGGTTGCTCTGGCTCGCGCTCGCGGTCCTGCTCCTTGCCGGGACGTCGGTCGCCACAAGCACAGCCCGCCTGTCTGCCCAGGCCCAGGAGCGCCAGGCTGTCGCCGAGGAGGAAGCGATGCTCTGGGACAGCCAGGGCACGATCGACCCTCACAGTGCCGCCCATGTCGGCCGCGCCGTACCCGCACCGGTAAGGCGGCTGGCGGCTTTCGATCCCGGCGTGTCCAATTTCGTCGGCTCGTCGGTGTTCATCGAGGGCCACGCGCAGAACCCAGCCCGCCACAGGCCGATCGAGGCGGGCGCGGCCTTGAGCCGTTTCGGCGGATTCTCGGCGGCCTGGGCGCTGCAGGTCGTCGTGCCCTTGCTGATCATTCTCGCCGGCTTCTCCACGATGTCCGGCGAAGTCGCCCGGGAACGGCTCCGCCAGGAACTCGGCACCGGGGCCTCGACCATGGCCCTGGTGGGCGGGAGGCTGATCGCCTTGGCGATGGCGGCCGGATTGCTCGCGCTCGCCATGATCGGCGTGAGCCTTCCGGCAATCCTCCTGCAGGATGCGGGCGTGGCCGAGGTGGCAGGACTCGCCGCCATCGGCTCCGCCTACGCGCTCTACCTTTTCGTATTCTGCATCCTGACCGTCGCCGTCTCGGGCTTGTTCGCCTCGGCGCGGATGTCCTTGGTCGTGCTGCTCGGTTTCTGGGTGGTCGCCGCGCTACTCGCACCGCGTGTCGCTCCCGCCGTGGCCGAGACCCTGGAGCCGACGCCCTCCGCCCCGGCATTCAGGGCGGCCGTCACCCAGGAAGCGGAGAACGGCGTCAGCGGCCACGACCCGGCCGACAAGCGGCTGGACGCTGTCAAGGCCGAGCTGTTGGCACGCTACAACGTCGATGATGTCGCGGATCTGCCGGTCGACTTCCGCGGCGTCGCCCTGGAATACGGGGAGAAGAACGCCACGGAGACCTACACCCGGCATTTCGAGCGCGTCTACACCGCTTACCGCCGGCAGGAGACCATGCAACGCGCGTTCGCACTCCTCTCCCCGACCATCGCACTGCAACCCTGGTCGCGCGCCTTCGCCGGCACCGACTTCGCCGCGCACCTGGCCTACCTGCGCGACGTCGAGGACTATCGCTATCGGCTGATCCAGACGCTGAACCACGAGGTGAAAACCCACAAGCCGCCATCCGGCGAGAAATACCTCGCCGATATCGCAACCATCACTCGTTCGGTCGTCTATACCCCGCGCCAGGAGCGCCTCGCCGACGTTGCGGCCGCGCAGGCTCCCAACCTGGCGATCCTGCTGGCCTGGGCCGTCCTTGCCCTCGGCCTAGCTGTGGTCTCGGCCTTGCGCCTGGGCCGGCACGCATGAGCAGTCTCGCCATTGCCGGCTATGAGGCCCGTCGCCTCCTCCGAGACCGCGCCCTGCCAGCCCTTCTACTCCTGCTCCTGGGGTTGAGCGCTTACGCGGCGTGGAATGGCACCGACTGGGTCCAGCAACGCGAGGTGGCCATCGATCTGCTCAAAACGGAGGAGCAGGCCATGGCCGCACGCATCCGAAAGTTCGTCGGGAGCATGCCGGCGGTGCTGCCACGGTCGCAGCCGGTGCTGCCTCCCGGATCGATGGCGCCGCTGTCGATCGGCCAGGCCGATGCGTATCCTTTCACCGCCGATGTCGTTGCGCTGGGCGACTACACGCATCTTTTCAAACGGGTGTGGGCGGATATCGGCAGCCCCACCGCACGCGCCGCCGGCCGCTTCGATCTGGCCTTCGTCGTCGTCTTCCTGCTGCCGCTCGTCATCCTTGCCGTGACCTACGATCTGTGGTCGCGCGAGCGCGAACGCGGCATCGCGGCGATGGTGCTGTCGCAGCCGGTCGCAGCCGGATCGCTGATCGCCGTCGAGGCGCTGGCCCGCGGCTCGATCGTGCTACTCCCATCGATCGCGATCATCGTTGCCGCTGCGGCGTGGGCCGGAGCGCGAGACCCGGCCGGCCTGATGGCGCTGGCGCTGACGATCCTGACCTATGGAAGTTTCTGGCTGGCGGTGGTGGTGATCATCGGCCTCCTCGCCCAGCGCTCGACCGAAGCGGCCATCGCTGTCGGCGCGATCTGGCTGTTGGTCGTGGTCATGGCGCCGTCGCTGACCCTGGCGACCGTCGATCTGCTTGCCCCGCCTCCATCGGAGATGCGGTTGGCCACCGACATGAAGGCGCGGCTGGCTGAGATCACCGAACGCCAGCGCCTTCATGGCGAAGCCAAGCCGGCGCCGGTCCGCACGCCAGCGCCCAGGATTCCGGATCACGTGCGGGACACGTATGCGGAACTCATCGCTCCCGACCTTGAACTGGCGCCGATGATCGCCGCCCACAAGCAAGCATTGGATGCCCGGCGCCGCCTACTCGATCAGGTGCGATTCTTCCTGCCATCGGTTGCCGTACAGGATGCACTCGACCGCATCGCCGGCTCGGACGCCGATCGTGCGCTTGCCTTCCAAGACCAAGTCATCGCGTTCCGGCAGGAGTGCCGGCTGCTGTATCGAGGCTATCTGGATCGCGACCGCCCCCAGACCCTCGCCGAGTACGACAATCTGCCGCGCTTCCAATTCCGCGAAACAGGCGGCGCCTTCCAGGCCGGCGTGCTGGCGGATTTCGCCGCATTGATCGTGGCTACCCTGCTCATCTTGATCGCCGCTTGGGCTCTTCGGGGCCGAGCCGCAACGCCATAGGGGACTTCACATGCTTTCCGCAAAGGCCTTGACCAAGGACCACGGCACGCATCGGGCGCTCGACAACCTGGACTTCACAGTGAAGCCTGGGGAAATCTACTGCCTGCTGGGCGCCAATGGCGCCGGCAAGTCGACGACCATCAAGCTCTTCCTTGGCTTCCTCAAGCCCACATCCGGCTCCGCCGAGGTGGATGGTCTCGATGCTCAATTGGAACCGCAGGCTGTGCGGCGTCGGCTGCTCTACATCCCCGAGATGGTCACCCTCTACGACGAACTGACCGGCTACGAGAACCTCGACTATTTCGCGCGGCTGGCCGGCGTGTCGGGCCGCTCACCTGCCCGCTTGCGCGAGGCTTTGCACGCGGCCGGCCTGGCCTCCGACGCCTTCGGCCGACGGGTCGGCCACTACTCCAAGGGGATGCGTCAGAAGGTCGGGATCGCCCTTGCGATCGTCAAGGAGGCCAAAGCCCTGCTGCTCGACGAGCCCACCTCGGGCCTGGATCCCGAG
Source organism: Xanthomonas theicola (assembly GCF_014236795.1). NCBI lineage: Bacteria > Pseudomonadati > Pseudomonadota > Gammaproteobacteria > Lysobacterales > Lysobacteraceae > Xanthomonas > Xanthomonas theicola. The sequence continues at coordinate 1,678,935 of NZ_CP049017.1, read as the reverse complement.
GCTTCGGCCGAATTCCATGAGCTGCTCGTGCGTCAGCGCGACCGCGGCGCGGCGATCCTGATGGCAACCCACGACCTCTTTCGTGCGCGGGAGGTCGCAACCACGATCGGCCTCATGCAAGGCGGCCGGCTGCGCAGGACGCTGGAGGCCGCAACAATCACGGCGAACGATCTGGAGAACCTCTACCTGGAGGAAATGAGCCGGCATCCCTAGCTGGCCGCAGCTTCAAGGCTGCCAAGGCCACCCGACCAGCGCCTGAGCCACGCCTCGATATTCAGCTGCGGGCCGGAGATCCCGAGCACCTGCGACGAATTGTCAGGGCTCACGCGGCGTATGCCGGCATCGGCGGAGGCGCTGTCGATGAACCCATGTCTCGCCAGAACCCCATCGACAAGCATGCTTCGGATGAACTCCCGGTGGTATTGAGTGACCGCGACCGAATGATCATCCAGGTAGCTCTTCACCCTTCGTGACAGGAGGGCATCCGGAAGCAGACCTGCAAAAGCACGGCGTGCGATCGTCCGATCCTCCGCGCCGGCCATCAGCAAGTAAATGGGTATGCGAGCGAACAACTCGGCGACCGGCTGCGCACTGATCGGCGAAACAACACGCCAGCGACCGGCATCCTCGAAAGGGTCCAGAATGCTGGCCGGGAAGATCATTCGGCCGATGTGATTCATTTTTTGCGCAGATACGCGGCGCCCCTGCGCGAGGGCATGCCGCATCCAGGCAGGCTGCCTAGCTGCATCCTGAGCAACGCCAGCCCGCACCCATTCGCATGGATTCCCCCAACTCCCGTTGATCCGGCGGGGCTTCTTGAACACGCCATGATAAATGGCATCCTTCATTACGCCGTAAAACGAGTCGCCAGACTGAGCCGTCTCGAACGCGACACGCAACAATTTACGATCGATGCCATGACGCCACGCATAGTCGATTGCAGCGGCGTTCCCCTTGAAACGAAGAAAGATGCCATCGCCTCCCATTCCGGTGAAGTGCACCGACTCGCCGCCCGAGGCGCTGCCTAGCCAGGCATGGCGGTGGAGAAGGTAACCGGAACAATGCGCAGGCCGGGCAGTTCGCGGAAACGAGAGAGTTTCCTCTAGTGAGCAGTGCGGTGTTCGCTCGTACTCGATGTACTCGCAGCTCCGGCCCGACGACTGACAGGCACCCGAAACCGCCATTCTTGCAAACGCCCTCTCATCCGCTCCGATGCCGGAATCGTAGTGATGGATGCACTGCACATCGGGCTTTGAGGGCGCATGAAGCAAGCCCGCCAGGACAATCGAAGAGTCGAGTCCACCAGACAACTGCAGCTGGATGTGCGTATGCTGGCTTGCCAATGCGCCAATGCAGCCCAGCAGGGTCGATTTCGCCAAACGCACGGCTTCATCCAGGTCCGTGATCGGCTCCTCGGCCGCGGCCATCGCGACATCCCAGTGACACTGCCGGGCTACGGGTTTCCCATTCTCGATCGTGATCGCCTCTCCGGCCTCGATCGCCGTGATTTCCTCGAAGCCTGTCTGGACCGTATCCCGGAACGGGAACCATAGCGAATAGGCCAGATACGACCAGTCGATGGTGAACTCCCTCAGGCCCAGCAGCAAGCAGTCTTCCATGTTGGAAAAGACGACTGTCAACCCGTCCACGACCGTTACGTAGCACGGAATCTCCGCTGTCGGGTCGCGCACGGCGAACCAGCTCTGCGCCTGCTCGTCATAACCGAATGCCACGTACCGCCCCCAGTACCGCTGCACGAGAGCACGGCCCTGAGTGCTACAGACGTCATGGGCAGAAGCAACGCCGAGGACGGTGCGTTCAGGCATATCCCCCGCGCCAAAGTTCTTGGTAAACACCTTGCCAAGAACGACGAGGTCGCCCGTCCGATTGCACTCAAAGAATCCCTGATCGTCGCTTTGAGAGTAGATTGCAGCGTCCATACTCCGTAGAGCACAGGAAATTCCTGGAATTCCTGTTTCTATTTTTTCGACGACATAGCTCGCTTGCTCTCCTGCCGAGTTTGACAGGCCATTCCAGAATACGGCGATGTATCGGTACATTGGCCGGACTTTGTCATAGCACCAGGATGGGAACCATCCGGCGCAAATTGAAGGGGATGTCGGTCAGCACCTGATCGTCGTACTGCAACCAGCAGTGCGCCACGAACGGATCTGCACGAACTGCAAATACCCAGGAGGGGAAGATTCCGTATTTCGACAGGAACTCGCTCAGCGCCAGGCAGTAGAGGAAGCACTCGTTGGTCTTCTTGAACGCAAGCGGCCGGAGCCAGTCGAATACGCGCACCAGCGATGCCAGTTTCCCGACATCGGCCTGCGAGCCTTGCACGGCCTGCTTCCTTTCGTGAGTTCTCGCTACCGTGTATTTTAATGGAGAGAACTTCTTACTCAAGGCTGCATACGCCACCGATGCCATGAATCTGCGCAATTCGCGAACCCCGATATCGGGGCACCCCCGTGGTTCGCTCTCCCGTATCCAATGCGTCGGGAGTTCAATCGCGGAAGGAGTAGCAGACTTCCCTGAATCGGGGTCGTTGGTGACCAGACCGCGATCAATCAATGACCGAAGCACCGTCGGGGCGGCTCGACCGTCGGACTCTACCGGCCAGCCCATGATGGAGGCACCGAGGCCCGCGGCCTTACCCTTGTCGAGCGACAAATATTTGCCTGTCGTCAGGTCCAGTATGAAGACGACATCATTGGCCACGCATACGTAGGCCTGCCTGGACAGGAAATAGGGAGGCGCCATCGATTCCATCTCGCCGTTGTTCTTCCCGTGGAGAACCGAGGGCGGTGCATGCTGAGCATGCACCGCCGGCACTTTCACAATGACGTGCGTTACGGCGACGTGGTCGCGATGAAGGACGCCTCCAAGAAGGTTCCGTGGTTATGTGCCTTGGTCTCCGAAACCACCGAACCCAGCTCGACCAGATCGCTGCCATCCAGGCCAGCCTGATCGTGCGCACTGGATTCCCCAGCCACCATGCCCAGCTCAATCAACTCGTTCATGAACATCTCCTTTTGGTCAGTGGACGTACCCGGAAATTGCACTGGGCACGCTTCGAATCTACTGACCAGAGCCCCCCCTGTCGACGCGTTGCTGGCGTCGCATATTGATGTTATTGTGTAACATTTTATCGGGTATCCCAACCGGATGCAGACCTGTCGGGTGCCGCGATGATCGACGCACAGCATGGGTCTCGAGCCACCATCCGCGATGAGCCGAATATCAGACGGAGCGTAGAAGCATGAGTGCCAATATCAGCAACGATGGAATTGATCCGACCGCAATCCTGAGAGGGCTGCTTCCGTTGCCGAGATTGATTCGCTTTGTCCGCGAGCGATGCCCACCGCGCAGCCTGGACGAAGCCATGTTGATGCACGAATGGCGAGAGGCGAGAGCCGTGGCGCTTCGCCTCATCGACGAGGAAGCTGGTCACGCCGACGATGTCGGTGTGCAAGCGCTGCCGGAAGACATGAAGGCTTTGGCCGACCACGTCCTGCGGCAACCCTCGATGCACCGTTTGACTTCCCTGGTGCCACGGTCATGGTGCATGGTGGAAATCGATCGCCTGATCGTTTTTCAGGAATCCATCAACCTGCGCCATGCCGACCAGCTCAAGGCCTCTTTGCCGCCCGCTCCGAGCGCGCAGGACGTCATGGATCTTGCCGCCTGCAACGGAGCGCATTCCCATCCCGAGGTGCGTTTCACGCAGTCCGATGGCGAATATACTTTCGCGTCGGAATCCAACGACCTGCGCTTTCTGGACGTCACGACCGTCGAGCCAACGGCCATTGCGAACTACGAGCCGTTCGGCTCGGCAAGTCATGCGATCGTGATCTATCTTGGATTCAGCGACAACGTGATCAGCGCCACGCGGTTTGGCAAGCGGATCATCCTGACAAACGGGTCACACCGCGCATATGCGTTGCGTGAGCTTGGGCTCCGTTACGTCCCATGCCTGCTGACGGATGCCTCCAACGAGGATACATCCGATTTCCTTTTGCCTGCGGCCGTCAAACAGGATCGACAGTTCTATCTGCGCGCGCCAAGGCCGCCGTTGTTCAAGGACTACACCGACTCTCGCCTGACGCGGATCGTGCCTGTCGTCCGCAAGCATTATGCCCTCAGAGCCAAGCTGGACTTGCAGAGGATCACAGTACCTGCACTGTAGTGGCTTTGTCGCTCAGGCGATTCGGTCGCTGCCGAGATGTATCAGCCGATCCGCATAGGCGATTACTGTCCGCCGATGGGTAATGGCCAGCACAGTCACATCGTCTGCGAGCGCGCGGATGTGGGTCATGATTTCACGCTCGGTCGAGTCATCGAGTGCCGAGCTCGCCTCGTCCAGGAAGACAATCGCAGGATCGCCGTAGAGCGCACGGGCGATGGCGATCCGCTGGCGCTCGCCACCGGAGAGCTTCAGGCCGCGCTCGCCCACCGTGGTCTCGAAACCTTGCGGCAGGCCGTCGATGAACGGCAGTATTGCCGCCTTCCGCGCGGCGTGGCGCAGGCGGGCGTCGTCGCGTGGGCGGCCGAGCAGGATGTTGTCGGCCAGGCACTCGTTGAGCAGGACAACATCCTGAGGAACGACAGCGACCGTCGCGTACCAATCGGCACGGTCGATGCCGGTGAGGTCCACACCATCGACGAGGATGCGGCCGGTGTCGGGCTCGATCGATTTCAGTGCCAACTTGAACACTGTCGACTTCCCCGCTCCGGTCTCTCCCATCAGAAAAGTGATACCGCCCCGCTCGGCATGGAACGACACGCCCGATACGCCACGGCCATTGTCATAGGTATAGCCGACGTTCTCGAAGACGATCCGGCCGCTGCCTAGCGCAAAACTCGTCGCATTCGATACCTGCCGTTCCTCCGGCGCTGCCCACAAGGTCGCCAGCGGGGTGAGCATGGCCCACGAGCGGGCGACATCGTCGATGGAACGGGCGATCATCTCGAAGGGCATGTTGAGCTGGAGCAGCAGGATGTTGAACAGGACGATATCGCCCACGCTCAGAACACCGCTCTGGTAGCGCGGCAGCAGGAGCATGAAGGTGACGCCGAACTGGATCGCTAGGCACAGGCCCAGCAAGGCCATGTAGCCGACGCGCCGTAGGACGTAGGCACGCCAGTTGTCCCGCACCTCCTGCGCCTTCTGCTCGAACCGCCGGCTCATCCATGCATGACTGCCGAACTGGCGCAGGGTCTCCATTGCGTTCATGGCATTGCCGACGAAGCGGGCGTTCTCCTGGCCGGCCTCGACGGCCGCCTCAAGATTGGCTCGCGCACGCCGGGTGGCGATCGTCGAAAGGCTGACGGCAACGACGCCATAGACCACCACGATCGCCACCACTTGGAGGTCGATCAGCGCACCGAGCGTGACCAGCGTCAGCAGGATTTGCAATATGCCGGGAATGAACGCGACTAGGCCCAATTGCACCAGAGTCTTCAGTCCGCTGCGTCCCTTCTCGCCTGCCGACTGGATTTCCGCCGGATTGTGCTCGAAGAAGAAGCCGGCAGTTTTCTTCAGGATGCGGGCAAAGTAGCGGGTGCTGATGATGAAGCCAAGGTTCTCCGAACTCATGAAGGACAAGTACTGCACCATGTATTGCAGCGCAGAACCAAGGCCGAGTAACGCCGCGTAGAACACAAACGCCCAGGCCAGCGCCGGGACACCTTCCTGCGGGAGCCGATCGATCAAGCGTGAGAACAGATAAGGCGCACCGACCGTCGTCATGCTGGACAACAGCACGACGGCGACGACCAGAATCAAAGCCCAGCGATCAGACCTCCAGTAGGCGGCAAGGACCTCGGGTATCGGCAGGGCCGTAGTCTTGGTCATCGGCGGCAGGCCAGTACCTGTGCGAGTGGGATAGTATGACGGCAAACTACACGCAATTTCGCTAGCCTTCCGGAACCTCGCTCTGCTTGAGCCGGGCATCCTCCTCGCGCGCGTTGCGTTGGATCGGCGCGCTGACGGTGCATACGTCAAGGATCTGTCCGCCCAGGGAATGAACCCGGCCCGCGGCAGTAGGCCGCTCACCGCCGCGCGAATGTCGCCGATCAGTTCCTTTTTCTTGAACCGTCTTATGCCACATCGAGATCGTCTTGGGGTCCGGCGCCTTGCGGCGGTGTCCTATCTCCAGGAAGCGTTGGACGCTGCGAGAGGCCAGCACCTGGTGCTCCAACGCCTCGTCGGACGGGTTGAGCAGATTCAACCGGTCGTCGCAACACCAGATTGTTGAACAGATTTCAGATACGCGTCCAGTGCTTCGGCCGGTGTCTTCCAACCAAGCGTTTTTCGAGGCCTGGAGTTGAGTGTATTGGCAACGGCCTGTGGACCGGCCAGATTTCCGTAGACACTCAGTCGCCGCTCTGCGCGTAGCGCCTTTCAAACTCTACCGGTGACACGCCGCCAGCGGAACCATGCCGGCGGATCGGGTTGTAGAACATCTCGATATAGTCGAACACGTCCGATGCCGCCATGGCGCGTGTCGGGTAGATCCGACGCTTGATACGTTCCTTCTTCAAGACGCTGAAGAAGCTCTCGGCCACGGCGTTGTCATGGCAGTTCCCGCGTCGGCTCATGCTCGGCACCATCCGGTGCGCCTTCAGGAACGACTGCCAATCGCTGCTGGTGAACTGCCAGCCCTGGTCGGAGTGCACCATCACGCCAGGACCGGGCTTGCGCCGCCACGCCGCTGCCACCAGTGCCTGCAGCACCAGATCGCTGGTCATTGTCGAAGCGGTTGCCCAACCCACGATCTGGCGCCAATACAGCTCCATTACCGCTGCCAAGAACAGCCAGCCCTCGTAGGTGCGGAGATAGGTGATGTCCGTGACCCAGACCTTGTTCGGGGCCTGCGGAATGAAGTCCCGGTTGAGCACATTCGCCACCACGCCGACCGGACCTCCCCGCTAACGCGGCTTGCTGCCGTAGCCAACCTGCGCTCGCAAGCCTTCGGCCTTCATCAAGCGCCGCACCCGGTGACGGCTGCAACGCTCGCCGGCCTCACGCAGATCCAGGGTGAGCTTGCGATAGCCGTACACCGCGCCGCTGGCCAGCCAGTGGTGCTTGATCAGGCCCAGCAAGCGCTGGTCCTCGCGTTCGCGGACGCTGGTGCCGTTGCGCAGCCAGGCCTAGTAACCACTGCGATGCACGCCCAGCACCCGGCACATCGTCGCCAGACGAAACTCCCGGACGTGCGCACGCATGAACGCGTACTTCGCCCTTACCCCTTGGCAAAGTACGCGGCGGCTTTTTCTAGGATGTCGCGCTCCTCGGTTACCCGCCTCAGTTCGGCCTTGAGCCGGCGAATCTCCGCTGAGTCGGTCGACGCCGCTGCAGCGCCGGCTGCCGGCGCCATCTTCCTGGCGGCCTGCACCCACCCGTATAGCGTGTGCTTGGGAATCCCGATTCGGGAGGCCACATCCACCACCGTGAAGCCGCGTTCGATCACCTGCTTCACCGCCTCGGCCCGGAACTCATCCGTGTACTGCTTGCTGTTGCCCATAAACACCTCGGTCATTGCCATCAATTATGGCGTCCGGATGTCTACGAAAGGCTGGCCGGTCCAAAGGTCAATGACTTGCATGGCAAGTCATTGACTTTCGAGGGCTGTGGACCAGTATTTCACAGTATTTCAGCAACCTGTTAGGGCATCGCCTCCTGCAGGCGATAGCCGGTGCCGGCGCGCTGCTCGCCGCGCCAGCGGTCGAAGGTGCGCACCTCGATGCGGTGCGCGCCGGCGCCCAGGTCGGTCGGCAAGGCGCCGCGCCACAGGTGCGGCGACGGGATCGCTTCCGGCGAGCGGTCGTAGCCGCGCAGCGCCTCGGCCGCATCGTCGCGGGCGTTCTCGGCGAGCAGGTCCGGATCGGGCTGCTGCACGCGCACCATCGGCTTCCATGCGCCATCGTCGATGCGGTACTCGACGCGGCTGTCGTCCTGCCCCATGAACACGTTCGCGTACACCGCCCAGGCCGGATAGGCGCCGCGGCGCAGCACCTTCGGTGCATGCAGGGTCATCTGCGCATCGTCGGCGGCGCGCGCGGCGTGATAGGCCAGCGCGTAGCGGCCGTCGCGCTGCACCATCAGCAGCGCGTAGCCGTTCGGGGTGCCGTCGGCCATCGTCGCCGCGGGAATGCCGTCGGCATCCTTGGCGCCGGACCAGAACGCGCCGCAGGCCGCGCCCACGTTGTATTCGTGCAGCGGCTGCGCGCCATGCCAGCCGTCGTCGGCGCCGTGATAGTAGTGACGCTGGGTATGGCTGTGGCCGCTGAGCACCAGCACGTGCGGAAACGCCTGCAGCAGCGCCAACAGGCGCGCGCGGTCGGCATGGCGGAAGGTCTCCTTGCCCGGCGCGGCGTCGAACAGCGGAATGTGCATGCCCAGCACCAGCAGCCGCTGTTTCGGCAGCGTCGCCAGGTAGGCCTGCAGGAACGCGAACTGGTCCTCGCGCAGGCCGCCGATGTACTTGGGTTGCTGCTGCGGCTGGTAGACCACGTCGTCGAGGAACACGAAGCTGGCGCCGCCCTCCTCCACCGCGTAGGTGTCCGGGCCGTAGGTCGCGCGCCAGCTGGACAGCGAGCCGGCATCGTCGGCCGCATCGAAGTTCAGGTCGTGGTTGCCGGGCACATGGAACCACGGCACGCCGAGCTTGGTGGTTTCGGCGTTCAGCGCCGGATACAGCGACAGGTCGTCGCTGACCACGTCGCCCAGGGTGGTGCCCAGGCGCGCGCGGGTCTTGCCGCGCAGCGGCGCGACGATGGTGCGCGCGTAGTAGCCGACGTCGGTCATCGAGGCCGTCTGCGTGTCGGCGAACACCAGCACCTCGGTGCTGGCCGTTGCCGGTTGCGCGCGCAACGCGAAATCCCAGCCGTCGGTGGCGCCGCCGGTCGGCGCGATGCCCGGATACTTGAGCGCGGGCGATCCGGCCGGCGCATAGTGCCGCCAGTAGGCCGGCAAGCCGTTGCCGGCGCTGGCGAAGGCGTAGCCGTCGGGCTTGATCACGAACACCGTGCGCCCCGGCTCCACCTGCAGCCGGTAGCGGCCCTGCGCATCGGTGCGCACGATGTGCACGCCATCGGACACCTGCACGCCGGCGAGGCCGCGCTCGCCGCTGCCGCGGCCCGCCTGGCCGTCGCGCTCCTGGTAGACGCTGCCGCTGATCGTCGCCGTCTGCGCCAACGCGGGCGCGGCGGCGGTCAACAGGCACAGAAGCACTACGGCGCGCAGCGACATGCGTGAGGTCCTGCAATCGGGGAACCGCGATTGTAGCCATCCACCGCGGCACGGCGATGACCGCCGTCGCCCGCGCCTACTGGTGCCGCGCTTCCAGCGCCGCGACCGCGTCGGCCAGGGCCAGGCCGCGCGCGCGCAGCAGCACGGTCAGGTGGTACAGCAGGTCGGCCGATTCGCCGAGCAGCTCGGCATCGCCCTGCGCCACGCCGGCCAATGCGGTCTCCACGCCTTCCTCGCCGACCTTTTGCGCGATGCGCCGCGTGCCCTTCTCGAACAGCTGGGTGGTGTAGCTGCCGGGCGGACGCTCGCGTTCGCGCTGTGCGACCAGCCGGTCGAGCGCGCCCAGGAACTGGCCCGGCGCCTGCGGGAAGCAACTGCTGCGGCCCAGGTGGCAGGTCGGCCCGTGCGGGTGCGCGGTGACCAGCAGCGTGTCGCGGTCGCAGTCGGTCTCGATCGACACCAGGTCCAGGGTGTTGCCCGAGCTTTCGCCCTTGGTCCACAGGCGCTGCTTGCTGCGGCTGTAGAAGGTGACCTTGCCGCTGGCGCGGGTCGCGGCCAGCGCGTCGGCGTTCATGTAGCCGAGCATCAGCACGCGCAGCGTGGCCGCGTCCTGCACCACCACCGGCAGCAGACCGTCGCCCTTGCTCCAGTCCAGTGCCGCATCTGCGGTCGCGGTCGCGACGGCGGCTTCGTGCTCATGCGCCATCGCGCACCTCGATCTGTCGTTGGCGCAGGAAGCGCTTAAGGTCGGGAATCGGAATCGCGCCGCTGTGGAACACGCTGGCGGCCAGCGCGCCGTCCACGTCGGCCTGTTCGAACACGTCGGCGAAATGCTGCATCTGCCCGGCGCCGCCGGAGGCGACCAGCGGCACCTTGCACAGCGCGCGCACCTCGAACAGTTGGGCGATGTCGTAGCCGCGGCGCACGCCGTCGTGGTCCATGCAGTTCAGCACGATCTCGCCGGCGCCCAGCTGCTGCGCCTCCACCACCCAATCGACGGTGCGCACGCGCAGCGCCTGGGTCTTGCTCGGGTCGCCGGTGAGGCTGCGCACGCGCCATTGGCCGTCGTCCTCGCGGATCGAATCGATGCCGACCACCACGCACTGCACGCCGAAGGCCTCGGCCAGCTCGGCGATCAGCGCCGGCCGCTCCAGCGCCGGCGAGTTGATCGAGATCTTGTCGGCGCCGGCGTGCAGCACCGCGCGCGCGGTGGCCACGTCGCGGATGCCGCCGGCCACGCAGAACGGGATGTCGATCAGCCGCGCCGCGCGCGCGACCCAGGCGTAGTCCACCGAGCGCCCTTCCGGGCTGGCGCCGATGTCGTAGAACACCAGTTCGTCGGCGCCCTGGTCGCGGTAGCGCAGCGCCAGTTCGACGATGTCGCCCATGTCGACGTGGTCGCGGAACTTGACTCCCTTGACCACGCGTCCGTCACGTACGTCCAGGCACGGGATGATGCGCCGGCTCAGCATGCCAGCGCCTCGTCCAGGCGCAGCCGGCCTTCCAACAGCGACTTGCCGAGCACCGCGCCGGCGCAGCCGACCTCGCGCGCGGCGCGCACGTCGGCGGCGTCGCGGATGCCGCCGGAGGCCTGCACGTCCAGACCCGGCGCGATCTCGCGCAGGTAGGCGTACAAGGCCAGGTTCGGCCCGGACAGCATGCCGTCGCGGGCGATGTCGGTGCACAGCAGGTGTTCCAGCCCGGCCGCGGCATATTCGACCGCCAGCGCTTCCAGGGTCAGCGAGGAGGTCTCGGTCCAGCCCAGGACCGGCAGCCGCCAGACGCCCTGCGCGTCCTGGCGCGTGTCCAGGGCCACGGTGATGCGCTCGGCGCCGAACTCGGCCAGCCATTCCAGCACCGACTCGCGGTCGCGCACCGCCAGCGAGCCGATCACCACCCGCGCCGCGCCGGCGTCGAGCATGCGTTGCACGTCGGCGCGCGAACGCACGCCGCCGCCGGTCTGCACCTGCAACCCGGTCTGCGCGCCGATCCGGCTCAGCAGCGGCGCCAGGGTGTAGCCGCCGGCGCGCGCCGCATCCAGGTCGACCAGGTGCATCCAGCGCGCGCCGGCATCGGCGAAGGCCTGCGCGCGCGGCACCGGATCGTCGCCGTAGTGGGTTTCGCGGGCGTAGTCGCCTTGCGCCAGCCGCACCACGCGGCCGTCGCGGATGTCCAGCGCGGGATAGACGATGAAGCTCATGGGAAATCGGTCTCGAGGAAGTTGCGCAGGATATGCGCGCCGGTGCTCGCCGAGCGCTCGGGATGGAACTGCGCGCCGCAGCGGCGGCCGCGCTCCACCACGGCGGTGAACAGGCCGCCGTGGTCGCAGGCGGCCACGGTGTCGGCGGTGACCGGTGCGGCGTAGCCGTGCACGAAATAGGCGCTGGCGTGCTCCGGCAGGCCGTCCAGCAGCGGCGACGGACGCATCGGCAGCAGCCGGTTCCAGCCCATGTGCGGAATGCGGATGCCCAGCGCCGGCGGCATGTGCCGGACCACGCCGCCGAGCAGGCCCAGGCAATCGACATCGCCTTCTTCCGAATGCTCGAACAGCAGCTGCATGCCCAGGCAGATGCCGATCAGCGGCGCCTGCAGCGCGCGCAGCGGCGCGATCAGGCCTTGCTCGCGCAAGCGCGCCATCGCATGCGGCGCGGCGCCGACCCCGGGCAGGATCACCCGGTCCGCGCCCTGCAGTCCGGCCGCGTCGCGCACCAGCCGGGCTTCCACGCCGAGGCGCTCGAGCGCGTAGCGCACCGAGCCGAGATTGGCGCCGCCGGCATCGATCAGGGCGACGTCGCTCATCGCAGCCCCCCTTCGCGAGCGGCACGCATCACGGCACGCCCCTTCACAACACGCCCTTGGTCGAAGGCAGCGCGGCGCCGTCGCGGCGCACGGCCTGGCGCAGGGCTCGCGCCAGCGCCTTGAAGCAGGCCTCGACCTTGTGGTGGTCGTTGTCGCCGTGCACGCGCAGGTGCAGGTTCAGGCCGGCGGCATCGCACAGCGAGCGGAAGAAGTGCGGGACTAGTTCAGTCGGCATGTCGCCGACGCGCTCGCGCCGGAACTCGCCCTCGAACACGAAGTACGGGCGCCCGCTGAAATCCAGCGCGGCGCTGGCCAGGGTCTCGTCCATCGGCAGGGTGAAGCCGTAGCGGCCGATGCCGCGCTTGTCGCCCAGCGCCTGGCGCAGGGCCTGGCCCAGCGCCAGGCCGGTGTCCTCGATGGTGTGGTGCTCGTCGATGTGCAGGTCGCCGGCGGCGCGCACGTCCAGCGCGAAGCCGCCGTGCTTGCCGATCTGCTCGAGCATGTGGTCGAAGAACGGCAGGCCGGTGGCGCAGTGCGGGTCGCGCGCCAGGTCCAGGTCGATCTCGACCGAGATCCGGGTTTCCTTGGTGTCGCGCTGCACGGCGGCGCGGCGCGGCGCATCGGCCAGTGCGTGGGCGATGCCGGCCCAGTCCCAGTCGCCGCCGAACTGCTCGGTCTTCAGCTGGAAGCCGCGGATGCGCAGGTTGTCGGCGAACTGGATGTCGGTGAGGCGGTCGCCGACCATCGCCGAACGCGCCCAGTCGATGCTGCGGTCCTGCAGGTATGGCAGCATCAGGCCGATGCCCGGCTTGCGCGTGGGCGCGTTGTCGGCCGGCCAGCTGCGGTCGACCAGCACCTCGCGGAACGCGATGCCCTGGCTGGCGAAGATCTGCAGCATCAGGTCGTTGGGGCCGTCGAACGCGGCCTGCGGATAGGCCTCGCCGCCCAGGCCGTCCTGGTTGGTGACGATCACGAACTGGTAGCCGGCATCACGCAGCTTCAGCATCGCCGGGATCACCCCTTGCACGAAGCGCAGCTTCTCGTAGGCGTCGATCTGGAAATCGGCCGGCTCCTCGATCAAGGTGCCGTCGCGGTCGACGAACAGGATCGGGGTCATGCCGCCGCCCTCCCCGCCTGCAGCGCGCCGAGCACGCGCTGGTTCTGTTCCGGGGTGCCGACGGTGATGCGCAGCGCATCGCCCAGGGTCGGTGCGGCACGCTGGTCGCGCACCACCACGCCGGCGCCGAGCAAGGCGCGGAACGCGGCGTCGGCATCGTCGAAGCGCACCAGCAGGAAGTTGCCCTGCGAGGGATACACCCGGCGCACGCCGGGCAGCGCGGCCAGCGCGGCGTGCATGCGCTCGCGCTCGCGGCCGATCTCGGCCACGCGCGCCGCGGTCTGGCGCAGCGGCTCGGGTTGCAGCGCGGCCAGCGCCAGCTGCGTGCACGGCGCCGGGATCGGATACGGCGCCTGGCAGCGGCGCAGCACCGCGATCAGCGCTGGATCGGCGATCACGCAACCGATCCGCGCCGCGGCCAGCGCATGCGCCTTGGACAGCGTGCGCAGCACCGCCAAATTGGCGTGGCGCGCCAGCAGCGCGGTCGCCGAGGGCACGTCGGAGAATTCGCCATAGGCCTCGTCGACCACCAGCAGGGCGCGCCCCTGCAGGCGCTCGGCGGCACGTTCGATGTCGGCCAGCGCGATCGCCGCGCCGCTGGGATTGCCCGGCGCGCACAGGAACACCAGCTTGGCCATCTGGCTCAGCGCCGCCTCCACCACCGCATCGACGTCGGTGACCAGGCCGGCCGCGTCCTCGCGCAACGGCACCTCGACGATGCGCGCATTCTGCAGCCGCGCGCACACCGCGTACATGCCGAACACCGGCGGGGTGATCACGATCGCGTCGCGGCCCGGCTCGCACAGCGCGCGCAGCAGCAGGTCGATGGCCTCGTCGCTGCCGCGGCCGAGCAGCAGTTGTTCCGGCGCGCAGGCGTACAGCGACGCCAGGGCGGCCCGCAATGCCGGCGGCTGCGGGTCCGGATAGCGGCGGTTGCCGGCGTCGCGGTCGGCGGGATTGGCCCAGGCCGATTCGTTGGCGTTGAGCCAGACCTCGCCCTGCAGCGCGCTGCTGCGCGCCGACGAATACCCGGCGAAATCGCGCAGATCGTGCCGCACCAATGCCAGTATCGATCCCGGCGCCTGCGTCTCGAACGGCGCGCTCATGCCGCCTTCTCCATGCGCAGCGCCACCGCATTGGCGTGCGCGTCCAGGCCCTCGGCGCGCGCCAGGGTCACCGCGCAGGCGCCGATCGCGGCGATGCCGGCACGGCTGGCCGCCTGCACGCTGACGAAATTCTGGAAGCTGGCGACGCTGACCCCGCTGTAGGCGCGCGCCGCGCCGTTGGTCGGCAGCACGTGGTTGGTGCCGCTGCAATAGTCGCCCAGCGCTTCGGGGGTGAAATCGCCGAGGAACACCGAGCCGGCGGCCTCGACCCGCTCCAGCCAGGCGCGCGGTTCGCGCAACGCCAGGATCAGGTGCTCGGGCGCGTAGCGGTTGCTGATCGCGAAGGCGTCCTCGAGCGCGCCGACCTGGATCAGCCGCGACGCGGCCAGGGCCTGGCGTGCGATCGCCGCACGCGGCAGCGTCGCCAGCTGACGCTCGATCTCGTCCTCGACTGCGTCGATCAGGTCGGCGCTGTCGGACAGCAGCAGCACCTGCGAATCCGGGCCGTGTTCGGCCTGCGACAGCAGGTCGGCGGCGACGAAGGCGGCATCGGCGCCGACATCGGCGATCACCAGCACCTCCGACGGGCCGGCCGGCATGTCGATCGCCGCCGCGCCGGCCTGCGCCACCTGCTGCTTGGCTTCGGTCACGTAGCCGTTGCCCGGCCCGAACAGCTTGTCGCACGAGGGCAGCGACTCGGTGCCGAAGCCCATCGCCGCGATCGCCTGCGCGCCGCCGAGCTTGAACACGCGATCCACGCCGGTCAGCCTGGCGGCGACCAGCACCGCCGGATCGGCTGAACCGTCGGCGCGCGGCGGCGTGCACAGCACCACCTCGCGGCAGCCGGCCAGCGCCGCCGGCACGCACAGCATCAGCGCGGTGGACGGCAGCGGCGCGCTGCCGGCCGGCACGTACAGGCCGACCCGGCCGATCGGCCGCACCACCCGCTCGCAGACCACGCCCGGCGCGGTTTCCACCGCATACGGCTGGGTCATGCCGGCGCGGTGGAAGCTCTCGATCCGCGCCGCGGCCTGCGCCATCGCCTCGCGCAGCAGCGCCGGCACCGCGGCTTCGGCGGCGGCGAACTCGTCTGCGGTGACTTCGAAACTCTGCAGCACCACGCCGTCGAAACGCGCGGTGATCTCGCGCAATGCCGCATCGCCGCGGCCGCGCACGTCGTCCAGCAGCTGCGCCACCGCGGCGCGGGTCTGTGCGGCGACGGTCTGCGCCGGCCGGGTCAAGGCCTGCGTGCGCGCTTGCGCGTCGAGCGAATTCCAGTCCAGTCGGTTCATGCCAACGAGCGCTCCACCGTCAACACCATCAAGCTCTGCGCGCCGGCGCGCTCCAGTTCCTCCATGCGCTGCCAGGTGATCGCCCCGTGGCACATGGTCTGCAGCTGCAACGGACCGTCGCCGTCGCCGGGCAGTTGCACCAGCGGGTCGGCATCGGGCAGCAGCCGGGTCAGTTCGGCGACGTGGTCGCGCGAGGCGCGGAACATCAGCAGCTTGCTGTCGCGCAGCTTGAGCACGCCGTCGAGCCGACGCAGCAGCATCGCCGCCAGCCCGGCGCGGGCGTCGCCCGGCTCGCGCACCGGCCCGGCCAGCACCGCCTCGCTTTCCAGCAGCGTCTCCACCGGCTTGAGCTGGTTGGCGGCCAGGGTGGCGCCGCTGGAGACCAGGTCGCAGATCAGGTCGGCGGTGCCCAGGCGCGGCGCGATCTCCACCGAGCCGGACAGCTCCACCACCTGCGCGTCGATGCCGCGCGCCTGCAGCCAGTCGGCCAGCACCGCCGGATAGCTGGTGGCGATGCGCTTGCCCTGCAACTGCTCCGCGCCGGTCCACTCCCAGCTGTCGGGCACCGCCAGCATCAGCCGGCACTGGCCGAAGTTGAGCTCGCGCAGCGCGCGGTAGGCCTCCGGCATGCCATTGCGGCGGCGTTCGCCGGCCTGCTCTTCCAGCTCGTTGCGGCCGACGATGCCGAAATCGCAGACGCCGTCGGCGATCAGCCCGGGGATGTCGTCGTCGCGCACCAGCAACAGGTCCACCGGCAGCGACTCGCCGTAGCAGAACAACTTGTCGCGGCTCTCGCGCCAGCTCAGCCCGCAGGCGGCCAGCACCGCGCGGGCCGGCTCGGCCAGGCGGCCGCTCTTCTGGATCGCGATACGCAGCCGGTCACGCGCCGGCGCTGCCAGGGAAGCACTCATCAGGACATCTCAATGGGAATCGGAAGGGCGCACCGCTTGCCGGCGCAGCGCCGCGGCATAGCCGCCGGCGCCGTATTCCAGGGTCCGCGCGACGCGGCCGATGGTGGTGACGCTGACCTGGGTCAGCTCGTGGATCTCGCGATACGGCACGCCCTTGAGCAGCAGCGGCACCACCCGCCAGCGGTCGGATATCGCTTCCAGTTCGGCAGGCGTGCACAGGTCCTGCAGGAACGCAGCGACCTCCTGCGGCTTGCTCAGGTGGGCCAGGGCCCGCGACAGCGCCCTGAACGGGGCGTCGTCGCGATCGGTTGCGGGGGCGGGTCGTTGTTTCATTGCGATAATGTAATAGCGTGTTAGTACATTAACGCCATTGGACGGCATGGGTCAAGCCGCGGCGGGCGGGCGTTCGGTGGGAGTGTTCGATGCCGATGGATGCGAGGCCGCCATGCGACCGGTCGCAGTTGAAGCCGCTCCTACAAAAGCACGCACACCGCTCCCTGTAGGAGCGGCTTCAGCCGCGACAGGCACTCGCAGCGAACACCGGCCAAGGCGCGCGCGTACCGCGCCGCCTGGACCGCATGCCAGGCCCGCTCAGGCCATCGCCTTGGCCTGCTCCAGCTCGACCAGCAGGGTGCCGGCCAGTTCGTCGCGGGCGACCTCGAACTGCTGCTCGCGCACCAGGTCCTTGACCGCGACCACGCCGCGCGCCAGTTCGTCGTCGCCGGCCAGCACCACGAAGCGGATGCCGGCACGCGCGGCGTACTGGAACTGCTTGCCGATCTTCTTCGGCTCCATCTGCACTTCGGTATTGATGCCGCCGATGCGCAGGCGGCGGGCGATGTCCAGCGCATCGGCCAGCCTGGCCTCGTCCATCAGCGCCACCATCGCCTGCACGCTGCTGGAGGCGATGCCCTCGATCAGCCCGGCCTCGCGCAACTGCCAGAACAGGCGGGTCAGGCCGATCGAGATGCCCACGCCCGGCAGCTTGGACTTGCTGTAGTGGCTGGCCAGGTCCTCGTAGCGTCCGCCCGAGCAGATCGAGCCGATCTGCGGGTAGTCGGTCAGCAAGGTCTCGTAGACGGTGCCGGTGTAGTAGTCCAGGCCGCGGGCGATGGAGAAGTTCAGGCAGTACGCGGTTTCCGGCACGCCCAGCGCCTCGACCAGGGCCAGCACCTCGCGCAGCTCGGCCACGCCCTGGCGCAACGTCGCGCTCGATTCCGACGCCGTGGCCAGCGCGTCCAGCCGCGCCAGCGCGTCGTCGTGGCCGCTGGAACGCACCGCGACGAAGCCGAGGATCTGTTCGACCTGCGCGGCCGGGATCGCGAAACCCTCCCCGGCCAGCGTCTCGCGCACGTAGTCGGCGCCGCGCTTGTCGAGCTTGTCGACCTCGCGCAGCACCGCCAGCTGGCGCTCGCCCTCGGCCACGCCCAGGCTCTCGAAGAAGCCGCGCATCAGCTTGCGGTTGTTCAACTGCACCGCGAAGGCGCCGATACCCAGTTCGGCGAACACCGCATGGATCACCGCCAGCACCTCGGCGTCGTAGCGGATGCTCAGCGCGTCCTTGCCGATCACGTCGATGTCGCACTGGTAGAACTCGCGGAAGCGGCCGCGCTGGGCGCGCTCGCCGCGGTACACGCGCTGCATCTGGTAGCGGCGGAACGGGAAGCTCAGCGCGTGCTCGTGCTCGGCCACGTAGCGCGCCAGCGGCACGGTCAGGTCGAAGCGCAGCGCCAGTTCCGGGAGGGAGTGTCCCGGCAGCCCGCCCTCGCCGCCGGCGTCGGGCGCGGCGGCATTGGCCAGCGCCCCGGTGGACTGCACGAAATACACCTGGCGCTCGGTCTCGCCGCCGGACTTGGTCAGCAGCACGTCGGACAGCTCGAACACCGGCGTCTCCACCGGCAGGAACCCGAACCGCTCGTAGTTGCGGCGGATGACGTCCAGCATGCGCTGGAACGCGATCTGCTCGCGCGGCAGCAACTCCATGATGCCGGGCGGCGTACGGGGCTTGATCACGTGCAAAACTCCTGCGGTTCCGAGCGAGCGAAGGACCAATTCTAGCCGCACCGGCCGCAGCCGGCCGCATCGTCGTATCATTTCCCCGCCGCCGCCATGCCCATGACCAGGCCTCTTTCCGGATTCGCCCTGTCCTATGCCGAGCCCGCCCCGGTATGGGACACGCGCACGAACGAATGCCTGCACTGCGCAGTGCGCCACCTGGCGATCTGTTCGGCGCTGGGCCGCGACGAGGTGCAGGCGTTGGAACGGGCGACGACGTCGCAGACCTATGCCGCCGGCGCCACCGTGGCCCGCACCGGCAAAGCCCGGCAGGCCGTCTACACCGTCGCCTCCGGCGCGTTGCGACTGTTGCCGACGCTGGCCGACGGCCGCCGCCAGGTGGCCGACTTCGTGCTGCCCGGCGATTACGTGGGGCTGAGCGAATCGGCCAGGCACCGCCACGACATCGAAGCGATCGCCGACAGCCGCGTGTGCCGGGTTCCGCTCGTGCAGATGCAGCAGTTGCGCGGCCAGTTGCCGCAGCTGGAGCGCAAGCTGCTGCAGCGCGCCTGCCTGGAACGGACGCCGCGCAGGACGCGGCGCTGGCGCTGGCGCGCCTGCAACCGACGGAGAAACTGGCCGGTTTCTGCTCAAGCTGGCCGCGCTCGCGGCCCGCCAGGGCGACCCCGGCAACAAGGTGACCCTGCCGATGGGCCGCGGCGACATCGCCGACCATCTCGGCTTGACTATGGAAACGGTCAGCCGCACCTTCACCAAGCTGCGCCAGCAGGGCCTGATCGCGCTGCCGCAGTTGCACGTGGTCGAGATCCGCGACTTCGCCGCCCTGCATCGGCTGGCCGCCGACGAGGCGTGATCGGGGTGCGGCGGCGTTTTTTTCGCCAGCCCGGCTCCTGTCCCGCGGCACCGCGCCCGCACGGACTTACCCACAGGTTTCCAGGGCAACGCTCCACATACGTTGTGGACAACCGCTGCGGACGCGGTCCTAGCAGCTCGATTGCCGGCGCACCGCACGTTGCCTCCGTCGCCCGGTGGGAGGAAAGGCCGTGCCTGCGTCCAGGTGCGCCACGCTCTGTCGCAGGACCGCCCGTCTCTTCGGGGTTTGGGGCGCAATGGAACGGAAAACCGGCATAAGCCGCTCAGTCCTCGTACGCAAGGCTTTCCGGATAGATCGCAGTGATGGCTGACAACGTGGCTTGGATGCTGTTGAGTGTTTTCAGCCATTCACCGATCTGGAGTTCAATGTCGTTGGTCAGGTCAAACAGTTCGTGGATTTCGACCGACGTTCCGGACTTACGCACTGCCTGCGCCGATCGATGCAACTGCAGCAACTCATCGCGCATCGCGGACAGACCGCCTTCGCTGGAGTTAGCCAGCGCGGTACGCAACCGATCCAGGGCGTCCACAGCACACAAGATCGCCGACGTGTCGAGGCCGTCCTCAAGGGCTTGCCACTCTACTTCCGTGATTGGAGCCATACGCTGATTCCTCAATCCTTCACGGGCGGCCAGCCGCCAAGCCGAGATCGAGCACAGCACGCGGGCGGCTGGGTATTACGTCGCGGGCGTGTACCGCGAGAAGGCCTCCGGCGCCGATGCGGACCGGCCCGAGTTGCTGCGGATGATCGCCGACCTGCGCCCTGGCGAGGTCGTCGTTGCCGCGTCATCGCCAAGGCTCGATGAGTCTCTCCCTGATTTCCAGGTTCCGCTGAACTCAAAGGTCATTGTTCGGCGTTTCGTCGGCGGTTGGCGTGTGAACGCACGCATCGGACGCTTATGCCGGTTTTCCGTTCCACTGCGCCTCAAACCCTCTTCCAAGACCGGCGGCCTGACATTTTTTTGACATTTCGACAATTTTTCGACATTACATAAATGAGAATGACTCGCATAACCAACCACACAGGCAGTGAGTCGATGCAAACGGAGCAAAAGGCGGACTTGGCGGCGGGCGACGGGGCCGATGCGGCGCGGCTGCACGCAATTGCACGGTGGCGCAGCACCGGCCGGCCGCGGCCATGGGTGATCGCCGGGCTGTTACTGCTGGCCAGCGGCAGCGCCACGGCCGGGGAAGGCCTGTTCGCCCGCACCTACACCACCGATACCACGCCGGTCGGGACGTACGAGTTCGAACAGGTGTTTCGGGACCGCTCGCAACGCGCGTTCGGACAGTTCGAGGCGATCGATTCCTCCACCGAGATCGAATACGGCTTCACCGACAAGCTGCAGGGATCGCTGTACCTCAACAGCGTCCACATCGCGGCCAACAAGTCGCCCGACGACGACGATCCGCTCGGCGGCACCGGCTTCACCCGCCACGGCACCTATGGACAGAGCGTCTCGGCGGAATTCATCTACCGTGCCCGCAGCCCCTACGTCGACGGCTACGGCCTGGCCTTCTACGTCGAACCGTCCTACATGTTCCACGACCTGCACAACGGTCTGAAGTACGACGGCACCTACGAGCTGGAGACCGGCCTACTGCTGCAGAAGGACTTCTACGACGACCGCGTGGTGCTTGCCTACAACCTGTTCCTGGAAGTGGAGAACATCCGCTTCCAGGGCGAGGCCGACCACACCAGCGAGTTGGATTTCAACAACAGCCTCGGCCTGAGCTACCGCTTCCGCCCCAATTGGTCGGCGGGACTGGAGATGCGCAACCACAACGAGATCGGCTCGTTCCACGTGCACGAGCATTCGGTGTACTGGCTCGGGCCGGTGCTGCACTACGGCGGGCGCAAGGCCTGGTTCACCCTCGGCTGGCTGGAGCAGGTGTATGGCGATCCCAATGGCTACCAGGACGACGCCTACGTCGGCAACCATCTGTTCCTGCGTTCGCACGAGCGCCGCGAGATCTCGCTGAAGTTCGGCGTGCCGTTCGGCGGATGACACGCTTCGCGGCGGCGGCACGGGCCTGGCCTGCGCCGCCGCACCTGCGGATCCGGCGCCTGTCCGCGGATCCGGCCACGATCCCCCCTTGGGCATCCGCATGCACTACCGATTCGCCGCCATTCCACTGATCGCGCTCGCCGCGGCCCCGTCGCATGCGACGACCTACCTGACGCTGGAGCAGGCGCAGGCGCAGATGTTCCCCGGGCGGACGCTGACGCCGGACTTCCGCACCCTGGACAGCAGCCAGATCGCCGCCATCGGCAAGGCCGCCGGGGTCTCGCCGCTGTCGCCGGAACTGAAAGCCTGGCGCGCCTCGGGCGGCGGCTGGCTGATCGTGGACCATGTGGTGGGCAAGCACGACTTCATCACCTTTGCGGTGGCGCTGGATGCGGCCGGGGCGGTCGCCGACGTGGAGATCCTGGAGTACCGCGAAACGTACGGCGGGCAAGTGCGCGAACCTGGATGGCGCAGCCAGTTCGTCGGCAAGACCGCCGATTCGGCGCCGCAACTGGGCAAGGACATCCGCAACATCTCCGGCGCCACGCTGTCGTCCAAGCACCTCACCGACGGCGTGCGCCGCCTGCTCAAGACCTATGCGCTCGTCCTGCGCCACGCCTGAGCGGGAGGACATCCGGCGCTGCAAACCGCTGCTCGGGACATTCGTCGAGATCCGCGTACCCGCCGGCTGCCAGGCCGCCGCGGACCTGGCGTTCGCGCAGATCGCCCACGTGCACGCGCGCATGTCCTTCCATCAGGAGGACAGCGACCTCGCCGCACTGCGCCGGGCCCCCCCCGGCAGCGCCGTCCAGGTCGACCCGGACACGGTCGAGGTCCTGGCGCTCGCCAAGGCGTTGCACCGGCGCTCGTCCGGCCTGTTCGACGTGGCCGTCGGCGCGCGTCTGGTGGCGTCCGGCTTCCTGCCGAGGCCGCCCGGCATCGACCTGCGCCGGATGCGCGGCACGACCGCGGACCTCGAGATCGTCGGCTGCGACCGGGTGGCATGCCGGCGCGGGCTGCTGATCGACCTGGGCGGCATCGCCAAGGGCTTCGCCGTGGACCGCGCCATCGCCTGCCTGCGCCAGGCCGGGATTGTGCGGGCGGTGGTCAACGCCGGCGGCGACCTGCGCGTGCTCGGACATGCGCAGGTCCATCTGCGCGGCGGCAAGCAGGCCATCGACGGCGTCGTCGAACTGCACGACAGCGCCATCGCCAGTTCCAGCAACCTGCACCAGCGGCGCCCCTACCGCGGGCGCGAGCACAGCCCGCACCTGGACGGACGCGGCCGGCCGGTGCTGTCCGCGGGCGCGGTCAGCGTCGTCGCGCCGTGTTGCGTCCTGGCCGATGCGATGACCAAGATCGCGCTGCAGGCGCCGGCGCTGGCGGACGCGATGCTGGCCAGCCACGGTGGTTTCGTGGTGCGCCAGGCCCCGCCGCCGGGCCTGGCGGCATGAGCGCACACCCGGCCTCGGCACGGCTGGCGCGCTGGCAGGTGCTGCTGCTCGCCGGCAGCGGCGGGGCGCTCTGGTGCAGCGGGATCGCCTGGCTGCTGCTGCACCATCTGTGGCAGCTGCAGGGGCCGTACGGGCCGGAAGTGAATCCCGGCGAGCCATGGATGCTCCGCACCCATGGCGCGGCGGTGCTGGGCTTCGTGCTGGGCGTCGGCAGCCTGACCGCCATACACTTCGTGCAGGGCTGGCACAACCGTAGGCAACGCTGGATCGGGCTGGGACTGTTGCTGCTGGCCGGCGCGCTCGGCGTCAGCGGATACCTGCTGTACTACGTCGCCGACGAGGACGCGCGGCAGTGGATCAGCGTGCTGCACTGGGTCGCCGGCATCCCCGCCCTGCCGCTGTTCCTCTGGCATTACCGGCGCGCGCGCCGCTTGCGCAGGCGCGCGCGGCCAGAGGGACCCACCTGATCGCGACCGATCGGCCGCGAATGATGAATGGTTCAGTATGACGGCATGCCTTGTGATGCGCATGGGCATAGACTGCGATCAGCAGCACACCTGCGGCGGCGCCGCGGTGCCGGTGGGGGGCCTTACGGAGGACAACCATGCGCGTCGCCATCGATGTGCAGCAAGACCCACGCGCCTGCGTGATGTTGGATCGCGAAAGAGAACTGGAATTCTGGAAGGCGCAGTTCGCGCAGGCTCCATTCCACCAGCCCGGACATACGTTCTTCGACTACGAGCCGGCGCTGAAGCTGGCCTACGACGCCTACCTCAAGTACCACGGCCAGCGCTTCGAGGACGTGGTGCCGCACCTGCGCGAGGTGTTCCTGCGCGACCACCCGCGCTCGCGCCTGGACTGGCTGCAGGTCCGCAGCGTGGTGCAGGCCGCGTGGCAGCGGATGCAGCCGCAGGAGCAGGGGCAGGCGTGAACCTGCGCGCCGGCGCCGGTTGCGACGGCGGCCGCTGCGGCGGTCATCAGCCGGCCAGCAGGCGCGCACGCAGCGCCGCGTAGTCCGGCGCGATCGGCTCGGCATGCGCCGGCCGCTGCAGCAATGCCGCCAACGCCGGCGGCACGGGCACCGGCTGGCCGATCAACGGCTCGACCACCACCTCGAACTTGGCCGGGTGCGCGGTCGCGGCCACGGCCCAGTCGCCGGCGTCGGCGCCCTCGGCGCGGATCTGCTGCAGCACGTGCAAGGCGGTCGCGGTGTGCGGGCAATGCACCTCGCCGTAGCGGCGGAAGCGTTCGCCGATCAACTGGCGGATCTGCGCATCGTCCACCGAATAGGACTGGAACTGCGCACGCAATGCGGCGTCGCCGCCGCGGTACAGCCAGCGCAGGCGCTCGAAGTTGCTCGGCGCGCCGACATCCATCGCATTGGCGACGGTGGCCACGCTGGGTTGCGGCGCATAGTCGGCGCCGGCGAAGTAGTCCGGCAGCACGCGGTTGGCGTTAGTCGCCAGCACGATGCGGCCCAGCGGCACGCCCAGCCCGCGCGCCAGGATCGCCGCCAGCGCATTGCCCAGGTTGCCGGTCGGCACCACCAGGTGCAGCGCCTGCGCATGCGCGGCATGGTGGAGCAACGCGCTGTGCGCGTAGTAGCTCATCTGCGGCAGCAGCCGGCCCAGGCTGATGCTGTTGGCCGAGCTCGACGGCGCCTGTGCGTGCAGCTCGGCATCGTTCAGGGCCTGCTTGACCAGCGCCTGGCAGTCGTCGAACGTGCCGGCCACGCGCAACGCCTGGATGTTGTCGCCGAAGCATCCCAGTTGGTGCGCCTGGCGCGGCGACACGCGCCCGTCCGGATACAGCACCACCACGCGCAGCCCGGGCTGGCGATGGAAGGCGGCGGCGACGGCGGCGCCGGTGTCGCCGGAGGTGGCGACGAGGATGGTCAGCGGCGTAGCGGTGTCGCGGCGCAGCCGGGTCAGGCAGGCGGCGAGGAAGCGCGCGCCGAAATCCTTGAACGCGGCGGTCGGCCCGTGGAACAGTTCCAGGGCGTGGTCACCGGACGTGGCCAGCGGCTGCAGTGGCGCGTCGAAATCGAAGGCTTCGGCGCAGATCGCCGGCAGTTCGGCGGCGAGTGCGTCGCCGTCGAAGAACGGCGCCAACAGGCACGCGGCGGTCTCGGCCAGGCTGGCGCCGGGACGCAGCTCGCGCGCCGGCGGCATGCGCTCGGGAACGTACAGTCCGCCATCGGGCGCCAGGCCGGCGACGATGGCCTGGCTGAGGGTGGCGGTGGGGGCGGCATTACGGGTGGAGATGAAGTTCATCGCGATCCATCGGTAGTAAGGAATTCGATCCGCACGGTTGCTCTGGACGTTGCTGTTGTTCTAGCGGTTGCCTTTGCTGTTGCTACTGCCGTTGCTGTTTTCGCTGCCGTCCCTCGTGAGGGCCGGCGTGCTCGCTGACCCCGCGCTTGCGCGGGGCGGTCTGCCCGGGGGCGGTTTTCTTTTGCTTGGCGGAGTCCATAGTGAAGCGCAACACGCCTTGGAATGAACCGATGCAAACGTCCTATTTGCAATTGAGTGCCCAAGAGCGGGATGCGCGGATGGCGATGCAGCTTGAGCAGGCCAGTGCCCGTGCCATGGCGCGTGCGCTTGGACGCGCGCCGAGCACGATCACGCGTGCGTTGCGACGCAATGGCGACGTGCCCGCGCGCGAGCAAGGGACGGATGGGACGCTCACGCATTGCCGGCGGCTACGACGCACATCGGGCTGGCGTGCGTAGCCGGCGCGTACGCAGGCAGGCGCGGCGTCCGCGCAAGTTGGCGCTGGAAGGCGCGTTGTGGTCTCAGCTGCGGCTGTTGCTTGAGCAGGGTTGGTCGCCCATGCGCGTTGCCGTCACACGCAAGCGTCAACACCCTGGGCAGCCTGCCTTGCTCGCCGCCCACGAGACGATTTACACAAGGATCCACCCGGCTCCACGCGGCGCGCTTGGCAAGGAACGGGGGGCATCGCTGCGCCAAGGGCACGGTGCTCGCAAACCGCGCACGCCCGGTACCGACCGGCACGGGATGCTGCAGGACATTGTCGGCATTCACATGCGCCCGCCCGGAATCGATGACCGGGTCATGCCCGGACACTGGAGGGAGACTTCATCAAGGGCGCACGCCACCAGTCCTCGGTGGGTGTGTCGGTTGAACGCACCACGCGGCTGGTGGTGCTGGCCAAGATGGTGGATGCGACGTCCGCTTCGGCGCTGTTGGGATTGACGGCCAAATTCAATGCGATTGCCGAACCGATGCGTCGGAGTCTGACCTATGACCGGGGCAAGGCGATGGCGCAGCATGCACAGTTCAGTGCGAACACCGGTGTGCATGTGTCCTTTTGCGATCCGTACAGCCCGTGGCAGCGATGGACCTGCGAGAACAGCAACGGCTTGCCGCGCCAATCCCTGCCCAAAGGGGCCAACCTGTCGGTCTATTCGCAAGATCGACTCGATGCCATTGCCGACCGCCTCAACACCCGGCCGCGCAAAGCGCTGGACTGGAGGACGCCGCTTCAAGCATCTGCGCTGGCATTGAGTGGTGATTCTCACCCGATCCATCCCCAGTCGGTCATGGGTTGCTGTTGGAGATTGAAACCGCCCTCGACAGCGGTCCGTCCCGGGACATCATCCTGCCGTCCGGAGTCCCGAGTCCAGGCCCTACCAGCGCGGAGCCTTGGTCAACGGCGGCGCCTGATGCTGCCGGTCGTAGGCGCGCAGGTCGTCGCGGATATGCGCGATGCGCTGGCGGCCGAGGGCGTTGCGGCTGTCGTCCAGGACCACGCCGTCGAGCAGCTCGCCCATGCGCTGCACCGTCGGCAGCATCTTTTCCCAGGCGTCGAGCGCGCTCAACGGCGCCGGCAGGGTCAGGAAGAAGGCGATCGCCGGGGTCTCCATTTCGCGGATGCGGGCCATCTCGAAGCTGCCCGGCTTCATGATGCTGGCCATGCTGAAGATCGGGCCGCGTTCGGAATGGCCTTCGACCAGGCGGTGGAACACGTTCATGTGGCCGAACACCAGCCCGGTCTTCTCGGCGGCGACGACGATGTCTTCGCCGCGCAGCACCTGGCCGGCGCGTGCGGCCACGTACAGCGAGACGATCTTGTCGAAGTCCTGACTGGGCCGCTTGCCGAGTTCGGCGCTGGCCGATTCGGGGGCGGGCAGGCCCAGTTCGGGCTGGCCCAGGGCCCCGTCCTGGCCGGTTGCGGCGCCGGCCTCGCCGTCGATGGGCGGCGCGGCATCGCCGAGCGAAGGCTCGCGGCGCGGCGCGGCCGGATCGGCCGGTTCCACGCGCCGGCCCTGGGTCGGTTTCTTCGGGCGGCCGAACAGGAAGATCGCCGCGATCAGCAGCAGGCCGGCGGCGAGGATGCCGATGCGTAGCAGTGCCATGTCGGACATTCGGAGGTTACTCCGGCAGGGGTGCGTAGGGGGAAGACACGGTATTTAGCATGTCACGTCAGGCCGCGCCCGCCAAACGCGCAGCTTCCTCCAGGTCCACGCTGACCAGGCGGCTGACGCCGGGCTCGCGCATGGTCACGCCGCTGAGCTGATGCGCCGCTTCCATCGTCGCCTTGTTGTGGCTGACGAACAGGAACTGCACCTTCTCGCTCATTTCCTTGACCATCGCCGCCAGGCGGCCGACGTTGGCTTCGTCCAGCGGCGCATCGACCTCGTCGAGCAGGCAGAACGGCGCCGGGTTGAGCTGGAAGATGGCGAACACCAGCGCCACCGCAGTCATCGCCTTCTCGCCGCCGGACAACAGCGAGATGCTGGACACGCGCTTGCCCGGCGGCCGCGCCATGATCGCCACGCCGGTGTCGAGCAGGTCTTCGCCGGTGAGTTCCAGATACGCGTGCCCGCCGCCGAACAGGCGCGGATACAGCGCCTGCACGCCGGAATTGACCCGGTCGAAGGTATCCTTGAAGCGGCCGCGGGTCTCGCGGTCGATCTTGCGGATCGCGTCTTCCAGGGTTTCCAGCGCGGTGTTCAGGTCCACGTCCTGCGCCTCCAGGTACTCGGCGCGCTGCGCGGCCTCGCCATACTCGCTGATCGCGGCCAGGTTGACCGGCTCCAGGCGGCGCATGCGCCCATCGATTTGCTGCACCGCCTGCTCCCATTCGGCCGGATCGGCCTGCTCGGGCAGGCCATTGATCACGTCCTCGAGCACGAAGCCGGCCTTGACCACCGCCGCCGACAACTGCTCGGCGCTGAGCACCAGCGCCTGCTGCTCGAGGCGGCGCTGGGCGATGCGCTCGCGCTGCGCCAGGGCCTGTTCGTCGCGCTGCTGGCGGGTCTGCTCCAGGCCGCGCAGTTCGTTGTCGATGCCGTCCAGTTGCGCGCGCGCCTCGCCGAGCACGCGGTCGCTGCGCACGCGTTCGCTCAGCGCGGCCTGGTGCTCGGCTTCCAGCGCATGCACCGGCGAATCGCCTTCGTTCAGCTGCGCGCTGAGCTCGCCCAAGCGCGAATCCAGTTGCCCGCGCTGGTTGCCCATGCGCTCCAGCGCCTGGCGCAGCGAGGCGATCTGCGCGCGTTGCGATTCCAGGGTCAGGGCCAGCGCGTGCGCGGCCTCGCGCACCCGCCGCGCGGCGTCGCGGGCCAGGTCGCGCGCTTCGGTGAGCTGGCGGCGCTCGCTCTCCAGCGCGTGCCGGGTGGTTTCCAGGTCGCCCATGCTGGCGACCGCATCCTCCAGCTTGGAACGCGCCGCGCGCGCCTGCGCGCGGCTGCCGTCCAGGGTTTCCAGCAACTGCGCGATCTCCACCTCGATGCGCTCGATGCGGGTGCGCGCGGCGTCCACCTTGCCCTGCTGGCTCTGCAACTGCCCGGCCAGTTCGGAGACGCTGCGGTGGGCCTGGTACAGCTGGCGCTGCGCGTCCTCGCGCTGCTGCTCGGCGGCCAGCGACTGCTCGCGCAAGTTGGCCAGGCGCTGGTCCAGTTCCGCTTCGCGGTCCTGCAAGGCGTCGATCTGGCCGCGCAAGGCCTGGATCTCGCGCTCGCGCAGCAGCGCGCCCTGCTTGGCCGCGCCGGAGCGCGACACCCGCAGCCAGCCCTCGCCCAGGCGCGCGCCGTCGCGGGTGACGATCGAATCGCCCTCGCCCAGCTGCGGCAGCAGGGCGCGCGCGGCGGCGAGGTCGTCGGCCGCATGCAACCGCGCCAGCAGCCGACGGATCGCGATCGGACCCTGTACCTTGGCGGCAAGCGAGGTCGGCGCGAAGTCGCCGGTCTGTTCTTCGCCGCTGACCAGGGCGATGCGGCCTTCGCCGAGTTCGCCTAGTGCATCGACCAAGGTCTCCGGCGCATCGACCAGCACGCCCTCGATCAACTGCCCGAGTGCGCCTTCGACCGCGTTCTCCCAGCCGCTTTCGACGCTGATGCGCTCGCCCACGCGCGCCGCCGAATCCAGCCCGCGCGCCTGCAGCCAGGCCACCGCGGCGCCCTGCTCCTGGCCGAGCGCGGCCTGCTGCAGGGTTTCCAGCGACGACAGCCGGCCGCGCGCGGCCTGCGCCTGTTTGCGCACCTCGGCCAGCTCCGCCTGCGCGGTGCGCTGCTGCTCCTGCAGCGCCGCCACCGCCTGCTTGCGGGTTTCGACCTGCGCGTTGAGCCCGTCCAGCGCGGCGCGCCGGGTCTGGTGCTGCAGTTCCACCTGCTCGAAGGCGGCGGCCAGCGCGTCCAGGTCCAGTCCGGCGCGCTCGGCGACCAACGCCTCGCGGCGGCGCTCGGCTTCCAGCGACTGCCGGTCCAGGTAGTCGACGCGGGTACGCTCGACCTCGCCGGCACGCAAGGCCTCGGCGGTGTAGCGCTGGTGCGCTTCCCAGCGCTGCTGCCAGTCGCCGAGCGTGCCCTCGACCTCGCGCAGCGCCTCCTGCTTGCATTCGTTGTCTTCCTGCAACTGCTCCAGCTGCGGGCTGGCCACGTCCACCGATTCGCGCAGCAGGCCCAGCTTGGCCTCGTCGCCGCTGATGTGCTGGCCGAGCTCGACCAGCGCCAGCTGCGCTTCGTCGCGCGCCTTGTGCAGGCGCTGCGACAGATCGCGCTGGTGCTGGATCTGCTGTTCGATGCGCGCCAACGTGCTGCCGACCTGGTAGACCTCGGCCTGGGCCTTGTTCAAGGCGTCGGCGGCCTCCTCGCGGCGCACGCGGCCGGTCTCGATCCGCGCCTCGGCATCGCGCTGTTCGGCGATGAACTGCTGCAGGCGCGTCTCTTCGTAGCCCAGCGCCTCGCGCAGGCCCTGCAGACGCCCGTCCAGGCCGCGGTACTCCAGCGCCTTCCACTGCGCGTCCTTGACCCGGCGCTCTTCCTGCAGCGCCTGGTACTGCTCGGCCTGGCGCGCCTGGCGCTTGAGGTGCTCGAGCTGCTTGCCGATCTCCTCGCGCAGGTCGCCCAGGCGCTCCAGGTTCTCACGGGTATGGCGGATGCGGGTCTCGGTCTCCTTGCGCCGCTCCTTGTACTTGGAAATGCCTGCCGCCTCCTCCAGGTACACGCGCAGATCCTCCGGGCGCGCCTCGATGATCTGGCTGATCATGCCCTGCTCGATGATCGAGTAGCTGCGCGGCCCCAGGCCGGTGCCCAGGAACAGGTCGGTGATGTCGCGGCGACGGCACTTGCTGCCGTTGAGGGAGTAGCTGCTGCTGCCGTCGCGACTGACCTGGCGCTTGACCGAAATCTCGTTGAACGCGGCGTACTCGCCGGCGATGGTGTGGTCGGAATTGTCGAAGATCAGCTCCACCGTGGCCTGCGACACCGGCTTGCGCGCCGAGGAGCCGGAGAAGATCACGTCGGTCAGCGAGTCGCCGCGCAGGCGGCTGGCCGAGCTTTCGCCCATCACCCAGCGCACCGCGTCGATGATGTTCGACTTGCCGCAGCCGTTCGGACCGACGATGCCGGTCATGTTGGTCGGCAGGTGCAGCGTGGTCGGATCGACGAAGGACTTGAAGCCGGACAGCTTGATGGTCGACAGGCGCATGGGGGCGGGCAATCCGTGGCAGGCGCGGCCGGCGGGCCGGCACACGCTGCCGCTAATGAATATCCAGGTGAAGTCCTGCTTCCAACCCCTTGATACGGCTATGATCGCCGGACAGGAAACAGGCACGAACCGGTGAGTATAACGGCCCCAGCGGGCGCCGGGGCCGGAGGTCGCAAACGAAACGGGCACCTTGCGGCGCCCGTTTCGGTAGAGCTATGGAAGCCGGGAATCAGGCTTCGGCTTCGACCACGACCTTGACCGTGGTCTCGACGTCGGCGTGCAGGCGCACCAGCACCTCGTACTCGCCGATGTTGCGGAACGCGCCTTCGCCCAGCACCACGTCGCCCTTCTCCAGCGGCAGGCCGGCGGCGGTGAATGCCTCGGCGATGTCGCGCGGGCCGACCGAGCCGTACAGCTTGCCTTCGGTCGACGCGTTGGCCTTGACGGTGACGCTGGCGCCTTCCAGCCTGGCCGCACGAGCCTGGGCGTCGGCGTGGATCGACTGCGCCTTGGCCTCGTACTCGGCGCGCTTGGCTTCGAACTCGGCGACGTTGGCGGCGGTGGCCGGCACGGCCTTGCCCTGCGGCACCAGGTAGTTGCGGCCATAGCCCGGCTTGACGTCGACCTTGTCGCCGAGACCGCCCAGGTTGGTCACTTTCTGCAGAAGGATCAGTTGCATGGTGTTGCTCCGTTATTCGTGAGCGCCGGCTCGCGGCCGACGCAACGCGTGCTGTCCGAATAGGACGGGAATGGAGAGTTGAGAGCCGCTTTCCTGTTGGACCCCGCACATGCGATGTGCGGGCTCTTCCGAGGGACTCGGATCAAATATCGTGGTTGTCCGTGTACGGGATCAGCGCCAGGAAACGCGCGCGCTTGACCGCCGTGGCCAGCTGACGCTGGTACTTGGACTTGGTGCCGGTCACGCGGCTCGGCACGATCTTGCCGTTCTCGGTGAGGTACTGGCGCAAGGTGTTGAGATCCTTGTAGTCGATCTCTTTGACGCCCTCGGCGGTGAACTTGCAGAACTTGCGGCGACGGAAGAACTTGGACATGGCAGTGTTCCTTAGGCGGCTTCGGCGGCGTCGCCGTCGGTTTCGGTGGCGGCGGCAGGCGCATCGCCTTCCTCGTCGTCGCGACGCCGGCGCTCGCTGCGCTCGGGCTTGTCGCCCTTCTCGTCCTTGCTCTTCATGATCAGCGACTGTTCGGTGTCGGCGCCGTCGCGCTTGATCACCAGATGGCGCAGCACCGCATCGTTGAAGCGGAAGCTCTCGACCAGCTCGGCGAGGATGGCCTGGTCCACTTCGATGTTGAGCATGACGTAGTGCGCCTTCACCAGCTTCTGGATCGGGTAGGCCAGCTGGCGGCGACCCCAGTCTTCCAGGCGGTGGATGGTGCCGCTGCCGTTCTCGACCAGCGACTTGTAGCGCTCGATCATGGCCGGGACCTGCTCGCTCTGGTCCGGATGGACCAGGAACACGATTTCGTAATGACGACTCATGTGGTTGTACCTTTCGGATGTGGCCCGAGGGCCGGACAGCCCCCCGCCAGGCCCAGGACGGGTGCGGTGGGGCAAGGGTTCCCGCCACGACGGGCGCAGCAAGCCATAAAGTATGGCAGCGCAGATGCCGCGCCGCAAGGTTTGGGGTTCCGCCCGCCCATGCAGGCGGCGGCCTGGCGCCCGGCAGTGCCGCCGGGATCGCAGCTGCCGCGCCGCGGTCGGTTTTGCGACACTGGCAGGGTGAACCGCATCTCCCTTGCCATCTCAAGCACCGCGGCAGCCGCGTTGGCGCATCCGTGTCGGCCTGTCCTGCCTGCCGCCGCAGCACGCCGCGACCGCACGACCAGGCCGCCCCGGATGTGTCGCGCCGCAAGGGACACCGCTCCCCATCGACCGCTGCGCGACACGCCCGCCGAGTGCGAGCAGTGAGCGCCGACCTGCGCGCCGGCCACACCGGCCAACCGTTGCGGCTGGACCTGCCGCCCGCAGTGACCACGGCCTTGCGCGGCGCGCGCCGCTACCTGCTCGACGACGGCACGCCGCTATACGCGCTGGCGTTCGATGCCGCGCGCTTCCAGCCGCAGGCCTTCGCCGCGGCGGCGATCGCGTGCCCGGACAGCATTGCGCGCAGCGTGCGCAAGCGCCAGGCGGAATTCCTGTTCGGGCGCCTGGCCGCGCGGCTGGCGCTGGGCGCCGCGCTCGGCCCGGTGCAGGCGCAGGCCGAGATCGCGATCGGCACGGCGCGCGAACCCTGCTGGCCGGCCGGCAGCCTGGGCAGCATTTCCCATGGCGACGGCTGCGCGGCGGCGGTGGCGCTGGCGGCCGGGCAGCACCAGGGCATCGGCATCGACCTGGAACGGCTGCTCGCGCCGGCCGCGCGCGACGCCGTGCTGGGCGTGGCGATCGATGCGGCAGAGGCGGCGCTGCTGGCCGCGGCCGCCGATGCGCAGTGGTCGCCCGATGCGCTGCTGACCGCGCTGTTTTCGGCCAAGGAGAGCCTGTTCAAGGCCGCGTTCGGCGTGGTCGGGCGCTACTTCGATTTCGCCGCGGCGCGCGTGTGCGGGGTCGATCTGGCGCGACGGCGCCTGCGCCTGCGGCTCACCGAGACGCTATGCGCGCAGTTCGTCGCAGGACAGGTCTGCGAAATCGGCTTCGCGCGCCTGGACCTGGATCCGCAGCTGGTGCTGACCCATTACGCGTGGTGAGCGCGGCGGCGCTCAGCGCGCGGCGGCGGTGGTGAAGCTCTCGCCGCAGCCGCATTCGGCGGTGGCGTTGGGATTGCGGAAGACGAAGGTCTCGCCCAGGCCCTGCCTGGCGAAGTCGATCTCGGTGCCGTCGACCAGCGGCAGGCTGGCGGCATCGACATAGATGCGCACCCCGTCCTGCTCGAACACCGCATCATCCGGGTGCGCCTCGCGCGCCAGGTCGGTGACGTGGCCCCAGCCCGAGCACCCGGTGCGTTCGACGCCGAAGCGCAGGCCCAGCGCGCCGGGGGTCTGGGCGACGAAGCGCTGCACGCGCTCGAAGGCGACGGGAGTGAGGTGGATGGCCATGGCGAACGACTCCGGGGACGGCGAACGGTCATTATAGGGAGGAACCGATGCGGCGGATGCGCGCCGCGCCTCGCAAGCGCCGCAGTTCAGCCAGTACACTTGCTCGTTCCATATCGAGTCGCTGCGGCGAGGATTCAAGTCATGACGGTGGTGAGCGTTGAGCATGCGCTGGCCGGGAAGATCCCGGCCGGCGGCGAAGTGACGGTACGCGGCTGGGTCCGCACCCGGCGCGATTCCAAGGCGGGGCTGTCCTTTGTCACCCTCAGCGACGGCTCCTGCTTCGCGCCGATCCAGGTGGTGGCGCCGGCTGCGCTGCCCAACTACGAATCGGAAGTGAAGCGGCTGACCGCCGGTTGCGCGGTGATCGCGCGCGGGCGCCTGGTCGCCTCGCAGGGCCAGGGCCAGCGCTTCGAGATCCAGGCCGAGGCGATCGAGGTGGTGGGCTGGGTCGAGGACCCGGAGACCTACCCGATCCAGCCCAAGGCGCATTCGCTGGAATTCCTGCGCGAGGTCGCGCACCTGCGCCCGCGCACCAACCTGTTCGGCGCGGTGGCCCGCATCCGCAACTGCCTGGCGCAGGCGGTGCACCGCTATTTCCACCACAACGGCTACAACTGGATCAGCACCCCGATCATCACCACCTCCGACGCCGAGGGCGCCGGGCAGATGTTCCGCGTGTCGACCCTGGACCTGGCCAACCTGCCGCGCGACGGCAAGGGCCAGGTCGATTTCGGCCGCGACTTCTTCGGCAAGGAGACCTTCCTGACCGTGTCCGGCCAGCTCAACGTCGAGGCCTACTGCCTGGCGCTGAGCAAGGTCTACACCTTCGGCCCGACCTTCCGCGCCGAGAACAGCCACACCCCCCGGCACCTGGCCGAGTTCTGGATGATCGAGCCGGAGATCGCCTTCGCCGATCTGGCCGAGGACGCGCGGGTGGCAGAGGACTTCCTCAAGTATCTGTTCCGCGCGTTGCTGGAAGAGCGCGGCGACGATCTGGCGTTCATCGCCGAGCGCGTGGACAAGACCGCGATAGGCAAGCTGGAGGCGTTCATCAACGCCCCGTTCGAGCGCATCGAGTACGGCGAGGCGATCGCGCTGCTGCAGAAGTCCGGGCACAAGTTCGAGTTCCCGGTGGAATGGGGCCTGGACCTGCAGACCGAACACGAACGCTGGCTGACCGAACAGCACGTCGGCCGCCCGGTGGTGGTGACCAACTACCCCGAGCACATCAAGGCCTTCTACATGCGCCTGAACGACGACGGCAAGACCGTGGCGGCGATGGACGTGCTGGCGCCGGGCATCGGCGAGATCATCGGCGGCAGCCAGCGCGAGGAGCGGCTGGACGTGCTGGACACGCGCATGGTGCAGTTCGGCCTGGATCCGCAGCACTACGGCTGGTACCGCGACTTCCGCCGCTACGGCACGGTGCCGCACGCCGGCTTCGGCCTGGGCTTCGAGCGCCTGGTGGTCTACATCTGCGGGCTGAGCAACATCCGCGACGCGATCCCCTACCCGCGCGCGCCGGGCAGCGCCGAGTTCTGAGGCGATGGCCGACGCCGCCACGGTGACCATGTACCGCCCGCTGGGGCCGGAGGAGTTCGCGCTGCTGCGCGACTCCGGGTTCCGGCGTTGGCCGCCGCGGCTGCCCGAGCAGCCTATCTTCTATCCGGTGACCAACCAGCACTACGCCGAGGAGATCGCCGGGCGCTGGAACGTCAAGGACAGCGGCGTCGGCTACGTGGCGCGGTTCGCCGTGCGCGCGGCGTTCCTGGCGCCCTACCCGGTGCAGAAGGTGGGCGGCGCGCAGCACACTGAGTGGTGGATCCCGGCCGAGGCGCTCGATGCGCTGAACGACAACATCGTCGGCCCCATCGAGATCGTCGCGCGCTTCGATGCGCCGCCTGAGGAGGCCGCCCCATGATCCTGTTCTTCGCGCTGTGCTTCGTCGGCGTGGCGATCGCCGGATTCAGCGCGTTCCTGATCTTCTGGCCACTGACCCTGGTGCATGTCCGCGACCGGCACCCGACCCTGGCGGCCGCGTTCGGCCCCGGCGCCTTCCTCAAGCCGGCGGCGCTGGGCTGGCTGCTGGCGCGGCGCTACCGCCCGCTCGGCGACCGCTCGCTGTCCGGGCTGGCGACGCCAGCCTGGCTGTCGCTGCTGACCATCTTCTTCGGCCTGGGCATGGCCGCCCTGCTCTGGCTGCTATCCCTGGTGACCCCATGACGTCAGACTCTCGCGCCAACGATCGGTGGTACCTGACCAGCCTCGGCCGCCTCCTGGTGTGGGCGCGCCTGCGCGTGCGCGAGGCCGGCACCGCCGAGGTCCTGGACAGCGACGGCAATACGTTCAGCTATGACAGCCAGGACACCGCGCAAGCGGCGCTGTTGGACGCCGAATTCGTCGCCTACGACGGCCTGGACGAGGACGATGCGCTGGCGCGCGGATTCTCGCTGGACGAGGTGGCGCCGCCGCAGGCCGACGACGACGCGGCGCTGCGCGGACGCATGACCCAGACCCTCGGCGTGCGCGCCTGAGCGGCCGATGCACGTCCCGCCGGCGTTCGCCGAAACCGACCTGGGCGCGCTCGACGCGCTGATCGCGCGCGATCCGTTCGCGACCCTGATCAGCGTCGGCGACGACGGCCTGCCCTGCGCCACGCCGCTGCCGGTGCTGTACCAGCGCGACGGCGAACGCATCGTGGTCGAGGGCCATTGGGCGCGCGCCAATCCGCAGGCGCGGCACCGCGGGCCGGCGCTGCTGATCGTGCACGGCCCGCATGCCTACGTGTCGCCAGGCTGGTATCCGGACAAGGAAGCGATGGCGCGCGTTCCGACCTGGAACTACGCCACCGCGCACCTGCACGGCCAGTTGCAGGTCAGCGACGACGAAACACTGCTGGCCGACTTGGTGGCGCGGCTCAGCGAGCGCCACGAGCGCACGGTCGGCAGCGACTGGCGCTACGAACCGCACAACGACGCGCACCGACGCCAATTGCGTGGCATCGTCGGCTTCCGCTTCGAACCCGAGCGCGTCGAACTGAAGTTCAAGCTCGGCCAGAATCATCCGGCGGCGAACGTGGCCGCGGTCAGCGAGGCGCTGCAGGCGCAGGCCGATGCGGGTGCGCAGGCCGTGGCCGCGTTGATGCGCGAGCGTCTGGCGCAGCGTTGAGCCGCGCCTGCCGCAGCGCCGGCACGCATCGATGCCGCAACGCACACCGGCGGTGACGCCGCGTGCGCACCGCGGCTGGCGATCGCGCCGCTCACCCGGCGTCGACCGGGCAGCTGCCGCAATCGGCGCACACCGGAAGGTCCCGAAACCCACTCCGTCGGCAATCTGCTCGGCGATGCGCTGTGCGGCAAGATCCCGCGCGAAGTGCGCTTCGGCAGCGCGGCGCTGGCGCCGTTCGATGCAAGGCCAAGGCTGCACGGGCAGCGTATCGTCGCCTTCGAGGCGCGCGGCAAGGCGCTGCCGGGCCGCTTCGACAACGGGCTGGTGCTGTTCACCCACCACCAGCTGCTCGGCCAACGCTGCGCGCCGGCGTCGCGCTGGCCGCCGACGATGCGCCCGCGGTCCTGTTC
The DNA here is from genome assembly GCF_014236795.1 of Xanthomonas theicola. Classification (NCBI taxonomy): domain Bacteria; kingdom Pseudomonadati; phylum Pseudomonadota; class Gammaproteobacteria; order Lysobacterales; family Lysobacteraceae; genus Xanthomonas; species Xanthomonas theicola. The sequence goes on along the minus strand of NZ_CP049017.1, from coordinate 1,641,521 downwards.
ACCGCGCCCTGGGTGGAGGTGTGGCCGAGCACGGAGATCGGAGCGGCCCGCCGCACCGCTTGCCGCGCAAAAACCGCCGCTGCGCGTGTCTGGCCCGAGAGCGCTGCCGCCGCCATGGCGAACGCACCGACCGCACCGGCGCCACCGACGCCGGCGTGCGCAAGCGCGCCGCAGCCGCGTCGATGAACCACACCACGCCCGGCGTCGCGGCGCCGCGCCCCGGCCCGTGCCCGCTTCTGGAATAATGCGCGGCTATGAGCAAGATCGATCAGCTGCTGCACAACAACCGCGCCTGGGCCGACCGTATCCGCCACGAGGATCCGGAGTTCTTCAGCCGCCTGTCCCAGCAGCAGACCCCGGAGTACCTGTGGATCGGTTGCTCGGACTCGCGGGTGCCGGCCAACCAGATCATCGACATGGCGCCGGGCGAGGTGTTCGTCCACCGCAACATCGCCAACGTGGTCGTGCATACCGACCTCAACTGCCTGTCGGTGATCCAGTTCGCGGTGGAGGTGCTGAAGGTGCGGCACATCCTGGTGGTCGGCCACTACGGCTGCGGCGGCGTGCACGCCGGGCTGACCCGCGCGCGTCTGGGCCTGGTCGACAACTGGATCCGCCACGTCACCGACGTGGCCGAGAAACACGAGGCCTGCCTGCAGCGCGCCGGCGACCTGCCGCTGCAGCATGCGCGGCTGTGCGAGCTGAACGTAGTCGAGCAGGTGGTCAACGTCAGCCGCACCTCGATCGTGCGCGACGCCTGGGCCGCCGGACAGGAACTGACCGTGCACGGCTGGGTCTACAGCCTGCGCGACGGCCGTGTCCACGACCTGGGCATGGAACTGGAGCGGATCGAGGATCTGGCGCCGCGCTACGATGCCGCGCTGGCGCGCATCTGCCAGGACCGCGAGGATCGCTGACGTCTGCGCGCCGCCCCGCCGCGATCGCCGAAGGACACGCCATGCTTCCCGCTCCGCTCAACCTGCATGCCTGGATCGAACAACACCGGCACCTGCTGAAGCCGCCGGTCGGCAACAAATGCCTCTACACCGGCGACTTGATCGTGATGGTGGTCGGCGGGCCGAACACGCGTTCAGACTTCCATTACGACGAAGGCCCGGAGTGGTTCTACCAGATCGAAGGCGAAATGGTGCTGCGGATCCAGGAAGACGGCGCCGTGCGCGAGATCCCGATCCGCGCCGGCGAGACCTTCCTGCTGCCGCCGAAGGTGCCGCATTCGCCGCAGCGGCGACCCCATTCGGTGGGCCTGGTGATCGAGCGCCGACGCCTGCCGCACGAGAACGACGGCCTGCTGTGGTTCTGCACGCACTGCAACCACCTGCTGTACGAAGAATACTTCCCGCTGCGCGACATCGAGACCGACTTCGCGCCGGTGTTCGCGCGCTTCTACGCGTCCGAGGCGCTGCGCACCTGCGGCCGCTGCGGACAGGTGCACCCGGTACCGGCGCCCGCCGCCGCCCCGTGAGCGCACGCGCCGTCCCCCGTCGCTCCATCCCGCCGCGATGCTGCGCAGACTGATCGCGCTGAAGCCGCGCGACGTGCCGCTGCGCGTGGCCGTGCGCAACACCGTCGCGGTGGTCGCGCCGCTGGCGCTGGGCGTGGCCAGCGGGCATGCGGCGCTGGGTCTGGCGATGGCGACCGGCGCCTTGAACACGATGTTCTCCGACCAGCCCGGGCCGTACCGGGCGCGGATGCAGCGCATGCTGATGGCGGCGCTGGCCGCCGGTGGCGCGGCGCTGCTGGGCATGCTGATCGGCGCGCATACCCCGGCACTGGCGCTGGCGGCGCTGCTGCTGGGCCTGGGCGGCGGCCTGCTGGTGGCGCTGGGGCCGGTGGCGGCGCGGGTCGGACTGACCTGCATGATCCTGCTGGTGGTCAGCGCCGACGTGCGCCTGCCGGCGGCGCAGAGCGTCGGCGTGGCCGCGCTGATCTTCGCCGGCGGCGTGCTGCAGATGCTGATGGCGCTGGCCGCCTGGCCGCTGCAGCGCTATCGCCCGGAACGCTTCGCGCTGGCTGAACTGATGCGGCAACTGGCCGGAATCGCCCGCCAGCGGCCCAGCGCGACGCTGGCGCCGCCGGCGACCGAGGCGGTGCTGGACGCGATGGTCATGCTGCACGGCGAACACCGCTCGCGCGGGCTGGCGGTGCAGTCGTTCCGGATCATCGCCGAGCTGTGCGAGCGCGCGCGGCTGGAACTGCTGACCCTGGCCGACCTGCACGGGCGCCTGGACGAGGCGTCGCGCGCGCGGCTGCCGATCGAACGCGTGCTGGAGCGCAGCGCGGTGGCCCTGGACCAGCTCGCCTACGCACTGGACAGCGCCGAGGACCCGACCGCGGCGGAAGCCTCGATGACCGGCTTCGACGATCTGATCGAGGTCCTGGCACAGGCCCAGGCCCAGACCGAGGACACCCGCGAGCGGCGCCTGCTGCGCATCGCCGTGGCCCGCGCGCAGGCCCTGGGCGGGCAACTGCGCGCGCTGGTGCGCAACGGCCATTGGGCCAGCAGCCGCGGCGAGATCCAGGCCAAACTGGCCGAGGCGCGGTTGCCGGCAGCGCTGCGTCCGCTGGCGCCGCTGCAGACCCTGCGCGCCAACCTGAGTTTCTCCTCGGTCGCGTTCCGGCATGCGCTGCGCTGCGGCGTGTGCCTGAGCCTGGCGGTGCTGTTCGAGCGCTGGCAAGCGTTCCCGCACGGCTACTGGATCCCGATGACCACCGCGATCGTGCTCAAGCCGGATTTCGGCGGCACCCTCAGCTTCGGCGCGCTGCGCGTGGCCGGCACCTTCGCCGGGCTGCTGCTGGCCACGGTGCTGGCCCACTTCACGATGGACGGCGTGGTGGTGCGGCTGCTGTTGCTGACCGTGTTCTGCCTGGGCTTCCGCCTGCTGACCCAGGTCAACTACGGCCTCGGCGTGGCCTCGCTGACCGGCATGCTGGTGCTGCTGCTGTCGTTCGAGGGCATGGCCCCGGGCGAGGCGATCGACCAGCGCATCCAGGCCACCGTGCTCGGCAGCGCGCTGGCGCTGTTCGCCTACGCGCTGTGGCCGACCTGGGAGCGCCGCCACATCCGCGCCACCCTGGCGCAGTTGCTGCTGGCCTATCGCGACCATCTCGCCGCGCTGCTCGACGGGCGCCTGCAGACGTTGCCGGAAACCCGCGCCGCGGCGCGTACCGCGCGCACCAACGTACAGGCCTCGATCGAGCGCCTGCGCGGCGAGCCGCGGCGCCGACGCAATGTGCGCGAACTGAAGCTGGCCGAATCGGTCCTGGCCAACGGCAACCGCCTGATCCGGGCCGCGCTGGCGCTGGAGGCGGTGCTGCGCGACAGCCCCGCGCTGCCGCCGCTGCCGGAACTGGAGCAGTTCCAGCGCCAGACGCATGCGGCGCTGACGCAGCTGGCCGACAGCCTGTGCAGCGGCAGCGCGCCGGCGCAGGCCACGCTGCGCACCGACGAACGGCGCTTGTCCGAGGTACTGGCCGCGCACCTGCAGGACGCCGCCGACGGCTCAGCGCTGGCCGCGCTGGCCGACACCAGCGACCGCATCGCCAACAGCGTCGGCACCCTCGCCCACCTGCTGCGCAGCGCCATGCTGCCGGCCTCGGCGGCGGCTGCCGACCAAACGCCGTGCCGCGACCACTAGACTGCGCCCTGGACCCGCCCCCGCCGCCGATGAACGAGATCCTGTCCCGCACCCACGCCACCGCGCTCGACGCCGCCGATCCGCTGCGCGAGCTGCGCCGCCAATTCCTGTTCCCGCAGCATCAGGGCGTGGACCAACTGTACTTCGTCGGCAATTCGCTCGGCCTGCAGCCGCGCGGCGCCCGCGCTGCAGTGCAGGAGGTACTGGAGAAATGGTCGACGCTGGCGGTGGAAGGCCACTTCACCGGTCCCACGCAGTGGATGACCTACCACGAACTGTTCGCCGCGCCGCTGGCGCAGCTGGTCGGCGCGCTGGCGCACGAAGTGGTGGCGATGAACACGCTGACGGTGAACCTGCACCTGCTGATGGTCAGCTTCTACCGCCCGACCCGCGAACGTCCGGCGATCCTGATCGAGGCTGGCGCGTTCCCCTCGGACCAGCATGCGGTGGCCTCGCAGATTCGCTTCCACGGCTTCGATCCGGCCACCGACCTGATCGAAGTGCAGCCAGACGGCGCCGACGGCATCGTGTCGATGGCCGCGATCGAGCGCGCTATCGCCGAACACGGCCCGCGCCTGGCGCTGGTGCTGTGGCCGGGCGTGCAGTACCGCACCGGGCAGGCGTTCGACCTGGGCCAGGTGGCGCGGCTGGCGCGCGCGGCCGGCGCGGCGGTCGGCTTCGACCTGGCCCACGCGGTCGGCAACATCCCGCTCAACCTGCACGAGGACGCACCGGATTTCGCGGTGTGGTGCCACTACAAGTACCTCAACGCCGGCCCCGGCGCGGTCGCCGGCGCCTTCGTGCACGAGCGCCACGGCCATGGCGACACCCCGCGCTTGGCCGGCTGGTGGGGCCACGACAAGCGCACCCGCTTCCAGATGGCCCCGGACTTCGTCGCCGTGGCCGGCGCCGACGGCTGGCAGCTGAGCAATCCGCCGATCCTGAGCATGGCGCCGCTGCGCGCCTCGCTGGACCTGTTCGAACGCGCCGGGCTGCCGGCGCTGCGGCGCAAGTCGCTGCAGCTCACCGGCTACCTGGAGACGCTGATCCGCGCGCGCCTGGCCGGGACCTTGCAGATCCTCACCCCATCCGACCCGGCGCAGCGCGGCTGCCAGCTGTCGCTGCGCGTGGCCGGCGGCCGCGCGCGCGGCCGTGCGCTGTTCGAATACCTGCAGTCGGTCGGCGTGCTCGGCGACTGGCGCGAGCCGGACGTGATCCGGATCAGCCCGGTGCCGCTGTACACCCGCTACCGCGACGTCTACCGCTTCGTCGAGGAAGCGGAAACCTGGGCCGGCGTCTGAGCCGCACCCTCCTGCGCGGCCGCGGCTGCCTTTCCTGCCGGACTTCTCCTTGAGCGCCTCCCCCCGCAGCATCACCCTGATCGGCGCCGGCCTGGCCGGCTCCCTGCTCGCCATCCTGCTCTCGCGCCAGGGCTGGCGCGTCACCGTCTACGAGCGCCGCGGCGATCCGCGCATCCAGGACTACGAGCACGGCCGCTCGATCAACCTGGCACTTGCCGAACGCGGCTTGCACGCGCTGCGCCAGGCCGGCGCCGATGCCGCGGTGATGGCCAAGGCGGTGATGATGCGCGGGCGCATGGTGCACTTCGCCGACGGCCGCCAGCAGTTGCAGCGCTACGGCCGCGACGACAGCGAGGTGATCTGGTCGGTGCACCGCAACGACCTCAACATCACCCTGCTGCAGCTGGCCGAGCAGGCCGGCGCGCAGATCCATTTCTACCGCCGCCTGCACACGGTGGACTTCGACGCCGGCTACGCGCGCTTCATCGACGACCGCGACGACCAGCCGCACGACATCCGCTTCGGCAGCATGATCGGCGCCGACGGCGCCGGCTCGGCGCTGCGCGCGGCGATGCAGCGCGCGGCGCCGATGGCCGAGCACACCGAGTTCCTCGACCATTCGTACAAGGAGCTGGAGATCCCGCCCAACGCCGACGGCAGCTTCCGCCTCGAGGCCAACGCACTGCACATCTGGCCGCGCGGGCACTACATGTGCATCGCCCTGCCCAACGACGAAGGCACCTTCACCGTCACCCTGTTCCTGCCCAACAAGGGCCAGCCGAGCTTCGCCACCACCCGCACCGGCGCCGAGGCGTCGGCGCTGTTCGCGCGCGACTTTGCCGATGCGCTGCCGCTGATGCCGCGACTGGCCGAGCACTGGGAGCAGCATCCGCCGGGCCTGCTCGGCACGCTGCGACTGCAGCGCTGGCGCCTGGACGGGCGCGCGGTGCTGCTCGGCGACGCCGCGCACGCGATGGTGCCCTTCCACGGCCAGGGCATGAACTGCGCGTTCGAGGACTGCGTCGCCTTGGCCGCGCACCTACAGCGCGAACCCAACCTGGGCCGCGCCTACGCCGCGTTCGAGGCCGAGCGCAAGCCCGACGCCAGCGCGATCCAGCAGATGGCGCTGGAGAACTACATCGAGATGCGCGACCGCGTCGGCGATGCCGGTTTCCTGCTGCAGCGCGAGCTGGAGCAGGCGCTGCAGGCGCGCCACCCGACCCGCTTCGTGCCGCACTACGCCATGGTCACCTTCCTGCGCACGCCGTATGCGCTGGCGCTGGAGCGCAGCGAGATCCAGCGCGAGATCCTGGTGCAGGCCACGCAGGGCCACAGCGATCTGTCGCGGATCGACTGGGCGTGGCTGCAACGGATCGTGCACGAGCGCCTGGCGCCGCTGGAGGGCGCGCATTGAGCCGATCTGCCTTACCCTGTAGCAGCGGCTCTAAGTGGCCTCGGGCCATCAACCGCGACAGGCATTACCAATAAGCCTGTCGCGGTTAAAACCGCTCCTGCACAAACAGGCCCATGCGGAACGCGAGCGGCAACGCGTCCGCGGCCGATGCCCTGCCACCCGCCACCGCCAACCTCCAATGCCCGACAGCTTTCTCTTCTACGACCTGGAAACCTTCGGCGCCGATCCGCGGCGCACACGCATCGCCCAGTTCGCGGCGGTGCGCACCGATGCGCAACTGAACGTGGTCGAGGAGCCGATCAGCTTCTTCGTGCAACCGGCCGACGACCTGCTGCCCTCGCCGATCGCCACCCTGATCACCGGCATTGCCCCGCAGCAGGCGCTGCGCGACGGGGTCAACGAGGCCGACGCCTTCGCGCGCATCGCCGAACAGATGGCGCGGCCGCAGACCTGCACGCTGGGCTACAACTCGCTGCGCTTCGACGACGAGTTCGTGCGCCATGGCCTGTTCCGCAATTTCCACGACCCCTACGAACGCGAGTGGCGCGGCGGCAATTCGCGCTGGGACTTGCTGGACATGCTGCGGCTGATGCACGCGCTGCGCCCGGACGGCATCGTCTGGCCGCAGCGCGAGGACGGCGCCACCTCGTTCAGGCTGGAGCAGCTGGCGCTGGCCAACGGCGTGCGCGACGGCGACGCGCACGAGGCCCTGTCCGACGTCTACGCCACCATCGGCATGGCGCGGCACTTCCGCGAGCGCCAGCCGCGGCTGTGGGAGTACGCGCTGAAGCTGCGCGACAAGCGTTTCTGCGGCGGCCTGCTCGACGTGATGGCGATGCAGCCGGTGCTGCACGTGTCGATGCGCTATCCGGCCGCGCGCCTGTGCGCGGCGCCGGTGCTGCCGCTGGCGCGGCATCCGCGCATCGACAGCCGGGTGCTGGTGTTCGACCTGCAAGGCGGAATCGAGCCGCTGCTGCGCTACACGCCGGAGCAGATCGCCGACCGCCTATACACGCCGCAGGCCGACCTGCCCGAGGGCGAGCAACGCATCCCGTTGAAGGAAGTGCACCTGAACAAGGCGCCGGCACTGGTCGCTTGGGCGCACCTGCGCGCACCCGACTTCGCCCGCCTGCAGATCGAGCCGGCGCAGATCCTGGCCAAAGCCGCGCGCCTGCGCGCGGCCGGGCCGGAGTTAGCCGAGAAGGTGCGCCGCGTGTTCGGCAGCGAACACGCGTCGGCCCCGGCCGATGTCGATGCCTCGCTGTACGACGGCTTCCTGGCCGACGCCGACAAACGCGCGATGGCGCAGGTGCGCGCCACCCCGCCGGCGCAACTGGCGCCGCTGGAACACGGCTTCCGCGATCGGCGCCTACCCGAACTCTTGTTCCGCTACCGCGCGCGCAACTGGCCGCAGACGCTGTCAATCGCCGAGCGCGGCCGCTGGGACGACTACCGGCGCCGGCGCCTGCACGGCGACAGCGACCTGGCCGAACTGGGCTTGGACGACTACTTCGCGCAGTTGGCCGATTTATGTGTGGCTCACGCCCACGATGCTACCAAGCAAGCCCTGCTCGACCAGCTGGCCGCCTGGGGCCAGGACCTGCAACGCACCCTATGACCCGTTATTTCAGCGACGCCAGCTTCAAGTTCCTGCGTGCCCTGGCGCGGCACAACGACAAGGCCTGGTTCAACGACAACCGGTCCAAGTACGAGGAGCACGTGCGCCAGCCGTTCCTGCGCCTGATCACCGACCTGCAGCCGGACCTGGCCCAGGTCAGCGAACATTTCCGTTCCGATCCGCGCGGCGTCGGCGGCTCGCTGTTCCGCCTCCATCGCGACGCGCGCTTCTCCCACGACAAGTCGCCGTACAAGACCTGGCAAGGCGCGCGCCTGTTCCACGAGCGGCGCAAGCAGGTGCCGGCGCCGTCGTTCTACATCCACCTGCAGCCGGGCGAGAGCTTCATCGGCGCCGGGCTATGGCATCCGGAACCGGACACCCAACGCAAGGTGCGCCAGTTCATCTTCGACAACCCGGGCAGTTGGAAGGCCGCCGCGCATGCGCCGAAGCTGCGCCGCCGCTTCGACTTCGAGGCCAGCGAAGTGCTGGTGCGGCCGCCGCGCGGCTTCCCGGCCGAGTTCGAGTTCATCGACGACCTCAAGCACAAGAACTGGGTGTTCTGGCGCCAGCTCGACGACGCCAGCATGACCGGGCCGAAGCTGCGCGCGCTGGTGGCTGCCGACCTGCAGACCCTGGGACCGTTCGTGGACTATTTGTGCGCGGCGTTGGATTTGGAATTCTAGACATGGCAACGCTTTCTGTAGGAGTCAACCGTCATGCAGAAGCGATGACAGGAGAGGGTAAAGCGCTCAATCGCGCGCGATGGCATTGATGTCATGACCCATTTCCGAGAGACCACGCTGGAATATTCCAGGAATCAGGTCTCGAAACTGCACTGACGTACTCCACAGGGCATCTTGAACTGATGGACCTCGATCACTCAAATCTAGTCCGGCTGCGGCAAGCCGCGACACCTGCGGATCATAGTGTGTCCGACGGATGAAATCGTGCTGGTCCTGACTGAAAGCAGAATCATCATTCGCCAGCTGGCGCCACCCGACGTCCCCCCCGCTTTCAGTAGCGGGGCTCTTTAGGGATGGTCTGAACAACTCCCTCTGATCCTGCGACAATCGTACAAAGCCCAACAGGACAACGACGATGCAATTGTCTTTCGGCGACGCGGAGTACAACGGCAAGCGCAAGCAGACGCGGCGCGAAAGGTTGCTGGCCGAGATGGATCAGGTGGTGCCGTGGAAAGACCTGCTGGCGCTGATCGCGCCGCACTATCCGAAGTCGGGCCATCCGGGCCGTCAGCCGTACCCGCTGGAGACAATGCTGCGCATCCACTTTCTGCAGCAGTGGTACGCACTGAGCGACCCGGGCGCGGAAGAAGCCTTGTACGACACGGCGTCGATGCGCCGTTTCGCCAGGATCGGCGGGTTGGATGAGGTGCCGGACGAGACCACGATCCTCAACTTCCGCCGGTTGCTGGAGACGCACGATCTGGCGCGCACGCTGTTCAACCGGGTCAACGCGCACCTATCGCGCAAGGGCCAGAGCCTGCGCGGCGGCACCATCGTGGACGCCACGATCATTGCCGCGCCCAGCTCGACCAAGAACAAGAACGGCGAGCGCGACCCGGAAATGCACCAGACCAAGAAGGGCAATCAGTACTACTTCGGGATGAAAGCGCACATCGGCGTGGACGATGAGTCCGGGCTGGTGCACCACTTGGAATGCACGGCGGCCAACGCCGCAGATATCACCCAGGCGCACAAGCTGCTGCACGGCAAGGAAGACACGGTATGCGGCGACAGCGGCTACACCGGGCTGGCCAAGCGCGAGGAGATGGCGAGCAAGCGCAAGCTGCGCTATCTGATCGCGGAGAAGCCCTCGAAGCTGAAGCAGATCAAGAGCAAGCGCGAATTGAAGTGGGCACAGCGCTGGGAGCACGCCAAGGCCAGCCTGAGGGCGAAGGTGGAGCATCCGTTCCGGGTGATCAAGCGCCAGTTTGGCTACGTCAAGGTGCGCTATCGCGGCCTGGCGAAGAACACGGCGCAAGTGCTGACGCTGTTTGCGCTGTCGAACCTGTGGCTGAAGCGAAAGCAGTTGCTGCCTGTCGTGGGGAGGGTGTGCCTGTAATCCGGGAAATACCCCGGAAATGCGCCGGAAACGGCGAAAAACCGAGGGTCTGAGCGCCGTGGGCGTGGTCGATATGGCTTGCCTCATCCTCCGACCGCGTTGATCAGACTATCCTTAGAGTCCGGGTTTCATCGTAGCGGCTTTGGCCGCTAGCTGTTGGGCATAGGCGGCCGGGGTCAGGCCGCCCAAGATCTTCTTCGGTCGCTCCTCGTTATATTCCCGTCGCCAGGTCTCGATCTCGGTGCGGGCGTGCAGCAGCCTCGGGAACCAGTGCTCGTTGAGGCATTCGTCGCGCAGGCGGCCGTTGAAGCTCTCGATGTAGGCGTTCTGGTTCGGCTTGCCTGGCTGGATCAAGCGCAGCTGCACACCGCGCTCGTGGGCCCACGTCACCATCGTCTTGCCGCAGAACTCCTTGCCGTTGTCGGTGCGGATCACCTGCGGCAGACCCCGTGTCAGCGCCAGCCGATCCAGCACCCGGGCCACGCCGTGGCCGGAGATGGCCCGCTCCACCTCGATCGCCACCGCCTCGTGCGTGGCATCGTCGACGATGGTCAGGGCCTTGAGCACCCGGCCCTCGGCGGTGCGGTCGAACACGAAGTCCATCCGTAAGCTCCCCCGCACCGCAGACACCGCATAAGTAGATCTTTCTGGCATCGTTTCACAGCCAGGAGGTTCCATGCGCACATCGAAGTTCACCGAGACGCAGATCATCGCAACGCTCAAGCAGGCCGACGCCGGCGTACCGGTCAAAGACATTTGTCGCCAAGTCGGCATCAGTACGGCGACCTACTACCAGTGGAAGAGCAAGTACGGTGGCTTGGAGGCCTCCGAGCTTCGACGGGTCAAGGAGCTCGAGTCCGAGAACGCCAAGCTCAAGCGGATGTATGCCGAGCTGGCGCTCGACAACGCGGCGATGAAGGACCTGATCGCAAAAAAACTCTAGGGCCGGCGCGCAAGCGCGAGGCGGTGCGGTTCCTTGTCGAGGTCCACGCGCGGCCGTTGCGCCGGTCCTGTGCATGCGTCGGGTTGTCGCGGGCGGCGTGGTACGCACCGCCTTTTGACTGGACGGTGCGCGATGCCGAGCTGATCGCCGAGATCGCGCGCTTCGTTGAAGCGCACCCCAGTCGCGGCTTCTGGAAGTGCAGCGACCACCTCCGCAAGCAGCACCCGGGCTGGAATCCCAAACGGATCTATCGCGTGTACAAGGCCATGAATCTCAACCTGCGCCGCGCCGCCAAGCGGCGCCTGCCCAAGCGTGAGCGGGTGCCGCTCTACGTGCCCAGGCTGCCAGACACGGTCTGGTCAGTCGATTTCATGAGTGACGCGCTGGCCTGCGGCCGCAGATTTCGCACCTTCAACGTCGTGGATGATTTCAACCGCGAGGTGCTGCACATCGAGGTGGATACCTCGATCAACTCGCAACGCCTGGTGCGTGTTTTCGAGCAGATCAAACGCGACCATGGCCTGCCGCAGGTGGTGCGCTCGGACAACGGCCCCGAATTTCTGGGCGAGGCGTTCACCGGCTGGCTCAAGGCCAATGGCGTCGCACTGCAGTACATCCAGCCGGGAAAGCCGAACCAGAACGCCTTCATCGAGCGCTTCAATCGCACCTTCCGCGAGGAAGTGCTGGACCAGCATCTCTTCGCCCGTCTCGACGACGTTCGCGAAGCCACCCATTGGTGGATGATCGATTACAACGACGAGCGATCCCACGACTCGCTCGGCGGAATGACCCCGGTCCAGTACCGCAACCAACACGCCGAAAGTTCTACTTTTAAAGTGCCTGCTTGACGGGGGAGCTTACGCCTGATCATCAGTAAGGCACTGAGCGCTCCCGGCCTGTACTTCAACAGGGCAACGAGTCTGTGCGAATGAAGTATTCGAAAATATAAAAAATTCAAGAGCAAAGAGCAAGATGGTAATTATTATTAAATTTTGTATCGCGCGCATATTAGTCACCACACAAATTTAGTACTTCCTAAAAAATGGATCAGTGCACTCCGTAAACTTAACTGAGCACTGAGAACTGTACTTGTTTTTACAATCAGCCAGTGCGCGACTACTTGCAACAGATTCATCCTTCCCGGTAACAATACTGCTGCCACCACTAATCGAGTCAGCTATAGCCACACACTGATTAAAATATGTCATCTCGACCAAACAGTCCTCTGCGCCGACCGAATAACATTTCTTTAGGGCGTCTTGGCGTGCATCTTCCTCAGTGAATTTACCATTTGAGCTCCACCCCTCCCTCCCTTTAACTGAACCGACGATAGCGCCCCACGTTTTAATCCACTCACCAGTGGTTCGTGGAGGCGCCCGCTCTTGATCATCAGGAAGACATTGAGCTCCTCCTGCTTGCACTCCAACTGGACAACGCGTTTGTGCATACAAATCAAAAGAAGCAAAAAAAATTAGAAAAACAAAAGATAGATACCCGACCTTGATTTCCATAATTACTCCAACTACTTATTCTCATGAGCTCCACGACTTCCCGCCTGAGCAACCTGACTGGATGCTTCAACGCCTCGATTCATTGAAACATGACTATTATCTACATGATTCGAATTAAGGATAGTCTGATCAACGCGGTCGGAGGATGAGGCAAGCCATATCGACCACGCCCACGGCGCTCAGACCCTCGGTTTTTCGCCGTTTCCGGCGCATTTCCGGGGTATTTCCCGGATTACAGGCACACCCTCCCCACGACAGGCAGCAACTGCTTTCGCTTCAGCCACAGGTTCGACAGCGCAAACAGCGTCAGCACTTGCGCCGTGTTCTTCGCCAGGCCGCGATAGCGCACCTTGACGTAGCCAAACTGGCGCTTGATCACCCGGAACGGATGCTCCACCTTCGCCCTCAGGCTGGCCTTGGCGTGCTCCCAGCGCTGTGCCCACTTCAATTCGCGCTTGCTCTTGATCTGCTTCAGCTTCGAGGGCTTCTCCGCGATCAGATAGCGCAGCTTGCGCTTGCTCGCCATCTCCTCGCGCTTGGCCAGCCCGGTGTAGCCGCTGTCGCCGCATACCGTGTCTTCCTTGCCGTGCAGCAGCTTGTGCGCCTGGGTGATATCTGCGGCGTTGGCCGCCGTGCATTCCAAGTGGTGCACCAGCCCGGACTCATCGTCCACGCCGATGTGCGCTTTCATCCCGAAGTAGTACTGATTGCCCTTCTTGGTCTGGTGCATTTCCGGGTCGCGCTCGCCGTTCTTGTTCTTGGTCGAGCTGGGCGCGGCAATGATCGTGGCGTCCACGATGGTGCCGCCGCGCAGGCTCTGGCCCTTGCGCGATAGGTGCGCGTTGACCCGGTTGAACAGCGTGCGCGCCAGATCGTGCGTCTCCAGCAACCGGCGGAAGTTGAGGATCGTGGTCTCGTCCGGCACCTCATCCAACCCGCCGATCCTGGCGAAACGGCGCATCGACGCCGTGTCGTACAAGGCTTCTTCCGCGCCCGGGTCGCTCAGTGCGTACCACTGCTGCAGAAAGTGGATGCGCAGCATTGTCTCCAGCGGGTACGGCTGACGGCCCGGATGGCCCGACTTCGGATAGTGCGGCGCGATCAGCGCCAGCAGGTCTTTCCACGGCACCACCTGATCCATCTCGGCCAGCAACCTTTCGCGCCGCGTCTGCTTGCGCTTGCCGTTGTACTCCGCGTCGCCGAAAGACAATTGCATCGTCGTTGTCCTGTTGGGCTTTGTACGATTGTCGCAGGATCAGAGGGAGTTGTTCAGACCATCCTTAAAGCTTTCATTTCTCCCCGGCGCCTGCGGCGTATAAGGCTGCCCCGTCGCCGGATCCTTGCCCATCTGCCCAAACGCCGAGTACGCCGTGAACTGCCCCAGCGTCCCCTGGAAGAACGCCGCCGCCATCGGCGGCGACGTCACGATCAACGTCGTCAACACCAACCCGATCCCTCCCTGCTGCAACGCCATCCCGCTCACCCCTTCCCCCGTCCCACCCGTCACCGACCACTTCGCCAGAAAACCCGTACCCACCACCCCGACCACCTTCGTCGCCAAACTCACCGTGAAACTCAGCACCGACAACGAGAACACCGTCCCGATCCCGTACATCAGCCACTTCTGGAACAACGACTTCGTCGCATCGAACAGCAAGCACAGAATGAACAATGGACCAAATCCCACGAACAACGCCATCGCCAGCTTGTTCAACAGCAGCAGCGATCCCCCCACCACCCCGGGACCGGCCATCCCCAACCCCGTGAACAACCGCGCCTGGTCTTTCTTCTGACCCAGATCCGCGTCGCCGCCCGTCTGGATCTGGTCGATGCTCGTCAGCGCCACCTGCATCAAAAACAGGTTCCTGTCGATCGCCTCGTACGGACTGCGCGTGTCACCGGTCACCGTCTTCACGATCGCGCTGCTCAGCCCGTCGGTCAGCTTCCAGTACAACCCGCTCATCAGACCATCGCTCTGGCTCGCACCCGGCCTGGCCGCCGACACCATGCTCATCGCCACTCCAATGATCAGCACCGCTCGCAACGCCGTCACCACCAGGTCCATCGCGATCTCTCGCGACTGGCCCGTCACCACGCGGTAAGCAACTTTCATTCGGCTCACTCCCTTGCAATCCATGTCTCCACTCCAATGCCTACCGCGACATCGCGACCGGCTCCTTCGACGCGACCTGCTGCGTCTGGGCCTGCCGCTGTACTTCCTCGGCCATCTGCCGCGTGCTCTCCTGCAATGGCTGCGCCTGCGCCTGTTCGCGATCCACGTACACCCGATGCATCGCCGGATCGTTCAACCCGCCCTGCACCGCGATCAGGCCGCGCCCGTCCTTGTTCGCCACCACATGGTCGATCCGATCCAGGCCGCTGACCTTGGCCTCCAACGCCATCTGCCCGGCCGCCTGCTCCAATGCCTGGCGATTGGCGAAGCCGCCGCGCTCGCCAAGCCCTTCCAGCGCGCGCACGGCGCCGGCATATAAAGCGTGCTGCGGATGGCTGGGGTCGGACAGCAATGGCGCTGCAACCGCTGACTGAAGCGTTGCGGCTTGCTGTGCTGGAGCATGCTGCGCCAGTGCCTGGTCCAGCGCCGCGCGGGTGTTGCGGCCGACGATGCCGTCCACCTGCAAGCCGCGCTCACGCTGGAACTGCTTCACGGCGTGGCGGGTGTTCGGGCCAAAGTCGCCATCCGGGTGCAACGGTGCGCCGGCGCGGCCGGTCTGGCCGAGTTGCGCCAGTTGGCCTTGCAACTGCTTGACGGCTTCGCCACGCTCGCCTTGTTCAAGCCTACCATCGGCTATCGGTTCGCTGCCATTTTGGGCGCGAGACGACGTCGACAACTGCTGCGCGGGCTCGGAGTTGATCTGGCGCCACGCATCGTCTGGAGACAAACCGCTTTGGATCGCTTTAAAATAAGACTCGCGCATCGCGTCTAGCGCCTGCGCTGTTTCCGCACTAGTAATGGAGGAATGATTCGCGCCACCAGCTTTATGATAATAGCTTTTCCCTGTATCAGGATCGGCGATACTTGCCCACTCTTGCGATAACGCCTTTTGCGCATCGTGAAGCGTCGCACCAGTCTGACCAGTGATGTATTCCTTGATAGCCGGCCTTTTCTGCGACATAAGGTAGTCGGAGAAAATTTCATCTTGTATTTCAGGCGTCATAGCCTTAGAGCGTTCGATGCCGAGCAAATCCACAGCATCTTTCATTGTACCGGGAATCACTTGATATCGACCTACCGCAAACAGTCGTTGTTCATCGCCTCTCGGCAATGCCTGAGCATCCATTACCTGAGCAACTGTCATCACAGAAAAATCTAATGGGCCGTCACTGCCACGGACGTGTTCGCGTCCATCGACACCAAGATACGTACCACGGTTGTAAGCGTTATATCCTATATGCCCAGACTCGCCACGCTGGATTAGATCAGCTAACGGACTACTCATAAAAACTCCTTTTAAAAAACCTGGATTATTTTCTATTTAACGGATTTTACTTTCCATGAAGAAACCTGAAGTCGCGATTTTTCACCCGACACTAGCACATCGTCGATTTCGCCGTAAGTTATTACTGTTAGTAATTGCCTGCCATCAGCACCATCAAACTCCATGATGCAGTATCCATCTCCACTGCATTCACTCAACTCAGGAGCAAGGTCACAAACTTCACAACGCTTCGGATTGGATGAGCAAATTTTCTCAAAAGCAGCGCCAATCACTTCCTGCTTGCAAGATGGGTGGAGCTTAGGAATCCAGCCATTAATCAAAGCAATGCCTCTTAAATTCCCATAAGACATACCCTTTTTAAAATTTGAAGTAATTGAAACAGAAATTTGGTTTTTTTTGGATATTTGTGCGACAAAATTATCATCAGATGAAGCCTTATCTTCGGCAGCAGAAACACTCTCTCTTGAATCAATTGGTGGCAAATCAGCCTGAGACATACACCCAGTCGAAGAAAAAAATAATAGCATCAAAAGATTAGCTCGCAACACGGAATCACCGCCGCTATATTTTCGAATGATAAAAAATCAGAAGATCACCGCGATCCATTTAAAATCCCCTAAATACTGGCTTGGTACAATCACTATAGATCACAGAGCATTCTGTGCTTCCATTTTTTTTACACATATTTATGGCATTTTTTTTTGCAATGGAAATATCTTGTGCAGAAGCCATCCCGCTGTCACCGTCGCCAGAAGCTGGTGAAGCCATAGCGACGCATTGATTTCTATAAGTAATTATAACTACACATCCTTTATAACCTGCTGACTGGCATTGATCTAATGCATCAACTCTCGCATCTTTCTCAGACATCATGCCAATAGACGCCCAAGCCTTTGAGGTATCTACAGCGTTGGCAATAGCACCCCATGTTTTAATCCACTCTCCCGTGGGACGTGGAGGCGAAACTTCTTCAGCATCAGGCAGACATTGAGCACTCCCAGCTTGAACACCCGTTGGGCAGCGCGTTTGCGAATGAGCAACACCCGCCCATAACGTAAAAAAAATAAAGATAAATTTTATTCGCACTTCCATCCTCCAAGAGCATCAAACGTCTTTATTATTAGACGCTAGCCCACGAGATCCAGGGCCAGCGACATTAGAATTAGACGCATCTACACCGCTAGTTCTAGTTTCAACCTGACCTACATGTTTTGCAGTGCCAGTAGAACCTGAAGCATCTGCCATCGGCGCCTGCGGCGTATAAGGCTGCCCCGTCGCCGGATCCTTGCCCATCTGCCCAAACGCCGAGTACGCCGTGAACTGCCCCAGCGTCCCCTGGAAGAACGCCGCCGCCATCGGCGGCGACGTCACGATCAACGTCGTCAACACCAACCCGATCCCTCCCTGCTGCAACGCCATCCCGCTCACCCCTTCCCCCGTCCCACCCGTCACCGACCACTTCGCCAGAAAACCCGTACCCACCACCCCGACCACCTTCGTCGCCAAACTCACCGTGAAACTCAGCACCGACAACGAGAACACCGTCCCGATCCCGTACATCAGCCACTTCTGGAACAACGACTTCGTCGCATCGAACAGCAAGCACAGAATGAACAATGGACCAAATCCCACGAACAACGCCATCGCCAGCTTGTTCAACAGCAGCAGCGATCCCCCCACCACCCCGGGACCGGCCATCCCCAACCCCGTGAACAACCGCGCCTGGTCTTTCTTCTGACTCAGATCCGCGTCGCCGCCCGTCTGGATCTGGTCGATGCTCGTCAGCGCCACCTGCATCAAAAACAGGTTCCTGTCGATCGCCTCGTACGGACTGCGCGTGTCACCGGTCACCGTCTTCACGATCGCGCTGCTCAGCCCGTCGGTCAGCTTCCAGTACAACCCGCTCATCAGACCATCGCTCTGGCTCGCACCCGGCCTGGCCGCCGACACCATGCTCATCGCCACTCCAATGATCAGCACCGCTCGCAACGCCGTCACCACCAGGTCCATCGCGATCTCTCGCGACTGGCCCGTCACCACGCGGTAACCCTTGAACAGCACCCATAGCGTCAGCGCGCTCATCGCCGTCACCGTCACCCACCACGACATCCGGATCACCCAATGCCTACCGCGACATCGCGACCGGCTCCCTCGACGCGACCTGCTGCGTCTGGGCCTGCCGCTGTACTTCCTCGGCCATCTGCCGCGTACTCTCCTGCAATGGCTGCGCCTGCGCCTGTTCGCGATCCACGTACACCCGATGCATCGCCGGATCATTCAACCCGCACTGCACCGCGATCAGGCCGCGCCCGTCCTTGTTCGCCACCACATGGTCGATCCGATCCAGGCCGCTGACCTTGGCCTCCAACGCCATCTGCCCGGCCGCCTGCTCCAATGCCTGGCGATTGGCAAAGCCGCCGCGCTCGCCAAGCTTTTCCAGCGCGCGCACGGCGCCGGCGTACAAGGCGTGCTGCGGGTGATGGGGATCCGATAGCAACGGCGTCGCAGCCTGTTGCAAGGGCGCAGGCTGCGCCACTGCCTGGTCCAGCGCCGCGCGGGTGTTGCGGCCGACGATGCCGTCCACCTGCAAGCCATGCTCACGCTGGAACTGCTCCACGGCGTGGCGCGTGTTCGGACCGAAGTCGCCATCCGGGTGCAACGGTGCGCCGGCGCGGCCGGTCTGGCCGAGTTGCGCTAACTGACTTTGCAGCTCATGTACGGACTTTCCATGATGCCCTTGTTCAAGTTTAACGATATCATTCGAACGATGTATCTGATATGTTGTTTCAACAAGCGGCCCTTGCACGGGTTGACTCGACTGATAAGCCTGCTTTAGATTCGTTACAGTCTCAGCATAGCCAGAATACCTATCCATCTGCCGTCCCATGGCCGCATAAGCTTGGGCATTGGTAATATTTCCATCACCATACAGGGAGGCATTTCCCCTGATGACCTGAGCACTCAGCACGCTGCTCACCTTGGCATCCGGATGATCATGCACTGCTTGAAGGAATCTGGAACCGTCACCGACACCCAAGTTATGCATTGCATAAACATCCGCCACAACGTCCTCTCCGTCATATCGAGCAGCACGATCAATATTATCGCGTGTAAACTCAGCCAACATCGCAGCTTGTAGACGAGTATTTTGGCGCAATTCTGGCGAATTCGCCTGCGCACGAGTGAGATTCACAGCATTCTCAACACCATACTTTTCACCATAGGTATTGATCATCTGCTGCCAAGTGCCATCCAAGAATTGGCCATATCCATAGGCGGACGAGATTGCCATTGTCCCGTCAAACTGCCTCACGGTATTATTATTTGGATTACTGATAGCTATCGGCCTCGCTTGCGGGTTAAAACCTGATTCAAAACCAGCAATTTTGATCATCACGGCTGGATCTATACCAGCATCTCGCGCAGCATCTTCCAATTCTTGACGATGCTCAGCCCATCGCTCATCGATCCTTTCCATAAAACGACCCTCCTATGATATCTCATTAAAATTCTTAAGGTTTCCAGGGATAGAACCCCTGTTTTTCATCATAAGCGACCAAACGAGTCTCTAACACACTATCGCCCCGACTTAGAGTGACTTTTAGTGGATACATTCCTGCCACTACCTCACCATTACGCTCAACTTCTAAAGTATTGCTTTCGCCCGGTGAATTCTCGCGGACACGCGGAATGTTTGATACGTCACGAATTTTGCTACCTATCGGCACTTGAAGTGAATAGTGAGTCGCTTGTATTCCTTGCCACACACCGCCCATAGTAGACAACCAACCATAACGACTAGGCCCGACTTCGATCAGCTTGCTATCAAGGCAACCACAATCACCAGCCTGCCCCCTATCAATTGCAGGATTAGAGGCAACAACTCTCCATTTTTTTCCGGCACCTACCTCAATCAAAAAAAGCCCCTCCAGACCAGGCTCGACTTGAGAATATATTTCAGCTTGCGGATCGCTATAAGCTTGCAAATAAATCATAATGCCGCCATCAGCATTAATAGCTTCAGGCTTGGCGGCAATCATGCAATATTCTATTGAATCTCCACCTGTCTGAAAGGAATGATGCCAACAGCCTCGCGATGAATCGAATTTATTACGTCCATAGACAGAATCCAGCACCGCTTTTACGATAAATTCAAGCGAATTCGAATCAATTGAAACCTGTTTGAGAGAATTCTCTGTCGTAATTGAAACTGCATCCACGCTAATAGCATGCTTTTTATTGCCCCCCACTCCCTTACTTTGATAAACAGGGACATCTTCATTCTGCTTCTGGCAAGACAACAGAAAAGAAGAAAAGCTGACAACAAGCACAAATAATAATTTTCGCGACATGAAATTCAACTCGTTTTGCCCATAATTTATTTAATAAACAAAATCCTACTCGCCAAATTAAAAAATTCCATATGAAATTGCCGTGTGCGAACCCATATTAAAAACATGATCACAATCACAATTATCAATTAAAACAAAATATGTAAAATTCCTGCATTAAATAAAAGCGTAACAAATATAATTTAATTGAATTTCGTCTATTCATCTCATTTCGACAGATAGGTCAGAACAATACCCTCCAAAGATTCTTAGCTAACTCGATAACCAAAAATTAGAAATTCAATATTTTCTAAACACCGAATCCGTGCATTCAGCAAACAAGGCCGAACACTGCGTCGCCGATTTTTTTTGACAATCACCTACGGCTCTTTTACTAGCAGTAGCTTCATCTTTCCCAGTATTGGTGTAGATTCCACGACCACCTGCCCCAGCAACAGCGATACACTGATTGAAATAAGTTGCATCCACGCTACAATCAGAAGCCCCCGTGGAGAAACATCTATTCAAAGCATCTTGGCGTGCTTCATTTTCAGTAAACTTTCCTTTGCTTGACCAAGCACCATGCGCTTGATTGGAGCTAACCAATGCTCCCCAAGTTTTAATCCATTCTCCTGTCGGACGGGGCGGTGCTGCGCTCTGGTCATCAGGAAGACATTGCGCTCCTCCTGCCTGTACCCCAACGGGGCAGCCCGTTTGAGCAAAAATTTCCTGAGAAAGAAAAATTGCTGCAACGACAGTCAAATAGAAAGTATTGTTTTTGATAGAACTAAATTTTGTCTTCATGAGCACCTCTAGTCCCGGGGCGGGCTACTTGGTTTTGCTCCCCACCGACCCTGTTCATATTCGCGTAATTAGTCGTTTCCTTAGAGCCTATATCGCCTGGATTCGTATGACCAATTCTAACCGGCGCCTGCGGCGTATAAGGCTGCCCCGTCGCCGGATCCTTGCCCATCTGCCCAAACGCCGAGTACGCCGTGAACTGCCCCAGCGTCCCCTGGAAGAACGCCGCCGCCATCGGCGGCGACGTCACGATCAACGTCGTCAACACCAACCCGATCCCTCCCTGCTGCAACGCCATCCCGCTCACCCCTTCCCCCGTCCCACCCGTCACCGACCACTTCGCCAGAAAACCCGTACCCACCACCCCGACCACCTTCGTCGCCAAACTCACCGTGAAACTCAGCACCGACAACGAGAACACCGTCCCGATCCCGTACATCAGCCACTTCTGGAACAACGACTTCGTCGCATCGAACAGCAAGCACAGAATGAACAATGGACCAAATCCCACGAACAACGCCATCGCCAGCTTGTTCAACAGCAGCAGCGATCCCCCCACCACCCCGGGACCGGCCATCCCCAACCCCGTGAACAACCGCGCCTGGTCTTTCTTCTGACCCAGATCCGCGTCGCCGCCCGTCTGGATCTGGTCGATGCTCGTCAGCGCCACCTGCATCAAAAACAGGTTCCTGTCGATCGCCTCGTACGGACTGCGCGTGTCACCGGTCACCGTCTTCACGATCGCGCTGCTCAGCCCGTCGGTCAGCTTCCAGTACAACCCGCTCATCAGACCATCGCTCTGGCTCGCACCCGGCCTGGCCGCCGACACCATGCTCATCGCCACTCCAATGATCAGCACCGCTCGCAACGCCGTCACCACCAGGTCCATCGCGATCTCTCGCGACTGGCCCGTCACCACGCGGTAACCCTTGAACAGCACCCATAGCGTCAGCGCGCTCATCGCCGTCACCGTCACCCACCACGACATCCGGATCAACAGCGACCATTGGAAATAGTCGATCTCGTCACGCAAGAAATTGTTGATGAGCGTGAAGAACGCGTAGTTTCCTATATTCTGTAAAAAATCCATGACTGCTCCATGATGCGATATGTTCGCCGCTGAACGTTACTGCTGTGGACCGGCGCCCGTTCGAAAGGAACCGGAACAAGACCGATTATTTCTCGATACTCAGTCTTTGGAAGCCGTCCGGACGCGATGACTTGGCGGTCTCCAATGCCCCGGCCATCGCCGCTCCGCCGACCAGCTTGCTGGCAAAATCGCTGAGTCCGGTAAACCCTTCGAACAAGCTGCCGCCTCCCGTGGTCGTCGCGGACGGCGCCTTCTTGCCGTTCATCGCCGCCCATGCCCCGGCCGACTGCACCTTGGTCAGGTAGGCCAAGCGCTTCTCGTAGGCGAACATGGCCGATTCGGTCTGTTGGCGATCGATGTCCATCAGCGTCTTCAGCGCGATCAGTTTGTTGGTGTTGTCTTCGAGCTTGCCGATCTCTTCCGCCTTGATGCCTTGGCGCTCTTTTTCGATCGCGCGCAAGCGTTCCAGCCGCTTCGCCGTGATGTCGTACATCGCCACCATGTAGTTGAACTGCGAATTGCGGGTGCGCTGGATGAGTTCGCAGGTCTGCTGCTGTTCCTTGGCAACGGGCGTACCGGAGGTCGTGCTCGCACAATCGGAAACGCCGTCGTTGTCATCGGCCTTTACCAGCTTCTCTTTCGGCTTCTCGACTTCCTCGCCACTCGGTTTTTCACCGGTGCTTTTGCCAATGAGGTTCGCCTTGTGGATTTCATCAAGCTTGTCATGAAGCTTTTCGGTATTTTCCTCATTCTTTTTGATTTGCTCATTGTCGATCACCTCCCACTGGGCGAGCGCTGTAGCAGGCGCCAACGCGCACAGCGCAACCGCAGCAACGATGATCCGGAAGCGATTGGAAGCTTTCATAGTCATGTCCATAGACCCCTCTCAACACTGAACTTGGAGAAACAGCCGGCTATTCCCATGGCCTGGGCAGCCCATCGTCAGATGACGGCGGCAGCACCCCGGCTATCGGAAGGCGAAGATTTGGCAGAGGCCGATTTTCCGGAACCCTTGCGCCTGGCGTAAAACTCGCTCAGCCACTGTTCGGGCCGCAGATCGTCCGGCGCCACGCCATGCTCCTTGGCTTTCCGTTCGAGCACTTGATGCATGATTTCGATATTGTCGGTCGAGGCGGAAATGACGGCCAGCGCATCGTCCATGCCGCGCAGATTGAGCTGGCAGACCGACGAGCCATGCCCTTGTTTGACCAGGAAGCAACGCGAGCGTTCGTCGAGGTTGACGACCACCTGGTACTCGGCTTCGGTCAGTTTGAGCCCCTCGATGTAGTCTTCCTTGCTCGCGTTCGGGTTCGGCAGCAGGATCATGGTGGCGGTCTGCTCGACCAGCGCCGCGGAAATGTCGCTGGCCAGCGCATCCTCGGGGCTCTGGGTGGCGAAGATGCCCAGGCCATTCTGCTTACGAATGGTCTTCTGCTTGTTCTTGGCGAATTCCTTGAGGCCGCCCTTGCCGTCCAGGATCTTCCAGAATTCGTCCATGACGTAGATCAGCGGGCGCCCGTCGATCAGGGCCTCCAGCCGGTGCAACAGGTAGTTGACGACCGGGACGCGCACTTCCGGGTTGTCGATGACGTCGGTGTAGTCGAAGCCGATGATGCTGGCCTTTCCCAGGTCGATGGTGTCGGCCGGGTTGTCGAACACCCAGCCGTGCGAGTTGCCCGCGGTCCACTTGCGCATGCGCGCATACAGGCCGTCGTCGCCCATGTTGGGCAGGCTCTTGCGGAAGTTGGTCATGCTGCGCAAATGCATCGGCGTATCCAGCATGCCTTCCACGCCGCGGAAGATGTCCTCTTCCTCGCGCGAGGTGTACTCGAGCTTGCCCGCCAGGACCTTGATCAGGTCGGCCAGGAACTGCACGTTGGCTTCGCTGCGCTCGCATTGGAACGGGTTGAAACCGGTAGGCCGGCCGTTCTCCAGGGCGAGGTAGTTGCCGCCGCAGGCGCGGACGAAGATCTCGGCGCCGCGGTCCTTGTCGAAGAAGAAGATGGTCGGGATCGGGTCGAATTTCTGCACCTGGCTGAGCAGGAAGTTGATCAAGGCGGTCTTGCCCGTACCCGACTTGCCGATGACCATGGTATTGGCGATCGCCTTTTCGCCCAGCGAGTTCTCCGCCGGGTGCGTGGCGTGGAAATTGAAGTAGTACGGCTGGCCGTTGGTGGTCTGCAGCGTGGTGACGCATTCGCCCCAGGGATTGTTGTCGCGCTTGCCCTGGGCGAAGTTGTGCAATGGCGACAGGCCCAGGAAGTTCAGCGAGCTCACGTTGGCCAGGCGCGTACGGTATTTCCAGTTGCCCGGCAGCTGCGCGTAGAAGGACGATGCGATGGCCAGGTCCTCCTTGGTGGAGACGAAGCCGGCATTGGACAGCTCGGCACGGGTGGTCGCGATCTGCTGCGACAGTTTTTCCTGGGTGTCGGCGTAAACGGCGACGGTGAAGTGGTACTCGCCCAGCACGAAGTTGCCGGACGACAGCTGGTCCATCGCCAGGTCCAGTTCGTGGATCTGGCTGACCGCCTTGTCGCCCGAGGAGATCATCATGCCCTTGGTGCGGTCCAGCACCTTCAGCGCGTCGTGCCGGCCCATGGGGCTGAAGGAATGGGTCACGACATATTCGAAGTCCAGGTATTTCAGGCCGTTGAGGATGCCGGGATAGGTCGCGTCGGTGTATTCCTTGATGTTCAGGATGGCGCCGAAGTGATTGACGCCATCGGGGGTCTTGATCACGTAGTCGCCGGTCTTGTTGGCGAACATGTGCTTGCTGACCGGCAGATAGGCCGGCACCGGCGCCTGCAGCACGGGCACCGGCTCGTCGATCCGGTTGATGAGGTAGCCGAAGAACTCGAGCGCTTCGGAGAACGCCACGCCATTGCTGGCTTCGTACATGCTGAGCCGATAAGGCGAATAGTCCTTCAGCACCGCCTCGACGTTGCCGGCCATCTCGAGAACCTTGGCGATCGACTGGTTCTGCTCGGTTTGCAGCTGCGCGATATTGGACGATTTGTCCATCAACCGTTTGCCGGTGACGACGGGGCGGTAGATCATGGTCAGATACAACTCGTTCTGCATGATCTTTTGCGACGAAAGCGCGCCGTAGTAGTGCTCCGAGAGCGCCTGGTTGAATGCTTGGTGGAACTTGCCGTTCGACTTGATGCGGCGGCGGCGGCGCACGTCGTGCACCCAGAAGGCGACATTGGCGAAATCCGGGGCGCGCAGGGTCTGCAGCATCCGGTTGAATGTGTTGTGGCGATGCTCGATCTCCCACTCCTCGCGGCCGACGAACGGCAGCCCTGCCAGATGCCAGGTCAGCATGAAGTCTCCTCCCGTCGTCTTGAGCACCGACGGTGCGACGTGCGTGGAGATGGTGATGAACTCGCTGATCGAAGTGTCTGGAATGAACATAGTGGGATGACTCTGAGTCCATTGCGTCTTGCCAAGGCCCGACTCGTACGAGGCGGGAACAGTCGAACAATCATTCGCCTACATGAACGGCATATTGCATAGCGGTGCGGAAGACCGAACAACCCCATGCATGAACCGAGCATTCGTGCATGGGGCCGAGGCCGTCACGCCCGTCGACCTACGGCTTGGCGCCTGGGACGTTCCTCCGGTACTCGTTGGGAGAAAACACCCACATGCCGCCGTAGCGCTGCAGGTTGCACACACGCATCCTGAACAGCCAGCGCAATCCGAGCATTCTGAATATCATCTCGTCGCGCTTGGTCATCTGCTGCATGATGAAAATGATCACCGGGATGAGCAGCAGAAACCACAGATCGAAGTAAATGCCCATCAATAAGCCGCCGCCCGCACCGATGAAGAAGGGAATATAGGGCACTCCCAGGAACATCGCAGGACGCGTGCAGCCACGGAAGAGCACGTTCTTATGCATAGTGCTGGATGGCCTGCATGACCAGGGATCCGGTGCTCTTGATGCACGAGGTCTGGCCGGTATCGCCGATCAGCATGTTGGCCAACTGGCCAGCGGCACCGATCAGCACGCCACCGATCAGGATCGGCGAAACTTCGGAGATGCGCTTGTGCGCAAACGCGATCTGGTATCCGGCCACGATGACGGCGATGGTCACCACCGCGACGGATCCCATGTTCAGGATATTGTTGACGTTGCTCAGGAAGCCACAGACCTTCTTATCGGCACCGGCATAACCACTTGTCGCCATCGCGACGTTGGCGGCCAGCAGTGCTATTACGAACAGCATGGATTTCAGCGCCGCCATGCCAGCAACGTTTGTGCCGGCGGATATTTCAATCTTATTGAGCTTCATAACATATCTCCTGATTTTGAACAGCGAGTGGTCGAAAATGTCATTTCCATGACGGCACTACTTTGGCTGGCTAGAACACAAAAGCCCCGTCGCCAGCGGCCGGCGGCGGAGAATTCGAGCCAGGGACATCCGCTCCCACGATAGGCTGCGGCCTATTCGCGGAAGCATGCGAAGCTGGACCGGCTCCGCCACCAGCAGGTACCGCCATTCCTTTGCCGGCGCCTGTCGGCCGTATCACATAGAGATCCGGATCGGTCGCAGCCGCTTGCGCGGTCTCGCCGGCAGGCCGTGCCGCAGCGGCCGCCGGATGGAGCACCGACGGCTGCGGCTGCGAGGCCAACCCGTCGGCCAACTGGTTGGCTGCCTGGATGCGCCGCGACACCACCGAGTCGAGTTCGCGCACGACCGACGCCCTCGCCGCTTCGGTGGCGGCGCGGCGCACGCCGGACGACACCAGTGGAATCGCTCCCGCAGGAATGTCGGCCTGCGCCCTGCCCTGGTTGATGGAGGCGTAGACCTTCTGCACATAGCCATGCCTGTAGCCGGTCTCGAAGTTGCCCGAGTAGTAGCAACTGAACGACTTGCCCCAGTTGCCGCCCGAACGGCCATGACACTCGGCCAGGATCCTGGAGGCGGCCTGCAGGTTGGGGCAGGTCTTGAACGCCTTTTCGTAGGAGTCGAGCCCGTATTTCAGGAGGTTGTAGCGGTTGACCTGGCCCAGGCCGAGCGAGAAGTTGTAGCCCTTCGCCTCGAGCATCCGCGCGGTGGCGACGGCCTCGGCGATGTTTTGCGGCTGGCGCACCAAGCGGCCGCCGACCACGCCGATCGCGAGCGGATTGTACGACGATTCGACGCGCACGACGTGCTGCATCACTTCAGCCGGAACCGCCATTTCGGGGCAGCTCAGGAGTTCCATGCCTGGCAACATTCCGTCACACTCCTTTATCCATCGACTTAGCGGCAAGCAGCCAACGAGTCGCAGATGACGCAAATCAATCGTGTTCGAAGGGAACCCCAAAGTCAATCCACGGCGGCGCCCGCATCACTTCGGTGAATATATTCATCAATGCCCATGAAGCGTCCGCTCCGGGTCGAAATCGATGCCGGTGATGTAGCGACGGCCGGCATGCGACTTGATGTGCACCACGATGTCGATGGTCATCATCAGCAATCGCTTGATGACCGAAAACTCCAGCCCCGAGCCCTCGGACGAGGCTTTCACCATCAGCGCCAACTGGTCCCAGGTCTGGCCGATGCTGCCGGCATGGCAACTGGTGATGGAACCAGGATGGCCGGATGCGCAGTTCCGGATGAAGTAGAACGATTCGTCGCCGCGCAGCTCCGCCAGGATGATGCGATCGGGCTTCATGCGCAGGCAGGCCTCCATGCAGCTCTTGGCGGTCACGTTGCTCGTACTTTGTCCGCCTTTCGAATAAAGCAAATGCACCGAATTGGGCTGGCTGATGAACAGCTCACGCGCATCCTCGATCGTCACCAGACGCTCTTCATTGGGAATGTGATTCACCAACGACTTCATGAACGTGGTCTTGCCGCTGCCGGTGGCGCCGGCGACGACGACGTTCTTCTTGAACAGCACCGCCTTCTTGAAGAACTCGGCGTAGTTTTTCTCCCGTCGCAACTCCAGCAACTCACGATCCTGGTCGCTGGCACCCATTTCCTGCTCCAGGATCTCATCGAAGAACCCGTCTTCCTTGTATTGTTCAAGCGTCTTGGTGTGCTTGGACGGCAGGCGGATCGTGATCGACACCTTGCCTGCATCGCAGGCAGGAGGGATGACGAATTGGGCGCGCTGGCCGGTCGGGAAGGTCAGCGACACCACCGGATCGGTATCGGTGATGCGCTGGCCGGTATTGCTTTCGTTGACCACGGCGGTACAGAACTGGCGGGCCCGATCGAAGGTCAGCGACGGGATATCCATTTTCCGCCAGCCGCGCAGCGTCTCCAGGTACAACTCGCCGGGACGGTTGATGCAGATTTCCGTGACGTCCGGCGAATTCAGATAATCCAGGATGCCCAGCACCGAATACTGGTAATCCAGGAAATCCGTGGAGATCTGCGCGGTCGGCGAGTCGTCGAAAGTCACGGCGAGGTCCTTGCGCGATCAACGCGGCAACACGGCGGTGAAATCGACGTCTTTTGCCACATAGACGCTGACCACGGTGCCTTGATTGATGGTCACGGTGGCGGGCCGGCGACGTTCCAGCGCCTGGTCCGCCAGCCGCTGGATGGACTGCGCCGTATTGCTCTCGAACGGTTGCTCGGTGACGATTCCAGAGTTGAGGCCGACCGTGGTGGTCGAAGGCCCGTTTTCAGCCGCTGCCCATTTGAACGCGTCGCTGAGCATGCTGATCATCAACGCGGACGAGATCCGGCTGCCCCAGTGCGCATTGTATTGGCCCGGATGCCCCGCGCTGCCCAAGTTGTCGATGCCAGGGCCCAGCAGCGTGACATCGATCCCGGTCGGCGTGGTGATGCGATCCCATACCACCTGCATCCGCGGACCGGTGGGCTCGATCGCACCGTATTGGCCGAGGATCTTCGAACCCTTCGGCAGCAGCAGGCGCCTGCCGTTGATGGAGTAGACCGGCTCGGTGACGATGCAGGACGTGAAACCGGGGAAATCGGTGATGATCCGCGTCTCGAGCACGCAGCGGATGTAGGTGCCGCGCACCAGCAGGCCGTCGGGATTTGCGATGGGCTTGGCGGAAGTCTCCTGCTCCTGCGCCTGCGGCGCGGTGCCCGGCTGCTGACCAGGCAATATGCCGCCCAGCCCCTGTTGCGCGCCGCCGGCCGGCTCCTGCATGCCCGCCATGCGCCGTTCGAGCAGCGACGGCCCACGTTCCTGGCGCGTGGGCGCAGCCGACATCTCGTTGTCGGTCGGCAGCGGCGGCAGCGGCGGCAGGCTCGGCTGCTGCTCCAACGCCACCGGTTCTGCCGTCTGTGTCGGCAACGGCGCGGCCGTCTGGGTCTGCGGCAGCGCAGGCGCGACGACCGCCTCCTGCTTCGGCTTTGGCGGCGGTTGGTTGGAGCCGGTGCCGCTGAACAGCCAGAGAATGACGACGGTCAGCAGCAAGGCGATGGCGGCGAGGAACACAAGCGCCTTGCGGTTGAGCTTCTGGACGTCGCTGGAACGCAGCACCGGCTCGTTGGCATCGAGATCCGGATCGGCAGCCTGGCGCTGGCGGGCGAAATAGGGATTTTCGTTGCCCACATCGCCTGCTTGCGGAGCGCGCGGCCGTTCGTGGCCGTTATTTTCGTCAGACGGAGGTATGTTCGAGTTCACTTTTGCTTATTCCTACGCAAGCCGACAACATTCTTGCCATGGCGGACAACCAGGAAAGGATAGGTTCCGTGGACGATCAGGGCATTGCCCTCGACTGTGGTATTGACCAGAAAATCCTCGTCATTCTCTTTTTCGCGACCGAACACGGCCGGGAAATTGCCCGTCGGGAAGCGCGTCAGATCCATCTTGATGTAGGTGAACTTGCCGTCGTCGTAGACGCTGTTCGGCACGATCCAGGTCTGCTTCGAACGTGTCGAATAGTCGTAGTCGAAATAGTAATGGCGCCCCTTGGAGAGACGGGTATCGAGCTGGGACTCGTCCTTCACCTCCTCGCTGGCGGCAGCGAAGCTGGTGTCCTTGGGATAGGTGAAGGTCACCTTGTATTGCACACCCGCCTGCTTGGCCTGCTCCAGCCGCTGCCAATCCGTGGCGACAACCTTCAATTCCAGGATATAGGAATGGGTCGCCGTACGGATCATCATGTTGGTGTCGACGTCGACGTTCTTCGGCTTCAGGTAGAACACGTTCTCGCGGCGGCTCAGTTCCCAGCCGCTGGTAAACCCGGTGCTGTAGTCGAGGATCTTCTCGTTCGGGCTGAGCTCGACCTGTGTCGTGATCCCCAGGCCGGTCCGCACCTGGTAGATCCTGTCGGGTTCGTACTCATATTGTTGAACCACCTGCGCCGAGGCAAGCGGCGCAAACAAGGCCGATGCCAGCATTGCGGCACATGCCGAACCGGTTTTCGTCATGAAACTCATCGAACGTTCGCTCCATTGCCATTGTTCTGGGGTGCAACGTTGGGCGTGGGCGCCGCGGTGGCCGGCTGCATTCCCGGATAGGCCGGCGCGCTGACCGGGGTGCGCGGCGGGATCTGCTGCTGGGGAGGCAATCCGCCATTCGTCCCGGGCGCTACCGGCTGGCCCGGCGGCCCTGGCAGCGGCTGCGCCGGCGCCTGTCCGGGCGCGAGTTGCGGCTGGCCGGCCGCGGCGGCTGGCGCCTGGAACGCTTGCGGCGGCGGCGCAGGGATTGCCGCGTAGTCGTTGTCGACCCGGTAATCGGTGACCTGGAAGCCCAGCGGGTTCTGCACGCGAAGTTCCTCCTTCATCATGAGATTGGCGCTGTATCGAAAACCCATGATCGCGAACTTATTGTCCAGCAGCGTCGTCTGTCCGGTCTTCTTGTCGTAGACGCTGCGCTGGAAGCGGACATTGGCGCCGGTGTACGGCTTGCCGCCGCCGCCAAGCAGGGTGATGCTCAAGATGTTCACGCGAATGGAGCGGACCTTGCCATAGGTGTAGTACGGCGACGCGGGATTGTTGGGCGAATGCAGCGACTGGTACTCGCTGCCCACCGCGGTTTCTGATGGCGCCATCGAGAAGACCAGACTCCAGTCGTTCAGCCCCATAATCTCGAAATCGTAGGACTCGCGGGCGGTGATGAAGCGGGCCACATTGCTCCTGGCCAACGCCTCGCTGGCGGTGATGCTCTGGACATCGGCGGGATTCTCCAGCACCGATACCGTCGAGGTCCCGGTGTACGCATCGGCCATCACCAGATAAGGCACCTTCTCCTTCAACGGCAGCATGTAGTAGTAGCCGCCTCCCAGCAGCAGGCACATGACGATCGCGCCGAACGCAATCCACCATGCGCGGCGCTCGCTGCGCCGCGCCAGATCGGCGATGCTGACCTCGTAGTCGACAGCCTTTGCAACCGCCTTGTTGACGCTTTCGCTCTCAATTGGTTTTTTACCGAACATCAGACTTCACCGGGTTACGTAACATGGCTGCGGCGGCATGCGATGCCCCCGAGGTAACGTCACTTCGCCTTGCCATCGCCGGCCGGCGGCGGGGTCCGGCTCAGCGAAGAAGAGGATGGCTGCACGAGAATGCGGTTGCCCGCGGCGGAGACGGTGACGCCTTCCTGCGCATAGACCAGGCTGAGCTCGGCGACCGCCTGCTGTATGCTCGTGGTATTGAGCTTGGCTACCGGCGCATAGAGGGTGTAGTCGGACTGGATGCTGTATGCCAGCTCCATGTTCGAGTCCTTGGCCCAGCGCTCGAGCATCGTCTTCAGGGTGCCGTCCATCGGCACGGCCTGGTACACGTACGACGAGTACAGCGGGATCTCCATCGTCGACTCGGAGAACCGGTTGACCGGCTTCCACCTGCCGCGGAAATCGGGCGCTGGCTTGGTCGCGCAGGCGCTCAACAGCGCAACGGTGCCCAGGGTGGCGATCAGCCGAAACATATGTGTTCTTTTCACGCGAGCCTCTGAATTGCGGAAACATTTGTCGATGGGCGGTCGGCAGGCAGCCGACGGTCAGAGAACTGCAGGTTTCGCCACAGAGAAGGCGCGGTGCGGCGCGCGGCGGACGCTCGCGTCCGGCGACGCGGTCTGCGGCCACGCGAGTTGCGCACAGGGGCGTGCTCCCGAAGACGGACGACGTCCCGGAACAGGTATTCAACACCGAAAAAGACTGAATTTGATCGCAAACTCTCCATGTCACCCTCGCGTGCGTCCTGAGAACCCACGCCCCCCTGTTTCTATTGCCAATAGTCCTAATTGCCAATTGCACCGCACCAACGCCGCGAGAATGTGCCGCAGCGCATGCTCTCGTCAAGCATTTGGCAAAAAAACGTTCAGTTCATCTGAATTGACAGTAATTTTGTGACTCAATTCGCATTTCTTCAGGCGGCAATGTCGGCACGTCGACCCTCGGCAGCAATCTGGCGGTGAAGCGGCGGTCCTTGTAGTACTTGATCTTGTGGCATTTGACCGGATGCGCGATGCCTTCGTACAGGAACACTTCGTGGTCGTTGCCCATCGCCTTCAGTTCCTGCGGCAGCATCAGCGCCCTCTCTTCGGATACGCTGCGGGTCACGTCCTTGCCGCGCGTGAGGTTCTGGCGACGGAAGGTGGTGCAGCCGAGCATCTCGGAGTCGTCATTGGCACCTTGCTGCTCGCGCGCAGCGTAGAGGATCTGCAACGCATGGTTGGCGATGATGGTGCGCGACACGTCCTTGCCATAGGTCGCATCCCGCTGCGCCATGCTCTGGATGATCGGCAGAAATCGCCAATGCGCGGGCGAGGCGGGCCGATGGGGACGCTGAACGCGAGGCGGCCAAGGCGATGATCGCCGATGCTGGGCAGGCGGCAGCGCCGGGGGCGGTGCTGACGCGGGGAGCGGACAAGGGCGATGACGCAGCCGCGCTCATCCAGGCGCTGGACGAACCGAAGCTCGTGCCGCATGTGGCGCAGAACACGTCAGGCCGGCGTTCGGCGGCGGCAGACGCGGTGGCGGCCAGCGAGGGCCATGCGCGCTCCCGGCGCAAGGGCAAGTTGATCGAGCAGGGGGTCGGCTGGGCCAGGGCCGTGGGCCGGATCCGGCAGGCGATGGCGCGCGGTCCGGGGGTCAGTTCAATCCCAGGGCGATTCACTGCGAACAGCACCAGGTATTGCGGATGCAGCGCCTGGACCGCCGCCAGCGATGTGGGCAGGCTCGCGGACGCGGCCGCGGCGAAGGTCGCGGCCAGTTCCAGCGACAGGTACTCGGGCAACCCCGCGAGCTGCGCGCCGGCCGGCGCGGCCTGGCCGATCAAGGCCGCCTGCTTGTCGGCGAAGGCGGCGAAATCGATCGGCGCGCCGACCGGGTGCTTGGCGACGGCGATCTTCATGCGGCGGGCTCCAGCGGCCGGGTCCAGAAACTCAAGGTATGCATGAGCTGGCCGCGTTCAAGCTCGTCCCACGGCAACTGCATGCGCAGCGACGGCTGCGGCCGGTAGCCGCGCTTGCGCCAGAAGCGGTCGTTGCCGCGGTCGCCGGGCGGGCGCCGCGGATCGCCGGGATCGCGGTCGACCGTGCAGAACGCGGCCGGGCGGAAGCGCCGAGCGCGCGCATGCGCCTTGCGATGATCGAAGAAGGCATTGCCGACGCCGCGCCCGCGATACTCCGGCAGCAGGACCGATTCACCGAAATAGAACACGTCCGCGACCGCGATGGCGCTGCCGGCCAAGGCCGCGCCGAACGCCTCGGCGGCGTCGCCGAGCGGCAGCCCGGTGCAAGCGCCCACCACCCATCGCGCCAGCACGAGCACGCTGCCGGGCGAAGCGGCGTGGCGGACAGGTGATCGCGCTCGTAGTCCAGGTCGCCGGCTTACAGGTAGGGCCAGTCGCAGAACACCGCGATGCGCAGCGGCGCCACTGTGTCCAGGAACGGGGCGATCTGCGCATCGCGCAGGCGCAGGCGCTGGATGCGGAGCGTCCATCCGTGGACTCTACCGCGGGCGTGCCCATCGCGCGGCCGGCTTGGCGAGCGCCTGGCCGGTGTTCCTTGCCATCATCCTGGTCCCGGCTGAGACCGACCCTGTCGGGGCTGAAGCCCCTCCCGCAGGGAACCCGGCCGACTCCTGCATGCCCTGTAGAAGCGGTTTCAACCGCGACGGGCGAAGCGGCGGGCGCTGCGGCGCCTCGCACCGCGCGGGCCGATGACGCGAGGCGCTCGGCACCGGCCGCAAGGCAGCGGCCGCGGCATCAGCGCAGGAAGCGCACTTCGTCCACCTCGACTTCGGCGGAACGCAAGCCCTTGTCGAATTCGCCCAGCAGTTCGACCTCGGCCCTGTCGTCGAACGAACGCCCGGCCGGCAGCCGGTGCGCATCGATTTCGACCTTCATGCTGCCGGTCGCGTCGCGGAAGGTGTAACGGTCGCCGCCGTCGTGGGAGACGATGCGCCCGCGCAGCACCACCGGTTGTTCGTCCTTGCCCTGGTCCAGCAGTTGCTTGACCGTCGTCACCGGCACGCTGTTGGGCCCGGTGTACTGGGCGGCGGCCTGGCCCGCGGCGAGAACCGCCAGAGCGGTGACGGCGAGGGTGGAGAGAATGGTCTTGCGCATGGAGTGCTCCTTCGGTTCGAGATCATGGCCGATCGCCATGGACGCCATTGGAACGCCCGAACCTGAAGTGGATCTGATGCCAGGCGCCCGCGATTCAGGCAGGCGCCCTGCGCTGCGGCAGTTCGATCCATACCGACAGGCCGGTGCCCTCGCCGCCGCAGGCGAACCGCAGTTGCCCGCCGTGCAGGGCGACGATGCGCTCCACCAGCGACAGGCCCAGTCCGCTGCCCTGCCCGGCGTTGCCGAGCACGCGGAAGAAGCGCTGGGTGAGCCGGGGCAGGTCGCCCGGCGCCACGCCGGGGCCGTCGTCGCGGACCACGATGTGCACCGCGGCGACAGCGCCGGCGGCACTGCGCATCTGGCTGGCGTGGATGCGCACCTGACCCTCCACCCTGCCGTAGCGCACCGCGTTGTCGAGCAGGTTGCGCAGCACGCTGCGCAACAACGAGCCATGCGCCCAGACCGTGTCGGCGCCGACCGCCGCATGCAGGCCGATGCGCTTGGCCGCCGCCGCGGCGGCGACGTCGGCCAGCGCCGCATCGACCAACGCCGGCAACGCCACCCACTCGCAGGGCAGGCTGCCGGGGCGCTGCGGATCCAGCCGGGCCAGCATCAGCAGGTTGTCCACCAGCGCGGTGGCACGGTCCACGTCGCCGCGCAACAGCGCCAGATCCTGGCGCTGCGCGGGATCCAGCGCCGCCGCGTGGCGGCGCTGCAGCAACTGGATCTTCATGCGCAGGCCCGCCAGCGGCGTGCGCAGCTCGTGCGCCGCATCGGCGGTGAAGCGGCGTTCGGACTGCAGCGCCTCGCCCAGCCGGGCGAGCACGCCGTTGAGCGCCTGCACGATCGGGCGCAATTCGTCGGCCTGGCCGGCCGCCGACAGCTCCTTCATATCCTGCGGCGACTGCCGGCCGATGTCCTCGGCCAGGCGCTCCAGCGGCCGCAGCTGGCGGCGGATCACCCACCAGTTGAGCGCGGCCAGCAGCGCCAGCAGCGCCAGCGCCGGCCACACCAGATTCTCGGCCATGTCCCCGAGCAGTTCGGTGCGCTTTTCCAGCGGCTGCGCGACCTGCACGTAGATACCCTGCGCGCGGGCGTGCAGCACGTGCACCCGCCACAACCGCCGCGCGCGGCGCACGGTGCTGGTCGCGTCGTCGCCGTGCACCTGTTGCGGCGGCACGAACGGCTGCACGGGAACGTCCGGCGAGCGGCGCAGCACCGTACCGTGGCGGTCGACGATCTGATAGTACAGGCGCACCCCGCCGCCGGCGTCCGCCGCGCGATCGCCGTCCGCGGACTGCGCCGCGCCGTGCAACAGGCCCGGGCCGAAGGTCGCGACCAGGCGCGCGCCTTCTTCCAGCGCCTCGTCGAACACGTCGCTGGCCTCGCTCCAGGCCACGCCGACGATGATGCCCAGGCTGACCAGCCAGCACACGATGCTCGAGCCCAGCGTGGTGGCGATCAGCCGCCGGCGCAACGAATAGCGCGGGTCGGCCGCGTCCGACGCACGGTCGCGGCGCCGCCCGTTCACCCCTGCGCTCCCAGGCAGTAGCCCTGGCGCCGGATCGTGCTGATCAAGTCGCTGCCCAGCTTCTTGCGCAGATGCGAGATGTGCACCTCGATCGCGTTGCTCTCCACTTCCTCGCCCCAGCCGTACAGCGCATCCTCGAGTTGGTCGCGGCCGACGATATGCCCCTTGCGCGCCAGCAGCGCGTGCAGGACCGCGTACTCGCGCGCGGTCAGGGCCACCGCCGCGCCGCCGCGGGTGACCCGCTTGGCGACCGGGTCCAGCTGCACCTCGCCGTGGCACAACACCACGCTGGCGTTGCCGTTGCTGCGGCGCAACGCCGAGCGGATGCGCGCGGACAGCTCTTCCAGGTCGAACGGCTTGACCAGATAGTCGTCGGCGCCCAGGTCCAGGCCCTGCACCCGGTCCTCCAGCGCGTCGCGCGCCGTGATCATCAACACCGGCGTGGTCAGCCGCGCCGCGCGCAGCGTGCGCAGCAGCGTATCGCCGTCGAGTCCGGGCAAGCCGCGGTCCAGCAGCACGCATTGGTAGGCCTGCGCCTGCAGCGCGGCACGCGCCGCGTCGCCGCGGGTCAACCAGTCCACGGTGTAGCCGTCCAGCTTGAGCCAGGCGCGCAGCGTGTCGCCGAGCGAGGGATCGTCTTCTACCAGCAGGATGCGCATCGGGGAACGCTAGCCGACAAGGCTTAAGGATAGTCTGATCAACGCGGTCGGAGGATGAGGCAAGCCATATCGACCACGCCCACGGCGCTCAGACCCTCGGTTTTTCGCCGTTTCCGGCGCATTTCCGGGGTATTTCCCGGATTACAGGCACACCCTCCCCACGACAGGCAGCAACTGCTTTCGCTTCAGCCACAGGTTCGACAGCGCAAACAGCGTCAGCACTTGCGCCGTGTTCTTCGCCAGGCCGCGATAGCGCACCTTGACGTAGCCAAACTGGCGCTTGATCACCCGGAACGGATGCTCCACCTTCGCCCTCAGGCTGGCCTTGGCGTGCTCCCAGCGCTGTGCCCACTTCAATTCGCGCTTGCTCTTGATCTGCTTCAGCTTCGAGGGCTTCTCCGCGATCAGATAGCGCAGCTTGCGCTTGCTCGCCATCTCCTCGCGCTTGGCCAGCCCGGTGTAGCCGCTGTCGCCGCATACCGTGTCTTCCTTGCCGTGCAGCAGCTTGTGCGCCTGGGTGATATCTGCGGCGTTGGCCGCCGTGCATTCCAAGTGGTGCACCAGCCCGGACTCATCGTCCACGCCGATGTGCGCTTTCATCCCGAAGTAGTACTGATTGCCCTTCTTGGTCTGGTGCATTTCCGGGTCGCGCTCGCCGTTCTTGTTCTTGGTCGAGCTGGGCGCGGCAATGATCGTGGCGTCCACGATGGTGCCGCCGCGCAGGCTCTGGCCCTTGCGCGATAGGTGCGCGTTGACCCGGTTGAACAGCGTGCGCGCCAGATCGTGCGTCTCCAGCAACCGGCGGAAGTTGAGGATCGTGGTCTCGTCCGGCACCTCATCCAACCCGCCGATCCTGGCGAAACGGCGCATCGACGCCGTGTCGTACAAGGCTTCTTCCGCGCCCGGGTCGCTCAGTGCGTACCACTGCTGCAGAAAGTGGATGCGCAGCATTGTCTCCAGCGGGTACGGCTGACGGCCCGGATGGCCCGACTTCGGATAGTGCGGCGCGATCAGCGCCAGCAGGTCTTTCCACGGCACCACCTGATCCATCTCGGCCAGCAACCTTTCGCGCCGCGTCTGCTTGCGCTTGCCGTTGTACTCCGCGTCGCCGAAAGACAATTGCATCGTCGTTGTCCTGTTGGGCTTTGTACGATTGTCGCAGGATCAGAGGGAGTTGTTCAGACCATCCTTAAGGGAATCTGATCGCGGCCACTCTACGCCGCGCCCGCCACCGCGGACAGTCCGGTGCGGCGAACACTCACTGCTGGTGGACGAACACCCGCTTCGCCATCTCCCCGGCGGCGGCCACGACACCGCGCCAGGCGGCCGATTCGAGCAGGACCAGGGTCGGAGGCATCCACCATTCCGCGGTCCTTGACGGCCGCGATGCGCACCGCGCTGCCGGCGGCGTAGGCCGCGCCCTGCGCCGGCAGCGGGCACGCATCCAGGCAGCGCTTGCGGCTTGCGCCCGCCCAGAACGGGTACGTGGAAGTCCCGGTGGTGCACACGGCCGGGCCGAAGACGCGCTTGGCCACCCGCCGATCGCCGCTGCGCCGCTCCACGTCGCCCCTGGCCGAGGTCCAACGCCCGCTGCCGGCGACGCAGGCAGCCGACATGCCCGCCAACGACGCCGCGACGAGCAAGCGGCAGGCGCGGCACGGCGCCGGGGCACACGACGCACCGGGACGACAAGCAGCACATGAAGGACAGGTGCGGCATCCGCCTACGCTAGCACCACGCAGCGTCCGGCGCATGGCTGCGCGGCGCGGCGCCCCGTACACTGCGCCGATGAACTATCGCCACGTCTACCACGCCGGCAACCATGCCGACGCGCTCAAGCACACCGTGCTGCTCGCGCTGATCGATGCGCTCAAGCGCAAGGACAGTCCGTTCTTCGTGCTCGATACCCATGCCGGGCGCGGCCGCTATCTGCTCGCCGCCAGCCAGGCGCGCAAGACCGGCGAGGCCGCGGCCGGGGTGCTGAAGCTGATGGGCCAACCCACCTTGCCCGAGGTGCTGGAGCGCTACCTGCGCGCGGTGCAGGCCGACAATCCGGTCGGCGCGAAAGATGCGAGTCCCTCGCAAAAGCCCGCTCGTCCATGTGCGGGGATTCAATTGAATCACTACCCTGGTTCGCCGTTGCTGGTCGCCCAGGCGATGCGCGGGCAGGACCGGCTCGCCGCCTGCGAACTGCAGGCCGAGGAGGCGGCCGAGCTGAGCGCGCTGTTCGCCCACGACCGCCGCGTGCAGGTGCATGCCGGCGACGGCTATGCGGCGATCAAGGCATTCGTGCCGCCGAAGTCCGGCGCGGCCAGGATCGGCCGCGGCGTGGTCCTGATCGATCCGCCCTACGCGGCGCAGGACGCCGAGTATCCGCTGGTCGCCGCGGCCCTGCGCGAGACCCTGAGCCGCTGGCCGCAGGCGATGTGCGCGGTGTGGTACCCGATCAAGCAGCGGCGCAGCCTGCAACCGTTCTTCCGCAAGGCCGCGGCGATGCCGGCGAAGGCGGTGCTGCTGGCCGAGCTGCAGGTGCGCCCCGACGATTCGCCGCTGCGGCTCAACGGCAGCGGCATGCTGCTGCTGAATCCGCCGTGGCAGTTCGAGCAGGTGCTGGCGAGCGCGCTGCCGGCGCTGAAGACGCATCTGGGCGAAGCGGGCGCATCGACGCGCCTGGAGTGGTTGAAACGCGAGGAGTGAAGCGGTGCGCGCGGCGCAGAGTCAATAGCAATCCCAGTTGTAGGCGACCGGGCTGAAATCGCCGCGGTGCAGGTCGGCCGGATCGATGAAGAAGTCGGCGATGCCGCTGTCGCCCCACATCATCGCCTGGTCGCTGTCCAGCTGCAGCCGCAGGACCTGCGCATCCTGCGGCTTGCGCGGATCCTCCTGGGTGAACTCCGGTAGCCGCCGAGCTCGCGCCCGCTGCGATCCAACGCGTCGTACAGCGCCTCGTCCACGTCGTCCTGCGGCAGCGTGCGGCGTAGGCGGCGGCCTCGTCCAGTAGCCGGCCCAGCGCCTGCTCGACGTGCACGTCGCTGCTGCCGACGGTCTGCTCGCCGACAGTGGAATGCATCGCCCGCGGATGCGCCGGATCGAACGGCAGCGTGTCGCCGGCCGGCAACGGCAGCTCGGCCTGCCGTGCCGACGCCTCGGGCCGCGACCAGCACACCACGCGTAAATTGCGTTGCGCGCTCAATGCGGCCAGGTCGTTACCGTCATCCAAATGGGTGCCATAGAAGTCGTCGCTGCCGATGCAGAACTGCAGGATGCCTTGCGTGGGATAGCCGCGCAGCGTCGGCATTTCCGCCGGGTCGACCTGCGCCAGCCGCGTCAGCGGCTGGCCGCGTGCGTCGCGCAGGTACGCTTTGTCCGCGGTCCAATACGGGCGCCCGCCAACCTTGCTGGCCAGGCGATCGTCCTGCGCCATCGGCTGCAAGCGCAACTGCGCCTCCGGCTTGCGCGTGGCATCCAATCGTTGCCGGCAGGGCGCCAGTACCGCGTCCACCCGCACCCGCGCCGCGGCGCCGGGCGGGGCGACGGCGCGACCGGCGGCAGCGGCGCCTGCAGCAGCTGATTGCCGCAGCCGGCCAGCGTGTGCACGGTCTCGGCGAGCATCGCGCCGAAGCCGGTGGCCAACGCGGCAGCGCCCTTGGCCAGGGCGATGGGCAGGTTGGCGCCAAGCGCGAAAAAAGGCGCGCCGCGAATCGCCGCTGCCCGACATGGCCTATCCTCATTCAAAATCGCCGCATGGGCAGGCAAACGCGGTGAGCGCTGCGTTCACGGCATCCGCCCTGGGTAATGCGAAAATCCAGGCTTCCTCGAGGATCATCCGGCCATGGCTACCCGCAACCGCATGCCTCCATGGCATGAAAACGTGACCCTGCCCAGCGGACGCGAGTTGCTGATCCGGCCGATCCGGCCGGAGGACAGCGCGCCGTTGCAGGGGGCGTTCGGCCTGCTCGGGCCGGACGAGATCCGCGTGCGCTTCCTGCATGCGATGCAGGAACTGACCGAGGACATGGCGCAGCGGCTGACCCACCCCAAGCCGAAGACGGAGCTGACCCTGGTCGCGGCCGAACCGCTGCCGCCGGGCGAAGCGGTGGTCGGAGCGGTGGCGCGCGCGGCGATCACCCCCGGTACCCGCGAGGCCGAGTACGCGATCCTGGTCAGCAGCTTCGTCGCCGGCCAGGGCCTGGGCCGGCAGTTGATGCGCAAGCTGGTCAAGTGGGCGCGGCGCAAGTACC
This sequence comes from Xanthomonas theicola, assembly GCF_014236795.1. Lineage (NCBI taxonomy): Bacteria > Pseudomonadati > Pseudomonadota > Gammaproteobacteria > Lysobacterales > Lysobacteraceae > Xanthomonas > Xanthomonas theicola. The sequence goes on along the minus strand of NZ_CP049017.1, from coordinate 1,600,394 downwards.
TGGACCGGCTGTACGGCGACGTGCTCGAAAGCAACCTGCCGATGCTGCAACTGGCCGAGTCGCTGGGCTTCCAGCCGATGCCGCATCCGGACACGCCGGGGCTGGTGCGCGTGGTGCTGGAACTGGGCAACTAAAGCCCACACGCCTCTTCCCAGGCGCCCACGCCTCACAACTCGCCGCACCGCGCTTGTCCCGAGTCCCCGGTCCCCGGTCCCCGGTCCCTGGTCACTGCTGGTCCCTGCTGGTCCCCGGTCCCCGGTCCCGAGCTTGCTAGACTACTCGGTCCATGGCGCCTCTTTTTTCCTTCCCCAGTCCGCCGCTGCCCAAGTCCGGCCGGCTCCGCGCCTATTGGCGCGCCCCTGCGTCCTCGACCGCCCTGGCCTGGCACATCGCCTGCGCCGCCGCGGCGCATCGCGGGCCGCTGCTGGTGGTCGCGCGCGACAACCAGAGCGCGCACCAGATCGAGGCCGACCTGCGCACCCTGCTCGCCGGCGACGTCACCCTGCCGGTGGTGCCGTTCCCGGATTGGGAAACCCTGCCCTACGACCAGTTCAGCCCGCACCCGGACATCGTCAGCCAGCGCCTGTCGGCGCTGCGCCGGCTGCCGACGCTGCAGCAGGGCATCGTGGTGGTGCCGGTGCAGACCTTGATGCAGCGCGTGGCGCCGTTGCGCTACATCGTCGGCGGCAGCTTCGACCTGCGCGTGGGCCAGCGCCTGGACCTGGAGGCGGAAAAGCGCCGCCTGGAAAGCGCCGGCTACCGCAATGTGCCGCAGGTGATGGATCCGGGCGACTTCGCGGTGCGCGGCGGGCTGCTCGACGTATACCCCATGGGCGCCGAGGCGCCGCTGCGCATCGAACTGCTGGACGAGGACATCGACTCGATCCGCGCCTTCGACCCGGAATCGCAGCGCTCGCTGGACCATGTGCAGGCGGTGGAGATGCTGCCGGGCCGCGAAGTGCCGATGGACGATGCCAGCGTCGAGCGGGTGCTGGCCACGCTGCGCGAACGCTTCGACGTGGACACGCGGCGCAGCGCGCTGTACCAGGACCTGAAGGCGCGGCTGGCGCCGTCGGGCATCGAATACTACCTGCCGCTGTTCTTCCAGGAGACGCGCGGCGCAGGGACGCCACCGCGCGACGCCACCGCCACCCTGTTCGATTATCTGGGCGAGGCGGTGCTGCCGCTGGTCGCACCGGGCGTGGGCGCCGCCGCCGATGCGTTCTGGGTGCAGACCCAGAACCGCTACGAGCAGCGCCGCCACGACGTGGAGCGTCCACTGCTGGCGCCCGAGGAACTGTACCAGGCGCCGGACACACTGCGCGAAAAGCTCAATGGCCTGCCGCGCATCGAGGTCTGCGCCGCCGACCACGCGCGCAGCGGCGCGGCGCAGGCGCTGGGCGACCAGCCGTTGCCGCCGCTGCCGGTGGCGGCCAGGGACGCCGCCCCGGCCGAAGCGCTGAAGCGCTTCCTCGGTCGCTATCCCGGCCGGGTGTTGATCGCCGCCGACTCGCCGGGCCGGCGCGAGGCGCTGCTGGAAGTGCTGGCCGCGGCGCAACTGCGGCCCGAAGTGCTCCCCGACTTCGCGGCATTCCTGCCCTCTGCCGCCGGCAACGGCCGGCGCGAGGCGCCTGGCCGCGGGCCGGCGCCCGCGGCGGTCGCGTTCGCGATCGCGGTGGCGCCGCTGGAGGACGGCTTCGCGCTGGACGAGCCGCAGGTGGCGGTGTTGACCGAGCGCCAGCTGTTCCCCGAGCGTGCCAGCCAGCCGCGGCGCACGCGCCGCGCCGGGCGCGAGCCGGAAGCGATCATCCGCGACCTCGGCGAGCTGTCCGAGGGCGCGCCGATCGTGCACGAGGACCATGGCGTGGGCCGCTACCGCGGGCTGATCGTGCTCGACGCCGGCGGCATGCCCGGCGAATTCCTGGAGATCGAATACGCCAAGGGCGACCGCCTGTACGTACCGGTCGCGCAGTTGCACCTCATCAGCCGCTACTCCGGCGCCTCGGCCGAGACCGCGCCGCTGCATTCGCTGGGCGGCGAGCAGTGGAGCAAGGCCAAGCGCCGCGCCGCCGAGAAGGTGCGCGACGTGGCCGCCGAACTGCTGGAGATCCAGGCCCGCCGCCGCGCCCGCGCCGGCCTGGCGCTGCAGGTGGACCGGGCCATGTACGAGCCGTTCGCCGCCGGCTTCCCGTTCGAGGAGACCGCCGACCAGCTCGCGGCGATCGAGGCGACGCTGCGCGACCTGGCCAGCAGCCAGCCGATGGACCGCGTGGTCTGCGGCGATGTGGGCTTCGGCAAGACCGAGGTCGCGGTGCGCGCCGCGTTCGCCGCGGCCAGCGCCGGCAAGCAGGTGGCGGTGCTGGTGCCGACCACGCTGCTGGCCGAGCAGCACTACCGCAACTTCCGCGACCGCTTCGCCGACTGGCCGCTGCGGGTGGAGGTGCTGTCGCGCTTCAAGAGCGCCAAGGAGATCAAGGCCGAGCTGGAGAAGGTCGCCGACGGCGGCATCGACGTGATCATCGGCACCCACCGCCTGCTGCAGCCGGACGTGAAGTTCAAGGACCTGGGCCTGGTCGTGGTCGACGAGGAACAGCGCTTCGGCGTGCGCCAGAAGGAGGCGTTGAAGGCGCTGCGCGCCAACGTGCACCTGCTGACCCTGACCGCCACGCCGATCCCGCGCACGCTCAACATGGCCATGGCCGGGCTGCGCGACCTGTCGATCATCGCCACCCCGCCGCCGAACCGGCTGGCGGTGCAGACCTTCGTCACCGCCTGGGACAACGCGCTGCTGCGCGAGGCGTTCCAGCGCGAACTGGCGCGCGGCGGGCAGCTGTACTTCCTGCACAACGACGTGGAAAGCATCGGCCGCATGCAACGCGAACTGAGCGAGCTGGCGCCTGAGGCGCGCATCGGCATCGCCCACGGGCAGATGCCCGAGCGCGAACTGGAACGGGTGATGCTGGATTTCCAGAAGCAGCGCTTCAACGTGCTGCTGTCGACCACGATCATCGAATCGGGCATCGACATCCCCAACGCCAACACCATCGTCATCAACCGCGCCGACCGCTTCGGCCTGGCCCAGCTGCACCAGCTGCGCGGCCGCGTCGGCCGCTCGCACCACCGCGCCTACGCCTACCTGCTGGTGCCGGACCGGCGCAGCATCACCGGCGACGCGCAGAAGCGGCTGGAGGCGATCGCCTCGATGGACGAACTCGGCGCCGGCTTCACCCTGGCCACGCACGACCTGGAGATCCGCGGCGCCGGCGAATTGCTCGGCGAGGACCAGAGCGGGCAGATGGCCGAGGTCGGCTTCAGCCTGTACACCGAGTTGCTGGAACGCGCGGTGCGCAGCATCCGCCAGGGCAGGCTGCCGGACCTGGACGCCGGTGAGGAAGCGCGCGGCGCCGAGGTGGAGCTGCACGTGCCGGCGCTGATCCCGAACGACTACCTGCCCGACGTGCACACCCGCCTGACCCTTTACAAGCGCATCTCCAGCGCGCGCGACGCCGAGACCCTGCGCGAGCTGCAGGTGGAGATGATCGACCGCTTCGGCCTGCTGCCGGACCCGGTCAAGCACTTGTTCGCGCTCGCCGAACTCAAGCGCGGCGCCGGCGACCTGGGCATCCGCAAGCTGGAACTGGGCGAGAACGGCGGGCGCATCGTGTTCGAGGCCAAGCCCAGCGTCGATCCGATGACCGTCATCCAGATGATCCAGAAGCAGCCCAGGCTGTACGCGATGGATGGTCCGGACAAACTGAAACTGAAACTGCCGCTGCCCGACGCCGCGGATCGCTTCAACGCCGCCCGCGGCCTGCTGGCGGCGCTGTCGCCGCGATGATCCGGGGTTGCCGCCGCCGCCTTCACGAGGCGCCCGCCTGACACGTTTTGCCGGCGCTTCCCTGCCCGCCCGCCATGCGCCGGACCCGGGCCGGGATTCGGCGCCGGACGATGCCGGCCAGCTGCAACAGGCGCCGACGACCGGCCATGTCGCCAACGTCGACGCCGTGTTCGCCACGCTCGAGCAAATCGCGGCACTGCCGGACGATTTCCAGACTGCCCACTTCGCGCCGCTGGGCGGGAAGCTGCAGCAGCCGACGAACGCTCTGGACGAACGCACCAAGGCGCTGAACGACGCCCAGCACGGCTGCGTGGTGAAGCGGCACGCCATCCGCTTGCTCGAGCACGCAGCGCACAGGTCCGCGCGTCGCCAACGACGACCGGTCGCACCCACCGTTTTGGTTTGGGCGGCGCCCGCCACGGCGCTGGCACGGCGGATGCATCGGATCCGGTGCCAGGCATCGCCACGCACACCTGGAATGGAGGCCAACTCTCATGCTGAACAAATCATCCTTGTCAAGAAGTTTTGCAAGACAAAATGTGTCGCCAGGGCTAAATATTCCCAGAAGAGGCCGATATCTGCTGGTAGCAAGCCGGGAACGGCTTGTTCGCACCCGTGCCACGGCCGGGTGCGCCGTTTCACTGCCCGTATCGGAGACACGCCATGCGCTCACCATCCCCGGACTCCCCGCGCCTGCCGCTGCAACTGAGCGTGGAAGGCGACATGACCATCCGCCGCGCCGGCGAACTGAAACCGTTGCTGCTGCCGGCGCTGGAGCACCCCGGCGGCCTGCAGCTGCAGTTGCAGGCGGTCACCGAAATCGACGCCACCGGCATCCAGCTGTTGCTCGCCACCCAGGCCGCGTTGCGCGCGCTGGGCAGGCCGTTCCAGCTCGATGGCTGCAGCGCGCCGGTCGACGAGGCGCTCGACCTGCTCGGCCTGCGCGACACGCTCGCGCCTGCCGGCGACCCCCTCCACTGATCGGCGCCACGCTATGAATCTCGCTCAACTGCTGCAGACTTTCATCGCCGAGAGCCGCGACCTGCTCGAGGACATGGAACGCAACCTGCTGGAAGCCGAACGCGGCGAAGCAGGTCCGGACGCGGTCAACGCCATCTTCCGCGCCGCACACACGATCAAGGGCTCCGGCGGGCTGTTCGACCTGGCGCAACTGGTGGGCTTCACCCACCTCGTCGAGAGCGTGCTCGATCTGGTCCGCGAGAACGCGGTGGCGCTGGATTCGGAACTGATCCAGCTGATGCTGGCCTGCTGCGACCATCTCCGCACGCTGGTGGAAGCGGCGGCCGGCGCCGAGGCCGACGAAGCCGCCATCGCCGCCGCCGGCGAGCCGCTGCTGGCACGCCTGCAGACCTACCTGCAACCGGCCGCCGCACCGGCAGCGGTCGCCGCCGCCGCACCGGCGCAGACCGGCTATTGGCGGATCTCGCTGCAGTTGTTCAGCGACGCGCTGCGCTTCGGCAACTCGCCGCTGCACCTGATCCGCTGCCTGCGCAGCCTCGGCACGCTGCTGGCGGTGCGCACCCGCCACACGCGCGTGCCGGCGCTGCCGGAACTGGACCCGGAAGCCTGCTATCTGGGCTTCGACATCCTGTTGCGCGCGCACGTGCAACAGGCCGCGATCGAGGACATCTTCGAGTTCGTCCGCGACGACTGCGAACTGCAGGTGATCGCGGTGGATCCGCACGGCGACGCCGCCAACCTGGAACTGCCGCTGCTGGTCGCCGAGGCGGGCAGCAGCGCCCACGCCGACGATTTCGCCGGTTTCGACACGCCCGCGGCGGTCGCCCCGCTCGCGCCCGCCACGCCGGCACCGGCTGCGGCTGCCGCGCCCACCACCGTGCGCGGCGAAGGCGGCAACGCCGCGCGCGCGCAGGAAGGCGGCTCCATCCGCGTCGATGCCGACAAGCTTGACCGCATGATCGACCTGGTGGGCGAGCTGATCATCGCCGTCGCCAGCACCGGCGCCAATGCGCAGCGCACCGGCGACGCGCAACTGCTGGAATCCACCTCGATCCTGGCCGGGTTGGTCGAGGACGTGCGCGAAAGCGCGCTGCAGCTGCGCATGGTCAAGATCGGCGGCACCTTCAGCCGCTTCCACCGCGTGGTCCACGACGTGGCGCGCGAACTGGGCAAGGACATCGTCCTGGCGGTCAACGGCGAGGACACCGAGCTGGACAAGTCGGTGGTGGAGAAGATCGCCGATCCGTTGACCCACCTGGTGCGCAACGCCATGGACCACGGCATCGAACCGGCCGAACTGCGCCAGGCGCGCGGCAAGCCGGTGCGCGGCACGGTGCGGCTGAACGCGTTCCACGACTCGGGCAGCATCGTCATCCAGATCAGCGACGACGGCGGCGGCCTGAACCGCGAGCGCATCCTGGCCAAGGCGCTGGAGCGCGGGCTGGTCGAGCCGGGCCGCAGCCTGTCCGACCGCGAGGTGTTCGCGCTGATCTTCGAACCGGGCTTCTCCACCGCCGAAAAGGTCACCAACCTGTCCGGGCGCGGCGTCGGCATGGACGTGGTCAAGCGCAACATCGCCGCGCTGCGCGGCAGCGTGGACATCAGCAGCCAGCAGGACGTCGGCACCACCATCTCGGTGCGGCTGCCGCTGACCCTGGCGATCATCAACGGCTTCCAGGTCGGCGTCGGCAGGTCGGTGTTCGTGGTGCCGCTGGACGTGGTCGAGGAGTGCGTGGAGTTCGCGCCGAACTACCAGAGCGACTACATCGACCTGCGCGGCGGGGTGTTGCCGTACGTGCGCCTGCGCTCGCTGTTCGGCATCGCCGGCGCGCCGCCGGCGCGCGAGAGCATCGTGGTGATCCGCCAGGGTGCACAGCGTTTCGGCCTGGTGGTGGACAGCCTGCTGGGCGAATGGCAGACCGTGATCAAGCCGCTGGCCAAGGTGTTCGCCGGGGTCAAGGGCATCAGCGGCTCGAGCATCCTCGGCAGCGGCGGCGTGGCCCTGATCCTGGATGTGCCTTCGCTGCTGTCGCAGGTGGAACCCGCTGCCGATTCGCTGGCCGCCTAGTCCTGCGCCAGGCCGCATGCAGACCATCATTGCCTCCGATCCACGCAGCAATCGGCAGCCAACACTGAAGAATTCGCCGCCACGGCCGAAGACGTAAGCAGCCAGGCTGAACACTTGCAGGTACTCATGCGTTTCTTCAGGACCGGCGCCGCGACCGCACTCCCTCGTCGGCATCGCCTCGGCGCCGGCGGCGCGGATCGATGAAGCCGCGTTCGGAACGTTCTGAATGCCGCCACACCCCCACCCGGCGCCATGCCGCCCACCCTCCATAGGTACACCGCAATGTCCCATATCGCACTCTCCACCAAGCTCTGGACCAGCTCCGCCATCGCCGTGTCGCTGCCGCTGGCGGCGAGCGCGGCCGGTTTCGCGCTGGCCTTGCCCGCGAGCCAGACGCTGGCGCTGGGCGTGGCGGCCGCCGTCGCCGGCGGTGCGGTGCTCGCCCGCGCGGTCTACGTGAGCTGCCGCTCGCTGCGGATCTGCACCGACACCCTGGCACGCTTCGCCCGCGGCGATTTCGACGTGGTGATGCCGACGGTGCGCAACGACCAGGCCTGCGAGATCCTGCTGGCGCTGCGCCAGGTGCAGTCGTGCGTGCGTCGGCTCAGCGAGGATATCGGGACCATGTCGCGCGAGCACGACGCGGGCGCAATCGACGCCGTCATCGACAGCCAGCGCTTCGAGGCGGACTTCCGCAGTGTGGCCGAGGGCGTCAACCGCATGGTCGCCGACCATATCGCGACCAAGAAGAAGGCCATGGCCTGCATCGCCGAGTTCGGCCGCGGCAACTTCCAGGCGCCGCTGGAAAGCTTCCCCGGCAAGAAGGCGTTCATCAACGACACCGTCGAGCAGGTGCGCCGCAACCTGCTGGGGCTGATCGCGCAGATGAACCACATGTCCGCCGAGCACGATGCCGGCGACATCGACGTGAGCATCGACAGCCAGCGCTTCGAGGGCGATTACCGCACCATGGCCGAGGGCATCAACCGCATGGTCGCCGGCCACATCGCGGTCAAGAAGAAGGCCATGGCCTGCATCGCCGAATTCGGCCGCGGCAACTTCGATGCGCCGCTGGAGACCCTCCCGGGCAAGAAGGCGTTCATCAACGACACCATCGAACAGGTGCGCGCCAACCTACGCGCGCTGATCCGCGACACCAACCTGCTGGCCGAGGCCGCCGGCGCCGGGCGCCTCGAGGTGCGTGCCGACGCCAGCCTGCACAACGGCGATTTCCGCCGCATCGTCGACGGCATCAACCAGACCCTGGATGCGGTGATCGGCCCGCTGAACGAGGCGCGCCAGGTGCTCAAGGCGATCGAGGAAGGCGACCTGACCCGCACCGCCAGCGTCCAGTGCCAGGGCCAGCTGAAGGAGCTGCGCGACAGCGTCAACGCCACCGTGGCGCGGCTGTCGCAGGTGGTCGGCGACGTCAACATCAGTGCCGAGGCCCTGGCCAGCGCCTCCGAGCAGGTCAGCGCCACCGCGCAATCGCTGAGCCAGGCGGCCAGCGAGCAGGCGGCGGGCGTGGAGGAGACCAGCGCCTCGCTGGAGCAGATGACCGCCTCGATCGCACAGAACACCGAGAACGCCAAGGTCACCGACGGCATGGCCGGCAAGGCCGCCAACGAGGCCACCGAGGGCGGCGAGGCGGTGCGCTCGACGGTGGCGGCGATGAAGCAGATCGCGCAGAAGATCGGCATCATCGACGACATCGCCTACCAGACCAATCTGCTGGCCTTGAACGCGGCGATCGAGGCCGCGCGCGCCGGCGAGCACGGCAAGGGCTTCGCCGTGGTCGCCGCCGAGGTGCGCAAGCTGGCCGAGCGCAGCCAGGTCGCCGCGCAGGAGATCGGCGATGTGGCAAGTTCCAGCGTCGAGCTGGCCGAAAACGCCGGCAAGCTGCTCGAGCAGATGGTGCCGTCGATCAAGCGCACCTCGGACCTGGTGCAGGAGATCACCGCCGCCTCCGAGGAGCAGACCTCCGGCGTCGGCCAGATCAACGCCGCGGTCGGCCAGCTCAACCAGACCACCCAGCAGGCCGCGGCCAACTCCGAGGAACTGGCCGCCACCGCCGAGGAAATGAGCGGCCAGGCCGAGCAGTTGCAGCAGCTGATGGGCTTCTTCCGCACCAACCAGGCGACGTCGCCGCGCCGGTCGGTCGGTGCGCCGCGCGCGACGAAGAAGCCGTCGGCCGGCGCGCGCGCGCGCGCGTTCGCCCACGCCGAAAGCGGCCTGGCGCTGCTGGCGGCGCCGGACGAAATCCACTTCGACAGCTTCTGACCGCCCCCCCTTTTCCTGGCCTTTCGCTGCAAACACATGCGTTCCGCGCAGCCCCAGACCGGCCGGCATTTCACCTTCGACACAGGGAGCCCAAGATGTTCGCCAATATGAAAATCGGCATGAGAATCGGCCTCGGCTTCGCCGTGGTGCTGCTGTTGCTGCTCGGCATGGGCGCCTTCGCCACCTACGCCATGGCGAAGATCAACGCTGCCTCGGTGGAGATCAGCGGCATCAGGATGCCGGGCATCCGCTATGCCCAGGCGATGAACACCGATATGTCGAACTATCGGATTCAGGAATTGCAGCATGTGATCAGCACCACGCCGCAGGACAAGCAGAATTACGAGCAGCGGATGGAGGAGTTCCTCGGCCAGTTCAACAAGGACCGCGACGCCTACCTCAGGCTCGATTCCTCGCCCGAGGAAAAAGCGCTGTATGGCAGGTTCAGCGCGGAATTCGACAAATACCTGGCGCTGAACCGAACCATGCTGCAACTGTCCTCGCAGAACAAGACGCAGGACGCGATCGCGCTGCTCAACGGCGAGCAGCGCGAACTCTACTATGCCTCCGCTGCCGCGCTGGCGAAACTGATCGAACTGAACACCGGCAGCGGCGAACAGGCCAGCGCCGCGGCGAGCGCCACCTACGCGTCCTCGCACACGCTGATCCTCGCCACCATCGCGGTCTCGGTGCTGCTGGGGATCGCGGTCTCGGTATTCATCGTGCGCGGGCTGATGCGCGTGCTCGGCGGCGAACCGGCCTACGTGGCCGAGATCGCCAACCAGGTGGCGCAAGGCAACCTGACGCTGGACGTCAGGATCGGCGCCAACGACAGGGGCAGCGCGCTGTACGCGATGCACAGCATGGTCGAGCGATTGAAGCTGGTCATCGACGGCCAGCGCCGCGTGGTCCAGGCCGCCAACCGCGGCGACTTCTCCGAACAGGTCGCCCTGGACGGCCTGGCCGGCTTCCAGCGCGAGATGGGCCAGCGCCTGAACGATCTGGTGGGCACCACCGGCAACAGCATCCAGGACGTGGTGCGGGTGATGAGCGCGATGTCCGACGGCGACCTGACCCAGAGCATCGACCAGCACTACGACGGCGCGTACGCCGAGATGAAGAGCTACGTCAACAACACCATCACGCGGCTGTCGCAGGTGGTCGGCGAGGTCAACGGCAACGCCGAGGCCCTGGCCAGCGCCTCCGACCAGGTCAGCACCACCGCGCAATCGCTGAGCCAGGCGGCCAGCGAGCAGGCGGCGGGCGTGGAGGAGACCAGCGCCTCGCTGGAGCAGATGACCGCCTCGATCGCGCAGAACACCGAGAACGCCAAGGTCACCGACGGCATGGCCGGCAAGGCCGCCAGCGAAGCCGCCGAAGGCGGCGAAGCGGTGCGCTCGACGGTGGCGGCGATGAAGCAGATCGCGCAGAAGATCGGCATCATCGACGACATCGCCTACCAGACCAATCTGCTGGCCTTGAACGCGGCGATCGAGGCCGCGCGCGCCGGCGAGCACGGCAAGGGCTTCGCCGTGGTCGCCGCCGAGGTGCGCAAGCTGGCCGAGCGCAGCCAGGTCGCCGCGCAGGAGATCGGCGATGTGGCAAGTTCCAGCGTCGAGCTGGCCGAAAACGCCGGCAAGCTGCTCGAGCAGATGGTGCCGTCGATCAAGCGCACCTCGGATCTGGTGCAGGAGATCACCGCCGCCTCCGAGGAACAGACCTCCGGCGTCGGCCAGATCAACGCCGCGGTCGGCCAGCTCAACCAGACCACCCAGCACGCCGCGTCCAATTCCGAGAAACTGGCCGCCATCGCCGAGGAAATGAGCGGCCAGGCCGAGCAATTGCAGCAACTGATGCGCTTCTTCAAGCTCGGCGCCACGGCGCAGGCGCCGCGGCGCCGCGCCGCGCCCGCGGCAGCGCGCAAGCCGGCGCCGCCCACGCATGCCGCGACCCGCAAACCGTTGGTGCGTTTCGCCGGGGACCAGCTCGCGTTGGCCGGCGATGCGCCGGACGAAGTCCACTTCGACAGCTTCTGAGGACAGGCCATGACCGCCCACGAACCGTCCGCGCCGTCCGGCGCCCCCGATCTGGCTCCCGACCAGTTCCTGACCTTCCTGCTCGGCAAGGAAATGTTCGGCGTCGGCATCCTCGGCATCAAGGAAATCATCGAGTACCGCACGCCGACCGATGTGCCGATGATGCCGCCGGCGCTGCGCGGGGTCATCAACCTGCGCGGCGCGGTGGTGCCGGTGGTGGACCTGCAGCAACGCTTCGGCCGCGCCGCCAGCGACGTCACCAAGCGCACCTGCATCGTCATCGTCGAGGTGGCCAACGGCAACGAGCGTCAGGTGCTGGGGCTGCTGGTCGACGCGGTCAGCGAAGTGCTGGAGATCGCCGATATCGCCCCAGCCCCGGCCTTCGGCGCCGGCATCCGCCGCGACTTCATCCACGGCATGGGCAAGGTCGGCGAGCGCTTCGTGATCCTGCTCGATGCCGATGCGGCGCTGTCCACCCAGGAGTTCGTCGCCATGGCCGGCATCGCGTCGGATGTCGAGGAAGGCATGGCCGCCTGAATTCCCCGCGCGGCACGGCGCGCGTGGCGCCCGCGTCCGCCCCTTCCCACCGGAATCCTCATGCCGCTCGTTCATGAAATCGCCTCGCTCAGCCACCTCGGCACGATCCTGGTGGTCGACGACAGCCAGGTCCAGCGCGAGCACGTGCTGGCGCTGTGCCTGCGGCTGGGCGCGGTGGCGGTGGAAGGCCTGCACGACGGCCATGCGGCGCTGGCGCGGGTGACCCAGGGGCCGGCGCCAGGACTGCTGATCGTGGACCTGGAGATGCCCGGCATGGACGGGGTGCAACTGCTCGACGCACTGGCCCGCTGCGGCGTGCGCGTGCCGATCGTGGTCGTCTCGCAACGCGGTGCGGCGCTGATCGAATCGGTGCTGCAGGTCGGCCGCGCCAGCGGCCTGCAGGTACTGGCCGGCCTGGAAAAGCCGCTGCGCGCGGCCGAGCTCGGTGCGGCGCTGCAGGCGCACCCCGCGCCGGCCACGCCGGCGGCGCGGACCGACGCCGCGCTGGACGGCGCGACCGACGCGGCGACGCTGCACGAGGCGCTGCGCCGCGGCGACATCGAGGTGGCGTACCAGCCGAAGGTGGACATGCGCAGTGGCCAGGTCCACGGCGTGGAAGCGCTGGCGCGCTGGCGCCATCCGCGCAACGGCCAGATCGCGCCGGACCGCTTCATCGCCCTGGCCGAGCGTGAGGGCCTGATCCACGCGCTGACCGCCAGCGTCGCCGACCAGGCGATGGCGCGGCTGGCGGCATGGAAGCAGTCCGGCTTGCGCCTGACCCTGGCGATCAACCTGTCGCCGCTGCTGTTGCAGGACCCGGGACTGCTCGACGAACTGCACAGCCAGTTGCAGCGCCACGGACTGGCGCCGGCCGACGTGGTCCTGGAAATCACCGAAAGCTCGCTGGTCGAGGCCAGCGCGCTGGGCATGCTGGCGCGGCTGCGGCTGCAGGGCTTCGGCCTGTCGCTGGACGACTACGGCACCGGCTTCTCCTCGCTGCAGCAACTGACCCGCATCCCCTTCACCGAACTGAAGATCGACCGCATCTTCGTGCACGACGCGCACCTCAGCCGCAATCTGCGCACCGTGCTGGAATCGGCCCTGGGCATGGCCCAGCGGCTGGGCCTGAGCACCGTCGCCGAAGGCATCGAGACGGTGGAAGACTGGCGACTGCTGCAACAACTGGGCTGCGATCTCGGCCAGGGCTACCTGCTGGCGCGGCCGATGGGCGGCGGCGCATTGCATGCCTGGCTGCTCGAGCACCAGGCCCGGCTGCAGGAACACGGCCCCAACGCGGCAAGCGCCGCCCCACTGACACGCGGACCCTCATGACCAGCACCGAGACCATCACCGAGCAGGAATTCGGCAAGTTCCAGCGCTTCATCTTCGACGCCGCCGGCATCACCATTTCTCCGGCCAAGAAGGCGATGCTGTGCGGACGCCTGGGCAAGCGGCTGAAGGTGCATTCGCTGCAGACCTATACCCAGTACCTGAAGCTGCTGGAAAGCCGCGAAGGCAGCGGCGAGGTGCAGACCGCGATCGACCTGCTGACCACCAACGAGACCTATTTCTTCCGCGAGCCCAGGCATTTCGATCTGCTGCGCAAGCTGGCGAACGCGCACAAGGGCGGCGCGCCGTTCCGCAGTTGGAGCGCGGCCAGTTCCAGCGGCGAGGAGGCCTACAGCATGGCGATGGTGCTGGACGACGCCATGCAGGGGCGGGCCTATGAAGTGGTCGGCACCGACATCAGCACCCGGGTGCTGGCCAAGGCGCGCACCGGCCACTATCCGCTGCAGCGCATCGAGCACATGCCGCCGACGCTGCTCAAGCGCTACTGCCTGAAGGGCCACGGCGAGTACGAAGGCAGCCTGCTGATCGACCGCAGGATCCGCGACAACGTGCGTTTCCTGCACGCCAACCTCAATGCCCCGCTGCCCAACCTGGGCCAGTTCGACGTGATCTTCCTGCGCAACGTGATGATCTACTTCAACGGCCAGACCAAGCGCGAAGTGGTCGCGCGGGTACTGTCCACGCTCAAGCGCGGCGGCATTTTCTGCATCGGCCATTCGGAAAGCCTGAACGACATCAACAACGACGTGGTGCAGCTGGCGCCGTCGGTATTCCGCAAGCCATGAGCGCCGTGGCCGCCCTTCAAAGGAACGCGTGATGACGACGATCAAGGCCATGGTGGTCGACGACTCGGCGGTGGTGCGCCAGGTGCTGGTGGCGGTGCTCAACGAGGCGCCCGGCATCGAGGTGATCGCCGCCGCCGCCGATCCGCTGCTGGCCATGGACAAGATGCGCCAGCAATGGCCGGACGTGATCGTGCTGGACGTGGAAATGCCGAAGATGGACGGCATCACCTTCCTGCGCAAGATCATGGGCGAGCGCCCCACCCCGGTGGTGATCTGCTCCACGCTCACCGAGAAAGGCGCGCGGGTGACCATGGACGCGCTGGCCGCCGGCGCGGTGGCGGTAGTAACCAAGCCCAAGCTTGGCCTGAAGCAGTTCCTCACCGACTCGGCCGAAGAATTGGTGGCCACGGTGCGGACCGCCGCGCGCGCCAACGTCAAGCGCCTGGCCGCGCGCAGCGCGGCGGCGGCGGTGGAAGCGGAGGTCAAGCACAACGCCGATGTGATCTTGCCGGCGCAGGGCGGCCGGCCGCTGGCGCAGACCACCGAACGGGTGATCGCGATCGGCACCTCCACCGGCGGCACCCAGGCGCTGGAGGAAGTACTCACCGCGCTGCCGCGGGTCAGCCCGGGCATCGTCATCGTCCAGCACATGCCGGAGAAGTTCACCGCCGCGTTCGCCGCGCGCCTGGACACGCTGTGCCAGATCTCGGTGAAGGAAGCGGCCAACAACGACCGCGTCGTGCCGGGCCGCGCGCTGATCGCGCCCGGCGGCAAGCACATGCTGCTGCGCCGCAGCGGCGCGCAGTATTTCGTGGAAGTGATGGACGGGCCGCCGGTGAACCGGCACCGGCCGTCGGTGGACGTGCTGTTCCGTTCCGCCGCGCGCGCCGCTGGCGGCAATGCGCTGGGCATCATCATGACCGGCATGGGCGACGACGGCGCGGTCGGCCTGCTGGAGATGCGTCAGGCCGGCGCCCGCACCGTGGCCCAGGACGAGCAGAGCAGCGTCGTGTTCGGCATGCCCAAGGAAGCGATCAAGCGCGGCGGCGCGGAAAAGATCCTGCCGCTGGGCGCGATGGCGCGCGAGATCGTGCAGCAGCTCGGCTAGCACCCGCTTGGCCCGCAGGCCGGTGTGGGTATCGGTGTCGTTGGTGTCGCCGGACGCATCGAAGCATGCGCCGACGTTGCGTCCGCCGACCGCGGCCATGCGCCCGTCGGCGATCCAGGCCCTGTCGTGCATGCGCCGGTTGACGCTGAAGAAGCGCGGCAGCAGTTCCACACCGCGCAGCAGCGCGGTCGCAGGCAACGCCTGACGGCCGGGCCGCGCGCGCGGTCGGCGAAGCGGCCCTAGAACACTTTCGATCCAAGTGACGCCACTTGTGGGAGCGACTCCGCTGGCTGCAAATACCACAGTCGAAATGCGCTAGCCGTCCAGCGCCGCCAGCGCGGCCAGCAGCGGCCCGGTCGTCAGGCGTTGCCGCTCCATGTCAGCGCGTTCTTCCTTCGCAGGCGTCCCCGGACATCGACGCCGCGTGGCAATGCCATGCGCAGGCGACCGCGGCCGCGCCGCAGCGCCCCGGCGGTCGCGCATTCACCCGGAGTTGATGTGCTCCTTGCAGTACAGCCGACGGTAGGCGGTCGGGGTCATGCCCAGGCGCTGGCGGAAGATGCGGCGGAAGTAGCCGCCGTCGCTGAAGCCGGCGCGCTGCGCGATCTCGTCGACGCTGCAGGCGTTCACCAGCAGCAGCTTCTCGGCGAAGGCGATGCGTTGGCGGTGGACCGCCTCGGTCAGCGTGGTGCCGAACGCGCGGCGGTAGATGCGCCCCAGGTAATCCGCGTTGCAGTGCAGTTGCGCGGCCAGCATGGAGGTGTTGAGCGCGGTGTGGAACCGGGTGCCGATCAGTTGCTTGGCGCGGTACGCCAGCGCCACCCCGGCACGGTCGGAATCGTGCGGGTCGGGCCAGGCGCCGGCCACGCATTGCAGCATCGACAGCACGATCGGCTCCAGCATCGGCAGCGTGCGCCGCTCCTCCTGCTCGCTCAGGAACCAGCGGAACAGGCCGACGAAGCGCTCCGGATCGTGGATCGCGGTGCGTTGCGGCATCGACAGGAGCGTCGCGGCGCCCGCGGCGGCGGCCGGCTCCAGCTCGAAGTGCACCCAATAGAAGCGCAGATCGTCGGGGAAGCGGCCTAGCCCGGCGTGCTCGCGTCCCGGCCACAGGATCAGGGTCTCGCCGGGGTCGATGTGGAAGTCGATGTCTTGCTCGCGGATCGACAAGGCGCCGCGCTCGACGAAGATCAGCTCGTAGGACTGGATCACCCGCGCCGGATGCGCGCCGACCCCGCGGGAAATGAACAGGCCGCCGTTCTGGACCCGGATCGGATAGGCGACTGCGAGTTCGAGCATGTCGGAAACGTCTCCCCGCCGCGAAGGCCACGCTGCATTGCAGCAAACAATGCGCCGCAAGGCCATGCGCCCGGCCGCCGCCACGCAAGTCGGAATCGTACCGTTTTTATACCGCGCCGGCTCTTGTCCCGTGGCCGGCGGCATGCGAGGTTGGCGTGCCGCCAACCCCGCGTCCCGCAAGGAACCGTACCGTTGAACGCGACCGCCGTTGTCTCCGTCGCCGCGAGCGCCGAACAGGCCGCCACGCACAAGCTCTCGCGCCTGGAGAAGTTCGGCTATGGCCTGGGCGATGCCGGCGGCACCATCGTCACCTGCCTGATCGCCAACTTCCTGACCTTCTTCTACACCGACGTGTTCGGGCTGACCCCGGCGCTGGTCGGCACCCTGTTCACCGTGCTGCGCATCGCCGACGCGCTGTCCGATCCGTTGATGGGCCTGCTCGCCGACCGCACCCGCAGCCGCTGGGGCCGCTTCCGCGGCTGGCAGCTGTGGATCGCGCTGCCGATCGGCATCGCCTGCGTGCTGACCTTCAGCACGCCGCAGCTGAGCTACGCGGCCAAGGTCGCCTACGCCTTCGCCAGCTACTTCCTGCTGTCGCTGTGCTACACCGCGATCAACGTGCCGTACTGCGCGCTGATCAACAGCATGACCGGCGACCACCGCGACGTGGTGTCGGCGCAGTCATGGCGCTTCGTGCTGTGCGGCATCGCCGGCTTCCTGGTCTCGGTCGGGCTGCCGTGGCTGGTGCGGATGCTCGGCGACGGCGATGTCGCGCGCGGCTACCAGCTCGGCGTGGGCCTGCTCAGCGTGCTGGCGGTGGCGATGTTCCTGTGCTGCTTCTTCACCGTGCGCGAGCGCGTGCCGGTTAGCCTGATGGGCGAGGCCGGCGTCGGCCAGCACCTGCGCGGGCTGCTGCGCAACGACCAGATGCGGCTGGTGCTGCTGATGTCGTTCCTGCTGATCAACGTGTTCAACATCCGCGGCGGCGGCTACCTGTACTTCATCACCTACGTGCTCGGCGGCGGCGCCGGCTACACCTCGCTGTTCTTCGCGATGGTGGCGCTGGCCACGGTGCTGGGCGCGATCGTGGTCAACGCGCTGTGCCGCCGCTTCGATCCGCTGGTGCTGTACCTGCACACCAACCTGGCGCTGGCCGCGCTGGGCGTGCTGCAGTGGTACATGCCCACCGGCCCAGCGCAGCAGACGCTGTGGCTGGGCCTGATCTTCGTCAACGGCCTGGTGCTCGGCTTCGCGCTGCCGCTGCACTTCTCGATCATGGCCTTCGCCGACGACTACAGCGCATGGAAGAACCGGATCCGTTCCTCCGGCATCAACTTCGCCTTCAACCTGTTCTGCATCAAGCTGGCCTGGGCCTCGAGCGCGGTGGTGATCAGCTACCTGTTCGTGCGCGTGGGCTACCGCGCCGGCGCCGAGCACCAGACCACCGCCTCGCTGCAGGCGATGACCCTGCTGGAAACGCTGATCCCCGCGGCCATCCACCTGCTGCTGGCGGTGGTGATCTACCGCTGCCGCCTGCGCCGGCCGCTGCTGGCCGAGGTCGCCGCCGACCTGGCCGCACGCCCGGTGCACTGATGCCCTCCCCTCTCTCCCTCCCCAGGATCGCCACGCTCATGCCGCATTCGCTCGCCCCGCCGCCCGAACTCCCGCTCGACCGCCTGCGCATCGCCGACCCGTTCTGGCAGCGCTACCAGCGCCTGGTGCAGGAGGTGGTGCTGCCCTACCAATGGGACGCGCTCAACGACAACGTCGCCGATGCCGAGCCCAGCCACGCGATCGAGAATTTCCGCATCGCCGCCGGGCGCAGCGACGGCGCCTTCTACGGCATGGTGTTCCAGGACAGCGACGTGGCAAAGTGGCTGGAAGCGGTGGCCTACCTGCTCGCGCAGCATCCCGATCCGGCGCTGGAACGCGATGCCGACGCCACCATCGAGCTGATCGGCGCCGCGCAGCAGGCAGACGGCTACCTCAACACCTATTTCACGGTGAAGGCGCCGGAGCAGCGCTGGAGCAACCTGGCCGAATGCCACGAGCTGTACTGCGCCGGGCACATGATCGAGGCCGGCGTCGCCTACCACCAGGCCACCGGCAAGCGCGCGCTGCTGGACATCGTGTGCCGGCTCGCCGACCACATCGACGCCACCTTCGGTCCCGGCCCGCAGCAACTGCACGGCTATCCCGGGCATCCGGAAATCGAACTGGCGCTGATACGCCTGTACGAGGCCACCGGCGAGCCCCGCTACCTGGCGCTGGCCCGCTACTTCGTCGAGCAGCGCGGCACCGCGCCGCACTACTACGACGAAGAATACGAAAAGCGCGGGCGCAGCTACTTCTGGGGCGGCCATGGACCGGCGTGGATGATCCAGGACAAAGCCTACAGCCAGGCGCACGTGCCGGTGGCGCTGCAGACCACCGCGGTCGGCCACGCGGTGCGCTTCGTCTACCTGTACGCCGGCGTGGCGCACCTGGCGCGGCACAGTGGCGATGCCGGGCTGCGCGCGACCTGCGAGCGGCTGTGGGAGAACACCACGCAGCGGCAGCTGTACCTCACCGGCGCGATCGGCGCGCAGAGCCACGGCGAAGCCTTCAGCGTCGACTACGACCTGCCCAACGACACCGCCTACAACGAAAGCTGCGCCTCGATCGGGCTGATGATGTTCGCCAACCGCATGCTGCAGCTGGCGCCGCACAGCCGCTATGCCGACGTGATGGAGCGTGCGCTGTACAACACGGTGCTGGCCGGCATGGCGCTGGACGGGCGCCACTTCTTCTACGTCAATCCATTGGAAGTGCATCCGCCCACGGTGCACGGCAACCACGGCTTCGACCACGTCAAGCCGGTGCGCCAGCGCTGGTTCGGCTGCGCCTGCTGCCCGCCGAACATCGCACGCGTGCTGACCTCGCTCGGCCACTACATCTATACCCGCCGCGACGACACGCTGTACGTGAACCTGTACGTCGGCAGCGATGCCGCCTTCGACGTGGACGGGCACACGCTGACGCTGCGCCAGCGCAGCGACTATCCGTGGCAGGAACAGGTGGAACTGAGCATGGACTGCGACGCGCCCATCGACGCTGCGCTGGCGCTGCGCCTGCCCGACTGGTGCCGCGCGCCGCAACTGCGGCTCAACGGCGACGCGGTCGCGATCCAGGAGCACCTGCAGCACGGCTACTGCGTGCTGCGCCGACGCTGGCAGCGCGGCGACACCCTGCACCTGCAGTTGCCGATGCCGGTGATGCGGGTCAGCGGGCATCCGCGCGTGCGCCATCTGGCCGGCAAGGTCGCGCTGCAACGCGGGCCGCTGGTGTACTGCCTGGAGCAGGCCGACAACGGCGCGCAGCTGCACCAGCTGCGCCTACCCGCCGCTGCGGCGATCCGCACCGCACCCGGCAGCGGCGCGCTGGCCGGACAGGTGCTGTTGCAGGCCGAGGGCGAACGCCTGCACGGCCACGACGCCGCCCAGGCCGACGTCCTGCCGCTGTACCGCTACGACGCGCCGCCGGCATCGCGGCAGGCGCAGACCCTGACCTTTGTGCCCTATTTCGCCTGGGCCAACCGCGGCGAAGGCGAGATGCGGGTCTGGGTGGACGCGGGCGGCGACAGCTGAGGCCGTCCGCCGCCCACGGCGCGCTCACAGATCGGCGAGGATCTGCTGGCGCCGGGGTTCGTGTTGCGCCGGGTCGATCCGGCCTTGCGCCCGCAACGCCTCGAGCGCGGGCAGCCGCGCTTCCACCGATGCCGCGGGCGGCAGCGCCAGCACGACCAGCAGAATCACGAAGCGCCAGATACCGAACCCGAACCTCCGATCCTCCTTGATGCGGCGCATGCTGCGCCCTGCGACGTCGCCGGCCCTGAAAAATCTTTCTCAGCAAGTCGCAATCGACCTGCAGATTGATCCGCCTTGGCGCGTCGCCCGCGCGATCAGCTGGAGCCAGGCACACGAAAACGCGACAGCGCATCAGCCAGCGCAGGTTGTCGCCGGCTGCGCTGGGCACCGCGTTGCAGGCATCGCCCGCCTGGCCCCTTCAGCCAGCACCGATCCAGCCTGTGCTCCTGCTTCAAGTGCCCGATCACCGGTTCCACCGCCTGCCGGCGTTCCCGGCCCTTCGCGTTCATCGCACTGTCGCAGCTTCAAGCCGTGCCGCTTGCTAAGCCGCGCCGGCTTGCGGCGCGTTGAACCTGCCCCGCAGTAATGGACGCCATGAAGCGATACTTTCATCGCAACCTGGAGGTTCCCATGCAACGCGTTACCCGTCGTCGATATACCGATGACTTCAAGGCCCAAACCGTAGCCCTGGCCAAGTCGATCGGCCTGGCCAAGATGGAAAGCGAGCTGGCCGGCTGCGGACAGAAGACACCACGCTCAAGATGGAGCGCGATATCCTAAAAAACAATCACGGGCTTTGGTCCGCCTGTGAGCGTGAGAGTGGTGACGCTGTCTCATCAGCGATCCCGGTTAGGGAAGGTCTGAACAACAGGACCTGAGGCGGAGGAATGCAGCATCATGCCTACAATTCGGTTTCGGACCACCGGATGTCGCGCCGTTTCCGACCCATTCCCGGGTGTTCCCCGGGTGACAGGCGCAACTCTCCCACCACCGGCAGCAACTGCGTTCGCTTCCACCACAGGTTCGACAGCGCAAACAGCGTCAGCACCTGCGCCGTGTTCTTGGCCAGGCCGCGATAGCGCACCTTGACGTAGCCGAACTGGCGCTTGATCACCCGGAACGGATGCTCCACCTTCGCCCTCAGGCGAGCCTTGGTCTGTTCCCAGCGCTCGGCCCGCTTCAATTGGCGTTTGTTCCTGATCTGCTTCGGCTTCGAGGGCTTCTCGGCGATCAGCTAGCGCAGCTTGCGCTTGGCGGCCATCTCCTCGCGTTTGGCCAGCCCGGTGTAGCCGCTGTCCCCGCACACCGTGTCTTCCTTGCCGTGCAGCAGCTTGTGCGCCTGGGTGATTCAGCCACATTGGCCGCTGTGCATTCCACGTGGTGTATCAGGCCGGACTCCTCGTCCACGCCAATGTGCGCCTTCATCCCGAAGGAGGACTGGTTGCCCTGCTTGGTCTGGTGCATCTCCGGATCGCGTTCGCCATCCTGGTTCTTGGTCGAACGGGGCGCGGCAATGATCGTGGCGTCCACGATCGTGCCACCGCGCCAGCTCTGGCCCTTGCGCGACAGGTGCGCATGAATCCGGTTGAACAGCGTGCGCGCCAGATCGTGCGTCTCCAGCAACCGGTGGAAGTTGAGGATCGTGGTCTCGTCCGGCACATCATCCAGGCCGCCGATCTTCGCGAAACGGCGCATCGACACCGTGTCGTACGGCGCCGCAGGGTCACGATCCGAGCCTTCGGATCGCCGAACACACCTCGCCGCGTGGCCAGCGCCACAAAGCCGGGGAAGCAGAACAGATCGCGCAGGGTGCGGCCGGTCTTCATGCGTTCACCCAGGTCGGCAAGTCAGGGCAGGATCCGCCCTGCGGCACAGCGCAGAAAAGCGCTTGTTTCCAAGGACCAAGGCAAGTTCAACCCGGCAAAAGCACCCCTATGAATCCGCGATGAGCCTAAAAAAAAGGTTCAT
This sequence comes from Xanthomonas theicola, assembly GCF_014236795.1. Lineage (NCBI taxonomy): Bacteria > Pseudomonadati > Pseudomonadota > Gammaproteobacteria > Lysobacterales > Lysobacteraceae > Xanthomonas > Xanthomonas theicola. The sequence goes on along the minus strand of NZ_CP049017.1, from coordinate 1,578,518 downwards.
CGCCCAACTGAGTGGAGAGGCGCACGGCCGACCGGTCGGACTTGCTGTTGTCCAGGCAACCCACTGAAGGTCGGCCGCGGCCGAGCAGGATTGTATGTCCCGGCTGGGCGGCTGGGAGGGGTGCGGTGTCCGCAAGCGGCGGCATGCGTCCCGTGGGCAGCAGCGTTGGGGGGTGATCGACCTGGAGCCGGCGCCGGGTGCGCAACGGCACTGCATGGGCTGCGGGCAGACGGTGACAGCGATTGATGGCCGCACGATGCGGCGCATCGGCGAGTTGCCGGTATTCGGCGATCCGGTGGAGTTGCATGTGCCGTGTCTGCGCCTGGCTTGTCCGAGGGGCGGCCCCCGGCGGCAGCGGCTGGACTGGCTGGATCGGCATGGCCGGGCGACACGACGGCTGGCCGAGAGCGTGGCGCGGCCATGCGCGGCGACCTCGGTACTGCACGCCGCCCGTTGGCATGGGATCGACTGGAAGACGGCCAAGACAATCGCTTTCAGGACCCTGGAGCGCACGCTGGGGCCGCTGGAGCTGGACGGGGTACGCGCGATCGCGATGGACCAGTTCGCGGTGCACAAGGGCCATCGCTACGCCACCGTCGTGGTGGACGTGGAGCGCAAGCCGGTGCTGTGGGTGGGACGGGGCCGCCCACGGGTCCAGGTCAGAGCCTTCTTCGAACTGCTCGGCCCCCAGCGCTGTGCCGACATCCAGGCGGTGGCGATGGACATGAACGCCGCCTAGGACCTGGAAGTGCGCCAGCACCGCCCAAACGCGCGCGTGGTCTACGACCTGTTCCATGTCATCGCCGAAGACGGCCGCGAGGTCATCGGCCGGGGGCGGGTGGATGCGGCCAACCCCCTGCGCCACGACAAGCCGGCGCGCAAGGCGGTCGAGCGTGCGCACTGGCTCCTGTTGCGCAATCGGGCCAACCTGGCCGAGTCCGAACGGATCCAGCTGAGCGAGGTGCTGCAAGCCAACCAGACGTTGATGACGGTCTACGCGATGAAGGAACAACGCAAGGCGCTGTGGAATGCAGGTACGGCCCGGGCCTGGCGCCGTGCCTGGAGGCAGTGGCGACGCCACGCCCGGGAGAGTGCGATCCCGGCCCTGATGCACTTCGCCAGGTGCCTGCGGCCCGACTGGCGCGGCATCCTCCGTCGGGTACGCTGGCCGAGGCACACCGGCTTGCTCGAAGGCATCCACAACAAGATCAAGGTCATCAAGCCCATCGCCTACGGCTAACGCGATGACGCCCACTTCTTCCTCAAGATCGCGCTGCCTTCCACGCAGTTGGGAGATGAACCAACGAAAAGGCCCATGTCGCTGACATGGGCCTTCTTGAAGATGGTCGGGGTAGCCGGATTCGAACCGACGACCACTAGTCCCCCAGACTAGTGCGCTACCAGGCTGCGCTATACCCCGGTAAAAACGTCCGCCTCGTGGCGAGGCTGGCAAGTATAGCCGGTTCGACGCTGCCATTCCTAGCCGATTTCGCCAGTGGCGCTCAACGCCGCAGCAACTGCAGCACTTCTTCCAGTTCCTGCCGCACCTGCTTGATGATCTGGTTACTCAGCGCCGACTCCTGGCGGGCGCCCTCGCCTTCCAGGCGCAGGCGCGCGCCGCCGATCGTATAGCCCTGTTCGTACAGTAGGCTGCGGATCTGCCGCACCATCAGCACGTCGTGGCGCTGGTAGTAGCGCCGGTTGCCGCGGCGCTTGACCGGTTCCAGGCTAGGGAATTCGGTCTCCCAGTAGCGCAGTACGTGCGGCTTGACGTCGCACAGCTCGCTGACCTCACCGATGGTGAAGTAGCGCTTGGCCGGAATCGGCGGAAGTTCACGGTTACTGCCCGGGTCCAGCATAAGCCTCCACTCGCTCCTTGAGCTTCTGTCCCGGTCGGAAAGTCACCACCGTCCGCGCCGAGATCGGGATTTCTTCGCCGGTCTTGGGATTGCGACCAGGCCGTTGGTTCTTGCGACGCAGATCGAAGTTGCCGAAGCCGGACAGCTTCACCTGCCGGCCCTGTTTCAGCGCATCGCGCAGCACATCGAAGAAAGCATCGACGAATTCCTTGGCCTCGCGCTTGTTCAGCCCGACTTCGTCGAACAACCGTTCGGCCATTTCCGCTTTGGTCAACGCCATTGCCCTGCTATCCCCTACATCTCAGCCGCGAATCCGCGCATCGTGTTCGCGCGCCAACGCCGCCACTGCATCGGCGACCACTGCATCCACATCGCGATCCGTCAGAGTGCGCGAGCTGTCCTGCAAAATCAAGCCCATAGCGAGACTCTTGAAACCCGCCTCGACCCCGGGGCCGACATAGCGGTCGAACAGCACCACCTCGCGCAGCAGCGGCCCAACCGCACCGCGCACGCTGTGCGCCAGCGCCGCCCAGGCCACCACCTCCGGCACCAGGAAGGCCAAGTCGCGGCGCACCGACGGGAACCGCGACAGCGCGGCGGCGCGCGGCAACGCGCGCGCGGCCAGCGGTGCCAGATCCAACTCGAAACCCAGCATATCCGCGTCGATCTGCAGCGCCTGCAACAGCCGCGGGTGCAGTTGGCCGATCCAGCCGATCAGCGCGCCGTCGCGGTACACGTCGGCCGACCGGGTCGGGTGCGCGAAAGGGCGCGCCGACGGACGGTATTCCAGGCGTGCGCCAGCGGCGCTGGCCAGCGCCTCCAGGTCGCCCTTGAGGTCGTGGAAATCGACCTTGCGCGCCGGCAGGCCCCACTGCAGTGCGTCGGCATCGCCGCACACCGCCACGGCCACGCGCTGCGTCTCCGACGGCGCGGCGCCGGCGGCCGGCGCGGCCGCGAAGACCTTGCCCAGTTCGAACAGGCGCACGCGGCCGGCCTGGCGCGCGACGTTGCGGCCCAGCGCCGCGGCCAGGCCCGGCAACAGCGACGGGCGCATCACCGCCAGTTCGGCGCTGAGCGGATTGGCCAGCGCCACGCGTCCGGCATCCAGGCCCCACTGGTCCAGCAGGGCCGCATCGACGAAGGCGTAGTTGATGGTTTCCAGCATCGCGCGCGCGACCAGTTGGCGGCGCACGCTCACTTCGTCCAACTGCGTTTCGCTGCCCATGGCGATGCGCGAGGCGCCGCCCGGCAGCGTGGTCGGCAGCCGGTCGTAGCCGTGGATGCGCGCCAGTTCCTCAATCAGGTCCTCTTCCAGGGCGATGTCGAAGCGGCGGCTCGGCGCGGTGACCTGCCAGCCAGTGGCGGCCGCGGCGACCTCCATGCCCAGCGCGCGCAGGATGCGCTCGACCTCGGCATCGGCGATCTCGATGCCGAGCACGCGTACGATGCGCGCGCGGCGCAGCGCGATCGGCGCCGGCGCCGGCAGGTGCTCGAGCAACTCAGCCTCGACCACCGGGCCGGCGCGGCCGCCGGCCAACTCCAGCACCAGCCGCGTCGCCAGTTCCAGCGCCGGCCGCGGCAGCGCCGGATCCACGCCGCGCTCGAAGCGATGGCCGGCATCGGTATGCAGGCCGAGCTTGCGGCCGCGGCCCATGATCGCGGCCGGCGCGAAATGCGCGGCCTCCAGGAACACATGCCGGGTCGTATCGGTGACGCGGGTGTCGTGGCCGCCCATCAATCCGGCCAGGGCGACCACGCGGTCGCCGTCGGTGACGGCCAGGAAGTCGTCGTCGAGCGCCGCGTTGCGGCCATCGAGCAGCGTCAGCGTCTCGCCGGCGCGCGCGCGGCGCACGCCGACCGGGCCGCGCAGCGTGTCCAGGTCGAAGGCATGCATCGGCTGACCCAGCTCCAGCATCACGTACTGGGTGATGTCGACCAGCAGCGATACCGGGCGCACGCCGCTGCGACGCAGGCGCTCGGCCATCCACAACGGCGTCTTCGCCGCCGGGTCGAGATCCTCGACGACGCGGCCGCAATAGCGCGGCGCGGCGCGGCCGGCCTGCAGCCGCACCTCCAGCCGGCGCGCGCTGGCGACGGCGACCGGCGCGGCCGCGAACGGCAGCACGTCGCTGCCGCAGGCCGCCGCCACGTCGTAGGCGATGCCGCGCACGCCGAAGCAGTCGGCGCGGTTCGGGGTCAGCTTGATCTCGATGCTGGCGTCGGGCAGGCCCAGGTACTCGGCCAGCGCCTGCCCGGTCGGCGCGTCGTCGGGCAGTTCGAACAGACCCGACACGTCGCTGTCCAGGCCCAGTTCCTTGGCCGAGCACAACATGCCGTTGGACTCGACGCCGCGCAGCTTGGCCGCCTTGATCGCGATACCGCCGACCTGCGCACCGACCAGCGCCAGCGGCGCGACCAGCCCGGCGCGCGCGTTCGGCGCGCCGCAGACGATCTGCAGCAATTCCCCCTGCCCGGCATCGACCTGGCAAACCTGCAACCGGTCAGCCTGCGGATGCGGCGCCGCGGCGACGATGCGTGCCACCACCACCTGCTGCAGCGACTCGCCGAGCGGCGTGAGCTGCTCGACCTCCAGGCCGATGGCGGTCAGGGTCGCGGCCAACTCGTCGCGCGAGGCCTGGGTGGGAACGTGGCTGCGCAGCCAGTTTTCAGAGAATTTCATGGTTTTTCCGGGACTCGGGACTCGGGACTCGGGACTCGGATGCCAGAACTCGCGAACAGGCGGAACGCCGAAGCTTCCACGAGTCCCGAGTCCCGGATCCCGAGTCCCGAACGGAACTCAAGCGAACTGGCGCAAGAACCGCACGTCGTTGTCGAAGAACGCGCGCAGGTCGTTGACGCCGTAGCGCAGCATCGCGAAACGCTCCACACCCATGCCGAAGGCGAAGCCGGTGTAGCGTTCCGGATCGATGCCGACGCTGCGCAGCACGTTCGGATGCACCATGCCGCAGCCGAGCACTTCCAGCCAGCGGGTGCTGCCGTCGGACTGCTGCCAGGCGATGTCCACCTCCGCGCCGGGTTCGACGAACGGGAAGTAGCTGGGGCGCAAGCGCATTTCGAAATCGCGCTCGAAGAACGCGCGCACGAACTCGGACAAGGTGCCCTTGAGGTCGGCGAAGGTGGAATGCTCGTCGACCAGCAGGCCTTCGACCTGGTGGAACATCGGCGAATGGGTCTGGTCGCTGTCGCTGCGGTAGACCTTGCCGGCGGCGATCATGCGCAGCGGCGGCGCATGCTCGAGCATGTAGCGCACCTGCACCCCGGAGGTGTGCGTGCGCAGCAAGCGGCGGCCGTCGCCGCGGTCGTCGGCGAGGTAGAAGGTGTCGTGCATCGCCCGCGCCGGATGGTGCAGGGGAAAGTTCAGCGCCTCGAAGTTGTGCCAGTCGTCCTCGATCTCCGGGCCGTCGGACAGCTCGTAGCCCAACCGCGCGAAGATCTCGGTGATGCGCTCCAGCGTGCGCGTGACCGGATGCAGTCCACCGCGCTCGCCGCGCCGGCCCGGCAGGGTCACGTCGATGCGCTCGGCGGCCAGGCGTGCGTCCAGCGCCGCGCGCTCCAGCAGCGCGCGGCGTTCGGCCAGCGCCGCGCAGACCGCATCGCGCGCACGGTTGATCGCCTCGCCGGCGAGCTTGCGCTGCTCGGGCGGCAACGCGCCGAGCTGTTTCATCTGCACGGTGATGCTGCCGCTCTTGCCCAGCAGCGCGACGCGCAACCGCTCCAGCGCCTCCGGACTCTGCGCCGCGGCGATGTCCGCCAGCGCCTGCACGCTCAGGGATTGGATCTCACTCATTGCACTCGCGCCTCACTTCAGCCGATCACCCGGTCCGGATCCCGCGACAGGATCGATCCCGCAATCGGGATGCCCAGAACGCAAAAAGGGGAAGGACTCGCGCCCTTCCCCTGCATGTCTGCTCTTTCCCTGCTGTTGTTCAACAGTCCGCGCATGGATGTGCGGGCCGTTGCAGAGGGACCTGCATTATGCCGCCAGCGCGCCCTTTGCCTTCTCAGCCAAGGCGGCAAAGCCCTGCGCGTCGTGCACGGCGATGTCCGCCAGCACCTTGCGGTCCAGGGTGATGCCGGCCTTGAGCAGGCCGTTCATGAAACGGCTGTAGCTCAGGCCGTTGATGCGGGCCGCCGCGTTGATGCGGGTGATCCACAGCGAACGGAAATTGCGCTTCTTCTGCTTACGGCCGATGTAGGCGTACTGCTGCGCCTTGATCACCGCCTGCTTGGCGACGCGGAAGACCTTGCGGCGGGCATTGTAGTAGCCCTTGGCCAGGTTCAGAACTTTCTTGTGCCGGCGGCGCGCCTGGACGCCACGTTTTACTCGAGCCATGGTTCAGTCCTCAGAGGTAAGGAAGCATACGGTCAAGACGGCCTGCGTCCTCGGCACGAACATGGTTCGTCTGCCGCAGGTTGCGCTTTCGCTTGGTCGCTTTCTTGGTGAGGATGTGGCTACGGTTGGCGTGGCCGGCCTTGTACTTGCCGGAGGCGGTCTTGCGGAACCGCTTGGCCGCCGCCCGGTTGGTCTTGATCTTGGGCATTGCAATGTCCTTGAGGGTGTTTTGTCACTGGTCAGGGCGGTGGCGGCGCCACGCTTTCCATCCGTGCCCGTACCGGCTTGTAAGCCCTTGATCCTCGAAGGATCCGGGCGGGTCCTGTTGCCGCGCGAACGGCAAACCCGGCGAACCGGGCCGCGCATTATGCCAGGGCTTGGAATGCCTTGCAAATCATGCATTTCGATCCCGCCGGACAGACGATGGCGTCGAGACTCGGGACTCGGGACTCGGGACTCGGGACTCGAAAAAGGCTGCGCGATCGGCAGCCACGCCTCAAGCGCAGCGATCCAGACGCCGATAGGGGAACGCGAAGTCACCAGCAGGCGCCCGGGGCGGCCGCGCGCCCGCACATGGACGGCCGCGCGATCCTGACTTGCTGCGGTCAGCGCTTCTTCGGCGCGATCATCATCACCATCTGCCGGCCTTCCAGGCGCGGACGCGATTCGATGACGATGTCTTCGCCGAGGTCGGCCTCGATCCGGGACGCCATTTCGCGACCGAGCTCCTGGTGGCTCATCTCGCGGCCACGGAAGCGGATGTTGACCTTGACCTTGTCGCCCTCTTCGAGGAAACGGCGCATGTTGCGCAGCTTGATCTGGTAATCGCCCTCGTCCGTGACCGGACGGAACTTGATTTCCTTGATCTCGACCTGCTTGGTCTTCTTCTTGGCCTCGTTCGCCTTCTTCTGCTGCTCGAACTTGAACTTGCCGAAGTCCATGATCTTGCAGACCGGCGGATCGGCCTGCGGCTGGATCTCGACCAGGTCGAGCCCATCCTCTTCGGCCAGCGCCAGCGCTTCGTCGCGGGTCAACACGCCGACCATCTCGCCGTCCGCGCCGATCACGCGGACGCGCGGGACGCGGATCTCTTGGTTCTTGCGGTTCTGTTTGTTGTCAGGGGTACTGATGTTGCAATCTCCCAGGGGAATCGGACCGACGCGGACGGAGGCTCCGCCCGCATCGGGGTTGTCTTACGCCAGCTGCTCGGCGAGCAACCGTTCGGCGAAGGCGGCAACCGACATGGTTCCCAGATCCTCCCCCGATCGCGTACGTACTGCAATGGCGCCGTTTTCCTTCTCGCGGTCGCCCGCTACCAGCAGGTAAGGCACCCGCTGCAGCGTGTGTTCGCGAATCTTATAGCCGATTTTTTCGTTCCGCAAATCAGCCTGGATGCGGAACCCTTGATTTGCAAGGAGTTTCCGCACGCCGTCCACATAGCCGGCCTGGGCATCGGTGATGTTCATCAGCATCGCCTGCACCGGCGCCAGCCAAGCGGGGAACGCACCGGCATGGTGCTCGATCAGAATCCCGATGAAACGCTCCATCGAACCGACGATGGCCCGGTGCAGCATGACCGGATGCTGTTTCTGGCTGTGCTCGTCCACATACTCGGCGCCGAGGCGGCCGGGCATCATGAAATCCACTTGCATCGTGCCCAGCTGCCAGGTACGGCCGATCGCGTCCTTCAGGTGGTACTCGATCTTGGGACCGTAGAACGCGCCCTCGCCCGGCAACTCCTGCCATTCCACGCCACAAGCGCCGAGCGCGGCGCGCAGCGCGGCCTCGGCCTTGTCCCAGGTCGCATCTTCGCCCAGGCGCTTTTCCGGGCGCAGCGCGATCTTGATCTGGATGTCGTCGAAACCGAAGTCGGCATACACCTTCAGCGCCTGCTGGTGGAACGCGGTGACCTCGGCCTCGATCTGCTGTTCGGTGCAGAAGATGTGGCCGTCGTCCTGGGTGAAGCCGCGCACGCGCAGGATGCCGTGCAGCGCACCGGACGGCTCGTTGCGGTGGCAGGCGCCGAACTCGCCGTAGCGGACCGGCAGGTCGCGGTAGCTGTGCAGGCCCTGGTTGAACACCTGCACGTGGCCGGGGCAGTTCATCGGCTTGACCGCGTAGGTGCGTTTCTCCGACTCGGTGAAGAACATGTTGTCCTGGTAGTTGTCCCAATGGCCGGACTTCTGCCACAGCGACACGTCCAGGATCTGCGGGCAGCGCACCTCGCCGTAGCCGCTGTCGCGGTACACCTTGCGCATGTACTGCTCCACCACCTGCCAGATCGACCAGCCCTTGGGATGCCAGAACACCAGGCCCGGGCCCTCTTCCTGCAGGTGGAACAGGCCCTGCTGCCTGCCGATCTTGCGGTGGTCGCGCTTGTCCGCCTCCTCCATGCGCAGGATGTAGGCATCCAGATGCTTCTTGTCGGCCCAGGCGGTACCGTAGATGCGCTGCAGCTGCTCGTTCTTGGCGTCGCCGCGCCAGTAGGCGCCGGAGATGCGGGTCAGCTTGAACGCCTTGAGGAAGCGCGTATTGGGCACGTGCGGGCCGCGGCACATGTCCACGTACTCCTGGTGGTAGTACAGGCCCATCGCGGTGACGTCGTCGGGCATGTCCTTGATCAGGCGCAGCTTGTAGTCCTCGCCGCGGGCCTTGAACACCTCGATCGCCTCGGCGCGCGGGGTCACCTTCTTGACCACGTCGTAGTCCTGCGCGATCAGCTGGCCCATGCGCGCCTCGATCGCCGCCATGTCCTCGGGGGTGAACGGGCGCTCGCTGTAGATATCGTAATAGAAGCCCTCGGCGATGACCGGGCCGATCACCATCTTGACCTCGGGATACAGCTGCTTGACCGCATGGCCGACCAGATGCGCGCAGGAATGGCGGATGATCTCCACGCCCTCCTCGTCCTTGGCGGTGATCAGGCGCAGCGTGGCGTCGTGGTCGATGATGTCGCTGGCATCGGCCAGGCGGCCGTCGATCTGGCCGGCGATGGTCGCCTTGGCCAGGCCCGGGCCGATGGACCGGGCCACGTCAATGGGGCTGACGGGGTGTTCGAATTCGCGGCGGCTGCCGTCGGGGAGCGTGATCGTGATCATGGGATTCGGCAAGGAAAGGAGCGGTGCGGATCGGGCGTCTCCCGCCTTGCGCCGCAAGCCGGCGGCGCAAGGCACGGGATACAAAGAAGGCGCCACAAGGACGCCTGCTCGGACAGCCTTGGGCGAGGTTTCATGCTGGGGCGAAGGTAGTGCTCATGTCGCACGCTCGGCCGGCGTCGCCGCGGGCCACCCGAAGTTCCGCATCGATGATGGTCGGAATGGTAAACCAATTTGAACCGCCCCGACTTTCTTGGAGGCCGTTTGGTTTGAGTCAGGCCGCCTTGGCCTGAGCGGCTTGCTGCCGAGGGTAAGCGCTTGGGCTTCCGCTGGCCGGACGTGCCCGATCGGCCCCAGCCGTGGTTTGTGGTTGAACCCGTGCACCCAGTCCAGCGTGGCCAGCTCCACCTGTTCGCGCTTGCGCCACGATCGGCGGTGGATCCCCTCGGCCTTGTACAGGCCATCGATCGTCTCGGCCAGCGCGGTGTGCCCCAAGGGCAGGCTTCGCGCTCATAGCAATCGCTCACGCGGCCCACCGACGGCTCGATCCGCCTCGGTCGGCCGCTCGCTGTCGCGGATGCTCACAGACTGCGAACCGCGGTCGCAGGGGTGGATCAGTACGCCCTCCCGCTGCCGCGCGTGCAGCGCCTGTTCCAGGGCGTCGAGCGCGAGGTCCGTGGTCATCGAGCCCGACGCCTGCCAGCCCACGATCCGCCGCGCGGACACGTCGAGCGCCAACGCCACGGACACCCTGCCCTGCCACGTCGAGACCTAGGTGAAGTCGCTCACCCACAGCGCGGTCGGCCGGTCGGCCTGGAACTGCCGGTTCCCCCGGTCCAGCGGACACGGCGGCGCCTTCGCTGTGCGTGGTCTTCACTGGCTTGCCACCGACCACGCCACGCAGGCCCAGCCGGCGCATCCGCCGCGCCACCGTGCACCGCGCCATCTGCCGGCCTTCCCGCAGCAACTGCTTCCATACCTTGCGCACGACGATCACGCGCAGTTGCGCCAGCACCTAGCCGACTTCATCGATGCCTACACCTTCGGCCGCAGGCGCAAGACCCTGAAGGGGCTGACGCCGTACGAATTCATTCGCAAACAGTGGACATCCGAACCCGGCCGGTTCAAGGTCGCCCCGATCCATCCAATGCCGGGACTGAACAGCCTAGAAAGCCAACCGCACCCGCCCGTAGTAGTAAGCGCCATTGCTGCCGATCGGCGACAGCACGTCGTAGGGCAGGTTGCCAAAATAGGAGATGTCGCTGTTGGAGCGGTCGGAGTAGTTGTCGGTAAGGTTCTGCCCGCCCAGCGCCACGCTCCACTGCGCGGTAAGGTGGTACTCGACCTCGGCGTCGAGCTGCCACTCGGCGCCGTAGGTCTGCCGCGGCACGTAGCCGTCGCCGAAGTCGAACACGCGGGTGGCGCTGCCGTAGCGGCTGAGGCGGGTCTGCAGCGCCCAGCGGTCGTTGCTCCAGTTCGCCGCGAACTGGGCGCGGGTGCGCGGTGCGGCGTCGGTCAGGGTGTTGCGCTCCTCCGCGCCGAACAGCACGTAGTCCGGGTTCAGCGCCAGCAGCTGCGCCGGCGTGGCGACCAGGTTCTTCAGCTCGGTCTTGGCGTAGCTCCAGGTGCCGGTCAGCTGCAGCTGGCCGTCGCCCAGCCCCTGCCGCCAGTTGCCGACCAGTTCGGCGCCGCGGGTGCGGGTGTCGGCGGCGTTGACGAAGAAGCTGGCGCTCTGCAGGCCGGTGACGCCGAAGTTCTGCGCCACGAACGCGGTCAGCGCGTCGCCGCTGATGTCCTCCGACAGCGCGATGCGGTCGTCGATGTCGATCTGGAACAGGTCCAGCGACAGGTCGAAGTGCGCGCCGACGCGGCTGGTGAAGCCGAGGCTGTAGTTGACCGACTTCTCCGGCTTCAGGTCGCGTGCGCCCAGCGCCTGCGCGATCGGGTTGTTGACCGACAGCAACCGGCCCTGCAGCAGCTGGCCGGAGGCGTCGTAGCCGGTGGAGGTGGCTTGGTAGCCGATCTGGCTCAGCGACGGCGCATGGAAGTTGTTGGAGATCGCGCCGCGCAGCGCGAACGCCGGCACGAATTCGTAGCGCGCGGCCAGCTTGCCGGTCAGCTCGCCGCCGAAGTCCTGGTAGTGCTCGTAGCGCGCGGCCAGGTCGGTGGAGAACGTGTCGCCGAACTGGCTGGACAGGCTGGTGTAGACGCTGGCGACGTTGCGCGACAGGTCGGCCGCGTCCTGCGGGGTCAGCCCGCCGCCGGCCTGGGCGCCGGTGGGACGGTCGGTGTAGGCGCCGGCGGCGTAGCTGGCGGGGTCGCCGGGACGGGTGCGGTAGTGCTCGCGGCGGAACTCCACGCCGCTGCCGACGGTGTGGGTGGCGCCGGCGGCGTCGAAGCTGCGGCTCAGGTCCAGGTTGGCCACGCTCTGCGCGAAGGCGTAGTCGCCGGTCTTGAAGCGGGTCGGGCTGTCCGGGCCGAGCGAGGCGTTGAGCGAGTTTTTCAGCCGGTAGGTGAAGTCGTTGCGGCCGTAGTCCAGGCTGGCGTCGTACGCCCAGTCGCCCCACTGCCCGCGCGCGCCGGCCACGCCCTGCTGGTCGCGGTTCTCGCCCAGCGACACCGGGCGGTAGCCGTTCGGGTAAACCTGTGTCCAGTTGGCGTCGCTGTCGGGATAGCGGAAGTAGTTGGCGCCCTGCGTGTCGCGCTGGTTGTAGGTGCCGAAGAAGTAGAACTCGCTGGCCTGGCCGAACGGCAGCTTGCCGTTGATCCAGGCGTTGAGGTCCTTGCTGGCGCCGTCGCCGAGCACGTAGTTGCGCTTGCCGGCCAGGGCCAGGTTGGCCGGGGTCTGCGCCTCGAAGGACGGGATCTGGTCGTAGCCGGCGCGATTGGTGCCCTCGCGGTTCTTCAGCTCCAGGCCGACCTTGAAGAAGCCGCCGTCCTCGCCGAGGCCGGTGCCGACCTTGGCGCTGGCGTAGCTGGTCCGGCCGTCGGTGAGGGTGCGGTCGATCGGCTTCACGTCGGTGTGGTTGGCGCCGAAGCTGGCTTCCAGCGCGCCGCTGTCCGGATCGTCGTCGAGGATCACGTTGATCACCCCGGCCACCGCGTCCGAGCCGTATTGCGCGCCGGCGCCGTCGCGCAGCACTTCGATGCGCTTGATCGCGCTGATCGGGATCGCATTGAAGTCCACCGGGGTGGTGCCCTTGCCGATCTTGCTGTCGGTGTTGACCAGCGCCGAGGTGTGGCGGCGCTTGCCGTTGACCAGCACCAGCACCTGGTCGGGCGAGAGCCCGCGCAGCTGCGCGGCACGGATGTGGTCGGCGCCGCCGGAGTTGGACTGGCGCGGGAAGTTGAACGACGGCAGCAGCGCCTGCAGCGCGCTGCCCAGCTCGCCGTTGACCACGCCGGCCTTGCGGATGTCCTCGGCGCTGAGCACGTCGACCGGGGCGGTGGACTCGAGCACGGTGCGGCCGCTGGCGCGGGTGCCGGTGACGATCACCGTGTCCAGGTTGGTCGCGGTGCCGGGATCGGCTTGCTGCGCCAGGGCGGGGGCCGACAGGGCCAGGGCGATGGCCAGGCTCAGCGGCTTGGCGAACGGGTACGACATGGGGGCTCTCTCCTGCAGTGGCGCAACGCCCGGCTGCAGCGGTGGTCCGTGCCGCGCAGGCGGAATGCATTTCGGGTACATCCATCCGGATGAAGCGAGATCTTACCGTTAACGCGGCCGTGGGCCGCCCGGTCCGCCGCGTTCGGCATGGGCTGATGCCCTACGCTTATCGGGCGCGCGCTGCCGCGGTCGCCTACCATCCCGTCCTTCCGTTCCACTTCCGAGACCTGCCGATGCTGCTGCGTGCCCCCGTGCTTGCCGTGTTCCTGGCCCTGACCGCCTGCGCCGGCGTGGCGTCGTCCGCTTCCACCGCGCCGGCCACCGTCGGCGCCGCGCTGCAGGGCGATGCCGCGCGGCCGGCGCAGGCCAGCGGCTGGGTGCGCAGCGAGCTGTATTTCGGGGTCGGCGAGGAGAGCGGTCCGGCTGATCGGCCACAGGCCGAGCCGATCAGCGAGGCGCAATGGCGCGCGTTCCTGGACAAGCAGGTCACGCCGCGTTTCCCCGACGGCCTGACCGTGTTCGACGCCTACGGGCAGTGGCTGTTCCGCGGCGCCAAGGAGCCGAACCGGCTCAACACCAAGGTGCTGGTGATCCTGCACGAGGACACGCCGCAGCGCCGCGCCGACATCGAGGCGATCCGGCTGGCGTGGAAGCAGGCGACCGGGCACCAGTCGGTGCTGTGGTCGCGGCAGCCGGTGGAGGTGTCGTTTTGACGGCGGGACCGGGGACCGGGGACTCGGGACCCGGAAAGGCAGGAGCAGCGACGTTCGCGATCGGCCAGGATGATCTTTCCGGCGAGGCGGTGCGTGCGCTGCTGGAGTACCACCTGCAGCAGATGCATGCGCAGTCGCCGCCGGGCAGCGTCCATGCGCTGGACCTGTCCGGACTGCAACGCGCGAACGTGACCGTGTGGAGCGTCTGGCGCGGCGATGCGCTAGCCGCAGTCGGCGCGTTGCGCGTGCTGGACGATGGCGGCGGCGAGCTGAAGTCGATGCGGACCCATCCGCACTTCCTGCGCCAGGGCGCGGCTGCGGCCCTGCTGGAGCACATCGTGGCCGCCGCGCGCGCCGCGGGCCTGCGCCGGCTGAGCCTGGAGACCGGCAGCGGCCCGGCGTTCGACGCGGCACTGGCCTTGTACCGGCGCCGCGGCTTCCGCGATGGACCGGCGTTCGCCGACTACGTGCCGACCACGTTCAACCAGTTCCTGCATCTGCAACTGTAGCCGCGGCGCGGATGCGCAGGCCGGGATGCTGCATCCCTGCCTGCGCGCCAATCCGGCCGCGCTGCTTCCATTACCATCCATCGACCCCCACGCCGCCATCGCCCGCATGCCCAGCACCGCTCCTCCTTCGTCGCGCCCGCGCTGGTTCGTTGCCGGCGACCTCAACGGCTTCTTCGGCCTGGTGCTCGACAACCTGTCGATCCTCGGCTTCATCAGCGCGGCCCTGATCGGCCTGTTCCAGTTCCCGGCCGAGGTCATCTACACGCGGATGATCCCCGGCACCGCGTTCGGCGTGCTGATCGGCAATCTGCTGTACACGTGGATGGCGCGCCGGCTGGCCGCGCGCAGCGGGCGCAGCGACGTCACCGCGATGCCGCTGGGCCTGGACGCGCCGACCAGCATCGGCATGGCGCTGCTGGTGCTCGGCCCGGCGTTCGTGCGCTACAAGCAGCAGGGCCTGGACCCGCAGGCCGCGGCGCTCGCCACCTGGCACCTGGGCATGGCCGCGCTGGTGGTGATGGGCGCGCTGAAGACCATGCTGTCGTTCTTCGGCGACGCGGTCGCCCGCGCCTTGCCGCGCGCGGCGCTGCTCGGCTCGATCGCCGGCATCGCGCTGGTGCTGATGGGCTTTTTGCCGTTGCTGGAGACGCTGCGCTCGCCGCTGGTCGGCCTGGTCGTGCTGGGCCTGCTGCTGTACGTGCTGATCGCCAAGGGCCGGTTGCCGTACGGCGTGCCCGGGGTGCCGCTGGCGCTGGTGCTCGGCACCGGCCTGTACTACTGGTCCAATGCCGCCGGTTTCGGCATCCCCGGCGCCCAGGCGCCGCAATGGGTGGCGCCGCAGCTGGTGCTGCCGTGGCCGAGCCTGAGCTTCGTCGCCGGCCTGGCCGACGCGGTGCCGCTGTTGCCGCTGCTGCTGCCGTTCGGCCTGCTGATGGTGGTCGGCGGCATCAACGTCAGCGAGAGCGCGCGCGCCGCCGGCGACGACTACCGCACCCGCGACATCCTGCTGGTCGAAGCCTGCTCGACGCTGGTCGCCGGCATCTGCGGCGGCGTCGCCCAGACCACGCCCTACATCGGCCAGCCGGCCTACAAGCACATGGGCGCGCGCAGCGGCTACACGCTGCTGACCGGGCTGTTCATCGGCCTGGGCGGCATGCTCGGCCTGGTCGCCGGGCTGGTGCAATGGCTGCCGCTGGCGGTGCTGGCGCCGATCATCGTGTACGTGGCCATCGACATCACCACGCAGGCGTTCCAGGCCACGCCCAAGCGCCATGCCGGCGCGATGGTGCTGGGCTTCCTGCCGTCGGTGGCCTACCTGCTGGCGATCAAGGCGCCGGGCTGGATCCCGCCGGACAAGCTGGCCGCGCTGACCACCACCCTGGACGGCCATGGGCTGCCCGAACTGGCGGTGATCTTCACCCTGGGCAACGGCTTCATCATCACCGCGATGCTGTGGATCGCGGCGGTGGCGGCGATGGTGGACGGGCGTTTGCGCCGCGCCGCGGCGTTCCTGCTGGTGGCGGCCGGATTGACCCTGTTTGGCCTGATCCACTCGGTGGATCCGCGCGGCGGCATCTACCTGCCGTGCACGCTGAGCGGCCTGCCCAAGCTGATCGCCTGGCAATTGGCCGGCGGCTACGTGGCCCTGGCCGCGCTGCTCGGCCTGCTGTCGCTGCAGAAGCCGCGCGCGGTGCTGGTGGACTGACGGCGCAACAATCGGCGCCGGCATCGCGCCGGCGCGCGCGGAGGGCGGAATGGACGAGACCGGCAGCCTGTGCGTGAGCGCGCGTTGGCGCTGGCGTAGACGCCCGCCGCCAGGGCGGTGTCGTTCGACTGCGCCAAGGCGTCCAGTGCGGTCGAGCGACTGTTGTGCACGGACCAGCGATCGGACGCCGCTGGCCCGGCGCTAGGCGGCGCGCGTGGCGGTGGTGCCGGCTGCGCAGCGGCAAAGCGTGCGCAGCGCGCAACACCTGGTTGGCGCAGCGCGACCGCTGCCTGGTCCAGCCCGATCCGGGCGCCTGCCTGAAGCAGGCGGATCGAGGCGCAGGTGCGCGCGCTGGACAGCCGGTTCGCGCCGCAGGCGGCGCGCTTTGATCGCATCGTCGCCGCCATTCCCGCCACGCCGGCCGCGGCGGCGGCGCAATTGCGCGACTACGACGGCGGCCTGGCCTCGGCCTGGCTGGTGTACCTGCATCGCTTCGTTGTCGGCGGCCGAGGTCGGCGCGCCCGAAGCGCGTGCCCGGCTTGCGTCTGCGAGCGCCGCGCTGCGCCGGCAAGACTCGGTGTCCGCCGGGATGCCCGACGTCGCCGAGCCGGCCAGCCGACAGGACGAAGAAGCGCGCGATCTGAGCCTGCTGCGGCTGTGGATCGAGCGCAGCGGCTACACGGAGCACGCCGCCAAGCCGCCGAATCCGCGTCCCTACGTGCATTGCTTCGTATTCGCTCAGCAGGGCGAGGCGGCCTACGACGCCATGGGGCCGCTGTACGGTTCCAGTCGCGATCTTTCCGCACCGATTTGCCGGCCGTTGCCCGGCCTGTTCGATCAACCCGCATGGGAGCAATTGCACCAGGCGTTCCGCAGCCTAGTGGAGCGCGTGTCCGACGATGCCGGCACGATGCGCTATGCGGATTTCGCCGGATGGCGGCGGCTGTCGTTGCAGGCCGCGGTGTCGCCGCTGTTGTTGCTGAAGCAGCCCAAGGGCGCCGAGCCGCCGGGCGATCCGACGGCCGCCATCGCGGCTTGGCACGACGCGAGCCTGTGGCCGGACGCCGATCGCAAGGCGGCATTGGCCGCCTTGCAGCCGGCGCGCGAGGTCACCGCGCGTTGGATGATCGAACACACGTCCATGCCGGCGGCGCAGGCCGAGCACGTAGCCGCCGCTCTCGTCGCGAAGTGGGTCGAGGCGCGTATCGCCTTCGGCAAGGGACCCGAAGGCTGGCGTCGCTTGCTCGAGGCGCGGCGCAGCGCCAGCGCGCAGAGGCTGAACGCTGGCCGTCCCGCATTGGAACCGGCGATGGCCGTGGCGGTCGCACCTGCCACTGTTCAACGGAGAACCGGACGCCATGCAGCCGCGTCATTCGTTCTGGCCCTGGATCCTGGTCGCTGTGCTGGTGATCGCTGCCGCGTCGTGGCTGTTCTGCGACAACCTGAGCGCGCTGCTGCGCAGTGCCGAGCCTGCACCGACCATGGTGGCGCCGGCATCTGTTTCTAGCGCGGCGCCGCCCGCGCCCGCGGCGGCACCGGCCGCGTCGCCGCCGCCGATCCAGCATCCGATCGATCCTGCCGCCGCGGCCGATGCGGCGATCCCCGCGCTGGCCGACAGCGACACGGCGGCGCGGGCCGAACTGGCGACGCTGGCAGGCAGCGAGGCACCGCTGACGCTGTTGATCGGCGACCATCCGATCCAGCGCGCGGTGACGATGATCGACAACCTGCCGCAGCGCCGCAGCGCCGCGCGCACCCTGGCATTGAAACCGGTCCCCGGGCAACTGCAGGTCGCCACCGATGCGGCCGGCGCCAGCACCATCGCCGAGGCCAACGCGCAGCGCTACGCCCCGTACGTGCAGGCCTTCACCCAGGCCGATGCCGGCGCCATGGTGGCCGTTTACCGGCGCTTCTATCCCTTGTTCCAGCAGGCGTACGTGGAACTGGGCTATCCCCGGGGCTGCTTCAACGACCGCCTGGTGCAGGTGATCGACCATCTGCTGCAGGCGCCGCGGCCGCGGCCGCCGTCGCCGCCGGCCGTGGTCGCCGATGCGCGCACCGGCAAGTACCGCTTCGTCGATCCGGCCCTGGAGTCGCTGTCGGTCGGGCAGAAGGCGCTGCTGCGTCTGCGACCGGCGCAGGCCGAGGCGGTGCGCAAGCAGTTGCAGGCGATCCGTGCGGTGTTGATCCGGCCCTGAGGGCCACCACCTCGGCTGGCTTCGGTACCGTCGTTGTGGGCCGTCTTGCGCAGCGTTGCAGGGCGCATGGAGGAGCGACTTCAGTCGCGACGGGCATTACCTGCAAAGCCCGTCGCGACTGAAGTCGCTCCCACAGGAGGCATCATGCTGCTGCTTGGCCCGAACGCGGACCCCGCGATCCTCCATCTAGACCGCGTGCCGCCACGCATCACCCATCCAGCTCCGGATAACGCCGGAAAATCCCGTTGTCGTTGAACGGCAGGCGTCGCGCCGAGGCCAGGTAGGCCGCGACGCCGGGACGTTCGGACACGCGCTGCTGCAGGGTGCGCAGCTGCGGCAGCTTCGGCGAGAGTTTCTTCATCGCGTTGGGGAAGGCGTAGTCCAGCCCGCTCATCAGCTGGAACAGCGACAGGTCCACGTAGGAGTGCTCGCGCACCGCATGGCGCCCCCCGCCCTGGCCCAGCACCTGCTCGAAGTAGCCCAGGAACTTCGGCAGCCGCTGCGTGCGCAGATCCTCGGCGCGGCGCCGCGCTTCGGGCTTCTGGTCTTCGTAGTACAGCGCGCTGGCGACGGGATGGTGGCTGTCGTGGATCTCGGTCACCAGATCGGCGATGGTCAGCTGCAACTGCAGCGCTTGTGTGCGCCGCGACTCGCCGTCCGGCACCAGCCCCAGCGGCGGGCCCAGGTAATGCAGGATGTTGGCGACCTGCGCGATCACCAGCCGTCCGGCCTTCAGGAACGGCGGCGCGAACGGCCGCGCACCCGGCTGCGCGCCGTCGAGGAAGGGCTGCATGGCCGCGTCGCCTTCCTCGCGGGCCACGTCGCGGTAGGCCGCGCCGGCATCCTCCAGCGCCAGCCGCACGAACTCGCCGCGGCCCTGGATGCCGGTCCAGTAATAGAGGTCGTAGCGCATGGCGGTTCCTGTGCGGGAAGGTTCGCAAGCGCCAGGGTAGGCGCTGCACAGGTAGCGGCGTGTGACCAGGCCGCGACCGCTGCGGGGGCGCGGCGTGGCGGCGTGGCCGCTCCGCGGGGTACGTCGCGGACCCGGTGGCTGCGGATACAGCGGGCGCTGCGGCCTTGAAACACGCCGCCCCAACCGCATCTGACTAGCATGCCGGCGCGGCCGGCCTCCCTTTCAGAGGAACTTCCCGATGCGGATGGACAAGCTCACCTCGCGTTTCCAGCAGGCGCTGGCCGACGCCCAGTCGCTGGCCGTGGGCCGCGACCACACCATCGTCGAGCCGGTGCACGTGTTTACCGCGCTGCTCGACCAGTCCGGCGGCAGCACCCGGCCGCTGCTGGCGCAGGCCGGCGTCAACGTGCCGGTGCTGCGCGAGCGGCTGGGCGAGGCGCTGGAAAAGTTGCCCAAGGTCAGCGGCCAGCCCGGCAACCTGTCGATCGGCAACGACCTGAGCCGGCTGCTCAACCAGACCGACAAGCTGGCGCAGCAGCACAACGACCAGTTCATCGCCAGCGAGTGGTTCGTGCTGGCCGCGGCCGACGATGCCGGCGCGCTGGGCCTGGCGCTACGCGCCGCCGGCGCCGACAGGAAGAAGATCGAAGCGGCCATCGACAAGCTGCGCGGCGGCGAGACGGTGCAGTCGGAGAATGCCGAGGACCAGCGCCAGGCGCTGGAGAAATACACCATCGACCTCACCGCGCGCGCCGAGAGCGGCAAGCTGGATCCGGTGATCGGCCGCGACGAGGAAATCCGCCGCACCATCCAGGTGCTGCAGCGGCGCACCAAGAACAACCCGGTGCTGATCGGCGAGCCCGGCGTGGGCAAGACCGCCATCGTCGAGGGCCTGGCCCAGCGCATCGTCAACGGCGAGGTGCCCGAAGGCTTGCGCGGCCGGCGCGTGCTGTCGCTGGACATGGGCGCGCTGATCGCCGGCGCCAAGTTCCGCGGCGAGTTCGAGGAGCGGCTCAAGGGCGTGCTCAACGACCTGTCCAAGACCGAAGGCCAGGTCATCCTGTTCATCGACGAACTGCACACCATGGTCGGCGCCGGCAAGGCGGACGGCGCGATGGATGCGGGCAACATGCTCAAGCCGGCGCTGGCGCGCGGCGAGTTGCACTGCATCGGCGCCACCACGCTGGACGAATATCGCAAGTACATCGAGAAGGACGCCGCGCTGGAGCGGCGCTTCCAGAAGGTGTTCGTCGGCGAGCCGACCGTGGAGGACACCATCGCGATCCTGCGCGGACTCAAGGAGCGCTATGCGGTGCACCACGGCGTGGAGATCACCGACCCGGCGATCGTCGCGGCGGCCACGCTGTCCAACCGCTACATCACCGACCGCCAGCTGCCGGACAAGGCCATCGACCTGATGGACGAGGCCGCCAGCCGCATCCGCATGGAGATCGACTCCAAGCCGGAGGAACTGGACCGCCTGGAGCGGCGCCTGATCCAGCTGAAGATCCAGCGCGAGATGCTGAAGAAGGAAAAGGACGAGGCCTCGCGGCAGCGCCTGGCCGACCTGGAAAGCGACATCGGCAAGCTCGAACGCGAGTTCTCCGACCTCGACGAGGTGTGGAAGTCGGAGAAGGCCGCGCTGCAGGGCGCGACCAGGATCAAGGAGCAGATCGAGCAGGCGCGGGTCGAACTGGAGGCGGCACACCGGCGCCAGGACTATGCCAAGATGAGCGAGATCCAGTACGGTCTGCTGCCGAACCTGGAGAAGCAGCTGGCCGCGGCCGGCGAGGCTGAGCATCACGACTTCACGCTGGTGCAGGACCGCGTCACCGCCGAGGAGATCGCCGAGGTGGTGTCGCGCTGGACCGGCATCCCGGTCAATAGGATGCTCGAGGGCGAGCGCGACAAGCTGCTGCGCATGGAGGACGAGCTGCACCGGCGCGTGGTCGGCCAGGAAGAGGCGATCAAGGTGGTGTCGGACGCGGTGCGGCGCTCGCGCGCCGGCCTGTCCGACCCGAACCGGCCCAGCGGCTCGTTCCTGTTCCTTGGCCCCACCGGCGTCGGCAAGACCGAACTGTGCAAGGCGCTGGCCGACTTCCTGTTCGACAGCAGCGACGCGATGATCCGCATCGACATGAGCGAGTTCATGGAGAAGCATTCGGTGGCGCGGCTGATCGGCGCGCCCCCGGGCTACGTCGGCTACGAGGAAGGCGGCTATCTCACCGAGGCGGTGCGGCGCCGGCCGTATTCGCTGATCCTGCTCGACGAGGTGGAGAAGGCGCACAGCGACGTGTTCAACATCCTGCTGCAGGTGCTCGACGACGGCCGCCTCACCGACGGCCAGGGCCGCACCGTGGACTTCCGCAACACCGTCATCGTGATGACCTCCAACCTGGGCTCGCACCAGATCCAGGAACTGAGCGGCGACAGCGTGCCTGGACCGGACGGCAAGCCGTCCGGTGGGCCGGAGGCCTACACGCAGATGCGAGCAGTGGTGATGGGCGTGGTGCAGGCGCATTTCCGCCCGGAATTCGTCAACCGGCTGGACGACATCGTGGTGTTCCACCCGCTGGACAAGGCGCAGATCAAGTCGATCGCGCGCATCCAGATGAGCGGCCTAGAAAAGCGCCTGGCCGAGCGCGGCTTGAAGATCGAACTCGGCGACCACGCGCTGGAGCTGCTCGGCAACGTCGGCTTCGATCCGGTCTATGGCGCGCGGCCGCTGAAGCGCGCGATCCAGTCGCAGCTGGAGAACCCGCTGGCGCAGCAGATCCTGTCCGGGCAGTTCCTCGGCGGCGACACCATCAAGGTCGGCGCCGAAGGCGGGCACCTCACGTTCGAGAAGACCTGAAGCGCGTCGAGGCGCCGGTTGGATCCGTTGTCGGATCGGTGGGCGGCGCCGGCGCACCGGCGCCGGCTTTCCGCCAAGTGGCGGTGCGTGGCGGCTATTTCGATCATGAACTGCGCGGAAGCGCTGTCGGCATGCGTGGTGCCCGCAGCATGTCGCCGATGCTGCGCATCGCAGCTGCCTGGTCGGCTCCCTTGCTCCATGGCGTAGGACGGCAGCGGCGGTGCGGCCCACGCGAACGCCGGCAGGGCGAGGACCAGCGACGGGAGCGAGCATGCGGCGTGTTTCATCGGGGAGAGCGTCCTGGAGGCGCCTGCGCACCGCCGCATCGGTGCGACCGGCCCAGCCGCGCAAGCGTGCTGGCCGGAATGCGCTGACAACCCGGCGGCATGACCTCATAATCGCAGGTTTGCATTCCCCGCCGCGCAGGGCGCTATCGTCTCGGCTCCTCTTGCCGAGACCCGCCCATGTCCGACCCGAACTGGAAGCTGGAAACCATCGCCGAGCACGGCGGTTACCGCCCAGACCCGACCACGCGCGCGGTGGCGGTGCCGATCTACCAGACCGTGGCCTATGCCTTCGACGACACCCAGCACGGCGCTGACCTGTTCGACCTGAAGGTGCAGGGCAACATCTACAGCCGCATCATGAATCCCACCACCGACGTGCTGGAGCAGCGCATCGCCGCGCTGGAAGGGGGATCGGCGCGCTGGCGGTGGCCTCCGGGCAGGCGGCGGTGGCCTATGCGATCCAGACCATCGCCGAGGCCGGCGACAACATCGTTTCCTCCAGCGCGCTGTACGGCGGCACCTACAACCTGTTCGCGCATACCTTGCCGCTGTCGGGCATCGAGACCCGCTTCGCCGACTACCGCGAGCCCGGCGCGTTCGCCGGGCTGATCGACGACCGCACCAAGGCGATCTTCGTCGAGTCGATCGGCAATCGGCGCGGCAACGTCACCGACCTGGAAGCGGTCGCCACGGTGGCGCATGCGCACGGCGTGCCGCTGATCGTCGACAACACCGTGCCCACGCCGTATTTGCTGCGGCCGATCGAGTTCGGCGCGGACATCGTGGTGCACTCGCTGACCAAGTACCTGGGCGGGCACGGCACCAGCCTGGGCGGGGCGATCGTGGATTCGGGCAAGTTCCCGTGGGCCGCGCATGCGCAGCGCTTCCGCCGCCTCAACGAACCGGACGTCAGCTACCACGGCGTGGTCTACACCGAGGCCCTGGGCGAGGCCGCCTACATCGGCCGCGCGCGGGTGGTGCCACTGCGCAACACCGGCGCGGCGCTGTCGCCGTTCAACGCGTTCCAACTCCTGCAGGGCATCGAGACCCTGCCACTGCGCATGGACCGGATCAACCAGAACACGCTGGCGGTGGCCCGGCATCTGCAGACCGAAGCCAAGGTGGAATGGGTCAACTACGCCGGGCTGCCCGGGCATACGCCGGGCTGCCCGGGCATCCGGAGCATGCGCTGGCGCAGAAGTACCTGCGCGGGCACGGCTCGGGCGTGCTCACCTTCGGCCTGCGCGGCGGCCGCGCCGCCGGCGCGCGCTTTCTCGACGCGCTGCAGCTGTTCACCCGGCTGGTGAACATCGGCGACGCCAAGTCGCTGGCCACGCATCCGGCCTCGACCACGCATCGGCAGCTGTCGGCGCAGGAACTGGAGCGCAGCGGGGTCGGCGAGGACACGGTGCGGCTGTCGGTCGGCATCGAGCACATCGACGACCTGCTCGACGACCTGCGGCAGGCGCTGGCGCAAGCCTGACCCGGACAGGAGCGCGCGCCGCAGCGGTGGCCCTGGGCGCCGCTGCCGCGACGCATGCCATGGTGCGCGCGGCGGCAGCGGACAGCTAGGCGAAAGGATGCGGCGCCACGCTAGCACGTGTCATCCATCCCGAGCAGGCCGCATTGGGTCTGGCGTGCCGTCGGCGGGGGTGCATGGCGTCGCGCCAGGCTGGGCGGTCAGGCCGCGCCGCGGACGGCCTGCCAGGCATGGCCCGCCGGGCCGCTGTCGGCGCGACCTGCTGCGGGCTGGCCGGGCACGCCCGTGTGCGCGGCCACCGTGCCGGCATTGCCATGTCCTCAGGTCAGGAGCTCTCGCCATGTTGTCCATCCCGCATGCCTGGTCGGTCGTGGTCGCCGCGATGGCCGACCATGCGGTGGCGCCGCTGCTGGCGGCGCTGCACCTGACCGGGCTCAGCGACGATCCACGCGAGATCGCCGCGGCGTTGCTGATCGCGGCCCTGCAGCTGTGCATCATCGGCGTGCTGTTCCGCCCGCTGGAAAGCCTGTGGCCGGCCGAGCGCTGGGAGCACCAGCGCCTTGCCAGGATCGACTTCCACTACACTTGGCTGATGCTGGTCGGGGTGTTCCCGCTGTTTTCGTTCCTGATCCTGACGCCGGTGGCCAATGCGCTGGGCGGCGCCGATGCCAGCGCCGCGGCGGCGCCGGCGTTCGGCCTGCGCCATGCGTGGCCGTGGCTGGACCGGCATCCGCTGGCCTTGTTCGTGCTGTACTACCTGGCCTACGACTTCACCTACTACTGGATGCACCGGGTGCAGCACTGGCTGCCGTGGTGGTGGGCGATGCACAGCATGCACCACAGCCAGCGCCAGCTCAGCTGCTGGGCCAACGACCGCAGCAACTACTTGGACGGCGCGCTGCAATCGTTCGTGCTGGCCGCGGCGGGGGTGGCGTTCGGCATCGCCGCCGACGAGTTCGCCTGGTTGATGCTGCTCGGCGAACTGGTGCAGAACCTGTCGCACGCCAACGTGCGCTTCGGGTTCGGGCCGGTGCTGGAGAAGATCCTGGTCGATCCGCGTTTCCATCGCCTGCACCACATGCGCGTGGACCCGCAGCGGCCGAGCCTGCACAACTGCAATTTCGGCCAGGTGTTCGCGTGCTGGGATGTGCTGTTCGGCACCGCGTTGTACGGCGAGCCGTTGCGTCCTACCGGGGTCGGCGATCCGATGGTGGACCGCGACAACGAGCTTGGGCTGGTGGCGTTGCAACTGGAGGGATTGAAGCGGTTCTGGGGCGCGGTGCGGCGCCGTGCCGGATGGACGCCGGGCGAGGTCGCCTTCAGCGAGGACTATGTGCCGATTCCTGTCGAGCATGTCCCGGTCGAGCATGCTGTGGCGGCGAGCGAACACGCGGTACCGGCCGATGCGGCGGCCGAGGCCCCGGCGCCGGGCAGTCCCCGCGTCCCGAGCGGTCTGCTCGGGAGCCGATGACAGATCCTGGCGGGGCGGCGTCGCTTCGGTTCGGTGCCGCCGACCGATCACTGCTTCTTCAGGCAACCGCTCATGAAGGTCTTGCGTGCATCGCCCTGCAGCTTCTGCGTCGCGGCCTGCGCATTGCAGTCCTTCATCCGCTGCTGCGATGCATTGGCCGGTGCCGTCGCCGCAGTGCTGCCGCTGAGGCACGCCTTCTGCGCGGCCTTGTAGTCGTCGCCTTTCTTGCCCTTGTTCTGGGCCGAGCACTGGGCCATCAGCGACTGCTGCGCGGTCTGCGGCTTGGTTGCGGCATCGGCCAACAGCGGAGCGGCGCCCAGGCTCAGCAGCAGGCACACGGCGAGAGAGCGGGAACGGGTCATGGCGGTACTCCAGTCGGGGGGTGCGCGCATCCTGCGCCTGCGCACCTGACCGGACCGTGACACAGTCAGCGGACCGGCACGCTGACGGAAGGGCTGTCTCGGCGGCTGGTCGAAGCGGCGCTTCAACATCGCGGCTAGAACATTTCCGACTCGGGTATTTGCAGTCAGCGGAGTCGCTCCCACAAATGGCATCACCTGGATCGAAAGCGCCCTAACGCGCCGGGGCCGTCGTGGCCGACTCGACCGCTACGTCGATGACGCGGCCGTCGGCGGCCAGCCGTCCCGGCCCGCGCAACGGGCCTGGAGGGTCTCGGGGGCCGCGCGCCTGGCCGCGCGGGCCGGCCGTGCACGGCGGCAGCGCCTATGCGCCGCAGGCGCCTCGCGACCGGCACGGTTACCGGAAGAACTGGCTCGGCGGCTGGCCGAACTGGCGCTTGAACATCGCGGTGAACGCGCTGGGGCTGTCGTAGCCGAGTTCGATCGCCACGTCGATGATGCGGTCGCCGGCGGCCAGCCGTTCCAGCCCGCGCAGCAGGCGCAGCTGCTGCCGCCATTGGCCGAAGCTCATCTGCAGCTCGCGCCGGCACAGGCGCTGGATGGTCTTGACGTCCACGCCCAGCCGCGCCGCCCAGGCATGCAGGGTGGTGGCGTCGGCCGGGTCGGCATCGAGCGCGGCGGCGATGCGCAACAGGCGCGGATCGTGCGCCTGCGGCAAGTGCAGCGGCAGCGCCGGCAGCGCGTGCAGCTCGTCCAGGATCAGCCGCATCAGGCGCCCGTCGCGCGAGTCGGCGGGGTAGTCCCAGGGCACGCTGGCGGCGCTGCGGATCAGCGCTTCCAGCAGCGGTTCCACCGCCATCACCGACGGCTGCGCCGGCATGCCGGCGATCACGCCGGGGCGGATGTACAGGCTGCGCATGCCCAGCGTGCCGACGCAGCGCACGCTGTGCACGGTGCCGGCCGGCATCCACAGCGCGCGCGTGCTCGGCACCACCCAATGGCCCTGGCCGGAGCGCACCACCATCAGCCCGTACAGCGCGTAGACCAACTGGTGGCGCGCGTGCCGGTGCGGGGCGATGGCGGTCTCGCTGGGATCGTCGGTGGCCTTGCACACCACGTCGGCCGGCGCGTCGTCCACGCTCCACGCGTGCCGCGCCGTGGCGCTGACACTGTCCTTTTCTCGACGAGTGGTGGGCATGTTGCGCAGGAAGACCGAAGCGGCTCAGCCTACCATGCGCGCCGTCGCCCCATTGCCCGGTCCCTCATGTCCAGCATGCGTCACGCCGCCGCCGTTCCCGCCGCCGCCCGTCCGGTGGTGACCGGCATCCTCGCCGCGATCACTTCCTCGCATCTGATCAACGACATGATGCAGTCGCTGATCCTGGCGCTGTACCCGGTGCTGAAGGGCCAGTTCCAGCTCAGCTTCGCCCAGGTCGGGCTGATCACGCTGACCTACCAGCTCACCGCGTCGTTGTTCCAGCCGCTGATCGGGCTGCGCACCGACCGGCGGCCGGCGCCGTACTCGCTGCCGCTGGGCATGACCTCGACCCTGTGCGGCCTGTTGCTGCTGGCGTATGCGCCGAGCTTTGCGATGGTGCTGCTGGCCGCGGCGCTGGTCGGGATCGGCTCGGCAATCTTCCATCCCGAATCCTCGCGGATCGCGCGGCTGGCCTCGGGCGGGCGGCATGGGCTGGCGCAATCGGTGTTCCAGGTCGGCGGCAATACCGGCACCGCGCTGGGACCGCTGATCGCCGCGGCGGTGATCGTGCCCAACGGCCGCCACGCCGTGGCCTGGTTCGGCGCCGCGGCGCTGCTCGGCATCGCCTTGCTGTCCTATGTCGGCCGCTGGTACGCGCTGCACCTGCAGGCGGCCCGCGTCGCGCCGCGGCTCGCCGCCATGGCGCCGTCGCTGCCGCGCAAGACCGTGGTGCGGATCGTGGCGGTCCTGCTGCTGCTGATCTTCTCCAAGTATTTCTACATCGCCGGGCTGAGCAGCTACTACACGTTCTATCTGATCCAGCGCTTCGGGGTGTCGGTGCAGAGCGCGCAGCTGCACCTGTTTGCGTTCCTGCTGGCCTCGGCGCTGGGCACGCTGATCGGCGGCCCGGTCGGCGACCGGATCGGGCGCAAGCCGGTGATCTGGGTGTCGATCCTGGGCGTGGCGCCGTTCGCGCTGGCGCTGCCGTACGTCGGCCTGCATGCGGCCACCGCGCTGACCGTGCTGATCGGCTTCGTGCTGTCCTCGGCGTTCTCGGCGATCCTGGTGTACGCGCAGGAAATGATGCCCGGCCGCATCGGCACCATCTCCGGGCTGTTCTTCGGCTTCGCCTTCGGCATGGGCGGGCTGGGCGCGGCCGTGCTCGGCCTGCTCGCCGATCGCGCGGGCATCGTGTTCGTGTACCAGGCGATGTCCTACCTACCGCTGCTGGGCATCGTGGCGGCGCTGCTGCCGAGCCGGCGTCCGGCGCCGACGCCTTGAGCGCGGTGCGTCCTTTCGGGGCATAGCAGCGCAAGATCGGGACCGCGCGGGAGCGGTCGGCGCGGCGCCGGACGCACGCCCGCGCGTCTGCGGCAACGCTCGCAGGCACGCGGCCTTGCCCGGCTCGCCCCGATCGCCGTTCCACGCCCAGGTGTGTGCCGGCTGGCGAGACCCTCGGCTCCCGGACCGGGAGTCTCCGGAAACGCCGGCCGCGACCGAACTGCGCCGCCGTCCGCGTGCCGGTGCGCAGTGCTCAGGGCGTGTCCTCCACGAACAGCATCTGCGGCGGCGGGTGCATCAGGAACCGCTGGTGCGAGATGTTCCAGGCATAGGCGCCGGCGAGCGGGAACGCCAGGCAGTCGCCCGGCGCCAGGGCCGCCACCGGTTGCGCCCGCGCCAGCACGTCCTTGGGCGTGCACAACTGGCCGACCAGGGTGACGCGCGCGTCGCGCAGCAGCGGCGGCTGCGTGCCGCGCAGCACCAGGAACGGATGGTCGTGGCCCTGCGCGACCGGGGTGCGGAAGTGGTGGGTGCCGCCGCGGCCGATGGCGAACCATTCGCCATGGCTGCGCTTGATGTCGAGCACCTCCATCAGGTACCAGCCGCAGCTCGCGCTGACGTAGCGGCCCGGCTCCAGGCGCAGGCGCAGGCCTTCGCCGTGCGCGTGCAGCAGCGCCGGCAGGCCGGCGCAGAACCTGGCCCAGTCGAACGATGCGGTCGGATCGGCGTAGTTCACGCCGAAGCCGCCGCCGGCGTTCACCGTCAGCGGACCCAGCGCATGGGCCTGGCGCCAGCCCTGCACGGTCTGCAAGTAGTGGGCGAGCAGACGCAACTGCGCCTGCGCGTCGCACTGGTGCGACATCAGGTGGAAGTGGAAACCGGCCAGCTGCAGCGCCGGGGCCTCGCGCAGCCGCTGCAGGGCCGCGTCCAGGTCGAGCGTGTCCAGGCCGAACGGCGATGGCCGCCCGCCCATCATCAGGCGCGTGTCCTGCATGCCGGGTACGGCGATGTTCATGCGCAGGAACAGCGGCACGCGGCGCCCGCCGTGCGCGGCGATACAGGCCAGCCGTTGCAGTTCGCCCAGGCTCTCCACATGCAGCGTGCACGCGGGCAATGAGACTGCCAGCTGCAGTTCGGCGTCGAGCTTGCCGGGGCCGCCGAACAGCAGCGGCCGTCCCGGTTGGTGTTCGCGCAGCCACTGCAGCTCGCCGCCGGACGCCGCTTCGAAGCCGTCCACCCACGGCGCCAGCGTGCGCAACAGCGGCGGCTCGGCATTGGCCTTGGCCGCGTAGTACAACTCGCAGTCCGCGGGCAGCTGCGCGCGCATCGCCACGGCATGGCGGCGCAGCGCTGCCAGGTCGTAGACGTAGGCGCACACCGGTGCGTCGTCGCGTTCGCGCAATTGCGTCAGCGCCGCCGCCAACGGCGCCGGATCCACGTGCAGGCTCATGCCGCGGCCTGCCGCGGCGCCGGCATCGCGATCGGGTTGGGCAGCAAGGTGTAGTCGGCATGGCGGTCGGCGCGCTGCAGCAGGCGCAGGCGCAGGTTGTTCTTGGCCGGCAGCGGCGCGCCATCGAGCAGCGCCTGCAGCGCCGGTTGCGTGCCGTGGCGCTGCTGCCATGCCTGGGCGATAGTGCCGACGATTCCCCACAACTGCCGTTCAAGGCGGTCGTGGCCGTCGGCCAGATGGAAGATCGCCTCGGCCAGGTTGTTGACCAGGGCGCAGTAGGCGATCCGGTTCCAGCCCTGCTCGGCGCTGTAGTACAGCGACTGCCGCGCGGTCTGCGACATCCCGTGCAGGCGCGCGGCGGGCCAGCGCGCCGGCAGCAGCTTGGTGCCTTCCAGGTCGCGGATCCAGACCCGCGCCGGCAGCCCGTCCACGCAGCCGATCACGGTGTTCTGCAGGTGCGGCTCGAGCACGATGCCGTAGTCGAACCAGGCGCTCCACACGCCGTCCAGCAACAGCCGCGTGTAGGCATGGAACCAGGCCGCGGTGGCCGCATCCAGGCTGCCGTAGCGGCCTGCCAGCGCCCGCAGCGGCGCTGCGCAGGCGGCCTCGCCGCGCGCATCGCGGGTGAACAGCGCACCGGCCACCTGCGGTTGGAAACGCAGCCGTTGCGGCGCCGGGATCGCCTGCCGGTAGAGCATGCCGAAGCTTTCGCCGAGCTCGCGGCAGGCCTGCGCATCGCCGCCCAGCGCGGAGAAGTCCAGATCGGTGGCGGCCGGCTCCAGCAACACCTCGAAGCCCGGCACGCGCTGCGCCAGTTCGCGCCAGGTCGGCGCCAGCAGGCGGGTCAGCGCGACCGCGCTTTCCAGCTCGTACCAGGCGTTCTTGCGCACGCAGTTGGTCAGGCGCACGTGCACCGACAGCTTGAGGAAGTAATCCAGCTCGGCGTGGTAGAGCGTGCGTATCGAGGAGGTCGGGCGCAGCGCCAGGCCGCGTTCGCCCAGCGGTTCGATCCAGCCGCACGCCTGCGCCTGGCGCAGCAGCGGATGCGCCAGCACGCGCTCGGCTTCCCACGGATGGCAGGGATACAGGTCCGGCCCGGCGCCGGCCTGCGCCAGCGTGGCGCGCACGTCCAGGCCCTGCGCGCGGTACAGGCGCGGGTCGATGCGGAACCAGAACAGCGGAAACTGGCTGCGCGCTTCCGGCGCGCAGGCCAGCACCTGCGCCAGCGGCACGCCTTCGCGGCTCTTCGGCGTCGGGTGCAGCGCGTGCCCCCACAGCATCGATTGCTCGGCATCGATCATCGCCTCGCCGCTGGGCGCGGCGGCCTCGGCGCAGCGCAGCAGCTGTGCGGTCACCGCGATGCTGTTGTCGCTCTGCGCCAGCAATTCGGCATTGAACGCCTCGCCGTCGGCCAGTTCCTGCAACAGCAGGCGCACCAGCGCGGCCGCGTCCAGGCAGTGCCACGGTTGTCCGTTCGCCTTCAGGTACGGCGCCGAGTCGAAGCGGCAGCGACCCAGCGTGTCGGTCTGGGCCAGGCGGATGCACAGCAGTGCGCCCGAAGGCAGTTGCAGGCGCAGCCAGCGCTCGCCGGCCGTGGCGATGCCGGGACGGTCGAGGCCGCGGTAGTCGAACTCGGCCTGGCCGCGGCCGATCGCCACTTCGCGCAGGTAACAGTTGAGCCAGCAGGTGATCGCCTGCGCTTGCGCCAGGCTGGCGTACCACGGGTCGTGCAGCGGGTCATGCATCGCGAGCGGTGACATGCGCGGTTCTCCGTACGGAAGTGAGCGAGAGGGCCGGCGCCAGCGCCAGCAGGGCCGCGACGGTCGCGGCGAGGAACGGCACGGCCAGGCCGTGGCCTTGCACCAGGGCGCCGGCGAGTGCGCCGCCGGCCACGCCGGCGTACTTGCCGACCGCATCGAAGCGGCCGAACAGCTGCCCGGCGGCGTGCGTGCCGGCCACGCCGGCGAGGCTGCGGTTGAGTCCGCGCAGCGCCATCCACATGCCCACGCCGAACAGCACGCGCGCCCCGATCAGCCAGCCCGGCGCGTGCAAGGTGGCCTGCAGCAGGCACGCCAGCGCGAACAGCGCCAGCCCCGCCGGCAGCGGCGAGGCGCCGTGCTCGCGGCCGCGCCAGCACGGCAGCAGCACCAGGTAGACCAGATGCGGCAGGCTGTACAGCAGGCCCGCGGCGGCGGCGCTGCCGATGCCCTGCGCCTGCGCGTACGGCAGGAAATACGGGAAGGTCACCACCATCGCGAAACAGAACAGGAACTGCGTGCTCCACAGCGCGCAGCGCTGCCGGCGCCGGCTGGCGTCGGTGTGCGCGTCGGCATCGGTCGCGGCCCTGGCCGGGCCTGGCCACGGCGGGTCGGCGGGCAGCCGCCAGCTCAGCGCGAAGGCGAGCAGCGGCAGCAGCGCCAGGTAGCGGTACAGCGATTGCGCCGGACCCAGCGTGCTGGCCAGGCCGAGCAGCGCCGGTGCGGTGACCATCGCCAGCCGCGCCGAGAACTGGGTCCAGTCCAGTGCGCGCGCCAGCGGCCCGGTGCGCGCCTGCGTGGTCAGGTAGGCGTTGGTCGCGGCCAGCGAGCCGCCGCAGGCGCCCTGCACGACCAGCCCGGCCACCAGCCAGCCCAGGTCGGGGGCGAAGCCGGCCATCGCGAAGCCCAGCGCCAGGCCGAGCTGCGCGCGCAGCAACGAGCGCTTGCGCCCGTAGCGGTCGGCCAGCCGGCCCCAGGCGCTGGCGGTGAGCGCGGTGCACAGGGTCGGCAGCACGTACAGCACCCCGCTCCAGCCGATCGCCGCGCCCGGCGCCAGCTGTTCCAGCACGCGCGGCAGGAACAGCGGCATGCCCAGGGCGGTGAACGCGGCCAGGTAGTGCGCGGCCAGCACCGGGCCGAGCACGCGCTTCATCGCGATGCCCCGTGCGCCAGCGCCGTCGCTTGCGCCGGTGCCGATGCCGCGGGGGCGGCCGTCGTGGCCGGTTCCTCGCGCAGCAGATTGGGGGCGCTGTCGCCGTAGAACTTGTTGATGTCGGCGGCGCCGGTGATCTGCTTGCCGAACAGGCTGCCGGCACTGAGCAGGTACTTCACCGGCAGCCGCGGCGCCGCCAGCAAGGCGTGCGCCGGAGCGGTGTCGACGCCTTCGGCATGCAGCGCACGCAGGGTGCCGTGCAGGTGCGCGCGCAGGTGCGCGTACAGCGGCGCGCGCAGTGCGGGCTGCGCGTCGGCCAGGCCTTCCAGCACCGCCTGCAGGTCCAGCTGCACGATGATGGTGCAGAACATCCGCGCCAGCGCGGCCTCGTCTTCCACTGCGATGCGCGCGTCGCGCGGCGGCCCCAGTTGCGCCAGCTGCGGACGCTGCGCATACAGCCGCGACAGCTTCACCCGTGCCGCGTCGTTGTCCTTCAGCAGCAGTCGCGGCGCGCGGCCGCGGGCGTAGATCAGCACGCTGTTCTGCTGGTTGGCCTCCAGCGCGATGCCGTAGCGCAGCCACAGCCGCAGGTGCACCTGGCACATCAACGCGAGGTAGGCGTCCCACCAGGCGTGCAGATCGCCGCCATGGAAGCGCTCGGCCAGGTGCAGCGCCAGCGCACGGCCGTCCGGCAGCGCCGCGCACAGGCCGGCCACCGGCACCAGCGTCGCCTCCGGCAACGGCGGATAGCGACGCAGCAGATAGGCCAGGTGGCGCGCCTCGCCGACCTGGCCGGCGTGGGCTTCGTCCACGTGCAGGTAGCGTTCGCTCAAGGCCGGATCGTGGTTGGCGATGTCGCGCAGCACGCGTTCGAACCAGTGCCCGTCGTACAGCGTGGACGGCTTGATCAGGCGCAGGTTGAGCGCGCCCAGGGTGCGCATCGGCAGCGGCAGCTTGAGGTGGTGATCTGGATGATCCAACGGGATCAGCGTGCGTACCGACAGCGACGGGCGCACCTGCAGCCACGGCTGCGGCGCGGCGATCGCGCCGTCGGGCAGCGCGAAGCCGTCTTCGCCCAGGCGCGCGAAGGTCAGCGGGTGCAGCGGCCAGGCGATATGGCTGGCGTCCAGTGCCGGCGCCAGCCCGAGCATGCTCGGGCGCGGCCAGAACGCCGGCGGCGGCGTGGTCTGCGCGGCCTGCGTCGCCGGCAGCGCCAGCCAGCGCAGCGCGAAGCGCGGCGCGAACTCGGGCGCATAGTGCGGCAGCTGCGCGTCGTCCAGCCCGGCCTTGGCACGCGCGGTCGGATAGAACGGATGGTCGCGATGGCTGGCCAGCTGTTCGCAGCGGTAGGCGCGTTCGTGCGCATCGGCTGTGTCCAGCGCGGCGGCCAGCAGCGGGCGCTGTTGCGCGTAGGCCTGCCGCGCCAGCGCCCGCTGGCGCACCGCGCAGTCCGCTTCGTCGGCATAGGCGCGGTGCAGGCGCTGCGTGTCCGCGTCCAGTCCGGCGCTCATCCGTGCCAGCCAGGCGCCGGCGCCGGATTCGAACGCGATGCGGTCGCCGTCGCGCAGCAGCCAGCCATCGCTGCAGGCGCTGAGGTCCTGCAGGTAGCCGCGGCGTTGCAGCGGCAGCCACAGTTCGCCGTCGGGCAGGTGCGCGATGCGCCACCAGATCGCGCCGGGCAGCGGCGCCGGCCAGGCCGCGAGCAGCGCCGGCGGCGGCGTGGCGGCGCCGCCGCGGCTGACGATGCCGTGCAGGTCCTCGCGCAGGCAGGCATCGATGATGCGCAGGTCGATGTAGCGGCGGTCGTCCAGGTTCATGGCTGCGCTCCCGCGCCGCCTTCGATCCGCCAGTGCAGCGGCGCCTCGGCGGCGGCCAGCGCGCGCGGCAGGTCGGGCGCGGTGTCGGCGAGCACGTCCAGTGCGCCCAGGTAGTCCTTGTTGGAGTGGCTGAGGCGGATGCTGTCGCCGGGTTGCCGCAGGCGCCGATAGCGCGCCTCCCAGTGCGTGCCGTTGCACGCCTGATCGTCGCTGGCCACGGCCAGAGTGCCTTCGGCCTCGGCGACGTAGTAGCGCACCAGCGCATGTTCGCGCTGCGCGCGCAGCGTCGGCAGCGGCTGCCCCAGATGCAGGCCGAGCACGCTGTCGAACCAGCGCCCGCCGAACATGCGGTCGAGCAGGAACTCGCGGCCGTCGCCGATGCTGCGGTAGTTGATCTCCACCAGCACCGGCCCGTCGGCGGTAAGGATGAATTCGCTGTGGCAGGCGCCGAAGCCGATGCCGAACGCCTGCAACTGCGCCAGCGCCTGGCGCAGCGCCGGCGTGTCGGGATCGCCGCGCCAGCTGGCTTCGCATTCGACGAAGTGCGGCGGCGGCGACAAGCGCACGTCGAAACCGCCCAGCGCCTGCAGGCGCTGCCCGTCGCCGAGCGTCTCCACCGTGAACAGCGGCCCCTGCAGCATGCCTTCCAGCAACACGCTGCGCTGCGGGTGGCGCAGCCAGAAATCGTCCAGATAGGCTTGCAGCGCGGCGCGATCGGCACAGTGGCGCACGTCCAGGCTGGCCACCCCCTCGCGCGGCTTGGCGATCAACGGCCAGGGCGCCTGCGCCGGCACCGGCACGCCCGGCGCCAGGCTGCGGAACCACGGCGCCGGCAGGCCGCGCGCGCGCAGCCGCTGGCGCATCGCGGCCTTGTTCTTGGCCGCATAGCAGACCTGCCAGTCCTTGCCCGGCACTCCCAGCGCGGCGGCGACCAGCGCGGCGCTGGTCTGCAGATGGTCGCTGTTGCTGAACACCGCGCGCGGCTGCACTTGCACGGTGCTGAGCAGGTCGAGCACGCCGAGCGGATTGAACACGTCGCACTCCAGCACGTGGACCGGCACCGCCGGCGGATGCCGGCGGAAGTGCGCCAGGTGCGCGTGGCCGTGGTCGGTCAGCACCAGCACCGGCACGCCCAGGCGCTGCGCGGCGGGGACGAAGCCATCGGTAACCGCGGGATGGCAGACGTGGCTCAGGATCAACAGGGGAGCGTCATGCGGGGTCATGATCGGTTCTCGTTCGGAAGACGGGGACGGACGCGCGCGACGCCGCGCGCGGCCGCGATCGGGCGGACACGGGGGAGCGAGCCGCGGCTGCGGCGGATCCAGGGACTGCCTGGCACACGCATCGAGCGCGCGCTGGGTACGTGGCGAACGCGGCCGCGTTCGCCGTAAAGGCCCGCGTCTCCCGCGGGCGGCGGCGCGCCGGGTGGCGCGCGGTGCTGCAAAGGCTAGCGTCGTCGTCCGACGGCAACGGCGATCAGAAGCGGTATCCCAGGCCGACCGTGACGCTGCGGCCCGGGGCCGGCTGCCGGCCCCATGGGCTGGTGTCGATGCCGCGGTACCAGTAGTTGCGATCGAACAGATTGTTCACCGCCAGCGAGGCGCTGAGCTTGCCGCTGTCGCGCTCGCTGAGCACCTGGCTCAGCTGCGCGTTCCAGACCCAGTACGCGGGCAGTTCGCCGACCGAGCCGATCGCGTTTTCCTGCACGGTATTGGCGGCATCGCTGAAGGCACGGCTGAAGTAATAGCCGGACACTGCGACGGTGGTGTGACCGGGCTGGTAGGACGCGCCGAGGCTGAGCTGGTTGCGCGAGGTGTAGGGCACCAGCTTGCCGTCGTAGGCGCCCGATTCCTGGCGTGCGTCCAAATAGGGGTTCAGCCGACATACGTGTAAAAATGACTCGCAGAACCCGATTTATTTTGTGAAAACATGAAGTTGCCAGATAAAACGGCGCTTCCATCGGCTCATCCACTACCTTGTCCCTTTCGAGGTTCGGCACGCTGCAACCCGTCTATTACCCACCCTGCGGATTCTGTGAGTCATTCTGGCCTGGACGTAGCCCACGTCCCCAGGAGCAACGGAACTCACGCCTACGACCAATGACTACTTACCCCACGCCGCGATCAGCCTGAGGACCAGGAGTGATTCGTGCAAGAAATAGCCAAAAATGAGGGTGGAGCAGGGATTCGTGTAAAAAACAGCCAAAAGTGAGCTAACTCGCTGTCAGCAAAGGTTTTTATACACCAATCCCTGCCGACCCTCTTAAGGATAAATTCGCGAAACTCAGGGGTCATTGAATCCAGGATAGGCACTGCGGCGCGTAATGCCATGCTCATCGCATATTGAGTATTCTGACGTTTCCCGCCCCTCATATTTGCCCAGACCAATAGCTCGCCATTCTTCCTTGGCTGCAGGAGTTCCTGCAGCATATTTATGCCCGCTCAGGCCTTTATGGGTTCCCTGCATCATATGCTTTGCGTGAATCAGCTCGTGACCAAGAATTACAAAGGCACTTTCGGGATTGGAATGATCAGGCTGCGCCATGCCTTCTTCATCCGTTTTGAAACCCAAGTTTGGCGACCATTTGACGGTTACGCTTGTGCCCTTTCCATTTTTCTTTATCCCAAGGAAATTGCGTGACTTTGTAATGAGGGTGTTGGTGACGCTCGGATCATTTACCCTGTCTCGACCATACTTTTTCTGCTGCTTTTCTGTGAGGCATGGGCGTGCCCCAGGATCATCGCTATTGTCTCTCTCTATAGTTACTCTCTTATTCCTTGACTCAAAATTCCTTAACTCATCGAGCAGATTATTGCCACTTGGTCCGCTTCTTAGCCTATTCAGAGAACTCTCCACTTCCCCTGGAAAATGTGCATCTTGCTCATCATGAGATACAAATATACATGGATGGCTTGTAGGAGTGATATTCATGCCGGGGATGTCTCCGGGAACGTGTCAGAAACAGCGCAAAAAAACGGGGTTTCGAGCATGATGGCCGGCCGGCGGGCGTTGATCAGACCTTCCTTAGCGTATAATCTCCGCCTCGCCTCGCCAGTCGATGCTGAGACAATCTTGACGGACGCCCGCTTAAACCATCGAATGCTCCTGCATTGAAGCTGGTGGTTGATGAGAGGAAGGGGGCGTGACATTCGGGGAGATGAGGGCGATCCTAGATCCCCCTCTGTAATGTGGGTTGTATAATGCGCAGGTGACCCTGCCACGCTCGGTTTTGAAGCGCATAGACCCATGTCGATCTCCTGCTGTGACTTTAGAAGCAAGTTTGCCGGGGAGCGCTCCTCTTCGCTTCGCCTCACCGAAGTCGTGGCTGCGACGACGAAGGCGTTGGCGCTGAGGATGACCGAGCATTCCCCAAATGGCTGGGTATCAGCCTGCCGGCATTGCACCGGCTGCGATGGTCTTTTCGTGTTCGTCAACGAGGCGCGGTGGTCGCAGCTGCGCCAGGAGCTGTTCCAGCGTGCTCAGACGTACCGTGGCCCGCAAGGTCTCCACCTCGGCGTGTTCCCGGCGCTGGCGCTCCTCGACCAGATCGGTCAGCGCTGCAGCCAGCTCGGTGCGCACGCTTTCCAGCGCTTGGACATCGCCGGTCCAGCGCACCTGCAGGGCTTGGTGCTCGGCGGCCGCCAGGCGCAGCGAATCGCGCTCGCGTTGCTGGGCGTCGGCCCGCTGGCGTGCCTGCGTCAGTTCCCGCTCCAGGCGGGTCTGGCGTTCCAGCCACTGGCCGTTTTCCCGGTTGAGCTGCATCAGATCGTGGTTCTTGGCGGTCAAGGCCTCGTTGGCCTGCCGTAGGGCGACCTGCAGCTCCTGCACCTGGTGCTCATGCCGGCGCTGTTCCTGCTCGCGCTGGTCCTTGACCGAGGCGCGGTAGTGCTCCAGAGCTTCCCTGGCGTGTTCGTGCTTGTGTTCCAACGATTTCGCATGGGCGTCGTGCTCGGCCACGCGAACGGTCAGGCCGGAGATCCGCTCCTCCAGTTGGGCCAGCTCGGTGGTGCGGCTGGCCACCTCGTTCCTGGCGGCCTCGCCCGCCTCGCGTTCGGCCT
Organism: Xanthomonas theicola; assembly: GCF_014236795.1. Taxonomy (NCBI): domain Bacteria; kingdom Pseudomonadati; phylum Pseudomonadota; class Gammaproteobacteria; order Lysobacterales; family Lysobacteraceae; genus Xanthomonas; species Xanthomonas theicola. The sequence goes on along the minus strand of NZ_CP049017.1, from coordinate 1,540,403 downwards.
GCAGGGCGGTCTCGCAGCGTTGCAGCTGCGTCCTGAGTGAGTCAGCCTCTTGCCGGGCCTGCTCCAGCGTTTGGGTACGCTCTTGAAGCTGCGCCTGGAAGCGCGCCTGGGCCTGCGCCACCAACGTCTCAGCCTCGGCGTGCAAGCGCTCGGCGAGGCGGCTGACCAGATCCTGCAGCGCGTCGCTAATGGCGACCTTGGCGCCGGGGCGCCGTCCGTCCTCGTCTTCCAACTCCCTCAGATAGCGGTGGATGGTGGTCTTGGAGCCCGTGTTGCCGAGCGCCACCCGGACCGCGTCCACGGACGGATGCTTGCCCGTTGCGCGCAGGCTATCGCGGGCACGTTGCACGTCGCTTTTGTACAACCCGGACCTTGCCATCCGTCACTCCGCGTATTTCGTAACGAATTACATACCATGTAATTACGTACTACTCAACGCGTTAGACGAACCAGCTGCGAGCCGTGGGTTCACGCGGGATAATGTTGAATTATCCCGCGTTACCCGGAATTTTCGGCTACAGTCGCCATGCGGCCGTACGAAACGGCGTTTCGGAGCGACGCGGTGAGCTCGGTCAAGCAGTATCTGGAAGCGGCAACCCGTGCCAACACCGAGCGCGCGTATGCAGGGGCGACCCGTCACTTCGAGGTCGATTGGGGTGGTCATCTGCCGGCGACCGCGGAGCAGGTGGCGCGCTACTTGGCCACCTACGCCGGACAACTCGCGCTCAACACACTCAGGCACCGGCTCGCGGCACTGGCCCAGTGGCACCAGGCGCACGGTTTCGCCGACCCCACGCGGGCGCCCGTCGTACGCAAGGTGCTCAAGGGCATCCAAACGGTGCATCCAAGTCAGGAAAAGCGCGCCACGCCACTGCAGCTCACGCAGTTGGGTCAGGTCGTGGATTGGCTCGATGGCGCCGCAGCTGCGGCCGGCACGCGTGACGATGCGGCCGGTCGGCTCCGGCACCTGCGCGATCGCGCCTTGGTACTGCTGGGCTTTTGGCGCGGCTTCCGCGGCGACGAACTGGTTCGCCTCCAGGTTCAGGATTTGGAGCTGGTGGCCGGCGAAGGCATGACCTGCTTCCTGCCGCACAGCAAGGGCGACCGCCAGCACGCCGGTCGGATCTACAGAGTGCCAGCCTTGTCGCGCTGGTGCCCGGTTGCCGCCACCATGGCCTGGGTCGCGGCAGCCGCCCTCCACGAGGGGCCACTGTTTCGCGCGGTCAACCAGTGGGGTGGGATTGCCGCCGCGCCGCTCCACCCCAACAGCCTGGTGCGCCTGCTACGGCGGATCTTCCGCGAGGCTGGGCTGACCTCTCCCAACCACTACAGCGGCCACTCGCTGCGCCGCGGCTTCGCCGGCTGGGCCAACGCCAACGGCTGGGACGTCAAGGCTCTGATGGAGTACGTCGGCTGGCGAGACGTGCACTCGGCGATGCGTTACATCGACGGTGGTGATCCCTTCGCGCGCCAGCGCATCGAAGCAAGTCTGCCGGAAGCGCCCGCGCTGCCAAGGCCTGCAACGACCTGAGGGGCTGGATGGCGTCGATCGAACGGACCGCATACCCGCAATTCAAGCGCAACCCGGTCGTCCGCGAACTGGTTGCGGCCTACACGCCAACCGACGCTGAGGCGGCCTTCGTTGCCGAGTACACCCGGCAGCCTGCGCACCGCCTGACGCTGACGATCCTGCTCAAGACCTTCCAACGGCTGGGGTATTTCCCCGTATTGGACGAAGTCCCGTCGGCGGTGGTGCGCCATATCCGCAGCGCGCTGAAACTGCGCGTGCAGGTCAAGCCAGCGAGTATTGCCAACGCCTCGCGCTATCGCTACTACCGCCGGATCCGCCAATTCCTGCAGGTCTGGGCCTACAGCGACGGCGGGCTGAAGATTGCGGCACGCGCGGTATACGAAGCCGCTGCGGTGATGGATAACCCGGCGGACCTGATCAACGTGGCCATCGAACAGCTCGTGCGTGATCGCGTCGAGCTGCCGGCGTTCTCCACACTGGATCGCCTGACCCGGCGCATCCGCACGCTGGTCAACGGGCGCTATTTCGCCCAGATCGAGGCTCGGCTGACCATCGACGAAAAACAGCGCCTGGAAGGCCTCCTGCAGGTCGAACAGGGGCGTCAGAAGAGCCCGTTGCACGCGATCAAGCGCCTTCCCAAGCGCTCTTCGCTGCAGCATTTCCAGGAGTTGATCGACCATATCGCCGAACTGGGCGAATTGGTCGGCAGCGAGTTGCACCTGGCGGGCATCCCGGAGGTCAAGCGCAAGCACTTCGCCGCCGAGGCGCGGGCATTGGATGCTTCCGAGCTGCGCAAGTTTCGGCCCGCCAAGCGCTACGCCGTACTGGTGTGCTTGATCCACCGGGCCCGGGTCCGGACGCGCGACGATCTCGCGGAGATGTTCATCAAACGCATGGGGAACATCCACAACCTGGGCCGAGAGGAACTGGAGCGGCTGAGGGCGCGCTATCGCGAGAAGACCGAAGCGATCGTGGCGACGATGTCGGATGTGGTCCGCGTCCTCGACCATCATCGCGGCGACACCGAGGCGGGGCGTGAAATCCGCCGTCTGGTCAACGCCCACGGTGGCGTGCAGATGTTGCAGGCCGACTGCAACGCCATTGCGGCGCATAGTGGCGACAACTACTTGCCCCTGCTGTGGCCATTCTACAAAAGTCATCGCGCCACCATCCTGCGGATGGTGCGTATGCTGGACTTGGCCTCGACCACGGAGGACCGCTCGCTGATCGACGCGATCGAGCTGATCCTGACGCAGGAACGAACCCGCAGCAATTGGTTGGACGAAGCGGTCGATTTGGCGTTCACCACCCAGCTTTGGCGCAAGACCATCGTTCATCGCACCGAACGAGGCGGGGAGCGCATCCACCGGCGTCTGTTCGAGGTTTGTGTGTTCTCATCGCTGGCCAACGAACTGAAATCGGGCGACGTGGCTGTGCGCGGATCGGAAACCTACGCCGACTACCGCGAGCAGTTGCTGCCGTGGGAGCAGTGCGAACCTATGTTGGAGGATTACTGCAAGCAGGTGGGGCTGCCGGCCACGGCCGTGGGCTTCGTCAATGCCTTGCAATCGCGCCTGATGCAGGTCGTCGAGCTTACCGATCAGGGCTATCTGGAGAACGGCCAAGTGGTCATCGGCGAGGATGGCATCCCGGTGCTCAAGCGCAGCAAGGCCAAGGAGATGAGCAACGGGGCCCGCGCCCTAGAAACCGCCGTCCTAGACCGCATGCGCGAACGCAGCGTCATCGAGATCCTGTGCGATGTGGCCCACTGGACGCGCTGGCCCCGGCACTTCGGTCCTCTGTCCGGCTCGGACGCCAAGATCGAGCAACCGACCGAGCGCTACGTCCTCACTGCCTTCACCTATGGTTGCAACCTCGGACCGGCGCAGGCTGCCCGACACCTGCGTGGCGCCGTCTCGGCACACATGCTGTCATTCGTCAACCGCCGGCACGTGGATGCCAACAAACTGGCGGCGGCCTGTCGGGACATCATCAACAGCTACGCCGGCCTGCAGCTCCCCAAATGCTGGGGCGATGGCAAGAGCGCGGCCGCCGACGGCACCAAATACGACCTCTACGACCAGAATCTTCTCGCCTCGTACCACATCCGCTATGGCGGCTACGGCGGCATCGCCTACCACCACGTGTCCGATACGTACGTCGCGCTGTTCAGCCACTTCATTCCGTGCGGTGTCTGGGAGGCGGTCTACATCATCGATGGCCTGCTGAAGAACACCTCCGACATCCAGCCGGACACCGTCCACGCCGACACGCAGGGACAGTCGCTGCCGGTCTTCGGCCTTTCGCATCTGCTGGGCATCCAGCTGATGCCGCGCATCCGCAACTGGCGCGAATACAAGTTCTTCCGCCCCGACGAGGACATTCGCTACGAACACATCGACGCGCTGTTCCGGGACACTGTCGACTGGGATCTGATCGAGACCCACTGGAAGGACCTGATGCAGGTCGTGCTCTCGATCAACACCGGCAAGATCGCGGCCTCGACGTTGCTTCGCAAGCTGGGCAACTACAGCCGCAAGAACCGGCTGTACCAGGCCTTCAAGGCGCTCGGTTCAGCCGTGCGCACCTTGTTCCTGCTGCAGTACATCTCCAACCGCGAGTTGCGCGAACAGATCACCACCTCGACCAACAAGGTGGAGGCCTACAACGGCTTCGCAAAGTATTTCTTCTTCGGCGGGGAAGGGGTGATTGCCGACAACGACCCCGTCGAGCAGGAGAAAGCCGTCAAGTACAACGACCTGGTCTCCAATGCCGTCATCTTCTACAACGTGGTCGAACAGACCCGGATCATGAAGTCTCTGATGCGGCAGGGGTGGAAGATCACGCGAGAGGACGTGGCTTTCCTCAGCCCGTACGTGACCAGCCATGTGAAGCGCTTCGGGGATTACCTGATTGATGTGGAGGCGGTCCCGGAACCGTATGAGACTGAACTGGCATTGGTAGTATAGTTTTGTTGCGCCAAAATATCCGCTAACTCACTGATGCAATGGATGAAATCCGATCTTGTGAGCCATTTTTACACGTATGTCGGCTGAACCCCAAATAGGCGTAACCGGCGTCGAGGGTCAGCGCGCGCAGCTGCGCCGGACTCCACTGCAGTTCCACTTCGCCGCCTTGATGACGGGTCTTGCCGAGGTTGCGGTAGGTGCGGGTGGTGTTGTCGAGCTGGATCTGCTGGTCGAAATCGATCAGGTAGCCGCCGAACTGCACGCGGGTGCGGTCGTTGGGCTGGTAACGCGCGCCGGCCTCGTAGTTCCAGGCCAGCTCGGCGTCGAGGTTGTCGCCGTAGATGATCTGGGTGACCTGCGGGGCGCGCAGCGAGCGTTGCCCGTCGGCGTACAGGTACCACTGCGGCGAGGCCTGGAAGCCGACGGTCAGGCCGGGCAGGACATCGCTGGTCTTGTTGCGCGTGCTGGCGCCGCTGGCGAGGTTGTAATAGCGCGAATCCACCCGTTCGTAGCGCAGCCCGGGGGTGATGGTGACGCGGTCGTCGGCCAGCCCGATCGCATCGCTGACGTAGGCGGCGCCGCCGCGCTCCTTGAAGCGCCAGTCGCGCACCAGGGTATACAGCCCGTCGCTCAGCCGCGTGTTGCCGACCAGGAAGTCGATGTCCTCGCTGATCGCGCGCGCGCCGACGGTCCACTGCTGGCTCACTGCGCCGGAGTCCATCTTCCAGTTCAACCGCGGCTCGCTGCCATAGACCTTGAAATCGCGTGGGCCGCTCTGCCGCAACTGCGGCGGCAGGTCGGGGCGCCAGGTCTCGCCGGACGCCGAGCGCATGCCGACGACGAAGTTGCGGCTGCTGCGCGCGCTGAAGTTGCTCCAGTCCAGGCGCAGGTCCTGGAACGGGCCCAGATCGCCGAAGTCCTGCTGGTAGACCAGCGACGCGCGCGTGGTGCGGCCGGTGAATGCGTCCAGCGGTCGCGTCGACTGGCGCCTATCGCGCAGATAGTCGGCGGTCGACAACGCGCCGGCCATGTCCATGGCGGCCACGTAGCGCTGCACGCTGGCCTTGAGCAGCGTGTCCGGCGCCAGCCACCACTCGGCGCGCAGGCGCAGGTTCTTGATGTTGGTGTCGCTGTGCTCGCGCCAGTACTCGCCCTTGGTCCAGTTCGCGTCCAGCTGCAAGCCGAAGCTGTCGCTGGCGTAGCCGCCAGTGCTGATCGCGGTGTCGCTCAGGTAGTGCCCGGCGCCGCCGGCGGTGACCTTCTGCCCCAGGGTCGTGGTCCAGGTCGTGGGAATGTCCGGACTGATCAGGTTGATCACCCCGCCGACGTTGTTGGGGCCGTACTGCACCGCCGCACCGCCGCGCACGATGTCGATGCGGTCGACCTGGTTCAGGCCGACCGGGAACAGCGACAGGCTGGTCTGCCCGTAGGGCGCCAGGGCCAGCGGAATGCCGTCCTCGAGCACCTGCACGCGGCCGCTGCGGCTTTCGTACAGCCCGCGCAGCATGATCTGCGGCAGCGCGCCGGTGCCGGTTTCGTCGAACACCTTGATCCCCGGCACGCGCTGCAGCGCATCGTCCAGCGAGCGGTTGGCGCCGTTGCGCAGTTGCGCGCTGTCGATCACCTGGCGGCTGCCGGCGTAGTGCTGCACATCCTCAACGGTGGAGCGGCCGAGCAGGCTGCCCTGCACCTGCACGGTATCCAGCTGGCGGATCCGCGCCGCCGCGTCCTGCGGATCCTGCGCCTCCTGGGCGATGGCCGCGGACGGGGCGAGCAGGGCCAGGCCAACGGCGGCGGCCAGCAACGAGGGGGAGAGCGAAACGGTCAAGGCGAAGACTCCGGAGAACGAAAGATCAGGGCGTGCGCAGTTCGGCGGCGTGCTGGCGCAGCGCGGACTGCATCAAGGCGCGGTCCTCGCCGGCGAACAGCCACTGCAGGTCGGCCTGCGCCAGCCAGTGCCGGCGTTGCGCCGCGTCGCGCGGATTGGGGCAGAACGCGATGCCGGCGTCGCGGCAGGCCGCGTCGATCGCCAGCAGCTGCGCCCACACCTGCGGATGGGTCGGCTGCGGGCCGACGCCCAGGTCCAGCGCCAGGTCGAGCGCGCCTTCCATCACCAGCGACACCCCCGGCACCTGCAGGATCTGCGGCAGTGCGCGCACGCCGGCAGCGCTTTCGATCATCGGCACCACCCGCAAGCTCTGCCGGGTACGTTCGATGTAGTCGGCCAGCGCGACGCTGCCGAAGCCGGTGACCCGCCCGCCGCTGATGCCGCGCCGGCCGCGCGGCGGGAAATGCGCGGCGGCGACCGCGCGTTCGGCCTGCTCGGCGCTGTCCAGCCCGGCCAGCACCACGCCGCGCGCGCCGGCGTCGAGCACCCGGCCGATCAGCTTGGCGTCGACCTCGGGCACGCGCACCCAGGCGTCGCAGCCGCCGAGCTCGCAGGCGCGGATCGCGTGTTCCAGCTCGGCCGGCGAGCGCAGCACGTGTTCCAGGTCGAGCACCGCGAAGTCGTAGCCAAGATGGCCGAACATCTCGCACAGCAACGGGCTGGGTACCGAATTGAGCAATCCGATCTTGCAAGCCATGGGGAAACGAGCGCCGTTGGAGCGGGCGCCCATCCTGACTTAAACGAGAATGATTATCAAGAGTATTGGGGGCGCCGCGGCGGCGTCGCTGTAGACAGTTTCTGTGCGCGGCGCACGCTTGCGGGCGGCGTGCCGTCGCCTGCGGCACGGATCGCCCCGCAGCGGGCCGTGCTACGCGCGGTTCAGCGCGGCGCGCTGCGCAGCGCGCGATACGGCGGCGTCGCCATCACCATCTCGGCCAGCGAATAGGCCAGCTCGCGTTCGGCCATCACCGTGCCGTCGGCGCCATGCTCCAGCAGGTGCTTGACTTCGGCATCGCTGTGCGCGCGGGCGAGCAGGGTCAGCGCCGGGTTGAGCGCGCGCAGCTTGGCCAGGGCCTCGCCCGCTTCCAGCGGTTGCGGGATCGCCAGGATCGCGATCTTGGCCTTGTCCGGGTGCGCCTCGGCCAGCACCCGGTCGGCGGCGGCGCTGCCGCGGATGCCGGGGATGCCGTCGGCGTGCGCGCGTTCCACGTGCTCGCGGTTGTCGTCGATCACCAGCACCGGCACCCCGCGCTCGCGCAGCACCGCGACCAGCGTGCTGCCGACCCGGCCGTAGCCAATCACGATGGCGTGGCCGACCAGGTCCAGCGACGGCCCCGGCGGCAGTTCCGCTTCCACCGCCACCGGCGCGTCCGCCGCCTGCCTGGCCTGCCAGCGGTCCAGCCAGGTGAACAGCAGCGGGTTGGCGATGATCGACAGCAGCGCGCCGGCCAGGATCAGGTCGCGCCCGGTCTCGGGCAGGATCGCCAGGCTCACCCCGAGCCCGGCCAGGATGAAGGAGAACTCGCCGATCTGCGCCAGGCTGGTGGAGATGGTCAGGGCGATGCCGGTGGGATGGCCGAACGCGCGCACGATCGCGAACGCGGCCAGCGACTTGCCCACGGTGATGGTCAGGAACGTGGCCAGCACCTGCCACGGATGCTCGAGCAGGATGTGCGGGTCGAACAGCATGCCGACCGAAACGAAGAACAGCACCGCGAACGCGTCGCGCAGCGGCAGCGAATCGCTGGCCGCCTTGTGGCTGAGCTCCGATTCCTTCAGCAGCATGCCGGCGAAGAACGCGCCCAGCGCGAACGACACCCCGAACAGGGTGGCCGAGCCGAACGCCACGCCCAGCGCGATCGCCAGCACCGACAGCGTGAACAGCTCGCGCGAGCCGGTCGCGGCGACCTTCTCCAGCGCCCACGGGATCGCGCGCCGGCCGACCACCAGCATCACCACCACGAATGCGGCCATCTTCAGCAGGGTGATGCCCAGCGCGCCGAGCACCGCGCCGGTGCCGACGCCCGTGCCGCCGAGTGCGTCGGCCAGTGCCGGCAGCAGCACCAGCGCCAGCACCATCACCAGGTCCTCCACGATCAGCCAGCCGACCGCGATGCGCCCGCGCTGGGTTTCCAGCAGGCGCCGTTCCTCCATCGCGCGCAGCAGCACCACCGTGCTGGCCACCGACAGCGCCAGGCCGAACACCAGTCCGTGCAGGGTCGGCCAGCCCATGCTCCAGGCCAGGCCCCAGCCGAGCAGGGTGGCCACCGCGATCTGCGCCAACGCGCCGGGGATCGCGATCCACTTCACTTCCATCAGGTCTTCGAGCGAGAAATGCAGGCCGACCCCGAACATCAGCAGCATCACCCCCAGTTCCGACAACTGGTTGGCCAGCGCCTGATCGGCGACGAAGCCAGGGGTGAACGGCCCCACGCAGACGCCGGCCACCAAGTAGCCGACCAGGGGCGAGAGCTTGACGCGATGCGCCAGGGTACCGAGGACGAAGGCGAGGGCGAGCCCGACCGCGATGATGTCGATGAGGCTGGTGTCGTGATGCATGCAGATTCGCAGAACAAGAATGCCTGGAGTGTGGCCGATGCGGCTTCTGCCGGCAAATCGCGGCGCGTCCGCTGCGCCGGATGCCGCCTTCGCGGGCGCGGTCGCCGCTCTTGCCGGAGCAGGGAGGGCTGCGGGTTGCGGCCTCATGCGGACGATGGGCGGGGCGAGCTTGGCCTGGCCCGCTCGCGACGCCTGAGGTCTGGTGCGGCGGTCCGGGCGCGGCGCTTGTGCGGGCGCCTGCTGCGCGCGGCGCCGTTGCCCGAGCGCGCTGGCGTTGCAGCGCAGTCGAGCCGGCGCTGCCGCCGCCAAGTCGCGGGCGGGTAACGGCGGCGCCATCCGCTTGCGGTAAAGCCGGGCCGTTCCTGCCGCAGGCCGGCACGCTGGCGCCGCCCGGCGTTCGCACAGGCCGCAGGTCCAGTCTTTGCGCCGCTCTCAAAGCAGTGCGTGATACGCCGGAAGGGCGGAGTCGCGGGCGCAACCGGGGGCGGCGAATGAGAAGTCCGTCCCAACCTGCTGGCGATCCGCCGCAGACCCTCGCCGCACAAGCATTGCGGTTTGCCCTGCGGCCGGCAAACTGTCTACTGTGCGGGCGCGAGGCGTGATGTATGTTGCGCCGAATTGGGCGTCCTGCCAGGGATCAAGGTGGCATGGCTAGACTGAAAAACTTCGCGAAGGGCCTGTTGCTCGGCGCCGGCTACTGTGCGGTCTATCTGACCGTGTGGCACTGGTCCGTGGATCAATGGTTCCTGCCGGCCGGGCTGCGTGCGGCCTCGCTGTTGTTCCTGCCCTATCGACTCTGGCCCTATCTCTTCTTGGGCGACGCCGCCGCATTGCTTACGATGCGCGTGCCGATGGTCGAGGCCGATGGCGCTAGCGCCTTGTGGGCCTATCTCAGTTCTTTGCTGCTGATGCCCTTATTTTCGCTGCTGGCCTGGGCTTTCCGCCGAGGTCTTCCCGATTTCCGAGTGGAGCAGAACTGGTTGCCGCTCGTCACTCTCTGTCTAGCGCTATGGGCAGTCCTGGTCAACAAGGGATTGAATTGGCTGTTGTCTGGTCCTGCTGCATATATCAACTTGGAAAATACCCTGAAATTCTGGATAGGTTTCTATCTGGGGATCATCATGTTCGTCTTGCCCGCGTTGCTCTGGGTCAGGCGCGAGGGCGCTAGGTTCGTTTCCAGCGACCTTCTGCGAGACATTGGAATCGCGGCGCTGTTGATGGCAACCCTGTTCGGCGGAGCCATGAGTATGCATGGCGTGCTACGTCAATTCTTGCTCGTGCTGATGATTACCCCGGCAGTGTGGCTGACGCTTTCGCACGGCTGGCGTGGCGCTGCGGCCGGTGTCGTCATGGCGAACTTCGCGGTGGCAATGTCGCTGCCGAAGACCAACTATCCAGGAGCCTACGACGCCGACACGCTTCAGGTGCAACTGTTGGTCGGATTTGCGGCAACCGCGCTCTTCACGCTTGGTGCAAAGATATCCAGTGCTTTCGATCAAGTCCGCCGCTTCGGTTTTGCCGAGCAACAGGCGCTGCAGGTCGCGCAGGCCAGTTACATGTCGGCGGAACGGACGCTGCGCAACCGTGTGATCGAGTATGCGGATATTCACCTGCATATTAACAAGATGCGTGGCGACATCGCTACCTCGCTGAAGAAGCGCGGGCACTATGCTGCGGCGATGGAGATGACGCGGACGGGAGTCATACAGGCGCAACTCTTGGACGACTACATTGCGGCACTGTATCCGCTGGATATCGAAACGCACGGGTTGTATGGCGCGTTGAGTTCGATCGCATTCGCTAATGCCTGTGATACGGAGGTCGAGTCGTGCCTGCATGGTGAATCCCTGCAACTGTCAATTGGCCTGCAGCTTGCCGCGTACCGGTGTGTGCTGAATGCGATGGATATCCTGCCAGGCGCCAGCCGGCATAGGATCACCGCCCGGGTATGGAAGCTGCATGGCAAGCGTGGCGTGGCGATCGTGATTGCGGCTGATCCGGTGATGCTCGATGTCGGAAAGAGCAAAAAAACCGACGAGATCGAATGGGAAATTTCCAGTCGCTTGAAAGCTCATGACGGCACCTGGAAGCGCCGTCATAAGTTTAAGATCAGCTTCTTCGTTTCCGAGACGTTGGAAAGGAAGATCACTTCTTGGCAGTGACCGTCCATGCATCGCCATTGGCGGTACTTGCTACCTGCACGGTGAAGTAACGCGCATCGTAGACGACGGCGCCACGGCTCTTGTCGAGCGCCTCGACGATGGTGATGCGCTCGACATCCTTGCCCATCGGGGTTACCCAAGCCGTGTTCTCGATACGGCCTACCGCACCACGGACCTGCCCCGTTGCGTCGTTGATCTGGAGATATGTGACCCCGCTGCGTTCGAACTGGTAGATTCGCACCGAGGTGTTCGAGGAAAGATTTTCCGCGAGCGGCGCACTTTCGCCGAAGCCCTTGGTTGCGATTGGGGTGCCTACGCCACCTCCCGGGCAGCAGCTCTGCGCATGAGCACTTGCAGCGAACGCCGAGCACAGCAAGGTGCCCGACACCATCGCCGTGATTTTTGATGCGTTCCACATAATCGATTCCTTCCCCTGCCGAGGGGGGCATAGCCTGCCATTCAGGCGCGTCTACCTTACGCGAATCGCAGCGCGCGGCTGTCGACAATTACGTCGCGGGAAGACGACATGCGCTCATAGGTCGTTGAGATGGTTGCATCTCCAGGGTTGTGTCTAGCGCAGCAACTTCCTCTCTTTACTTGCGTTGTGCCGATCGAATCGAGCCAATCGACAGGGACCGGTCGCCTTTGGGCGAGCGATTGCTGCCAAGGTTCTCCGCAACATTCCGCGGCAGCCAGGACCGAAGGGTCGTCCGCCCTGGGGCGGGCACCCGACAGGCTGCATGAGGCCATCGGCCAGGTTCTCTGTCCCACCCTTCCTGAGGGTGTGGCGCAGCCGGCGGACAAGGGCTAGGCTGGATCGTGTGCGGCCTGCCACGCGGTGCAACGGCCGCAGGCCCCTTTAGAGCCTGTTCAAAGTCTTTTTGAGCAGTACTGCCGGGAAAGCAGGATGGACGAGCTGCAAGCTGGCGTTGCGTTTGCGCTCGCAGTTCTTCCACAGCCTTCGGTTCTTCTCTGGCCATGCAAAGCTGCCCTGGAGCGCCAGCAGCGCACCCTTGCAATCGGTCGCCTCTGCCGTCGTCACCGCGATGGCATGCGGCAATCCTTGGGTATCGGCAGCGATATGACGCTTGATGCCTGACACTTTCTTGCCAGCGTCATCGCCCTTCCGGCCCGCAGCGTCCGTGTTCTTCACGCTCTGCGCGTCGAGGATCAAGAACCTGCTGCAGGCGGTGCGCCCCGTTTCTCGCGGGCCGCGCCAACCCGATTTCTTTAACGCCCGCTCCAGCAGGCTCACGGCGCGCTCATCCACTTCGCTCCATATCTGGAAGTACGCGTGCACCGTGCGCCACTTCGGAAAGTCGCTGGGCAAAGCGCGCCATTGGCATCCGGTGCGCAGCAGGTCAAGCACCGCGCAGAACACCTCATGCCAATCGACCTTGCGCGGCGCGGTCTTCTTGCGCGCACCTTCAGGCAACGCGCGGATCTGCTCGAACGGCTCGCCGCTGATGCCACTGGGATAACGGGCTCTGCTCTCCATAGGATCGGATAAGTCGAGCAGACTTTGAACAGGCTCTGACACCAACTCGCTGATTCTTGTGATTCGATTTGGCCGACATCAATTGGGGACATCGACAAACGCCAGCACAGCCAGGTGCCCGACGTAATAGACGTAAAACGCCCAGCGCGTGCGCGCAACCGGGAAATGGCGGCGCGCCAGCAGCGCCAGCAATGGCAGCGCCGGCACTGCCCAGCCGTTGCCGTTGTACCAGCACAACAGGGCGAACGAGAGCCCGAACAGCGCGATGCGCGGATAAAGGTGGTCGGCCAAACGCCGTAGCCGGTCCTGCGGTGTCGCCTGCAACGCGTCGAGCCGCACCGCCTGCCACCGGAACAGCCACCAGGCCGACAGGACCAGGGCCAAGCCCGCCCACTGGTAGTCCACCAACGGCGGCGCAGGCAGCGCGCACATGCCGAGCAAGGTCCAGCGACGGTGCTGGATGCTCCAGATCGCGGTAGCAGCCAGGGCAAAACTGAGCAATACGTTGACCGGTATCCAGTAGCCGAACGCGAGCCCGTGCACCGGTTGCGCTACGATGCCCCACAGCAGCAGCCGACGCACGGACTTGAGTACGTCGGCCCTGGGCTGGGCCAGGTTGTAGGCCAGCACCAACGCGAACAGCGGGAACGCAATGCGACCGAGTTCGGACACCACCGGAAGGTAGCCGTCGCCGAGCACTTTCGCCACATGGTCGCCGGTCATCAGGATCAGGGCCAGCCATTTCAACAGCTCGCGGGCACTGCTGGTCATCGTGTCATGTCCGGATGCTGCTCCTGGCAGCCAGATTGCCGCCCTGCCCGACATTTTGCTCCTGTCGCCATTCAGGACGCCGCAATACGCAAGCGGCGCGAGCAAGCCCCGGCCGGCATTCTGTCGGCGCCGGCTGGCACCACGAGCGTTGGCTTTCCCAGGCGATGCGTGCTCTGCAGGCACCACGCTGCAGCGCCGCCATCGCTGCGCGTTGCCTGTGGAAAACGTCAGCGCGGCGCTGGCCCTGCCCTACCACGCGATGATCACCCATACCAGGCTGGTCACGCCGATGCTGATGCACCTGCCATAAGGCGTCAAGGTCGCCTATCCGGATGCCGAGCAAGCGTTCTACGCCGACGCCTTCCAGCAACCGCAAAACACCCGCGCCGCCAGCGGCGACCGGGCCGGCGGCTGCCCCGATGGCGCGCCTGCTGGACGCGGCCCGGGCCGAATGGGGCGCGTAGGCAGCGATCGCCGGGTTCTCACTGTACAACCCGGGCGATGCCGCCGCGGTGATCGAAATCCGCCAGGGCCACGGCCAGCATCTGGCCTACGACGCGCCGTCCATGCTGCTGGACGCCGGCACTGGCCGGATCCGAGGCATCGCCGACGCCCGGCGCAGACCCGCAGCACGCTGTATGGCCTGCACGGGCGCTTCGCCGGCCCCGGCCTGCGCTGGCTGTTCTGCTCGGCTGCCTGATGGTGGTTTGAGGCACAATGGAACGGAAAACCGGCATAAGCCGATCAGTACGCAACCGGTCCAAGGCGTCCACTGCGCGCAAGATCGCCGGCGTGTCGAGACCATCTTCAAGGGTTTGCCACTCTGCACCGGTGATCGAAGCGATGTGCTGATTCCTCAATTCCTCACTGGGGGCCACTGCCGCGCCGTGTGGACCAGAACCGGCATCCGTACGGCGTTATCGTCGATCACGATCCCGTACACCAAGCGGTAGCTTTCATGCGGGATCGACTCTCGGGTGCCGAGGATCCTGCCGAGATGCCCAATCATCGATGCGCACCTGGGCAATGGCATCCCGGCGGCCGACCGGGGCGTTGGCCGGGGTGGATCTGGTGCGCTTCGGGCTGGGCTGCGCGTTGGCACTGACCGCGCGGTGCATGCAGCGCTGGCGGCCGCCGCTGTCGGCGGCCGAACGTCGCGCCCGCGAACGCGCGGCGGGCGCAGTCGGCACCGACCGCGGCGCTGGAGTGGCCATGAGCCTGCTCGGCCTGGCCCTGGCGTTCTCTGCCTTCTCCGCGCCGTGCCTTAGCGATGGAGAAGCGCCAACTGGGGATGTATGGCGCGCAGCGCGCCACGCCGGCGCGGATGCGCCGGCTGCGGGTCGCCGGCTGGCTGCTGCTGGGCGCGGCGTTCGCCTGCTGCGCGACCGCCCGCGGCTGGAGCATCGGTCCGGTACTGTGGCGCCAGCGCCGCGCTGCCGAGCCATGGGCTGCTGCCATACCAGCCGCGTGCCATCGTGCCGCTGGCATTGGCCGCGCCGCCGCTGGACCTGGCCGTCGCGCTGCCGTCCTGAACCATCACTGCCGGTGCCGGCGCGGCTCATTTGCCGGCGCTGGCCTCCGGCGGGCGCAGATCGGTGGCCACGCGGGCGCCGGCGAACACCAGCAACAGTCCGGCCGCCAGGGTGATCGCCAGGTACGTGGGCACCATGCCGCCGCGCCCGTTGCGCACGAACAGCAGGCTTTCCATCATCAGCGAGGAGAACGTGGTCAGGCCGCCGATCAGGCCGACGATCAGCAAAACCCGCCAGTACGGCGCGCTGGCGCCCTTGCCTTCGAACCAGACCAGCAGGAAGCCGCCGAAGAACGCGCCGACCAGGTTCACCGCCAGCGTGCCCCACGGGAAGCCGGCGCCATAGCGCTGCAGCAGTGCGCTGCCGACGGCAAAGCGCAGTCCGGACCCGACCGCACCACCGGCCATCGCCAGCAGCAACTGCTGCCACCACAACGCGAGGTTCATGCGCACCTCCAGCGAACGCAGGCGGTGGAGGTGGACGGATGGGCGGAAGCGAAGGTCGGCATCGTGGTCTCCGGAAAAGGCGATGCCGGGACGCAGGCCTACCGCCCCGGCGGGGGTTGGGCAGGCATCATCAGCGCGCAGGTGCTGCGGGCGGTTCGAGGAGGAATGCCATCTCCTGGGTGCCGATTATGCAGGCGGCGGCTTGGTCTTGTCAGCCCGTGCCTGCGCGCGCGCGGCGCGCAGCCGGTCGAGCTTGTCCTTGAGCTTGATCTCCAGGCCGCGTTCCACCGGCCGGTAGTACACGCGCTCGCCCATCGCATCCGGAAACCCGGTCTGGTCCAGGGCGATGCCGCCCTCGGCATCGTGGTCGTACTGGTAGTGTTCGCCGTAGCCAAGGCGCTTCATCAGTTTGGTCGGCGCGTTGCGCAGATGCAGCGGCACCTCCTGGGTCCCGCTCTCGCGCACCTCGGCCTTGGCCTGGTCGAAGGCGGCATAGCCGGCATTGGACTTGGCGGTGCTGGCCAGGTACAGCACCAGTTGCGCGAAGGCCAGTTCGCCCTCCGGGCTGCCCAGTCGCTCGTAGATGTCCCACGCCTCCAGCGCCATCTGCTGCGCGCGCGGATCGGCCAGGCCGATGTCCTCGATCGCCATGCGGGTCAGGCGCCGCGCCAGGTAGGACGGATCGCAGCCGCCGTCGAGCATGCGCGTGAGCCAGTACAGCGCCGCATCCGGGTTGGAACTGCGCACCGACTTGTGCAGCGCCGAGATCTGGTCGTAGAACTGCTCGCCGCCCTTGTCGAAGCGGCGGGTGCGGTCGGCCAGCACCTGCAGCAGGGTCTGCGGGGTGATTTCGCCGCCCTCGTCCTGGGCCAGTTCCGCGGCGATCTCCAGCAGCGTCAGCGCGCGCCGCACGTCGCCGTCGGCGGCGCTGGCGATCTCCAGCAGCGCCGCGTCCGCGACCCGGATCGCCTCGTTGCCGAGCCCGCGCTCGGCGTCGTGCAGCGCCCGCTGCAGCGCCGCAGCGATGTCCTGCGGGGACACCGCTTCCAGCACGTGCACGCGGCAGCGCGACAGCAGCGCCGAGTTCAGTTCGAACGAGGGGTTCTCGGTGGTGGCGCCGACGAACAGGATGGTGCCGCGCTCGATGTGTGGCAGGAACGCGTCCTGCTGCGTCTTGTTGAAGCGGTGCACCTCGTCGACGAACAGCACGGTGCGGCGTCCGTCGGCGAAGCGCTGCGCCGCCTCGGCCAGCACCTGGCGCACGTCCGGCAGGCCGGACAGCACCGCGGAAATCGCCTTGAACTCGGCGTCGGCATAATGGGCCAGCAGCAGCGCCAGGGTGGTCTTGCCGCAGCCCGGGGGCCCCCACAGGATCATCGAATGCACGCGCCCGGATTCCACCGCGCGGCGCAGCGCACTGGCCGGCGCCAGCAGGCGCTTCTGCCCCACCATCGCGTCCAGCGTCCGCGGGCGCATGCGCTCGGCCAGCGGCCGCAGTGCATCGCGATCGCCGCTCAGCAGGTCGGGGGCATCGGGGATGAGTCTGCGCTTGGCCACCTGCGTATTCTATCGTCGGCATGTGTGCGGCGTGCAGCGCCGGCACGCCAACCGGGGGGCGCGCGTGAGCGGTTGGTGCAGCGGCCAGCGCGTGCCGCTGATCCACAGCCACTGCTGCAGCGCCGGCGAACTTTCCGTTTTCAGCACGCCACTTCGCCGGTCGATGCCCGCAATCGACCATGGCATGCGATCTTTGCGGCTACGCTGGCGCAAGCCTGGAGGCCACGACGGCCCGCCACATCCGATGCGAAGGCACCCCTCCCGAGAGCGGATCGCGGCGTGAAAACTCCCTTGCGCGAATCATTTCCATGCCCCTTTTCCCGCTGCGGCCGTATGCTGTTTCCGCCTGCCTGCCGGGCATGGCCGAGACCATCTCGCATCCATCCGCACCTTCGGCACGGCGGCAGACGCACAACAAGCTGGCCACGCCCGATCCAAGCGCGTTCGAAGCCGACCTGATCGCGGCGCAGGACGCGCCCCTGACCTGGTCGGCCGCGCTGTTGGAAAAGGCGGCGCAGAGCAAGCCAGTTCCGTTCACACCGGCAAGCGCGCCGGGCAAGCGGCGGGCGTTGACCCTGCCCTGGCGCAAGGCAGGGGCGCTCCTGGGACTGGACAGCGGAACGCCGCTGCCGCATCGCGACCTGCTTCGCCATGCGTCCTGCGCCGGCCCTGCCGACAACGCGGGCCATCCGGCCCCGCCACAGCCCGATGCCGCGCCGGATCTGAATGGGGCGTTGCTGTCTCGCCTGGAGCATGCCAATGGACGCCTGGCGAGGGATATTGCCCGGCGCCAGGCCGACGAACTGAAGTATGCGCATACACGGACGTTGGAGGCGGCATGCGAGCGGTTGGCGTTGCTGGCGCGCCGCGCCGGGAACCTCGGCGACCGCATGGCTCAGCTCAGCCGGCAACGTGCCGAACTGGTACAGCAGGTGCAGCAATGCGATGCCCAGGCGGACGCGGTTTCCGCTGCACTGCGCGCACTGGAGCCGAACGTCGCGGCCGCACGCGACGCGCTGAGCGGCGCGCGACGCCGCGGTCAGCCGCTGCGATCCACAGAGGCCGGGCCGCCGTCGGCCGCAGCGAATGTGCAAACCGCCATCGCCCAGGCACGTGCGGCGCTCACCCGGCTGGAAGGCGAACTCGACCGCGCGCGCAGCAATGGCAACGCGCTTGCCAAGGCCGTCTTCTTCGGCCGCGGCACCGCGCAGGCCGAGACACTGGCGCAAAAGCTCACCGATGCCAATGCCGAGCTGGCCGCGATGCAACGCGCGCATGCGCAGGCACAGGAGAAGTTGCATGCACTGCAACACGGCCCGCAAGGCGCGCCCGGCGCTGCAACCGCCTCCCCGTCGACATCCGGCATCCTTGACCGGCCAGGCATGGGGGCGGACATCCTGCGCGCGCGGCTGTTGCAGCACGAACGCATGCAGGCCCTGCAACGCAGCCACGGCGCGCGTTGCCAGCGGCATAGGCAGCGACTGCAGGACGAATTGCGGCGCGTGGATGCGCAATTGGACCAGGCGCGGCACTCGTCGAAAGTCAATGCGAACGAGCTTTGGCAGCAGGACCGGACCGTGCATGCGCTCAAGCAAGCGCAAGGCCGGATGGATCAGATCGTGGTCCAGGTGGCTCAGGACCTGTCCAGTACCGAAGCGCAGCACGAAGCGATGCAGGCGGCGTTCGCCAGCACGACCGCCGACGCCAGCGAATGTCTGCTCGATGCCCTGCCGGGCTTCCGTGCCCAGACGCGGTGCGCGGCCGGCGAGCGGACCTTGCGCGCCTGGACCGCCGCTGTGCAGGCGCGTGGCGATGCGTTCGGCAGCGACGCATTGGCGCCGGCCGACGCGATCGGAATCGGCTTGCAGGCGCTGTCGATCGCCGCCAACGGCGACGTCGCGCAAGCTGCGCAGGCGCTACGCGACCTGAGCGCGATCGGTTTGCGCGACCTGGTGCCGGCGCCGGCGGTCAGTCCTCCGACGTTGAGCGAGGTCGCCACCGCCTGCGTCGGATTGCTGGCCGGCGTGCCGCGCGGCATGCAGGTGCTTTCGCAGATGCTGGGGGCCGAGCAGATGCGGCCGTCCAACGAACAGCGGGAGGCCGCGCAGATCTATCTACGCGCTGGTCAACTGCGTGCGCGCACGGCCGAAGCGCAGAGCGCCCACCGCACATGGTTGGGCGCGGCCCAGGGCGGGGCGCAGCATGCGCTGCATGGCGCATCGCTGACGCACGGCTTGCAGGCGGCCACGCAGATGCAACGCAGCGCTTTCCACGCATTGCGCAACGGCTATGAGAGCGTCGCAGCCGGATCGCCCTATGCGCAAGTCAACGCCTGCCTGCAGATGTTCGCGCAATGGGCGCGTGCCGGCAGCGCGGTCGCAGACCGGCGCCAGCTCAACCCGTTGCATGCGCTGGCGCTGGGCACGCGGGTGGCCGCTGCCGAAGCCCTGCCCACCGCATCGCGACGCGCCAGCGATGAACTGCGCAAGGCGGCGGCGCACCTGACCGGCTGGCTGAGCGCGCGGCGCCATGCCCAGCGTGCGGCCGGGCAACTGCCGGCAGCGCAGGAGCTGGCCATGCAGGCGCTTGCGGAACACGTGCGCTGGAATCCGCCCGAACAGGACCTGACGCGCCTGGCATTCACCGCCAAGCGACTACGCGAAATCGAGCAGCGCGGCGTGGACATCCAGGGCCACGCAGCCGGATCCTCGCGCACGGATCCGGCCGAACCCGTGGCAGCCTGCCATCCCGCGGTCGAGGCCACCTGGGTCGCATTGCGCGCTGGCGGCATGCGGCTGCCGGACACGCTGCGCCTGCTGCAGCGCGGCCTGCTCGACTGCCGGGAGCAGGCCGCGGCAAGCGCCAGCGAGGAAGAACTGGAATCCACCGAGCGCCAGCGTTTCCATCAGGCCGTCGCCAGCGCCAGCCGCCTGCTGCACGACGGCGACACCGCCCGCGTGCGATCGCCGCGGGCCTTGTTCGATTGCCTGCGCGACCTGCTGGAAAATCTGGCGTGGCGCGATAAGCTGCGCATCACCGAACAACGCGTGCTTGGCCTCAACGCATCGCCGCTGTCCGCCGCGCTGGCGGTGATCCCCGCCGGACTTGGCCTGAAGCTGGTGCTGAGCGGGCAAGCAAGCGCAGAGGCCTCGTTGGAAATCTACATGGGACGGACCGGCCTATCGTTGCAGATCGGACGACAGGCAACCCGCCAGGTGCAGGCCGGTGCGGGAATCAGCGCCGGGTTTCTGCTGCCGGGCACCGAAGCTGCGCCGGTGGGCGTGGGCGGAGCGGCCGAATGGCGCTTGAAGGCCGAATCGAGTATCGAGAATGGCGTGCAGATTCGCGTGCCCCGGCGCGGCAAAGGCCAGGAACTGGAGCAACGCGCGCAATTCCTGGCCATGTTCGAGCATCTGTTGCACCTGGCCGGCGAGGCCGACAGCGACGGCGTGCCGCTTGCACAACGCGACCTGCTGGGCCAATTGCTGGCGCAGCATCCCAGCATCACCGTCGGCGCGATCGCCGGCGCCCAGCGGAGGTCGTCGAGCACCGAATCCAGTATCGTCGCCAGCGCCGGCGTGCGTGTGGGAGAGATGGACGGTAGACCGCGGCGCGCGACGTTCGGCGTGTCGCTGGGACTCAAGGGGCGCCGCGAAACCGCCAGTTCGCAGACGCCGGTCGCCGGCTACATGAAAACGCTGCTGAGGGATTCGATCGCGCAGTCCAGGGTCGAGACGACCGCGCGCGCGGCGGCCAGCGTGGTGGCCCGGCAATGGCATCGCCCCGGCGCGGCGGGCGCTGCGCCCGCGCCGCTCGGGCGGCTGTCCACCGGCACGCTCGAGGCCGGTTTCAGCAAGGAACTGCATTCGGCCGGCAGCAGTACGTTTTGCACGCTGTGGATGTTCAACAACGAAATCGATCCGGTACGCACCGACCGCGGTTTCGAATTCCAGAACGTCGCCCAGTTCGAACGCGACGTGCGGCGCAACTGGGCGCTATGGACCCATTACGGGATCGCCAGGTTGCGAGGCAAGGTCGACGAACAGCGGCTTTACCTGGTGGCCGAGCGTCAGTTGGAAGACTTCATCGACAGAGTCCGCGTGCATATGCGCGACAACCGCTTCGCCTCGCTGATCGTGGACTGGGCGCTGCAGGCCGAGGCCGCGCCGCGCCTGGACGCGCTGCGCGCGCAGAGCCAGCTGTTGCGGATCGCCGGGCGCGAAGCGGAGGCGGCACGGGCCGACCGCGCCTTCGACGCGCTGCTGAACGAACCGGCGGTGTGGGAACCCACGATGCTGATCCTGCGCGAGAAGGGCAAGCGCCAGCGCGAGCGCGGCATCGATTTCTTCGTCAAACGGCAGACCAACCAGTTGGCCGAGTCGATGCGCACGGTAGGCCAATGGACACCCTACGAACCGGTGCCGTGACCGCGCCGACACGCCGCCGGCCGCCCTGCCCCGCTTGCCGCCGGGCCCGGCGGCGGATCACTGGTCGCCGACCACGTCCACGTCCTTGTCCGGCACGTAGCGGAAGGTGCCGGCGGCGAAGGCCGGATTGCGCTTCCAGCCGCTGAAGCGGATCTCGGTGCGCTGGCCGACCGCATCGACCACTTCCATCCGCGCCAGGCCGCTCGCATCGAAGCCGAGCTTGGCGATCTGGAAGCTGGCCTCGGTGTCCACCTTCGGCGTCATCGACAGCCACTGCAGGCCGTCGCGGGCCACCGCCTCTTCGCTGACGTCGTACTGGCGGTCCAGCTTGCCCGGATCGATCAGCGCGGTCAGCGGGCTGTTCTGTTCCTCGGCGCCCTGGGTGCGCACCGTGACCTGCTTCAGGTCCGGGTCGTAGACCCAGATCTTGGCGCCATCGGCGACGATCAGCTGCGTATAGGGCTTGCGGTACTCCCAGCGGAACAGGCGCGGCGCCGACAGCGCGACGCGGCCACTGGCGGTTTCCTTCAGCGCGCCCTTGCCGTCGTAGACCTTCTGCGCGAACTGGCCGTCCAGGCCCTTGAGTCCGCGGGTGAAGGTGTTGAGGTCCTCGCGCGCGCCAGCGACGGCGCTGCCGGCCAGCAGCATGCTGGCAAGGACGGTGTAGCGGAGTGTGCGAGGCATGCCGATGGCGTCCGGATGGGAGGTGGGAAGTGTGGCGCGGACAAGCTGAATAGGCGGTCAGAGACCCGCCGGAGCGTTCCCGGTCTGCATGCGGCCGAGGTCGCCGTACAGGATCTGCCCGCGGAAGCCGCGCCGCACCTGCTGGTACAGCTCGCGGAACGCGGCGTAGTCCTGCGGCTGGCACAGCGCCTCGGGGCCGTGTACCGCACGCCGGTGCAGCGTGTGCGTGGCGACCACGGTCTGCCCGTCGCGCACCCAGGTCGCGGCGTATTCGCCGGCGGCGTTGCGGAAGCGGGTGTCGGCGGGGATCGCGATGATCGGCACGCTGTCCGGGAAGGTCAGCCGGTAGGTCTCGCTGCGCGCGTTGTCGTTGCAGTAGAAAGGGGTCAGGTTGCGCTCGGCCGAGGTGGTGGCGTAGACCCCGCGCACCGAGTCGGCGCCCGGCATCTGCGGCAGGCTCATGCCGCCGACCACGCCGAAGTCGACGTAGTCGCTGGCGCGGAACCGGTAGGCGTAGCCGAACGGCCGGCTCAGGTCCTGCGGCGCGCCCTGCAACACCAGTTCGCCGCTGCCGTCGAAGCCGGACGCGGCGAGGATCGATTCCTCGATGCGGGTGCGGTTCTGCGCATTGAGCTGCACGAACATGGTGCGCAGGCCGATCTCGCCGATCTGGCCGCTGTCCAGCCGGGTCATGCCGCTCAGGCTGCCGTCGGCGGCGAAGCGGTAGTCGGCCTCGGCCTGGTACAGGTTCACCCGCGCGTCGTTGGGCGGGGTACGCGCCACGGTGCCGTCCGCGGTATGCAGCACCGGCACGCCGAGATCGCCGGCCGGCAGCTGGCCGAAGCGCGCGTAGGGATTGGTCGAGTCCACGTACAGCTTGAACTCGGGCAGATAGGTGATGGCGTGGTTGAAGCGGCCGAGCACCGGCACCTCGGGCAGGGTCGGCCCGCCCTCGGCGCCGATCAGCACCGGCGTGCTGGCGACGCCCTTGGCCGCCAGCAGCGCCTCCAGCACCACGGTGTGGTCCTTGCAGTCGCCATAGTGGTTGTCGAGGATGCTGTCGGCGCTGTTCGGCTCCAGCCCGCCGTTGCCCAGGTACACCGCCACGTAGCGAATGTTGCGCGCCACCCACTCGTACAGCGCCGCGGCCTGCGCGCGGCGGTCGCCGATGCCGGCGGTGATCTGCTCGGCGCGCGCGCGCACCTTCGGCGTGACCTGCGAGGCGACGCCGCTGCTGCGCTGGTAGGCCTGGCCCATCTGCGACCAGCGGCGGAAGCTGCTGGCCATGATGGTCGGGCTGAACTCCCAGGTCGCCGCCGCCCAGTTCTGGCTCTTCATCGGCTCGCGGCGCTGGTAGCGCCATTCCCAGCGCGCCCGCTCGCCGTCGATCCTGGGCATGTCGGCGCCTGTCACCCCGCGCGTGTACAGGTGCATCGGCATGCGCCGCGGCGCGACCAGAGTCACCGTGGCATCGTCGTACTGCGAGAACACGCTGAAGGTCTCCCACAGGCTGAAGTAGCCGGGAAAGTAGGGCACTGTCTGGGTGCGGCGCACCCGGTACACCAGCCGCGCGCCCGGCATCAGGTTGGGGAACACCACCACCTTGACCTTGCGGTCGGCGTACATCGCCGCCGAGGCGCTGGAGTAGCTTTCCTGGGTGTAGATCTTGTCGGCCGGCACGTCGTGGCGCAGCCCGTCCGGGGTGATCGCGTAGGCGGCCAGCACCTCCAGCGTCTCCAGCTTCTCGCTGTAGCTCAGCCGCACCTGGCTGAACTTGTCCACGCCGGCCTTGGTCTTCAGCAGCAGCTCGTACTCGTCGGTCTCCACGCTGCCGGCGTCGTCGCGCACCTCGTAGTCGGCGCGGTAGCGCACGTAGCTGTAGTTGTTGGCGACCTCGGCCGCGGCGGGCCAGGCCACGGAAAGGAGGGCGCACAGCAGCAGGCGCAGGAGGCAGGCAAGTCGGGGCATCGGCAACGGCAGCGGACGGAAACGGCCGCCAGCATCGCACGCACCGCGGCGGCGGGCGCCGCGCAGGGCCCGGAACCGGGATGCGGGCCGCGTCGCGCGCCTCACTTCGGCGGCGGCGGCGCCAGCACGCTGCGGTCGCCGTTGTGCTCGGGCGCACTGACCACGCCGGCCGCCTCCATCGCCTCGATCAGCCGCGCGGCGCGGTTGTAGCCGATCTTCAGCCGCCGCTGCACGCCGGAGATCGAAGCGCGGCGGGTCTCGGTGACGATGCGCAAGGCCTCGTCGTACAGCGGATCGGACTCGTCGCCGCCCCCGCCGTTGCTCTCCGGCAGGCCGGTCGCACCGATCACCGTGCCGTCGCCCATGCTCTGCACTTCGTCGAGCACGCCCTCGATGTAGTCGACCGGGCCGCTGGCCTTCAGGTGCTCGACCACGCGGTGCACTTCCTCGTCGCTGACGAAGGCGCCGTGCACGCGCTCGGGCATCGCCGTGCCCGGCGGCAGGTACAGCATGTCGCCGTGGCCGAGCAGGGTCTCGGCGCCGGACTGGTCGAGGATGGTGCGCGAGTCGATCTTGGAGCTGACCTGGAACGCGATGCGGGTCGGGATGTTGGCCTTGATCAGGCCGGTGATCACGTCCACCGACGGGCGCTGGGTGGCCAGGATCAGGTGGATG
This sequence comes from Xanthomonas theicola, assembly GCF_014236795.1. Lineage (NCBI taxonomy): Bacteria > Pseudomonadati > Pseudomonadota > Gammaproteobacteria > Lysobacterales > Lysobacteraceae > Xanthomonas > Xanthomonas theicola. The sequence goes on along the minus strand of NZ_CP049017.1, from coordinate 1,515,736 downwards.
CCGGCCGCGCGCGCCTTCTGCGCCAGGCGCGCGATCAGTTCCTCGACCTTCTTGCCGACGATCATCATCATGTCGGCGAATTCGTCGATGAAGATGACGATGAACGGCAGCGTGTCCAGCGGCCGCGGCGCTTCGGCCAGGTCGGGATTGGGCTTGAACAGCGGGTCCATCAGCGGCTGCCCGGCGTCCTGCGCGTCCTTGACCTTCTTGTTGAAGCCGGCCAGGTTGCGCACCCCGACCGCGCTCATCAACTTGTAGCGACGTTCCATCTCCGCCACGCACCAGCGCAGGCCGTTGGCGGCCTCCTTCATGTCGGTGACCACCGGCGCCAGCAGGTGCGGAATGCCCTGGTAGACGCTCAGCTCGAGCATCTTCGGATCGATCATCAGCATCCGCAGGTCGGTGGCCGAGGCCTTGTACAGCAGGCTCAGCACCATCGCGTTGACCGCCACCGACTTGCCCGAACCGGTGGTGCCGGCGACCAGCAGGTGTGGCATGCGCGCCAGGTCGGCCACGGTCGGTCGGCCGGCGATGTCCTTGCCCAGCGCCAGGGTCAGCGGGCTGGCCGACTTGTCGTATTCCTTGGAGCGCAGCAGCTCGCTGAGGTAGATCATCTCGCGGCCGACATTGGGGATTTCCAGTCCGATCACCGACTTGCCCGGGATCACATCGACCACGCGCACCGATTTCACCGACAGGCCGCGCGCGATGTCCTTATCCAGCGAACTGATCTGGCTGACCTTGATGCCCGGCGCCGGCTCGATCTCGAAGCGGGTGATCACCGGCCCCGGGTAGGCGCCGACCACCTGCGCCTCGATGCGGAAGTCCTTGAGCTTGAACTCGATCTGCCGCGACAGCGTCTCCAGTGTCTCCTCGGAATAGCCCTTCGTCTGCGGCTTGGGATCATCCAGCAGCGCCAGCGGCGGCACCCCCGACTGGTCGCCGCCGACACCGAAGAACAGCGGAATCTGCTGTTCGCGCTTGGCGCGCTCGCTCTTCTCCACCACCGGCGCCGGCGGCGGCTCGATCTTCACCGGCTCGCGCGTGGCGCGCTGCACCGCGTCCACCTTGCGCACTTCCTCGCGTTCCTCGCGCAGGGCGCGGGTCTGCTGCCATTGGTTGGCCTGCTGGCTGCCGCGCCGCGCCAGCGCCGGCAAGGTCATCAGCGCCTTGCCGATGCGTTCCATGACCGCGAACCAGGACAGCCCGGTGGCCAGCGTGATCGACACCAGCATCAGCACCAGCACGAACAGATTGCCGCCCAGCGCGCCGAAACCGGCGTTCAGCGAACTGCCGACCAGCTTGCCGAGGATGCCGCCGGCCGCCACCACGTCGCCGCCGAACAGGCGCAGGTGCAGCAGCCCGGTGGCGGCGATCAGGAAGCCGACGATGCCGACCAGGCGCAGCGCCGGACCGAGGTCGGCCTCGCCGTCGCCATCGCTGTCCATGCCGAACAGCGCGATCCAGGACACCGAGCCGATCACCAGCGGCAACAGGAACGCCACATAGCCGAACAACTGCAGCAGCACGTCGGCGATCCAGGCGCCGAACTTGCCGCCCATGTTGCGCACCGGCGCGACCACGCTGCCGGTATGCGACCAGCCCGGATCGGTCGTCGAATAGGTGGCCAGGCTGGCCAGCAGGTACAGCAGCAACGGCGCGATCGCGATCAGCGCCAGATCGCGCCACAGCTTCTGTCGGCGCGGATTGGCCGCGGCGGCCTGCTTGCGTGCGGCCGCGTTGGCGCCCTGGGATTTGCCGCGTTCCGGAACCTGCTTCGCCACGCTCTGACCAGACCTTAGAAATACACCCTTAGTGATTGATAATAAACGAAACGGCCTGGCATTTCAGCACTCGGAGCCTGAGCCGCCCCACCCTCTTCTGCGATGCGCCCCAGCGCTGCGCGGCGTTGCCCACGGGCGGCGTTCGAGTGGCGGCGCGGCGGCCGCAGGTCGCCGCGTTCCCACCACGCGGCTTGATTCATCCCAGGCCGGCCGCCACTCTATGCGACTTCGCCGGAAACCGCGCAATGCCGCGATTCCGCCGCCATTTCAACCTCTTTGCGAGTATACATGAGCCCCTCTGCCGCCAATCCCGCCAAGCATTCCCGCCTGCTGATCCTGGGCTCGGGCCCGGCCGGCTGGACCGCCGCGGTGTACGCTGCGCGCGCCAACCTGAAGCCATTGCTGATCACCGGCCTGCAGCAGGGCGGCCAGCTGATGACCACCACCGAGGTCGACAACTGGCCCGGCGACGCCCACGGCCTGATGGGGCCGGACCTGATGGCGCGGATGCAGGCCCATGCCGAGCGCTTCGACACCGAGGTGGTCTTCGACCACATCCACACCGCCGACCTGGCGCAGCGCCCGTTCCGGCTCAGTGGCGACAGCGCCGAGTACACCTGCGACGCGCTGATCATCGCCACCGGCGCCACCGCCAAGTACCTGGGCATCCCTTCGGAAGAGGCGTTCAAGGGCCGCGGCGTGTCCGCCTGCGCCACCTGCGACGGCTTCTTCTACAAGGACCAGGACGTGGTCGTGGTCGGTGGCGGCAACACCGCGGTGGAAGAAGCGCTGTACCTGTCCAACATCGCCCGCAAGGTCTACCTGGTGCACCGCCGCGACAGCTTGCGCGCGGAGAAGATCATGCAGGACAAACTGTTCGCCAAGGTCGAAGCCGGCAAGATCGAGACCGTCTGGCACCACGCCATCGACGAGGTGCTGGGCAACGAGACCGGGGTGATCGGGGTGCGGGTCAGGTCCACGCTCGATGGCAGCACGCGCGAGCTGGCCGCCCACGGCTTCTTCGTCGCCATCGGCCACCACCCGAACACGCAGCTGTTCGACGGCCAGCTGGCGATGAGCAACGGCTACCTGGAGATCCGTTCCGGCCTCGGCGGCGCGGCCACCGAGACCTCCGTCGCCGGCGTGTTCGCCGCCGGCGACGTCGCCGACCAGCACTACCGGCAGGCGATCACCTCGGCCGGCTTCGGCTGCATGGCCGCATTGGATGCCGAGCGCTATCTGGACGCCGGCGCCGCAGTTCAGCCGCCGGCTTCCGCGAACGCCTCGCGAGCGCTGGCGACCGCGTTGAGCGCGGCCGGGAAGCCGGCGTAGACCGCGGTCTGCAGCAGGATCTCAACGACTTCCGCGCGCGTGGCGCCCACGTTCAACGCCCCGCGCACGTGGACCTTGAGTCGCGGCCCGGCATGACCCAGCGCGGCCAGGGCGGCGACAGTGGCCAACTGGCGTGTCTTCAGGTCGAGGCCAGGGCGGCCGATCACCTCGCCATAGCAGAAATCGACGATGAATCCGCCCAGTTCCGGGGCGATGCCGCCCAGTCCGTCTATCACCGCGCGGCCACTGTCGCCGGTGACCCGTTCCAGCACGGCCATCCCGCGCGCGCGGCGCATGGATGCCTCAACTGCCGAGGCCGGGGTTGCCGGCGATGCGGCGCCGGCGGTGACGGCGGTGACGGCGAGCGCACCCTGCAGCATGTCACGTCGTTTCATTTGCGTTCTCCTTTTCCAGAATTGCTGACGGCGGAGCGCTGCATCCGCCGGTAGACCTCGATCTTTTCCGTCAGCGCGGCACGATGTGCGACCAGCTCGCTCTCGCGCACGGCCAGTCGCTGCAGGTGCTCCTGCAGCAAGGCCAGGCGCGCATCCACGCTGGCCTCGCCCTGCCGGCGCAGTTGCGCGTAGCCGCCGATCTGCCGCATCGGCATACCGGTGGCGCGCAACCGCTGGATGAAGCGGATCCAGGCAAGGTCGGTCTCGGCATAGCGCCGCCGGCCTGCGACCCTGGTCACCGGGTCCAGCAACCCGGCGCGCTCGTAGTAGCGCAGCGCATGCGCACTCAGGCCGAGCCGTGCGGCCACTTCGGAGATGGCATAGGTCTTCATGCGGCGACCGTACCGCTTCGAGCACGCTCGAAGTCAAGCGCCCGCGGCCTGGGCGATGGGCTACCCTGTGCGCATGCCGGACGTACGCCTGATGCCTTCGCTCTCTCGCATACCCGCAGCGGATTGGGATGCCCTTCACGATGGCCGCAACCCTTTCGTCGGCCATGCCTTCCTGTCCGGGCTGGAGCAGACCGGCTGCCTGCGTCCGGACTGGGGCTGGAATCCGCTGCATCTGACCCTCTGGGAGGGCGCGATCCTGGTCGCCGCCGCGCCCGGCTACCTGAAGACCAACTCGCACGGCGAATTCGTGTTCGACCATGCCTGGGCGCACGCCTACGCGCGCTATGGGCAGGACTACTTCCCGAAATGGCTGTGCGCGGTGCCGTATTCGCCGATGACCGGGCCGCGGCTGCTGGCGCGCGACGGCGCCGGGCGCCGGGCGCTGCTCGCGGCGATGCAGGCGCTGACCGAAGCCAACGGACTGTCCTCGGCGCATGTGAACTTCCACACTGCCGCCGAAGACGCTGCGTTCGGCGACGATTGGCTGCCGCGCAGCGACGTGCAGTACCAGTGGCACAACGACGTCGGCTGGACCGATTTCGAGTCCTACCTGGCGGCAATGGACCACAAGCGGCGCAAGAACATCCGCCAGGAGCGGGCCAAGGTGCAGCGCGCCGGCATCGGCTTCCGCATCGTGCACGGCGAGGAGGCCAGCGCCGCCGACCTGCAGGCGATGTACGGCTTCTATCTGCGCACCTTCGACGACTACGGCAATTCGCCGGCGCTGACCCCGGATTTCTTCTCGCATCTTGCGCGAGAAATGCCGCACAATTTATTGATATTCATGGCGGTCTTGGATGACGTTCCGGTCGCGGGCGCGCTCTGCCTGCGCGGCGGCGAGACCCTGTACGGACGCTATTGGGGCGGCGACAACCTGCCCGGCCTGCATTTCGAGACCTGCTATTACCAGGGCATCGACTACTGCCTGCGCGAAGGCCTGACCCGCTTCGAGCCTGGTGCGCAGGGCGCGCACAAGATCGCCCGCGGCTTCCTGCCGCGCCTGGTGCGCAGCCGCCACTGGATCGCCGATCCCGGTTTCCGCGCCCCGCTCGCGGACTGGTGTGCGGAGGAAAACGCGGCAGTGCGCCGGCATGCGGCGGCGCTGCTGCGGCATTCGCCGTTCCGCCACGGCTGAGTCCGACCCTCGCCCGATCGGCTACGCTGCGCCCGATGCGCCGACTTCCCGCCCTGCTCCCGGCCGATCCGACCGCCCCGTTCCCCCCGCCGGCAGGCGCGCTGCGCGACCCCGACGGCCTGCTCGCGATCGGCGGCGACCTGTCGCCGACGCGCCTGCTCAATGCCTATGCGCACGGCATCTTCCCGTGGTACTCGGCCGGCCAGCCGATCCTGTGGTGGAGTCCGGACCCGCGTACCGTCTTCCGCAGCGAGGCGGTACGCCTGTCCTCGCGCTTCCGCCGCGCGCTGCGCCGCTCGCCCTGGCGGGTCCGCGCCGACACCGCGTTCGCGCGGGTGATCGAGGCCTGCGCGCAGGCGCCGCGCCGCGGCCAGGACGGCACCTGGATCAGCGCCGAGATGGCCGCCGCTTATGTCGCCCTGCACCGCGCCGGACATGCGCATTCGGTGGAGGTGTTCGACGGCCAGACGCTGGTCGGCGGCATCTACGGCGTGGCGCGCGGGCGCATGTTCTTCGGCGAGAGCATGTTCAGCGCGCGCAGCGGCGGTTCCAAGGTCGCGCTGGCGGCGCTGGCGCGGCGTTTGCGCCAATGGGGATGGCCGCTGATCGATGCCCAGGTCGAGAACGACCACCTGCTGAGCCTGGGCGCCGAGCGCTGGCCGCGCGCCCACTTCCTCGGCGCGGTCGCCGCACTGGTCGCCGAGGCCACGCCGGCCGGGCCGTGGACGCCGTTGTTCGGCGAACTGGCGGCCGCGGAACTGGGCCGGGACTGAGCGGCATTAACACAAACTTTGCATGCAGCGGCCGAGGCGGGTAAAATCCCCGCTCTTAAGGCCTTTGGCCGCACGCGAAATCGCACAGGATTACATGTCGAAAGACGACTCCATCGAATTCGAAGGCACCGTCAGCGAGACGTTGCCCAATACCACCTTCCGGGTCAAGCTGGAAAATGGGCACGAGATCATCGCCCACATCTCCGGCCGCATGCGCAAGAACTACATCCGCATCCTGACCGGCGACCGGGTGAAGGTCGAGATGACCCCGTACGACCTGACCAAGGGCCGCATCACCTACCGCATGAAGTGACCGCCCCGCAGCGGTCGTGAAAAACGGGTCTTCGCGGATCGGTGTGGGTGCGAACGGGCGTTTTCGGGTAGCGGCGGCAGGACGCTGGCGATGTTCGTGAGCCTGAGATCGTCCTGATCGCGGTCGCCATAGGCACTGTGCGGGATGCCCCGGATCTTGTTGTTCAGGCCTTCCACCCGGCCGCGGCCGATCTTGTGATCGGGATGGCAGTAGGCGGCGATGCCGTCCCAGTGCCGCCCGATCCTCTTCACGAACCGCTGGGACGGCGCCAGCCGCTGCCGGGTTCCCCCCGATTTCACGGACACTGACAAGAAAGCCGATAGAGGCAGCAGGCGTGTTCATGACGAAGCGAAGGAAGTTCAGTGCGCAGTTCAAGCGCGGTGCGGTTGGGCACGTCAGCCGGCCGGGCGGCAGCGCGGGCCGTCGGTGGGGTGATGCATGGCGCTCGGACGATCAGTACAGCCGCAGTCCCAGGTCCACGATCTTGCCGATCGGGCTGAAGACCAGCGCGTCGCATTTTCCGGGCTCGACACCCGCATATGCCGCACTCTTGACGATGCCGAAGGCCGTGTTCCCGTAGTGGACCGGGCCGCCGCTGTCGCCCCCAAAGCAGGCCAGTTCCTCCCCCACGGCGACCTTGTAGGCACGGGGATCGCAGACTTTTCCGTTGCAGTCGTTCTTGCCGAAGCTGTAGGTGGTACCCGATACCACGCCGCAGGACCAGCCGGTCTGCAGGCCGCGATGGCATACGCGATCCCCTGCCTTGGGAGCCGCCGTGGAAAGGATCACGACACCGCATTGCGCGCATGTGTCGCGCGCGAAAATTTCGCCGAGCGGCCGATACCCGACGACGGGGAAGGAGTGCCAGGCCAGGTCGTGCGTTGCATCGAAAAGCTGTGCTTCATGCGTGAGCTTGGCCGTGACCTGCTGCCCACTGCCCGCATCCGACCAGTTGCCGTACATCAGCTTCTTGCCGCAGTGGGCAGCGGTGAGGATGCCCCACTTGGTGTTGTCCTTGTTCCGCACGATGAAGCCGCCCGTGCATTGGTGTTCGTTTTCGAGGTTGAGGAGCGGCGGTCCGCCTTGCACGTAGGGCGCAAGGGGTTCCGCAGCGGCGCCCGCATCGCCGGACCGCGCCGGCCCGGACGACGGCGCATCAGCGGCTTCTTCCGGCGGTGTGGATTCCACCGGACCCCGCAGGAACTTGAACGTGACGGGCGCTCCAAGCTCGCGGCTCAGGGAATCCGTTTCCGCCTCGTAGGCACTGCGATCGTCGGAGGGCGCAAGGACGTAAAGCACGATCGCGCTGTGTACTTCGTCGATGCCCGTGCCCTGCATGCCTGGCACGAGTTCACGCAGGCGCCCATCCTGGGCGGTGAGGATGGCGCTGATTTCGTCCAGCGTCTTTCCCGACACCAGCGAGAACTCCACCGGAATCGCGCCATGCGCGGTGGTCACTTGCTTGATGGCGGGCAGCGGGCCGCGCTTGAGGCGCAGGATCAGCTTGAATCCATCTCTGCGGTCGTCCCAGTACGAGGTATCGAGCCGATCCGCGTATTGCGACTCGAACACTTCGATCTCGGGGCGCGCCAGTTGCTTGAGCTGCAGCCGGCGGCCGGCTTCCTTTTCATCAACCTGGTTGTCCTTGGCGTATCCCTTGGCCGCCGCTTCCAGCTGGTCCTGTGGAACGGGCGCCTGGACCTGGGCAATGGCGGGGGCCATGGTGGCGAAGCCAACGGCCAACAGCAATGAACGCATCATCATCATCATCTCCTTCTCCATGGTCTGCTTGCGACGTGTGGTGGTGCGACCTCGTTTTATTTTTGTTGGCGCTGAATTCAGCGTCAATCGCCATCAATCGTCACGTGCTCGCGGCGCTGGTAGAAGCGTCTGAATTATTTTTTATCGTCCAGATAACAGGAGATTTACGGAAACAAATATCCGCCACCGGTAGGGAGGTTGATGGGCTCTGCTTCCTCTACCATCGCCAGCATCCCGAAATTGGGGTCTTCGCGGATCAGTGTGGGTCAAACGGGCGTTTTCGGGTAGCGGCGGCAGGACGCTGGCGATGATCTTGAGCCTGAGATCGTCCTGATCGCGGTCGCCATAGGCACTGCGCGGGATGACCCGGATCTTGTTGTTTAGGCCTTCCACCCGGCCGCGGCCGATCTTGTGATCGGGATGGCAGTAGGCGGCGATGCCGTCCCAGTGCCGCCCGATCCTCTTCACGAACCGCTGGGACGGCGCCAGCCGCTGCCTGCGCAGGCGCTGCTTGCAGCGCTCGAAGAAGGCCCGGCGCCGCGTTCGGTGCGATAGCTCCAGAGCTGGCCGAACGACGCCTTGAGCAAGGAGGCGGTGTTCAGGCGCTGGTCGGCGGCCAGCCGCTTTTCAGTGCCTGGCGGCCGTCCAGGGCCAGGTGCTGGCGGTGGGACAGCCGGGTGCAGCGCTGGCCCTTGAGAGAGGCGCGATCCTTGCCCTGCAGGCGCTTGTACTGCTGGCGCCTGACCCGGCCAAGGGCGTCGGACAGGCGGGGCAGGATGGGGAACTTGTCGAACACGATGGCCGCCTTGGCGGCGTTCTTGCCCACCCAAGTGCGGAACGGCCGCCACATGGACCGTCCTGCCGTGAAGCCGCTCCACCTCGGCCACCGCCTTGTTCGTCATGCGTGGGCACAGCTTGCCCACGTGCAGGGCAAAGCGCTCGGTATGGCGCGGGTTCATCGCCAGCCCGTCCAGCCGCTCTACGTGCACGCCGCCGCACCCCGGGCATGGGACCCGGCCCACGCTCGAACTCCACGAACACGCACCCGCCGGCCGCCGGCAGGTCGCGGGCACGGCACAGGCGCGTGTCATAGCGGTTGCGACAGCGATGCCCGCGGTGGGAACACACAGCCGTTTTTTTGGCGCCGCAGGGTCACGATCCGAACCTTCGGATCGCCGAACACACCCCGCCGCGTGGCCAGCGCCACAAAGCCGGGGAAGCACAACAGATCGCGCAGGGTGCGGCCGGTCTTCTGCGTTCACCCAGTTCGGCAAGTCAGGGCGGGATGCGCCCTCCGGCACAGCGCAGAAAAGCGCTTGTTTCCAAGGACCAAGGCGAGTTCAACCCCGCGAAAGCACCCACGCGAATCCGCGATGAGCCTGAAAAAAAGCGGCCGGCGGCCGCGCGTCTTGTTTCTGCATCGGTGACATCGCCAGGCGACTGCAGTTGGTGCTGCAGCCGCCTTTTGCCGTGTGGGCGGCGTCCACCTCCCGCGCCGCCTCACTCCACCGTCGCCGGCAGCAGGCGCTCCGGCTCGGCCTGGGCATCCACCACCAGCTCGCCATTGCTGACGTCGATGGTGACGCGACCGCCGCCGACCAGCTTGCCGAACAGCAGTTCGTCGGCCAGCAGGCGCTTGACCTTGTCCTGGATCACCCGCGCCATCGGCCGCGCACCCATCAGCGGGTCGAAGCCGTGCTGAGCCAGCCAGTCGCGCGCGGTCGGCGTGGCCGACAGCGACACGTGCTTCTCCTGCAGCAGCATCTCCAGCTCGATGACGAACTTGTCGACCACGCGCAGGATGTGGCTGAACGCCAGCGGCTGGAACTGCACCACCGCATCCAGGCGGTTGCGGAACTCCGGGGTGAAGCTGCGGCGGATGACCTCCATCGCATCGGTGGAATGGTCCTGCTGGGTGAAGCCGATCGAACGCCGCGACGCCTGGGTGGCGCCGGCATTGGTGGTCATCACCAGGATCACGTTCTTGAAGTTGGCCTCGCGTCCGTTGGTGTCGGTCAGCACGCCGCGGTCCATGACCTGCAACAGGATGTTGAAGATGTCCGGATGCGCCTTCTCGACCTCGTCCAGCAGCAGCACGCAGTGCGGGGTCTTGACGATCTTCTCGGTCAGCAGGCCGCCCTGGTCGAAGCCGACGTAGCCCGGAGGCGCGCCGATCAGGCGGCTGATCGAATGCGGCTCCATGTACTCGGACATGTCGAAGCGCACCAACTCGATGCCCAGCTGCAGCGCCAACTGCTTGGTCACCTCGGTCTTGCCCACGCCGGTGGGGCCGGCGAACAGAAAGTTGCCGATCGGCTTCTCCGGGTTGGCCAGGCCCGAACGCGCCAGCTTGATCGACGACGCCAGCGTCTCGATCGCCGGATCCTGGCCGAAGATCACCATCTTCAGGTTGCGCTCCAGGTGCTGCAGCACGTCCTTGTCGGTGGCGCTGACCTGCTTGGCCGGGATCCGCGCCATCTTGGCGACGATGGTCTCGATCTCCTCGATGTCGATCAGTTGCTTGCGCACGCCCTCAGGCAGCAGGCGCTGGCGGGCGCCGGCCTCGTCCATCACGTCGATGGCCTTGTCCGGCAGCAGGCGGTCGCCGATGTGCTTGACCGACAGGTCCACCGCCGCCTGCAGCGCATCGTCGGCGTAGGTCACGCCGTGGTGCGCCTCGTATTTGGGCTTGAGCCCCTGCAGGATCTCGAAGGTCTCGCCCACGGTGGGCTCGACGATGTCGATCTTCTGGAAGCGCCGCGCCAGCGCGCGGTCCTTCTCGAAGATGCCGCGGTATTCCTGGAACGTGGTCGAGCCGATGCAGCGCAGGTCGCCCGAGGCCAGCGCCGGCTTGATCAGGTTGGAGGCGTCCATGGTCCCGCCCGAGGCCGAGCCGGCGCCGATGATGGTGTGGATCTCGTCGATGAACAGCACCGCGTTGGGCACCTTCTTCAGCGCGGTCAGTACGCCCTTCAGGCGCTTCTCGAAGTCGCCGCGGTACTTGGTGCCGGCGACCAGCGCGCCCAGGTCCAGCGAGTAGATCACCGCATCGGCCAGTACCTCGGGGACGCTGCCCTCGACGATGCGCTTGGCCAGGCCCTCGGCGATCGCGGTCTTGCCGACGCCGGCCTCGCCGACGTACAGCGGGTTGTTCTTGCGCCGGCGGCACAGCACCTGGATGGTGCGCTCGATCTCGTCGGCGCGCCCGACCAGCGGGTCGATGCGGCCGTTGCGCGCTTGCTCGTTCAGGTTGCTGGCGTACTCGGCCAAGGCGTCGCCCTTGGCTTCGCCCTCGCCGGCCTCGCTCTTGGATTCGCCATCGGCCGGCGCCGGGCTCTCGCCCTCCTCGCCCAGCTTGGCGATGCCGTGCGACAGGTAGTTGACGATGTCGAGCCGGGTGATGTCCTGCTGATTCAGGAAATACACCGCATGCGAATCCTTTTCGCCGAAGACCGCGACCAATACGTTGGCGCCGGTGACTTCCTTCTTGCCCGAGGATTGCACGTGGTAGACCGCCCGCTGCAGCACCCGCTGGAAGCCCAGCGTGGGTTGCGTGTCGCGGCCGTCGTCCTCGGCCAGACGCGAGACCGACGCCTCGATCGCCTGCTCCAGTTCGCCGCGCAGGCGCCCGACATCGGCGCCGCAGGCTTTCAGCACCGCCTGCGCCGAGGGGTTGTCGAGCAATGCCAACAGCAGGTGTTCGACCGTCATGAACTCATGACGGGCTTCCCTGGCGCGCTTGTAGCACTGGCCGATGGTTTGCTCGAGATCTTTGCTGAACATGGTTCACTCCGACGTCTGTTGCCAACGATATGCGGCTGGAGTTGCGAATTTTCACAACCCTATCGGATCAGTGTGTTCAGACCGCGTTAGTCCGGGCAAGCCGGCGACCGACGCTTACCAATATCAGGCTTTTTCCATGGTGCACAACAGGGGATGCTGGTTCATCCGCGAGAACTCGTTTACCTGAGCTACCTTGGATTCAGCCACCTCGCGGGTGTACACCCCGCAGACGCCGCGGCCGCGGGTATGCACGTGCAGCATCACCTGGGTGGCTTTTTCCAGGTCCAGCGAGAAGAACTGCTGCAACACGGTCACCACGAAATCCATCGGAGTGTAGTCGTCGTTCAGCAACAGCACTTGGTACATCGGCGGGCGGGCGACTTCGGGCTTGCCGGTCTCCACCAATACACCGTGGTCATGGTCTGGGGAATTCTTGCGAGGCATGTGCCGATTATATACGGCGCCTGTCGGCCCGGATTGGACGATCGCCGGTCCTGCCCGCACAATTCGCCTTCCTTCGATGGCGCAGCGCATGCATTCCAACCATTTCCGCACCGCCGTCCTGTGCGCCACGCTGCTGGCCGGCGCCGCCGCGCCGGCGCTGGCTGCGCAACCGGACCTGGCGCTGGGCAAGCGCCTGCAGGCGATGGGCTACGACGTCCAGGCCGATGCCGACGGCGACTACCAAGTGCTGTTCGGGCTGCACGGACAGGGCGGCGAGCGCCGGCAGCTGACCTACGTCCGCTCGCCGGTGGAGACCTTCGGCAGCTACCGGATCCGCGAGATCTGGTCGCCGGCCTACCAGGCCCAGGGCGCCACCCTGCCGGCCGCGGTCGCCAACCGCCTGCTGGAAGACGCGCAGGCCGACATCCTCGGCGGCTGGGTGCGCCAGGGCGGCACCGCGGTGTTCGTGGTCAAGCTTGCCGCCGATGCCGACGACACCGCATTGCGCGAAGCGCTGGAAGCGGCGGCGCGCGGCGCCGATGCGATGGATGCCGAACTCAACGCCGGCAGGGACGCATTCTGATGGCGCCGGCTCCCGGCCCCTGGCAACCGGACGTGACCGTGGCCACGGTGGTGGTGCACGACGGACGCCTGCTGCAGGTCGAGGAATCCATCGCCGGCGCGCTGGTGCTGAACCAGCCGGCCGGGCACCTGGAGCCGGACGAGAGCCTGCTGCAGGCGGCGCTGCGCGAGACGCTGGAGGAAACCGGCTGGCAGGTGCGGCTGACCGCGTTCATCGGCGCCTACCAGTGGAAGGCCGACAACGGCCGCCACTACCTGCGCTTCGCCTTCGCCGCCGAGCCGGTGGCGCACGATCCGCAACGGCCGCTGGACGACGGCATCGTGCGCGCACTGTGGATGACGCCAGCCGAGCTGGAGACGGCAGCGGCGCGCTGGCGCAGCCCGCTGGTCTGGCAGGTGGTCGCCGATTTCCTTGGCGGCCGGCGCTATCCGCTGGACCTGCTGCGGCAACTGGCATGAGCGGCGCACGGATCATGGTCGGCGTCTCCGGTGGCGTCGATTCGTCGGTGGCGGCCTGGCAGCTGGTGCGGCAGGGTGCAGCGGTCGCCGGCCTGTTCATGCAGAACTGGACGGACGACGGCAGCGGCGATGCGCAGGACAGCGCGAGTGTCGCTGAAGGCAGGAAGCCGAAAGCGACCGGCTGCCGCGCCGAGGACGACCGCCGCGACGCGGTGGCGGTCTGCGGCCTGCTCGGCATGCCATTTCACTTCCGCGATTTCTCGCAGGAATACTGGCAAGGCGTGTTCGCCCACTTCCTGGCCGAGTACGCGGCCGGGCGCACCCCGAACCCGGACGTGCTGTGCAACCGCGAGGTCAAGTTCAAGCATTTCCTGGATGCGGCGCGCGAACTCGACGCCGAGCACATCGCCACCGGCCACTACGCACGGGTGGCGTTCGCCGAGGCTCGCTGGCGGCTGTTGCGCGGGGTGGACCGCAACAAGGACCAGAGCTATTTCCTGCACCAGTTGGGCCAGTCGCAGCTGGCCGCGACCCTGTTCCCGGTCGGCGAGCTGCCCAAGGAGCAGGTGCGGCGCATCGCCCGCGAGGCCGGCCTGCCCACCCACGCGAAGAAGGACTCCACCGGCATCTGCTTCATCGGCGAGCGCGACTTCCGCGAATTCCTCGGCCGCTACCTGCCGGCGCGGCGCGGCCAGATCCGCGACCCGCGCGAGCAGGTCGTGGCCGAACATCCGGGGGTGTTCTACTTCACCCTGGGCCAGCGCGAGGGCCTGAACATCGGCGGCATGCGCGGCCGCGCGGCGGCGCCGTGGTACGTGGTCGGCAAGGACGTGGCGCGCAACGTGCTGTACGTGGACCAGGACCGCGACAGCCCCCATCTGATGTCCACACGATTGCAGTCCGAAGCCGCGCACTGGATCGCCGGGTCGGCGCCGGCGCGGTGCTTCGACTGCACCGCGCAGACCCGCTACCGCCAGGCCGACGAACCGTGCACGGTCGAGGTCGGCGACGACGGCACGCTGGCGGTGCGTTTCGCGCGCCCGCAGCGCGCCGTCACCCCCGGCCAGTCGCTGGTGCTGTACCAAGGCGACGAATGCCTGGGCGGCGCCGTGATCGCCACCACCGACGCCGCGCTGGAACGCCGCCTGGCGCAGCGTCAGCACCCCGCTTCACTTGAGGAAACCACCCGATGACCGATTCCATGGACGCGCGCGTGCTGGCGCTGGCCGGCGTCGCCCAGGCCCTGCAGCAGGTGCGCCGCATCGCCGAGACCGGGCAGTCGGAGGCATCGCTGGTGCGGATCCTGCTCGACAGCGTGTTCCGCACCGACGCCGACACCCCGGAGGCGGTGTACGGCCGGGCCGGCGAGGTCGCGCCGGGGCTGCGCCTGCTGCACAACTATTTCCGCAACCAGGGCCAGGACGAGATGCTGCCGCGGCTGGCGCTGGCGGTCGTGCAGCTGGAGCGGCGTTTCGTGCGCGACACCGAGACCAGCGCCAAGGTCAGCGCAGGCATCGCGCGGATCGTGCCGGTGCTGGAGGAACACGCCGACAGCGCGCACCCGGAGGTGATCGGCGCGCTCGGCCAGCTGTATGCCGACACCATCAGCCATCTGCGCCCGCGGGTCATGGTGCAGGGCAACCCACACTACCTGGGTCAGGCCGGGGTGGTCGCGGAGATCCGCGCGCTGCTGCTGGCAGCGGTGCGCTCGGCGGTGCTGTGGCGGCAGATGGGCGGCAGCCTGTGGGATTTCCTGCTGGCCAAGCGGCGCATGCTCGAGGCGGTGGACCGCGCGCTGCGCTGAACGCGCGGCCCCGGCGTCGGCGCGCCTGCGGGGCGGGTCTGGCCCGCATGGCCGCGATCGGGCCAAGCTGCGCCTAAAGACCGAGGGGGGACGGCCGATACAGCAATCGTGAATCTGCCGAGAACGTCCATGTACTCACGCCTCCTGATCCGTCTGGCCGCCCCGCTCGCCCTGACGCTGCTGTTCCCCATCGCTGCCGGTTTCGACTGGCCGGCTCCGGTCCGTTGGGCCATCCTCACCACGATGACGTTGAGTTGGCTGGGCTTCGCCGCCTGGACGGCATACAGCCAGAGCCGGCGCTCGCCGGAGCAGTCCAAGATCATGCGCGAGCAGGATCAGCTGCTGTCCGAGCTGCGCAACTTCGTCGGCAACGAGATCGACGGCTCGCGCAGCGAGATCGAACGCGCCCGCGAGCTGATCCGCCAGGCGGTCAGCGGCTTGGGCGGCAGCTTCGAGGCGATGAACCGCAAGTCGCGGCAGCAGAGCGTGGCGCTGGCCCGGATCGTGGACCGCGCCGGCGACGACGGCGGTGCCGGGGTGGACGTGGCGCGCTTCGCCCAGCATGCCAGCCAACGCATGGAGCAACTGGTCGAGGCGCTGGAGCAGGTCAGCGGCCAGAGCAGCGCCACGGTGCACTACATCGACGACATGTCCCAGCACCTGGACGGCATCTTCGCGCTGCTGGAGGACGTCAAGTCGATCGCCGACCAGACCAATCTGCTGGCGCTGAACGCGGCGATCGAAGCGGCGCGTGCCGGCGAGGCGGGCCGCGGCTTCGCGGTGGTCGCCGACGAGGTGCGCAACCTGTCCGAGCGCTCGACCACCTTCAACGAGCAGATCCGCAAGCTGGCGCATAGTTCCAAGGACGCCATCGCCAAGGTCCGCGAGACGGTCTCGCACATGGCTTCGCGCGACATGGACCGCTCCCGCGAGGCGCGCGCCGAGGCCGCATCGATGCTGGACAACGTGGCGGCGATCAACAATTCGCTGGGCGACGGCATGCGCGAGATCTCCGAATGCGGCCGTGCCATCGACAGCAGCGTCGCCGAAGCGGTGCGCGCCCTGCAGTTCGAGGACATCGCCACCCAGGCCCTGGGCGGGGTGCACACCCACCTGGACCGCCTGACCGCGATCAACCGCGAGGCGGTGGCGCTGCAGGAACTGCTGCATCGCAATGGCGGCGTGTTCGACAGCGAGCTGGTCGAGGCCCTGCAGCGCGTCGGCAGCCGCCTGCGCGAGATGCGCGTGGAGTGGGAGCGTCCGCCGCACAAGCCGGTGGCGCAGCAGAGCATGGGTGCCGGCACCGTCGAACTGTTCTGATCCATCCCCCACTGTCCGGATGCACGCCGTGCTCCCTACCGCGCCAGTCCCCGGTCCCGGCCGGGGCTTGTCACGCCTGCCCTACCCCCGGCCGAGCCGATGCCTTTCCACGCGACGATGCCTTTGCACCCGTCTGCGCCCCGAGTCGCGGCCATGCCTTGCGACGACCTGACCGCGGCGCTCGATGGCGCACCCGGCATGGGGGACGCCGTCGCCGCGATCGCCGCGCGGCGCCAGCCGGGCCGCGCGCTGCGGCAGCTGGAAGCCGCGGCGCAGGACGAACTGCGGCGGATGCTCGCCGCGCGCGGGCACGCGGCGCCGGGGAGCCGCATCGCCGACCCGGTCTGGGCAGGGCTGGCCTGGGACATGGGCCTGAACGGGGCGGCCATCGCCGCCGCCGGTGCGCCGGCCCAGGCGCCTGGCTACACGGTGCTGCCCGACGACGACTGAACCGGCCTGCGCGGTCGCTGCCGTCTGCGCCTGCGGCGCCCCATCGCGACCTCGCTGCACCGCGTGATCCACTGTGGCTGCTCGACACACCTCCGCCCGGTCGCCGCGAATTTTGTAGGAGCTTCAGGCGCGACCGGGCTTCAGCAATACCAGTAAGGCCCGGTCGCGCCTGAAGCCACTCCTGCACGGTTCCGTTGCCGGCGAATCGATGAGAAACGGGGAATGCGGACAAAAAGTTGGACTACCCGGAGGTAGTTCATGTATTCGTACGAAGACAGGATTCGAGCGAGCCAGCTGCACGGCGTCTCAGTCCACCGGCCCAGTCCGTCTGGCCGCCTGGCCGGCCTTGCGTTTGCCCTTGAGCCTGTCGCTCTCGCCCGTGATCTGCACGATGTGCGCGTGATGCAGCAGCCGGTCGAGCATGGCCGCCGTGAGCGTCTGGTCGTCGGCCAAGGCGCCTGCCCATTGCGTGAACGGCAGATTGCTCGTCGGCACCATCGATCCGCGCTCCTCGCGCTTGGCGACCACGTTGAAGAACAGGTTCGCTTCCTCGCGCCCGAACGCCAGGTAGCCGATCTCGTCGACCACCAACCGCTTCGCGATTGCCCTGACGCCTGGAGGCCGATGTTGTCGTGTTGGTAGGATTGGATTCGGGGTTTCGGGGCTTCCCGGACGAACGCTCACCGGAGCCGTTGCTGGACCTCGTCTTGCCCAAGCTCGCAAACGAGAACGAACAAAAGCGCCGCTTGCTCTACGTTGCTCTGACCCGGGCCAAGCACCAGGTGGTGATCCTGGCCAATGGGGAGGCGCCGAGCGGATATGCCCCGGAACTGTCGGCACTGTCGGAACGGCATCCCTTCATCGAGTGGGGCAACCTGGACGCCCAGGGACATGGCCAAGAACCAGGTCCGCAGCGGCAGTTTGGCCTCGGCCAGTACCGTGCCAGGGGGGAGCGAAGTCGGGTGCTTGCCGCGATGGCGCTGGAACACATCGCGGCCATGCCGGTGGCCATGACGGCGATGCCCGCAGGCAGGGCAGACCAACCCCTGGGGCCATCGTTGCGCGAACAATGCCTGTCGGCATGGCGCCTGCTGGCCGTAGCGCTCCAGAAACGCCGGCAGACTCAGGCCGGCCTGGAACCGGATCAGGTGCTTTTTCCTCCCCATGGCCCCGGCCTGTTGTGGATCAGACAGATGCAGCTTTGCAGACGCCTGGATCAAGGGATGCGACTGGTGGGGAATCAGGAACATCTAAGGCCAAGCCGCAGTCCCCCCCCCCCCCCCCCCCCCCGGCCCCTTGGTCTGCGGCTTCTCAGCAGCGGGTTGCGTCGCCAGCCGCAAGCCGGCCCGGGGCGCGCCATGTATGCGCCTCAAGGCGCGGTTCCAGGCGTTGCCTGCACTGTTGCCGACACCCAGACTACGCAGCCCGCCCAACTGCAGCGCGGCGCTTCGCGCAGCTCGTGTTTCTTCGCCGCCGCAGGCCACTGCCGCCCGGCAAGCCTTGCCCAATCCCGATGGCATCGCTATGATGCGCGTCCCCGCACCGGTCCTGCCGTGTTGCGCAGTGGCCGAGTAGCTCAGTTGGTAGAGCAGGGGATTGAAAATCCCCGTGTCGGCGGTTCGATTCCGTCCTCGGCCACCATATAAATCAAGGGCTTGCGGAGATGCGGGCCCTTATTTTTTTTATGGTCTGGCATTTGTGCCCGTATAGTGCCCGTTACGCAGAATGCCTTCTCTTCTCGTTGGCATTGAGATATGCAGAGCCCCCCCTCCCCCCGAAAGAACAGTCCCCGCCAGGATCGCCCGGGCGGGGCCGGGGCCGGTGCCGGGCCAGGGTCTCCCTGTCCAGCGGCGCCCCAGACGCGGGGCGGTGCCGATGTTTTCCGCCAGTTCGGCATGGACTGGCGGCAGCCGGTATTCGACGCCCGCACGCGGCCCGCACTGTCCATCCGCGCGCGGGGTCATGTGTTGGCGATCGGGTTGCGCTTGAGGTAGATCAGCAGCTCCCGGTTGCGGTAGGCGATGTTCTGGATGCTCACTGTTGTCCCAGTGCTCGCCGCGCACGACGATGCGGTCGCTGGGCTGGATACCGTCGCGCCAGCGCACGCCCGGCCTGGCGCATCTGCTTGGTCAAGTCATCGCGGCTGCGGAAGAGGCCCAGAGCGGGGTTGGCGGCGCGCCAGGCGGTCTCGTCGTCCAGCGCGCACCCCTGGCATCCGGTGCGCAGGATATATACCACCGCTTCAAACACCAGCCGAGCTGGCTTGGGCGGTCGCCCAGCGCCAGCTCGGCGCCGGTACTCCGTCGTCGCTGGGCGCTCGCGTACGGGAATCAACGGTTCGGCCCGAGCCCAGAGGTCATCCGTTACCACCCACGCGTCCACGCGTTTACCTGTTGCCATGCTTTCACTGCCTCGCCGCGTGCTGGGCGGCTCAGAGCAATAGTTCACTATTTACGGGCAGGTTCTTAGTCTGGGGCTTGGGGGCTTTGGCTGGAGCTGACCAAGCTCGGCCCGATGGCGCCGTAGTATTCTTCGCCGATCTTCCCGTTCTGGAATCCGATCATGCGTCAGCGGCTTCGCTTCGGCTTGCTCGTGTTCTGCACTGCGCTGCTGGCCGCCTGCGGCGACGGCATGGTGCGGCGCGTGTCCGACCCCGCCGCCAGGGTGCAGCAACTCACCGTGAACATGGACGGCAGTTGGAAGGTGGACCTGCGCCTGCAGAACTACAGCAGTATCCCGATGCGCTACGAGGGCGTGCGCCTGGACCTGGACGCGGGCGGCGAGGCCGCCGGTGTCTTGCAGCTCGCGCCTGGGATCTCGATCGGACCGGAAGCGGCAGATGTGGTGAGTGTCGCGCTGCGTCCGAGTTCGGCCGCCCGCATCGCCGTGGCCGATGCGCTGGCCGGGCACCGCAGTCTTGAGTACACGCTCAAGGGCAGCATCGATGCGACGCCGGAAGACAACAAGAAGCAGCGCCATTTCGAAATCGACACGCGCAACCTGCTCACCCCGGCACCTGGCCTGGACGGCGTGTTGCGCTGAAGCGGGTCATTCGTTCCCGAGTGGATCGCGCCGCCCTTGCGCGCGTGGCCGGCAAGTGAGGAATGTGGACATTAGAGATGCCCACACCCGATCAACGACGCGCCGCGCCGCGCGCAACAGCGGCCCAGCGGGCGAGCGTCCTGACGGTACGGCTGCTCTGCCGCGCCCATAGCTTGGCGGTATGCGGCCGCCGCGGTTTTTCGTTCCCGCATCCTGGCCAGGGGCCAGGGGCCATTCGGCATCAGGCATGACGTCTTGCCGCCTGCATTTAACTCAGTGAGGTAAGCCCCCGGCTTTGCCGGGGGTCATTTAACTACCGTTATTACCCAATTACTACACATATGTAATATATGTATATGTATAAAATGACCCGCCAGCCATAAGCCGCTTCGATGCCACCGAACAGCGCCTGGACGTGACCGGCCACAGGCATCCGGGCTTCCCGCGCGATGCGGCGACGGTCGTGCGCCTGATCAAGCTGTTGCACAAGCTGATCCTGGACCAGGGCAACGACATGCTGCGCGCCTACGGCCTGAACTACTCCGAATACAACGTGCTGATGATGATCGACGCCAGCCCCGACGCGACCTTGAATCCGTCGCAGCTGAGCGACGCGGCCAGCGAGAAATCGGCCAATATCACCCGCCTGACCAGCCATCTAGTCGACAAGGGCCTGATCCGGCGCGCACCCAGCGCCGAAGACCGGCGCATGCTGCTGCGCCTGACCACCGAGGGCGAACGCCTGATCGAGGCGTTCATGCCGACGGTGTCCGCGCAGCTCGGCGGCTATGCGCGGCACCTGGACCAGGCGGAACTGGCGCAGCTCGAAGCGTTGCTGAAGAAATTGCTGCGCAGCGTGGAAGGCGAGACATGAGCGCGCCAGGCGTCGACGTCGCCGCCAACGCGCCCGCCGCGGCACCGCGGCAGGGCCTGCGCACGCTGCTGGCCGAGGCATTGCACGGCGAAGGCCAGGCCTGGCTGTTCGTGTTGCGCACGCTGCTGTCGATCTACGTCGCCGGCTGGATCGCGCTGCGCCTGGACCTGTCCTCGCCGATGACCGCGATGATCACCGTCGTGGTGGTGATGCACCGGCAGACCGGCATGGTGTTCGCGAAGGGCTTCTACCGTGTGCTGGGCACGTTGATCGGCAGCGTCGCCGCGCTGGCGATGGTCGCGCTGCTCCCGCAGGAACCGGTGCTGTTCGTGCTGCTGCTGGCGCTCTGGATCGGCTTGTGCACCGGCGGCGCGCTGTTGTACCGCAACTTCAAGGCGTATGCGTTCGTGCTGTCCGGCTACACGGTGGCGCTGATCGCATTGCCGGCGGTGAACCAGCCCGAAAACGTGTTCGCGCTGGTGACTGCGCGCGTCACCGAAGTGGTGCTGGGGCTGTTGGTGACCGGCATCATCAGCGACGTGGTGTTCCCCAGTCGCCTGCGCCTGACCCTGCGCAACACCGTGCGCCGTGCCTACGACGGCTTCCTGGACTTCGTCCACGACGCCACCGGCGGCCAGTTGCCGCGTGCGGCGATCGAACAGGCGTACCTGCGCTTCGTCCGCGACGCGGTGAACATCGAGGACCTGCGCAGTTCAGTGGTGTTCGAGGACCCGGAGGCGCGCGCGCGCAGCGGCCGCCTGCGCCTGCTCAACCAGCGCTTCATGGCCGTGTCCACCAGCTTCCAGTCGCTGCACCACTACATCAACCGCCTGCTAAGCCGGGCCGAGGGCGACGTCGCCGACGCGCTGATCGGCCTGTACCGGCCGCTGCAGGTGGCGCTGAGCGAACGCGGCGGCCGCGAACGCACCGCCGAGACCGCGCGTCGGCTGGCCGCGTGCCGCGACGTGCTGGCGTCCCGCGCGGCGGCGCTGCGCGACGTCCTGCCGGGCGCACGCCACGAGGATTTCGACACCGGCGTATCGCTGTTGCGGCGCTTCTTCGGCGAATTGCACGACTATGTCGCCACCGAGGCCACGCTGCTCGCCCCGCAGCAATGGCGCACGCCGCGGGCGACCGGCGATAGCGCGGTGTTCCTGCGCGGCAACGACTACGCGGCGGCGGTGGTGACCGGGCTGCGCAGCGCGCTGCTGGTGGCGGCGATGTGCTGGCTGTGGATCCACGCCGGCTGGATCAGCGGCGCCACCGCGGTGTTCCAGGCCGTGGCGCTGAGCGCGATCCTGTCGTCCAGCGCCAACGCGCCGGCGGCGGCACGCTCGCTGTTCAAGGGCTTCGCGTTCGGCGCCGCGCTGGGAACAGTCTGCCAGTTGCTGGTGCTGCCGCAGATGGACGGCTACGCCCTGTTCGTCGCCGGTACTGCGCCGTTCCTGCTGCTAACCCTGTACCTGGCCTCCAAGCCCGCGTTGTTCGGTCTCGCCACCGGCACCAATCTCGCCTTCGTCTCGATCCTGGCGGTGCAGCCGACGCCGAGCTTCAACGCTATCGCCACCTTCAACAGCGTGGTGCCGCTGCTGCTGGGCACGCTGGCGGTGGGCGTGGCGTTCGTGCTGGTGCCGCCGGTGATCGGCACCCGCTGGCATCGCCGGCGTCTGCTGGAACAATTGCGGCGGCAGACCACGCTTGCCGCGCGCGCGCCGCTGCCCGGGCTGCAGCTGCGCCTGGAAAGCGTCAACCGCGACCTGTTTCAACAGATCGTCGCGCACACCCCGCCCGGCGACGATGAACTGCGCGAGCTGCTCGGCTGGGCGCTGTCGGTGCACGAAACCGGGCGCACCCTGATCGAACTGCGCCGCGACGCCGCCGACGGCGAGCTGCCGGACGCACTGGCGGCCAAGGTCGACGCCGCGGTGCAGGCATTGGCCAGGCTGTACCTGACGCCGTCCTCCGCGCACCACCGCGCGGCGCTGGAGCGGATCGACCAGGCGCTGGCCGCGTGCCGTCTCGACGACGAGGCGGTGCCGCTACGCTGGAAACCGACCCGCGAGCACCTGCAACTGCTGCTCGGCGCCTTGCTCGATGCCGACTCCGTGCTCGCCGCGCTCGCCGCCGCGAGCGCGCCCTCCCCCCCCTTGCCAGGAGCCGCCGATGCCGCTGCCCGCTGAAATCTCGATCGCCGGCGTATACGTGCCCGGCCTACTGGTGCTGGCGGTGTTGCTGCTGTGCGTCGCCTCGGCGGCGGACGCGCTCGCCGGCCGCGCAGGTCTGTACCGCTACGCCTGGCACCCGCCCCTGTTCCGCCTGGCCCTGTACGTCGGCACCTTCGCCGCGTGCGGCCTGCTCCTTTTGCCGTGAGCTCCACCATGAAGACGCCCGCCCTGATCCGTTTCGCCCTGACCGCACTGATCGTACTGGCCGCCGCCCTGCTCGCGCACGCGCTGTGGCGGCACTACATGCTGTCGCCGTGGACCCGCGACGGCCGCGTGCGCGCCGAGGTGGTGCGCATCGCCCCGGACGTGTCCGGCCTGGTCGATGCGGTCGCGGTGGCCGACAACCAGCACGTCAAGCGCGGCGAGGTGTTGTTCAGCGTCGACCGCCGGCGCTTCGAACTGGCGCTGGCGCAGGCCCACGCCGACCTGGCTGCGGCGCAGGCGCAGGCGCGCTCGGCCGGCGCCAGCATTTCCGCAGCGGCCGCCAGCCAGGCGGCGAGCGAGGCCGAATTCCAGATGCGCCGCGCGCAGGCGGAACGGCGCGCCCGCGCCGCCGCGGTGATCTCGGCCGAGGCCCGCTCCGATGCCGAGGCCACCGCGCGCTCGGCACAGGCCGACGTGCACCGTACCGCCGCCGTGCGCGGCCAGGCCAGCGCCGCGCAGATGCAGGCGCTGGCGGCGGTGGCGCAGGCCCAGGCCGCGGTCGACCTGGCGCAGCTGGACCTGCAGCGCACCCAGGTCCGCGCCACTGCCGACGGCTACGCCACCAACCTGGACGTGCGCGTCGGCGACTACGCCCAAGCCGGCAACGCGCGGCTGGCGCTGGTGCGCGACGACGCGATGTGGATCTACGGCTACTTCGAGGAGACCAAGCTGCCGCAGGTGCACGTGGGCGACCGTGTCGACATCCGCCTGATGAGCGGTGGGGTGCTGCTGCGCGGCCGGGTCGAAGGCATCGCCCGCGGCATCGCCGACAGCGACAACCCGACCGGCACCTCCCTGCTCGCCGACGTCAGCCCGACCTTCAACTGGATCCGCCTGGCGCAGCGAGTGCCGGTGCGGGTGCGCATCGACCCGGCCAGCGTGCCCAAGGACACGGTCCTGGCCGCCGGCATGACCGCCACGGTAACGGTACGGGGGGAGCCGTGATGACCGGCCTACGGCCGTTGTGAAGCGCTTCGGGAGTAAATATCCCCCGGCAAAGCCGGGGGCTTTAGAGATGTGAGCCGCTCAAAGCGGCTGCGGGAGCGCTACGCGCCTCCCTTGTTAGGGCCACCTGAAGGTGGCCGACTACCTCAGCAACTGCAATTGGTCCAAGCGCCGATCTTCCGCCTCTTGGTTCTGGATGTATGCCCCGATCAACCCTTCATCCCGACCTACCCTCGTAACGAAGTAACCTCGCGCCCAGAAGCTCTGCCCTACAAAGTTCCGCTTCCGCTCCACATACACCCGCGCTAGGTGGATGGCGCTCTTGCCCTTGATATAGCCCACCACCTGCGACACCGCCTACTTCGGCGGAATCTTCAACAGCATATGGACGTGATCTGGCATCAGATGGCCCTCCTCGACCCGGCTCTCCTTCTGCTCGGCCAATCGCCGGAACACCTCTCCTAGATGCTTCCTCAGACCCACATACAGTGTCTTACGGCGACACTTCGGTATGAACACAACGTGGTACAGACACTCCCACCTGGTGTGACTTAAGCTCTCAAACTCATCCATCTCGGTTCCTCCGTCTCGTGTGCTTGGCCGCTCACGTTGCGGAGTCTCCGGGATGGACTCCCGGATACGTCAAACTTCTACTGCCTCCCCGGCAGAGCCGGGGGAACTCTCAGGTTGGTTTAGGGATTGGCAACGACGGTTCTGCGCAAAGGACAGAGCATTACCCGCAGGGCCGGGCATTGGCTTTTGCGAATCCCCAATCCCCGCCCCACATCCATACGCCGTAGTATCCTGCGCACCTCGGCCGCGCCGCGGCCTCTGTTCGAGCAACCGCATGAGCACCTACCAAGCCCCGCTGACCGACCTGCGCTTCGCGCTGCACGACGTGCTGCAAGTGGAGGCGCTGTTCGCCCGCCTGGGCTATGCCGAGGCCACCGCCGACGTGGTCGACGCGGTGTTGGAGGAAGCCGCGCGCTTCACCGACACGGTGCTGGCGCCGCTGAACCGGGTCGGCGACGAACACGGCTGCACGCTGGACGCGGCCACCGGCGCGGTCGCCACCGCGCCCGGCTTCCGCGAGGCCTACCGGCAGTTCGCCGAAGGCGGCTGGACCGGGCTGACCGCCGCGGTCGAATTCGGCGGCCAGGGCCTGCCGCACACGCTGGGCGTGCCGCTCAACGAGATGGTCAACGCGGCCAATCTGGCCTGGGGCAATTTCCCGCTGCTGTCGCACGGTGCGGTCGAGGCGCTGAAACGGCACGGCGAGGCGTGGCAGCAGGAGGTGTTCCTGAAGCCGCTGGTCGACGGCCGCTGGACCGGCACCATGTGCCTGACCGAGCCGCACTGCGGCACCGACCTGGGCCTGCTCAAGACCCGCGCCGAGGCCAATGCCGACGGCAGTTGGTCCGTCAGCGGCACCAAGATCTTCATCACCGCCGGCGAGCACGACTTCACCGACAACATCGTGCATCTGGTGCTGGCGCGGCTGCCGGACGCGCCGGCCGGCGCCAAGGGCATCTCGCTGCTGGTGGTGCCCAAGTTCAAGGTCGCGCGCGACGGCAGCGTCGGCGCGCGCAACGCGGTGCGCTGCGGCTCGCTGGAACACAAGATGGGCATCCACGGTTCGGCCACCTGCGTGATGAATTTCGACGGCGCCGAAGGCTATCTGGTCGGCCAAGCGCACAAGGGCCTGCAGGCCATGTTTACGATGATGAACACGGCGCGGCTGGGCGTCGGCCTGCAAGGCATCGGCCTGTCCGAGCGCGCCTACCAGAACGCCCTGCGCTATGCGCGCGAGCGCCTGCAGTCGCGCTCGCTGACCGGTGCCAAGCTGCCGGACAAGCCGGCCGACCCGATCCTGGTGCATCCGGACGTGCGCCGCATGCTGTTGACGGTGAAGGCGCTGACCGAAGGCAGCCGCCTGCTGGCGCTGCACGCCGCGACCCTGATCGACGTCGCCCACCACGCGCAGAATCCGGCCGAGCGCGAACAGGCCGACGTGCTGGTGAGCTTCCTGACCCCGATCGCCAAGGCCTGTCAGACCGAATGGGGGGTGGAGAACACCTACCATGCGCTGCAGTGCTTCGGCGGCCACGGCTACATCCACGAGCACGGCATGGAGCAGCTGGCGCGCGATGCGCGCATCACCACGCTGTACGAGGGCACCACCGGGATCCAGGCGCTGGACCTGATCGGGCGCAAGACCGCGTCGAGCCAGGGCGCGGGGCTGACGCTGTTCCTGGCCCAGGTCGAAGCGTTCTGCGCGGCGCATGCCGACGCCGCGGCGCTGGCCGAGTTCATCGGCCCGCTGCGCGAGAAGGCCGGCCAATGGTCGGCGCTGACCAACCACATCCTGCAGCGCGCCGCCGGCAATGCCGACGAACTCGGCGCGGCGAGCTACGACTACGTGTTCTATTCCGGCTACGTGGTACTGGCCTACTGGTGGGCGCGCAGCGTCGCCGCCGCCGACGCCTCCGCGCGGAGCGACGCGTTCAAGCAGTCCAAGCGCGAGACCGCACGCTTCTACTACGCCAAGCTCCTGCCACGTACGCTGACCCACGCCGCGGCGATCGAGGCCGGCGCCGAACCGCTGATGGCGATGGCCGATGCGCACTTCTGAGAGCCTGTTCACGATCTTTCCCGGGTAGTGCAAACTCTGCGGATGCGCACAAAGACCTATCCGAGTGCCATGAGCCGGGAGCGGTTCGAGCAGATCCGCCCCATTCTGGAGCAGGCGCGCAAGCGTACCAAGCCACGGACCGTGGATCTGTACGACGTGTGGTGCGCGGTGCTGTACCTGCTGCGCACCGGCTGTCAGTGGCCAGCGCTGCCCAGCGACTTCCCGAAGTGGCGCACCGTGCACTGCTACTTTGCCAAGTGGAGCGAACCAGACGATGAAGGAGTGAGCCTGCTGGAGCGGGCGCTCAAAAAATCAGGGTGGCGCGGCCCGGCAGAGACAGGGGCGCAACGCTTGCAGCACGTTCTTGATCGTGGACGCACAGAGCGTGAAGAACACGGACACGGCCGGCCAGAAGGGTTATGACGCGGGCAAGAAGGTCTCGGGGATCAAGCGTCGCATCGCCGTCGATACCCAAGGCCTGCCGCATGCGGTCGCGGTGACGACGGCGGAAGTGACCGACCGCAAAGGCGCGCTCCAATCCCTGGATCGTTGCAAGCCGAACCTGGGACACGTGCAAAGCCTGTTGTGCGATAGCGGCTATACCGCAGAACCGTTCGCCGAAGGCGTACGAGAGATCCTGGGCAAGCAAGTCACGGTGCAGATCGCCAAACGCAGCGAACTGCACACCTTCAAGGTCATGCCCAAGCGCTGGAGCGTCGAACGCAGCTTTGCGTGGCTGGAAAAGAACCGAAGGCTATGGAAGAACTGCGAGCGTAAGCTCAACACCAGCTTGCAGTTCATCCACCTGGCATGCCTGACACTACTACTCAACTACTCAAAAGATCGTGAACAGGTTCTGAGCGCGCCGGCGCCCTGCGCTGCGCCGGTCGCCCGGTTCCGTCCCGCCGCGATACACAAATCGTCAACAATCGGGTATAAGCTGTTTTCCCGATGGAGACGGACACAACAACGCTTGGTCTGATCGATACCGGAGCCTTCGCCGCTGCGGCCGGCGACCCGCTTTTTCCGCCGCCCCCCGCCCACCTGCCCTCGGTACGACTGCTGTCGCTGGATGCGCACGGCCGGGTGCTGGACTGGATCAACTGGCAGGCTGCCGCCTGCCTGTACGCGCGTGATGCGGTGGCCTGGACGCTGGGCGAGCCGTGCATGCACATCCATGGCGGGATGTCGCGTGCCAGTGGCGAGCGCAGCGTGCTGCGCCTGCATCCAATCATCGCCGCGCGCGGCCACGCCCGCTCGCGCGCGCTCGACCCAACGCCGACGCTGACCAATATCGCGCTGTTCGCCCGCGACGCGCAGCTGTGCTTGTACTGCGGCCAGCAGTTCAGCCGCCCGCAACTGACCCGCGACCACGTGCTGCCGGTGTCCAAGGGCGGCCGCGACACCTGGGAAAACGTGGTCACCGCGTGCTTCCATTGCAACTCGCGCAAGGGCAGCCGCACCCCGCAGCAGGCGGCGATGCCGCTGCTGGCGGTGCCCTATCGGCCGAGTTGGATCGAACACCTGATCCTGTCCAACCGCAACATCCTCGCCGACCAGATGTTGTTCCTGAAGGCGCAGTTGCCCAAGCGCTCCAAGCTTTCGCTCTGAACCGGCGCAGCGCCGCGCACTGCGACCGATTACCGCACCCGGCCTCCGCCGCGACCTGCGGCATCCGCAGATGAACGGGTTGCTTGCCCGTGCCTGGAATGGGGAGGAAAATGATCAATCCGCTGGACCCTAATCCCCATGATCGACGCCACTCGCTATCCGCGCCTCTCGCGCATTCAGATCCCTGCCGAACTGCGCCGCTGCCAGGAGTCGGAGTTGCCGGCGATCGCCGAGGAACTGCGCGCCTACCTGATCGAGTGCGTCGGCAAGAGCGGCGGCCATTTCGGCGCCGGCCTGGGCGTCATCGAGCTCACCATGGCGCTGCACTACCTGTACGACACGCCGGCCGATCAGTTGGTGTGGGATGTCGGCCACCAGACCTATCCGCACAAGATCCTCACCGGACGCCGCGACCAGATCCACTCGGTCAAGCAGGCCGGTGGCGTGGCCCCCTTCCCCAAGCGCGAGGAAAGCGAGTACGACGCCTTCGGCGTCGGCCATTCCTCCACCTCGATCTCCGCGGCGCTGGGCATGGCCATCGCGTTGCAGCGCGCCGGCGACCCGCGCAAGGTGGTGGCGGTGATCGGCGACGGCGCGATGACCGCCGGCATGGCCTACGAGGCCTTGAACCATGCGGGCGGCATGGACCCGGAGCCGAACCTGCTGGTGATCCTCAACGACAACCGCATGTCGATCTCCGAGGCGGTCGGCGGGGTCACCAAGATGCTCGGACGGATGAGCGGCAGCAAGACCCTCCATGCGATCCGCGAGAGTGGCAAGAAGATCCTCGGCGACAAGAAGCGCAATCCGACCGCGCGCTTCGTCCGCCGCTGGGAAGAGCACTGGAAGGGCATGTTCGTGCCGTCCACGCTGTTCGAGGAAATGGGCTTCCACTACACCGGCCCGATCGACGGCCACGACCTGCCGGCGCTGATCGGCGCGCTGAAGACGGTGCAGACGCTGAAGGGCCCGCAGCTGTTGCACGTCATCACCACCAAGGGCAAGGGCTACCAACTGGCCGAAGGCGACCAGATCGGCTACCACGCGGTCGGCCCGTTCGACCCCAGCGAGGGCCTGGTGTCCAAGCCAGGGGCCAAGGCACCGACCTACACCGACGTATTCGGCGACTGGATCTGCGACATGGCCGCCGCCGAGCCGAAGCTGCTGGCGATCACTCCGGCGATGCGCGAGGGCTCGGGCCTGGTGCGCTTCAGCAGGGAGTACCCGCAGCGCTACTTCGACGTGGCCATCGCCGAGCAGCACGCGGTGACGCTGGCCGCGGGCATGGCCACCCAGGGCGCGAAACCCGTCGTTGCGATCTATTCGACTTTCCTGCAGCGCGGCTACGATCAGGTGGTCCACGACGTGGCGGTGCAGCAGCTCGACGTGCTGTTGGCGATCGACCGCAGCGGCGTGGTCGGTCCGGACGGCGCCACCCATGCCGGCAACCTGGACATGAGTTTCCTGCGCTGCGTACCGCATCTGGTGGTGATGGCGCCGTCCGACGAGGCCGAATGCCGGCAGATGCTCAGTACCGGGTTGCAATATGCCGGCCCGGCCGCGGTGCGCTACCCGCGCGGCACCGGTCCCGGCGTGCCCCCCGGCGCTGCGTTGGACACGCTGCCGATCGGAAAGGCGCAGCTGCGCGTCAAGGGCGCCACGCTGGCGCTGCTGGCGTTCGGCTCGACGCTGGCGGCGGCCGAGCAGGTCGGCCGCGAGTTCGGTCTGAGCGTGGTCAACATGCGCTTCGTCAAGCCGCTGGATCGCACGCTGCTGCTCGATCTGGCCCGCAGCCACGACGGCTTCGTGACCATCGAGGACAACGTGGTGACCGGCGGCGCCGGCTCCGGCGTGGCCGAGTTGCTCAATGCTGAAGGCATGCTGCGCCCGGTGCTGCACCTGGGTCTGCCGGACGCGTTCCAGCACCACGCCAGCCGCGAGCAGTTGCTGGCCGAAGCCGGCATCGACGCCGCCGGCATCCGCGCTGCGATCCTGACGCGCTGGCCGCAACTGGCGGCCGGCGCGCCGCGCACCGCTGTGGGCTGAAGCACGCCGGACAACGCGATCGGCGGACCGTCGGCCGGGCTCGCGAGGTATGGCCCGGGCCACGCGCGGCGGCCGCGGCGCGGGCCGCTGGCATCGCCTGGCGCGCTTGCTGCAGCGGTCGCAGGCCGTCTGGGCGTAGCGTGCGCGCCGCCATCTTGAACCCTGCAGCGGGAGCGCGCGCCGCGCCGCAACCATACCGTTCGCGCGCCCGGCCTCGCCCACCGCGTCGCCAGCGAACGCCGTGCCGGTCAGGCTGCGATCACCTCGTAGCCGCGGGCGCGCAGTCGATCCAGCGGCCCGGCCGCCTCCTGCAGGCGCTGCATCGACAACGTCGCGAAGCTGGAGCGGTTCCGCGCCAGTTGCTCGACCGTCTCCCGCCACTGGCCCAGCGCACGCTGGCTCCGCACACATTCGCCAAAAGCATCGCACCACACTCCGGGGTTGGGGCCGGCGCCGGGCGGCGGCACAGCGTGGACCGGTTCAGACCACCAGACTGGGCAGGTAGGCGGCCAATGGATCGGCGGCGGACAACAGCTCGAAGCATCCCCACAGAAAGAAGCCAGGCGCCACCACGCAGCGTACCAGGCTGCCGTCGTCCAGCGGCCGCGCCGCCTGACAGGTGACCACCGCGGGCACGCCGCCGCGTTCGCTGGCATCCATGCGGTAACGCTGCAGGCCATGCTGCGGATCAAAGCTCAGCAATTCGAGCGCACCGCCCTCCTCCCACTGCCAGGTCACGTCGGCGTCGATCCGGTGCCAATCGCTGCTCTCCCCGCGCGCCAGCAGGAAGCGGACGCGGTGCAGGCCGGGCGCGTGATGCCCTCGTGGCATACCTGCAGCGCGGAGGTGCACGCGCGCATAGCGCCCGCCTTCCGGGTGCGGCAACAGCGACAGGTCGCGCAGCAAGGTCTCGATGCGGGATGCGGATGCGGTCGCCATGCGAGCCAATCTAGAGCAGATTCGACTTATTCCGGTTCATATCCTGCAGCCTTGAAATAGTGCCAACACTCGTCGGCAGTGAAGGCTGGTAACAATCCCCCGGCAAAGCCGAGGGCATTCGTAATGTGAGCCGCTCAAAGCGGCTGGCGGGGGCGCTAACGCGCCTCCCTTGAATGGCGCCACCTGAAGGTGACTGGCTTATCGCAGCAACTGCAACTGATCGAGCCGGTCATCCTCCTTCTCCTGATTGCGCACGTCCTCCCGGACCTCCGCTTCATCCCGACCTACCGTCGATACAAAGTAGCCTCTGGCCCAGAAGTGCCGACCCACGACGTTCCGTTTACGCTCGGCATACCCCCCTGCCAGATGGATCGCGCGCTTGCCCTTGATGTAGCCCACCACCGGCGACACCGCCAGCTTCGCCGAATCCGCAACATCCTGTGCACGCGATCGGGCATCCTGGCTGTGACTTAGAACTTATCCGAATTGTTAAACTTCTGATCCGAACCGCAGAGAACGCGGCGGCGGATCGGGACCATGGCTAAGCGCGTCGAATCGTGGGTCGTGGCCGATGACGTCTGGGAACGGGTTGAGCCGCTGATGCCGCTGCGCTTGGCGGCGCACCGGGTATCTGGTCGCAAGCCAGGAGCGGGCCGACCACCGAAGCGGCGCGGCAGGTGTTGGAGGCCGTCGTCCATGGGCTGCGCACCGGCGGCCAGTGGAAGGCGCTGCCCAAGGAGCGCTTGGCTAGCGCAAGTGCCATCCACCAACGCTTCCTGGAGTGGGCGGCGGCGGGCTTCTTCGACGCGTTGTGGAAAGGGCTGGCCGAGTACGACCAGATGGCGGGCATTGCCTGGCGCTGGCAGGGCGTCGACGGCGCGATGATGAAGGCGCCATTGGCTCAAGAAACCGTCGGCCCGAATCGGATGGATCGGGGGAAAAACGGGCAGCAAGCGACAGCTGCGGGTGGCCGGGCGTGGCGTCGGGTTGTCGCTCGTGGTGAGCGGGGCCAACGTTCATGACGGCAAGGCGCTTGATGGCGTCCTCGGCGCCATCGCCGTCAGGCGCAAGGATCGGCCGCATCGGCCAAACAAGCATCCGTGCGCCGACGCGGGCGACCGCGGCGTGCCGCATCTGCGCACCATCGAGCGCCACGGCGACATTCCCCATGTCCTCGATCGCCGCAAAGCGGCCGAT
This sequence comes from Xanthomonas theicola, assembly GCF_014236795.1. Lineage (NCBI taxonomy): Bacteria > Pseudomonadati > Pseudomonadota > Gammaproteobacteria > Lysobacterales > Lysobacteraceae > Xanthomonas > Xanthomonas theicola. The sequence goes on along the minus strand of NZ_CP049017.1, from coordinate 1,483,234 downwards.
GACAAGCGGGGTGACCCGAAGAAAAAGGCCCGACGGCGGGGGGCGAGGTCTGCCATGGCGGGTTCAACCGCTCCGGCAAGCTGCTCGTTCGGTACGAGAAGCTCGAGCGCAGCGTCGTCGCTCTCAACCATCAGGACCACGTCGCCGATGACGGTGCAGGCCGGGTCCACGTAGACGCGTGCGCCCAGCTGCGGCGTCTTGTCAAGGAACGGGCGGATCGGGTTCACGGCAGTCTCCGGCGATCGGGCCGGGCATGCGCCAGATCGCCGCGCGCGCCGATGATAGCGCCTGCCCATCAAGGACCCGCACGACCCGGACCAACGGCTCCCCCGCTTTTCCGGGTCCCCGGTCCCCGGTCCCGAGTCCCGCTCGCCGCGGCCATTATCGCGTTCCGCAAGGCACCGGTCCGGGTCGATACAATTTACGGATAAGTTCTTACACGGTCACAAAACCTTAGCGAAACGCCGCCGGGCAGCTGCTAGCATCGGCCAGGTTGTGGCAAGGATCGTCGCCACCGGCAACAGGAAAGCGAACAGAAACAAGGAGCTATCCATGCGCAAGCAGTTGTCCGTCCTGATCGCGCTTGCGACCTCGATGTTCTTCTCGGTCTCATGCGCCGCCCCGTCCGGCGCCAAGGAGCAATCTGCCATGTCAGCCACGCTGCAGAATCATTCGGTCGCGTTCCGCGACCCCCACCTCGCCGACATCGCCGCCGCCGTGGCGCGCGGCGATGCGGCCCGTATCGCCGCGCTCGCGCCGGGCGTGGACTTGTCCGCCCGCGGCGACCAGAACGTCACCCTGCTCGAATATGCAATCTGGAACGAACAGCCGCGCGCGCTCGGCGCACTGCTGGATGCCGGCGCGAACCCGGCCGAACCGGGCATGGACCAGGAAACCGTCGTGCACATGGCAGCGATGGCGAAGGACCCGCAATACCTGAAGACTTTGCTGCAGCACGGCGCGCCGGCGGATCCGGTCGGCGCGCGCGGCAACTGGACGCCGCTGTTCCGCGCGGTGCAGAGCAAGCGCGACGAGCAGATCCAGTTGCTGCTGCAGGCCGGCGCCGATCCGCGCCGGGTCGATGCCAGCGGCAACTCGCTGCTGCACCTGGCCGCGCAGAGCAGCGCCGGCAACCCATGGGTGCTGAAACTGCTGCAGGCCGGGGTCGATCCGAGCCTGCGCAACGCGCAGCAGAAGACGTTCCAGGCGTATTTCTTCAACACACCCGAGCGCCTGCTCAACAGCACCGCGCAGCAGACCCGCGCTGCGGTGCGCGAGTGGTTGAGCGTACACGACATCCCCCTGGAAGCGGCCCGCTGAGGCGGGCGTTCGCAGCACACGCTTAAGGAGCCGCGCATGAGCCGGAACGATCTCTCCGACACCGCCGCATCCGTCCCCTTCGCCGACGCCATTCGCGGCCAGCAGCCGCAGGCGGTGGACACGCAACTTCCAAGCCTGCTGCAGGACCTCTACATCACCGCAGCCCAGCGCCGCGCCGGCGGCGCGGAAAGCTTCGCGCCGCTGCCCGGCGGCTGGACCCGCCTGGACGATGGCGCGGTGCAGCGCGTCGGCATCGACCCGGGCATGCTGCACGATGCCAAGAGCGGCTTCGACGCGGCGTTCTACCGCAACGGCCAGGGCAACGTGGTGCTGGCACTGTGCGGCGCCGACGAAGGCAAGGACTGGAAGCACAACATCGGCCAGGGCCTGGGCGTTGCCGACACCCAGTACGCCGCGGCGATCCAGCTCGGCAGCCAGGCCAAGCAGGCTTTCGGCGAAGAGCTGATGGTCTCCGGGCATTCGCTCGGCGGCGGCCTGGCCACGGCCTCGGCGATGGTCAACGACGTGCCGGCGGTCACCTACAACGCCGCCGGGGTCAACGACCGCACCCTGGAACGCGAAGGTCTGGACGCATCGGCGGCCAAGGCCTATGCCGCCGACGGCCTGATCCGCGGCTACCACGTCAAGAACGAACTGCTGACCCACCTGCAGGAAGACAGCATCCCGCTGAAGTGGGCGATGCCCGACGCCGCCGGCCACCAGATCCAGCTGCCGGACCCGGACCCGCTGTCGTTCGGCCAGCGCCTGGCGCCGGGGATGATGCTCAAGCATCGGCTGGACTTGCACGGCATCGATTCGGTGATCAAGGCGCAGGAGCTGGAATTGCAGACCCAGGAACGCATGATGCCGACCGGCAGTCGCCTGTTCAATGATGCGGTGGTGCAGCTGGACGGGCAGCGCGAGCGGCTCGGCCTGCACGACGACGGCGCCTTCCTCAACACCGCCGCCAGCGTCGCCGCGCAGGCCAGCCACGATGGTCTGCAGCGCATCGACCAGTTGCTGCCCAGCCGCGACGGCGAGCGCCTGTTCGCGGTGCAGGGCAACGCCGACGATCCCGCGCATTTGCGCAGCCAAGTGCAGACCGCGGCGGCGGCCAGCGAACCGGCGCAGGCCAACGTTGGCCAGTTGCAGCAGCAGAATTTGCAGGCGCACGCGCCGCAGCAGGAAGAGCCGCAGCGTCGGGGCGCGTTGCAGCAGTAGGCACATCGGGTATTGGTGCAGGCAAGGCCCGCCGGCGCCATTCGCGTCGATCCCTATTCTGCTTCATCGAGGCCAGGGAGCCTCCTGTGGGAGCGACTGATGGCCCGAGGCCACCCGGAGTCGCTTGTGTCTTATACGGGTCTATCGTTGAGGTGAGAGCGGAGTGCGGCAGGCCGTTAAGCCGCAGTGCCAAGCGAGCACGAGTGGGAGTCAGGACCGCCGCACTGCGTTTCTCCTGCCCTACAAGCCCGAACCGTTGCCTGAGCTGCGAGTTCGAACCGACAAGCATGGGCATCGGCAGGAGATCTCTGGCCCCTGAGTCTACTGCGGAGAACGTCCACGTCCATGCCACGTTTTGTCGGGATCGATGTCGCCAAGGCCGAACGCGTCACGCATGTCTTGCCGGACGTCCTGGCCTGGATCCAGGCCACTACGCCCGAGGAGCATGCCTTGCTGGTCGAACGCCTGGCACCGATGGAATGCCAGCCGATCGTGCTGGAAGCCAGCGGCGGCGGCGAACAGGCCGTGCTGCAGGCGCTGGCGCAGGTCGGCCTGCCCGCGGTCCGGCTGCCTGCCCAGCGCCCCCGGGCGCTGGCGCATGCGTTGAGCCTGAAGACCAAGACCGATGCCCTGGAGCGCGCTTGCTGGCCGTGGCGGCCCAGTGCATCCACGCCCCGCCCACCGCCGTGTTCCCTGCGCCGTTGCAGGCGCGGCGCGAACGGCTTCACCTGCGCCGCACCCTGCTCGCCCAGCGCGATGCGCAGCGCCGCTGCCTGGCGCAGGTCACCTGCCAGGCCGTGCGCGGCCAGTGGGTCGAGGGGATCGCGCTGCTGCAGCAGCGTCTCCGTGACGTGTTCCGACAGATCGCACAGGCGGGGGCGGCGTGTTCTCGCCTGCCCAAACTGCCCGGGCTTGGCCCGATCCTGCGCGCCACCCTGGCGGCCCGGCTTCCGGAGCTGGGCACCATGCATCCGCGCAAGATCGCCAGCCCTGGTCGGGCTGGCCCCGTTCAATCGCGCCAGCGGCCGCTGGCGCGGCCAACACCGCATCCAGGGCGGGCGCGCCGACGTGCGCCAGGTGTTGTCCATGGCCACCTGGGCCTGGATCCGCGCCGGCTCCCCGCTATCCCACACCTACGCCCGCCTCACCGCCGCAGGCAAGCCCGCCAAGGTCGCCATCGTCGCGTGCATGCACAAATACCTGCGCTGGCTCAAGGCCATCGCACGCGATCGAGCGACGTACGCGCCTCCTACGCTCGCTTTTGCATGACAGTTGACTCCCACATTTTTTCTTCAGACACATCGCCGAGCCTTTGCTCAGCCCGCACCCGCCATTGCGCGCAAGGTGATCCCGACCAGGTACGCCAGATAGGTGCCGGTGGCATAGCCCATCGTGCCCAGCAACACGCCGACCGGCGCCAGCGCCGGATGGAACGCGGCCGCCACCACCGGCGCCGAGGCCGGGCCGCCGACGTTGCTCTGCGAGCCGATCGCGAAATAGAAGAACGGCACCCGCAGCAGCTTGCCCAACGCCAGCAACAGCAGGATGTGCACGCACAGCCAGATCAGCCCGAGCAGGAAGATCCACGGCCGGTTGAACAGCGCCAGCAGGTCCATCTGCATGCCGATGCAGGCGATCAGGAAATACAGCAGCAGCGCGCCGATGCGCGAGGCACCCGCGCCTTCCAGCGTGCGTGCGCGGGTGAAACTCAGGAGCAGGCCGATCGCGGTGGACAGCACCACCACCCACACGAACGGCGAGCCGAGGCTGAACTGCCTGGCCCAGCCGACGTTGGCGTCGAACCATGCCGCGGTCGGCGCCGCGATCGCATGCGCCAGGCCGACCGCGCCGAACGCGATGCCGACGATCAGCATCAGGTCGGTCAGGCTGGCCACGCGTTCGTGTTGGGCCTGGAACTGTGCGATGCGCTGCTTCAGGTCGTCGATGCCGCGGGTGTCGGCGCCGCTGTGCGCATCGATCGCCGCCGCGCGCGGGGCGAGGAAGATCAGCAACGCCATCCACACGTAGCCGACGCCGACATCGACCACCGCGAACTGGCCAAAGGTGGTGGCATCGACGTCGAACACCTCGCGCATCGCCAGCATGTTGGCGCCGCCGCCGATCCAGCTGCCGGCCAGTGCGGCCATGCCGGCCCAGGTATCGCCGGCCACGGTGGCCGGGTGCAACCACTGCATCAGCTGGAACGCGACCACCGCGCCGAGCATGATGCTGAAGGAGGCGCCCAGGTACATCGCCACCAGCTTGGGGCCCAGGTGCAGGATGCCTTTCAGGTCAATGGTGAGCGTCAGCAGCACCAGCGCCGCCGGCAGCAGCACGTCGCGCGCGACCGGGTCGTACAGGCGGTTGTGCTGCCCGTCGATCAGGCCGACGGTGTTGTAGATGCCGGGAATCAGGTAGCACAGCAGCAGCGCCGGTACCACGCCGTAGAAGCGTTTCCAGAACCCGCGCGGCCGCGCCGCGGTCCAGAACACCGCCCCGAGCGTGGCGGCGATCAGGCCGAAGATGACGATGTCGTTGTGGATCATTGGGAAGCCGGGACTCGGGACGGGGGACTCGGGACTCGTGAAAGCAAAGCCGGATGGCGCGAACGCGGGCGCCACGCAGTCGATCGACACAGCGGATGGAGTGTCTCACTCATCCGTGAGACCCGTCCCGAGTCCCGAGTCCCGAGTCCCGAGTCCCGAGTCCCGAGTCCCGAGTCCCGAGTCCCGAGTCCCGAGTCCCGAGTCCCGAGTCCCGGCTTTCCTACTGCCCGATATGCTGCTTCAGCCAGCCATTGACCGTGTCGTGCCAGAGGATGCTGTTCTGCGGCTTCAGCACCCAGTGGTTCTCGTCCGGGAAGTACAGGAACTTGGAGGCGATGCCCTTGCGCTGCAGCGCGCTGAACGCGGCCAGGCCCTGCTCCACCGGGATGCGGAAATCCTGCTGGCCGTGGATCACCAGCATCGGCACCTTCCATTTGTCCACGTGCAGCACCGGGTTGAACGTCTCGTAGCCGGCCGGGTTCTGCCACGGCGTGCCGCCGTTCTCCCACTCGCTGAACCACAGTTCCTCGGTGGCGTAACCCATCATGCGGTTGTCGAACACGCCGTCGTGGTCGACCAGGCACTTCCACGGTTGGTTCCAGTTGCCGGCCATCCAGTACACCATGTAGCCACCGTAGCTGGCGCCGAGCGCGCAGGCCTTGTCGCCGTCGAGGAACGTGTACCGCTGCTGCGCCGCGGCCCAGCCCTTCTGCAGGTCTTCCAGCGGACGGTCGCCCCAGTGCCGGCTGATCGCGTCGGTGAACGCCTGGCCGTAGCCGGTGGACCCGTGGAAGTCGATCATCACCACCGCGTAGCCCTGGCCCGCGTAGGTCTGCGGGTTCCAACGGTAACCCCAGCCGTTGCCGAAGCTGCCCTGCGGCCCGCCGTGGATCAGGAACGCCACCGGGTAGGTCTTGCCCTCCTGGTAGTTCCACGGCTTGACCACGTAGCCGTGCACGGTCTCGTCGTTCCAGCCCTTGAACTGGAACTGCTCGTAGTCGCCGAAGGCCACGTCCGGCAGCTGTTCGCCGGTGCTGGCGGTGATCGCACGCGGATGCTGGCCGTCGGCGTCGGCGACGAACACCTGGTTGCCGCTCTTGAGGCTGTTGCGGGTGAACGCCAGTGTGCTGCCGGCCAGCACCGGCGCCCCGACGCTGCCGCCATCGACCACGGTGCGGACCTTGCCGCTGGCGGTCTCCACCGCGAACAGCGGATGCTGGCCGAGGTCGTCGGCGGTGGTGTACACGGTGGCGCCATCGGCCGAGAGCACGATCTCGCCGGCCGAGCGGTCCCACTGCGGCGCGATCTCGCGGGTCTTGCCGCTGGCCAGGTCCATCGCCATCAGGCCGAAGCGGTCGGCCTCGAAACCCGGACGCTTCATCGCGCGGTAGTACAGGGTCTTGCCGTCGGCGGAGAACACCGGGCCGGCGTCCCAGGCCGGGTTGGCCGCGGTCAGGTTGACCGGCGCCGCCTTGCCGGCCGCGTCCAGCCGGTACAGGTCGAAGTTGGTCGACCACGGCTCCTCGCGCCCGGCCACGCGCACGCTGGCCACCAGCGAGCGCCCGTCCGGCGCCCAGGCATAGTCCTCGCCGCCGCCGAATGGCTTGGACGGGATGTCGCCAATCAGGGTGGCGCTGATCGCCGAGGCGCCGACCACCGGCTTAGCCTTCGCGCCGGCAGGCAGCGGCGCCACGAACAGGCTGTTGCGGCGGCCGTCGTTCCAGGTGTCCCAATGGCGCACGAACAACTGGTCGAACACCACGCCGCTGGCCTTGGCGTTCTTCTTCGCGTCCAGGCGCTTCTGCGTGCAGCCCAGGTCCGAGCCGCAATCCTGGAACACACCGGCGCTGAAGGCGACGCGGTCGCCCTGCGGGGCGACGTGGTAGCTGTCCATGTCCAGCGCGACATCGGTGAGCTGGCGCGGCGCGCCGCCGGCCAGCGGCAGCGCGTACAGCTGCTGGCGGCCGGACTTGGCGCTGAGGAAGTACACGGTCTGGCCGTCGGCCGACAGCTCCGGCGAATTGACGTTCCAGCCGTCCGGGGTCAGCCGCTTCGGCGGCGCCGCATCGCGGGTGCGCAGGTTGCGCAGCCACAGCCCGGTGCTGGCCTTGTCGCTGGCCTTGTCCATCTGCCGCTTGGCGAAGATGACGGTGCCGCCGTCCGGGGTCAGCAGCGGCGAGGACACCCGGTCCAGCGCCACCAGGTCGCGGACGTCGAAACCGCGGGTCGCCGCCAGCGCGGGCAACGCAGTCAGCAGGCACAGGGGCAGCAAGGCATGGCGCAGGGTCATCGGGTGTCTCCGGAACATGGCAAAATGCCGATGGTAGGCGTGTGGGCGGGCGCGGTGCAAAGGTATGAAGTCATGGAGGGGCCGGGATTGAGGACTCGGGACTCGGGACTCGCGGAAGCATCGGCGCTGCATCTTTCTTTGCAAGGCTGCAGCGACTTTGACTCCAATACGACTGTCTAGTGCTGCTGCAGCGCTGCAGCGCTTGCATGCGACGCAAGCCACTTCGATCTGCGAAGCGGCGTTGGATGTTTGCGCCAAGAAGCTACCCAGCGCGTTGCCCATACACTTGGCCGCCATCGAAAACGCCAAGCCCGGCGCGTGGCCGGGCTTCGTGCATTGCTTGGCTGGCGCCTGTGCCTGCTTACGCAGACGGCGGCGCGGTCGGTTCGCCCTTGTCGCCGGTGCGGTACAGCAGCCAACCGACGAAGGCCAGCAACGCCAGGCCGTACCACTGGTTCAGATGGAATGCCGCAGGCAACGCCAGCACGTCGGCGTGGCCCGAGGCCACGATCGGCACGGCGATGGCGATGCCCATCAGCGCCTCGCCGGTGATCAGGCCGGCGGCGAACAGCGTGCCCGGACGGTGCACGCGGTCGCGGCCTTCCTCGTCGTCGGCGCGTATCCTGTGGACGCGCTCGACCAGATAGGTGATCAGGCCGCCGATGAAGATCGGCACCATCAGTTCCAGCGGCAGGTAGATGCCGATCGCCGCGGCCAGCACCGGCACGCGGAAGCGCTTGCCGGTGCGCTTGAGCCACTCGTCCAGGACGATGATCGCCGCGCCGACGCCGGCGCCGATGGCGATCATCGTCCACGGCAGCTCACCGCCGAACAGGCCCTTGGCCACCGAGGCCATCAGCGTCGCCTGCGGCGCCGCCAGCGAGTTCGGATGCTCCGGCGTCGCCGCGCCGATGCCGTAGGCCTGGGCCAGCAGGTTCAGCACCGGGGCCATGATCAGTGCGCACGAGAACGCGCCGATGGCCAGCATCAGCTGTTGCTTCCACGGCGTGGCGCCGACCAGGTAGCCGGCCTTCAGATCCTGCAGGTTGTCGCCGCCCACCGCCGCTGCGCAGCACACCACCGCACCGATCATGATCGCGGCGACCGCGCCGATCGACGAGTCGCGCCCGAGCAGCAGCACCAGCACCGCCGAGGCGAACAGGATGGTGGAGATGGTGATGCCCGACACCGGATTGTTCGACGAGCCGATCAGGCCGGCCAGGTAGCCGGACACCGACACGAACAGGAAGCCGGCGACGATCATGATGAGGGTCATCGGGATGCTGACGTGCCACTGGCCGACGATCGCCTGGTACAGGCCCAGCAGCGGCAACGTGCACAGCAGCAGCGCCACCAGCATCCACTTCATCGGCAGGTCGCGGTCGGTCTCGACGACCACCGTGCCGGCGGTGCTCTTGCGCGCGGCGGCAAAGCCGCTCCTGACCCCGGACAGCAGTGACTTGCGCAGCGAGAACAGCGTCCACACGCCGCCGATCAGCATCGCGCCGACGCCCAGGTAGCGCACCTTGGCCGCCCAGATGCCGAACGCCGCCTCGGCCGCCGGCGCGCTGGCCAGGCTCTGCGCCAGCGCCGGGTCCGAGCCCATGAAGAACTGCTGGTACAGCGGGATGGCGATGTGCCAGGACAAGATCGAACCGGACAGCACCACGATGCCGACGTTGAGCCCGATGATGTAACCCACCCCGAGCAGCGCCGGCGACAGGTTGGTGCCGACGTAGCCGACCAGCTTGCTGCTGCCCAGGTAGGTGGCCTGCGCCCAGGTATCGGGGATCACCCGCAGGCCGCTGGCCGCAGCCAGCTTGACCAAGCCGCCGATGGTCGCCGACAGCGCCAGGATCTTCAGCCCCGGCCCGGGATTGTCGCCGGCCTTGAGCACTTCGGCCGCGGCCTTGCCCTCGGGGAACGGCAGCGGCTCCTCGACGATCATCGAGCGCCGCAGCGGCACCGAGAACAGCACCCCGAGCAGGCCGCCCATGCCGGCGATGCCGAGCACCCACCAGTACTTGAAGTCCGGCCAGTAGCCCATGATCACCAGCGCCGGGATGGTGAAGATCACCCCCGCGGCGATCGACGAACCGGCCGAGGCGCCGGTCTGCACGATGTTGTTCTCCAGGATGGTGCCGCCGCCGAGCAGACGCAGCACGCCCATCGACACCACCGCCGCCGGGATCGCGGTGGCGATGGTCAGGCCGGCGAACAGCCCCAGGTAGGCGTTGGCGGCCGACAGCACGACGGCCAGCACGATCGCCAGCACGACCGCGCGGAAAGTGAGCTGGCGCGGCGCAGCAGCGTTGTTCATGGTTACCCCCTGAAACGACAAAACGTGTCGCACGCTAGCATCTGCGGCCGGGCAAGTCCAGCGCCCGCGCGCCCAGCGCGTGGCGCATGCGGGAGGGGGCCGGGCCTGGATCGGGCTGGAAGATCGCGGGCGCCTGCGACCGCTCCTTGCAGGAGGGCGTGGGCGCCGATGCGCTTGGCCGCGCGCACGTTCTGCGGCTTCGGCCTCGCGGTTGAATCCGCTCCGGCCGGCAGGACGCGCGGCGATGCGCCGGGTGCGCGGAGAGAGCACTGCAACCGCGCCCTCCATCCCGGCCACACCCAGCGCGCCTCCCGCCACGCACGGCGATACCGCCGCCTACACTCACCGGCACGCTTGTACTTCGCCGCAGCATCAACTCAACCGTGACGGCAGAAAGGGGCGTCGGTCTCGGCTACGCTCGATGCGGGGGTGGATCCGAGGCCCGGCAAGCGTAACGCTGTACGACGCGAGCCGCGTTCTATCGGGGAATTTCTCACGGATAGGGAATGAAATTCACATCGACTTACATTGCAAATGGCGTGGCTTTCGAGGGCTGTCAGTTAGTATTTCAGCAGACTGCCAGGATTCGATAACGCGCCGCGTCGTGCTGGCGCGCTTTCCATCTCCGGAGAAATCATTGGATGTTGCGTCCGTCGCGCCTGTTGCTGGCTTCCGCCGTTCTCGCCGCTCTCGCCAGTACCGCACAGGCACAATCGGCGGCCGATGAGGCGCGCGTCGCGCCGACCAGGGCCACCACGCTGGACAAGGTGAGCGTGGTCGGCAGCCAGATCCAGGGTGGCTCGGCCGCCACTGCGCTGCAGGTGACCTCGCTGGACCGCCAGCAGGTGGATGCCACCGGCGCGACCGGCGGCGACGAACTGTACCGCACCATCCCGCAGATGGGCGATGTCTCGTTCAACCCGTCCAATGGCGCCAACAGCAGCAATTTCTCGCGTGGCGACGTCGGCTCGGTCGACCTGCGCGGCCTGGGCGTCGGCAACACGCTGGTGCTGTTGAACGGGCGCCGCACCGTAGCGCACCCGGGCAGCCAGGCCGACGACAACCTGGTGCCGGTGCTGACCTACAACGCCAACGCGATCCCGGTGGCGGGCCTGTCGCGCGTGGAAGTGCTGCGCGATGGCGCCTCGGCCATCTACGGCTCCGACGCCGTCGGCGGCGTGGTCGACAACGTGCTGCAGGACAACCTGCTCGGTGGTTGGCTGGAGTTCCGCTACGGTGGTGCGGAAGGCGCCCGCCTGCGCCAGCGCGATGTCAGCGGCGCCTACGGATGGGATGTCGGCGACGGCCGCGGCAATGTCTCGGTGTTCCTCAACCAGACCCGGCACAGCGACCTGCCCGCCAGCGACCTGGATGACGCCGCCTCCAGCGACAAGCGCCCGCTGTTCGACGGCACCCGCTTCGCCGGCGCCAGCAGCCTGGACATGCGCAGCACGCTCAGCGCTTGGGCCGACCTGGCCGTGCCGGCCTCGTTCGGTCGCGTCACCGGTGAGGGCGTGGCGCTGACCAGCGCGTCCGGCGCATTCCACATCCAGCCCGGGACCAACGCCGGCTGTGCGACGCCGCTGCCGGGCGGCCTGTGCCTGGACGACGGCACCCGCACCACGGCGGGCGCCGACCGCAACCTGCGCTACGACAGCGCAACGTATCCGCTCTCGCTGCTGCCTTCGCTGGTACGCCGCAATGTCTTTGCGACCGGCCACTATGCGCTCAACGATGATGTGGAAGCCTACGGTGAACTCGGCTGGTACCAGGCCGACACGCGCGCGCTGCAAAACCCGGTGTTCACCATCGGCCCGACCAAGGTGACGATCCCGGCCAGCAACTACTGGAATCCGTTCGGCGCCACCACGCTGCCCGACGGCAGCGTGAATCCCAACCGCCTGTCGGGGCTGGACATCCCCGATGAAGGCCTGCCGGTCAGGTTGACCAATTACCGCTTCATGGACCTTGGCCCGACCCTGGTGAAGGTGGGAAACACCCAGGCCCGTGTGCTTGGCGGGCTGCGCGGCCACTGGAAGGGATGGAATTGGGACAGCGCGCTACTGTCCTCGCGGGCCGAAGTGGTCGACCGCCAGGACGGCATCAGCTCCACCGCGCTGCAGCGGCAACTGGCGCTGTCCACGCCCGATGCCTACAACCCGTTCAACGGCGGCGACCTGGCAGCGCCTTCTACCGGCGGCGACACCACGCCCAGCCGCCATGCGGCCCTGGACGCGATCCGGGTGATGTCCACCCGCCGCAGCCGCGCCACGCTCGCGCTGGGCGATTTCAAGCTCTCGCGTACCGACCTGCTGCACCTGCCTGGCGGTGACATGGGCGCGGCGGCCGGCATCGAATTCCGCCGCGAAACCCAGCTGGATGATCGCGACGCGCGGGTGGACGGCCGCATCGGTTTCGTCGATGCGGTGACCGGCGAGGTGCAGACGGCCGACCTGTTCGGCGTCAGTCCCACGCCGGACGTACGTGGCGCGCGCAACGTCTGGTCGGCCTATGTCGAGCTGGCCGCACCGCTGGTGTCGCCGGAGATGGACATCCCGCTGGTGCGTTCGCTGGATGTGCAACTGGCCGGTCGCTTCGAGCGCTACAGCGACTTCGGCAACGTCGCCAAGCCCAAGGTGGCGATGGCGTGGGAACTGGCCGATGGCGTCCGCGTCCGCGGATCGTGGTCGCAAGGCTTCCGCGCGCCGAACCTGGAGCAGGTCAACGCCAGCCTGGTCACGCGCGGCAACACGCGCACCGACTGGGTGCTGTGCGAGGCCGACCTGCGTGCCGGCCGCATCGCGTCGTTCTCCAACTGCTCGCGCAGCGGCGTGGCCACCGCACAGCGGTCGGGCAACCCGGACCTGGACCCGGAGGAGTCCACCTCGTGGACCGCGGGCCTGCTGTGGACGCCGCGCAGTGAACGCTTCGGCGGCGTCTCCTTCAGCGCCGACTACTGGAAAGTGAAGCAGACCGGCATCATCGGCCTGTTCGGCGAAGGCAACGCGCTGATCCTCGACTACCTGTTGCGCACCCGGGGCAGCAGCAATCCGAACGTGGTCCGCGCGGCCCCCACCGCCGATGACATCGCAGCGATCGCCGGCACAGGGTTGGATCCGGTCGGCACCGTCGTCTACGTCAAGGACCAGTACGTGAACCTGCGCCCGCAGACCGTGCGCGGGCTGGACTTCAACGCCAGCTGGCGGCTGGCCGCCGAGCGTACAGGCACGTTCGACATCGACCTGTCGGCCACCCGGCTGCTGGCGTTCCATCGCGCCCCTTCGCCGGAGATCGCGGCGCTGATCGCCGCCCGCGACGGCGGGCAGATCAATGCCGGTACCACCATCACCGGGGGCGGCGACCTGATCGGCCAGAACGGCACGCCCGAATGGAAGGGTTCGGGTTCGCTCACCTGGCAGTACGGCAGGTTCACCACCGGCGCCTTCGTGCAGTACATCGATGCAGTGGATGACACGGGTCTGATCGACAGCAACGGGCGTCCGTGGCGCGTCGATGCGACCACCACCGGCCACCTATACGTGCAGTACGCATTCGGGCGCGATCCGGCGTCCGGCACGCGCGTGCGCCTGGGCGTGCGCAACCTGACCGATGAAACCCCGCCGCTGGCCGCATCCGCGTCCGGCTATCTGGGTTCGCTGTATGAACCCTATGGCCGCTACTGGTACGCCAGCGTCCGCCATGCCTTCTGATCGCTGCGTACAAGGATCCTCGATGTCCTGCCCCCTCCCGTCTGCGCATTCACCGTCCTCCCGCCGCACGCGTTGGGCCGCGCTGCTGTTGCTGCTGGTGCTGCCGCCGACACTCGCCGACGCACCGGCCACGCGCGAAGTGCCCAATACCGCGCCTCGCAAGGGCAACGTGGACGATGCACGCGGCTACCAGCCGATCCACCACCCGCTGCGCACCACCGGCGGCGTGGTGGTCAGCCAGAGCCGCCCGGCGTCCGAGGTGGGCGTGCGCATCCTGCGCGAAGGCGGCAATGCGATCGATGCAGCCGTCGCCGTCGGCCTGGCCGAGGCGGTGACCTTGCCGCGCGCGGGCAACCTGGGCGGTGGCGGCGCGCTGGTGATCTACCTGGCAAGGGAAAACCGCACCACGGCATTCGACTACTACGGTTCGGCGCCGGCAGCGACCACGCCGAAGCTGCTGCTGGGGCGCGATGGCAAACCCGAGCGCAGGGCATCGATCTCCTGGAAGGGCGTCGCCGTGCCGGGCACCGTGGCGGCTTTCCACCAGGCACACCGGAAGTACGGCAAGCTGCCGTGGGCGCAGGTGGTGCAGCCGTCCATCGAACTGGCCGAACAGGGCGTACGCCTGTCCGACGACGAGGCGATGATCTTCGACTGGGCAAAGCCCACGCTGTCGCGCACGCCGGAAACCCGCGCGCAGTTCTTCAAGCCCGACGGCAGCAGCTATGCCGCGGGCGAGACACTGCGCCAGCCCGACCTGGCGTGGTCGCTGCGCGAGATCGCGCGCGATGGCGCCGATGCGTTCTACACCGGCGAGATCGCCAAGCGGATCGTCGCCGCCAGCCGCAGGAACGGCGGCATCCTCACCGCCAGGGACCTGGCCGATTACCGCGTGCGTGAACTGGAGCCGGTACGTTCGACCTATCGCGGCGTGCAGCTGGCACTGGCGCCGTCGCCGTCGTCGGGCGCCACGCTGGCGCAGTTGCTGAACCTGATCGAGCCGTTCCCACTGGCTCCCACCGATGCCGGCAGCGCCAAGGCGTATCACCTGATCGCCGAAGCCACGCGCCTTGCTGGAGCCGACCGCAGCGCATTCGCCGGTGGCCCACCGCAGCACACCGCACCCAGCGAACAGTTGCTCGACAAGGGTTACGCACGCCAGCGCGCCGCGCTGATCTCGCCCGAGCGCACGTTGCCGGCCAATGCGGTGAAGGCCGGAGACCTGCGCGCGCACGAGAGCCCGGACACCACCCACTACTCGGTGGTCGATGCCGAGGGCAACGCGGTCGGCAACACCTACACGTTGAGCAACAATTTCGGCGCCGCCGTCATTGCGCCGGGTACCGGCATCCTGCTCAACAATTCGCTGGGCAACTTCGCCTGGGGCGGGCCGGCCGATTCGCCGAATGCCCCCGCGCCGGGCAAGCGGCTGGCGACCACCATCGCTCCGTTCATCGCCTTCAAGAACGGCAAGCCATGGATCGTTGCCGGCACCCCGGGCGGCGGCTCGATCATTTCCGCGCTGGCGCAGTTCGTGGTGAACGTAGTGGACTTCAAGCTCAACATCGCCGAAGCCGCCGCGCGCCCGCGGATCAACACTGCACGCGATGGCACCATTTCCTACGAACTGGCACTGTCGCCCGATACGCTGGACCGGCTCGAAGCGCTCGGCCACAAGGTCGAGCCGTTCATCACCCAGACCAGCATCCAGTCCATCGAACTGGCGCCGGATGGGTCGGCGTTCGGATCGGCCGATCCACGCCGCCCGGATTCGGCAGCAGTGGGGGTGCACGAGTACCGTTGAGCGCGCACCGGACAGTCCCAGCCGTCCGCTTCCTGACGGCGGCTGGGACTGTCCGCTACCCGATCAGCGCCAGACCACGAGGCGAACGTTCTGAATTCTGGAGTGGATACTGCTTCGGCGCTCGCCCACTGCAACAAAGCCCTTGCTCTCCACCAGATTGTCTCCTGCCAGAAGGGGCGGCCTCCAGCTGACCTGCCCGCACCAGCCGTAACCGTGATCACTGAAAAAGCGCGCAGTTGAGGGTTACTGCGTTTCGATGGTCCGTGCCCAGTGGCTGGCGCCGCCGGCGTACGGCTGGATTCGCCTCGCGGTAGCGGCGACGGGAAATACGTTGCATGGGAACCTCCAGGGCACGATAAAAGTATCGCCTCCTGGCGTCCGTTTCAGTGGGGCAGGGTCACTCTGACTTGCCTCGCGTGGACTGTTGAAGTTGCCTGGCGGCCCTGGGGTGGCCAGGCAATTTTGAACCTGCCCCGCAGGAACGTACGCCAGGAAGCGATACTTTGATCGCATCCTGGAGGTTTCCATGCAACACATTACTCGTCGTCGCTACACGGACGACGCTACACGGACGACTTCAAGGCTCAGGCTGTCGGCCTGGCTGAGTCGATCGGGCCGGCCAAGGCCGCCCGGCAACTGGACATGTCAGCCAAGACACTGGCCAACTGGCTTGGTGCATCCCGAGCCGGCCAGCCGCTGAGCTCTCCCAGCCGCAAGCCGGTCAGCGAGATGGAGAGCGAAATGGCCCGGCTGCGGGCCGAGAACGCCACGCTCAAGATGGAGCGCGAGATCCTAAAAAAAAGCGACGGCGTTCTTCGCCAGGGAGTCCAAGTGAGGTACGCCTTCGTCGCACGTGAACGGGCTCGCTATCCACTGCGGATGCTGTGCCGCCTGCTGGCGGTGTCGGTCTCCGGCTTCCACGGCTGGCTACAGCGTCGGGATCGCCCGGACCCCGAGGCGGCCCTGCGTGCCGACCTGCGCACGCTGCATGCTGGCAGCCGCGGCACGTATGGGCGGCCGCGCATGGTGCGGGCGCTGCGCGCCTGTGCCCACGCGGTGGGCCATAAGCGCGTGGCCCGGCTGATGCGCGAGGAAGGCCTGTGCGGCAAGACCAAGGGCCGCTTCACGCCGCGCACCACCGACAGCCGGCATGGCCGGCCGGTGGCCGGGAACCGGCTGGATCGGCAGTTTGCCGTGAACAACCCGGTGCCGGCCTGGGTGGGCGACATCACCTACTTGCCGACCCGCCAGGGCTGGCTGTATCTGGCCACGGTCATCGACCTGCGCACCCGGCAAGTGCTTGGCTACAGCTTGTCCGAGCGCCTGCCCGACACGCTGGTCCAGCAAGCCTTCCTCAACGCCTGGTCGGTGGCACCGGTCGGTGCTGGCGTGCTGTTCCACTCCGATCGCGGCGCCCAGTACGCCAGCGGCGACTTCGGCAAGACCTTGGCCGCGCACGGCTTCGTGCCCAGCATCAGCCGCAAGGGCAACGGCTGGGAGCGCGCAGCCTGCCCTCGGGGCACAACGCCGTGGCCGAGAGCTTCTTCGCCACGCTCAAGAACGAAGAGGCGACCGGCGTGTACGAAACCAAGGCGGCCGCCCACGCCGCTATCGCCCGCTACATCCACGGCTTCTACAATCCCACCCGCCTGCACTCGGCGCTTGGCTACCTGTCGCCCAACGACTACGCCAGGAAAATGAAGCACGCCGCTTGACCTCGTGCTTCTTGGCGTCCGTTCTCTGGGGGCAGGTTCATTTCTCCTCACGCTAGCGATACGTCCGGCGCGCCGAAGTGGACCGGAACATGGTCCCGTGGGTCCAGCTTTGAGTCCGTAGTAAATATCCCCCGGCAAAGCCGGGGGCTTTAGGGATAGTCTGATCAACGCGGTCGGAGGATGAGGCAAGCCATATCGACCACGCCCACGGCGCTCAGACCCTCGGTTTTTCGCCGTTTCCGGCGCATTTCCGGGGTATTTCCCGGATTACAGGCACACCCTCCCCACGACAGGCAGCAACTGCTTTCGCTTCAGCCACAGGTTCGACAGCGCAAACAGCGTCAGCACTTGCGCCGTGTTCTTCGCCAGGCCGCGATAGCGCACCTTGACGTAGCCAAACTGGCGCTTGATCACCCGGAACGGATGCTCCACCTTCGCCCTCAGGCTGGCCTTGGCGTGCTCCCAGCGCTGTGCCCACTTCAATTCGCGCTTGCTCTTGATCTGCTTCAGCTTCGAGGGCTTCTCCGCGATCAGATAGCGCAGCTTGCGCTTGCTCGCCATCTCCTCGCGCTTGGCCAGCCCGGTGTAGCCGCTGTCGCCGCATACCGTGTCTTCCTTGCCGTGCAGCAGCTTGTGCGCCTGGGTGATATCTGCGGCGTTGGCCGCCGTGCATTCCAAGTGGTGCACCAGCCCGGACTCATCGTCCACGCCGATGTGCGCTTTCATCCCGAAGTAGTACTGATTGCCCTTCTTGGTCTGGTGCATTTCCGGGTCGCGCTCGCCGTTCTTGTTCTTGGTCGAGCTGGGCGCGGCAATGATCGTGGCGTCCACGATGGTGCCGCCGCGCAGGCTCTGGCCCTTGCGCGATAGGTGCGCGTTGACCCGGTTGAACAGCGTGCGCGCCAGATCGTGCGTCTCCAGCAACCGGCGGAAGTTGAGGATCGTGGTCTCGTCCGGCACCTCATCCAACCCGCCGATCCTGGCGAAACGGCGCATCGACGCCGTGTCGTACAAGGCTTCTTCCGCGCCCGGGTCGCTCAGTGCGTACCACTGCTGCAGAAAGTGGATGCGCAGCATTGTCTCCAGCGGGTACGGCTGACGGCCCGGATGGCCCGACTTCGGATAGTGCGGCGCGATCAGCGCCAGCAGGTCTTTCCACGGCACCACCTGATCCATCTCGGCCAGCAACCTTTCGCGCCGCGTCTGCTTGCGCTTGCCGTTGTACTCCGCGTCGCCGAAAGACAATTGCATCGTCGTTGTCCTGTTGGGCTTTGTACGATTGTCGCAGGATCAGAGGGAGTTGTTCAGACCATCCTTAGAGATGTGAGCCGCTCAAAGCGGCTGCGGGAGCGCTACGCGCCTCCCTTGTTAGGGCCACCTGAAGGTGGCCGACTACCTCAGCAACTGCAATTGGTCCAAGCACCGATCTTCCGCCTCTTGGTTCTGGATGTATGCCCCGATCAACCCTTCATCCCGACCTACCCTCGTAACGAAGTAACCTCGCGCCCAGAAGCTCTGCCCTACAAAGTTCCGCTTCCGCTCCACATACACCCGCGCTAGGTGGATGGCGCTCTTGCCCTTGATATAGCCCACCACCTGCGACACCGCCTACTTCGGCGGAATCTTCAACAGCATATGGACGTGATCTGGCATCAGATGGCCCTCCTCGACCCGGCTCTCCTTCTGCTCGGCCAATCGCCGGAACACCTCTCCTAGATGCTTCCTCAGACCCACATACAGTGTCTTACGGCGACACTTCGGTATGAACACAACGTGGTACAGACACTCCCACCTGGTGTGACTTAAGCTCTCAAACTCATCCATCTCGGTTTCTCCGTCTCGTGTGCTTGGCCGCTCACGTTGCGGAGTCTCCGGGATGGACTCCCGGATACGTCAAACTTCTACTGCCTCCCCGGCAGAGCCGGGGGAACTCTCAGGTTGGTTTAGACCCTCCCCACCGTCACCCATCTGCCCCAGCCGCAGTTCGTCCGATCGGTTAGGACACCCACCCCACTCCTCCCGCACCTTTGGCGCCATCCTTTCCGAGATTGCTGCCATGTCGCTGCCCGCTTCTTTGATTTCAACCTCGTCCCAAGCCGTTACCCGGGACAAGCCTAGCTCCGGTCAGCCAGCCCTACGGATTACTGCCATCGGTTGGGTCGTGAGTGCCGCAGCGGGGCAGCTCATCTTTGCCGCCTACATCGCAAGCTTCTACGGTCGCTCCACACTTTCAGGCCACCCCGAGCGCTGGAACGAGGTCATGAACCGAGGGTTCGTCGCTGGCGACCACACCTTCAACTGGGTCTTGGGCGTCCATCTTTTAATGGCGCTTGCCATCATCCTGGGCGCGCCGCTCCAACTTTTCCCCGCCGTACGGCGCCACCTCCCTGCCTTCCACCGTTGGAACGGCAGGCTCTACATGGTCATGGCGTCTACCCTTGCCTTGGGTGGACTGTCACTTGTCTGGATCCGCGCTGGGGTGGCCGGTGACTTAACGCAGCACCTAGGCACAAGCCTCAATGCTGCCTTAATCTTGTGGTTTGTCATCGAGGCTTGGCGCAGCGCCCGCCGCCGAGCCATCGAGCCGCACCGGCGCTGGGCATTGCGGCTCTTTCTGGCGGTCAGTGGCGTTTGGTTCTTCCGTATCGGACTCATGCTCTGGCTTGCGCTTAACCAGTCCCCCGTGGGCTTTGATCCCAAAACCTTCACCGGCCCGACGCTGAGTGCTTTGTCCTTCCTGCAAACGCTCCTGCCGCTTGGCATTTTACAGGGCTACTTCTATGCGCAGCGAACAATCCATCCCCCCCTACGCTGGGTAGTTGTGGCAACGCTTTTTTTGGCAACATTGGCCACGTTGGCAGGGAGCGCCGCCGCCACAATGATCCTGTGGTGGCCCAACATGACTTCGACCGGATGAGCTGCTCTGCTACCTTGGCTATGCTTGCGCTCATGACGCCTCACCCGCCAGAACCTGTCCTTGGCAAAGTGCCGCCATTCTTGAACTGGCGCCGCGTGACCACGGTCGCATTCATCTGTGCGGTGCTCTCCGCGCTATTAGGGCTTAGCTGGGACCGATGGATCCCGCTTATCCTGCGTGTCTTCCTGATTGGCTTCGTGGCACTCGTGGTTTTTACAACGCTCGAGCGCTGGCCGAAGAAGCTTCCCAGTTGGCTTCCGCGCTGGGTGCTGCAAGTGACCGGCGTTGCGGCATGCATCCTGCCTTGCACGCTCAGTATCTACTTGCTGACCACACAAGCCGGTGCGCCACCATTTTGGGAAGACAGCGAGCGCCTCAATGGCTTTTTCATGGTCACTGTCACAGGACTCTTGATTGGGCCCTGGGTCGCTTTGGCTGCCTTGGTTCGACAGAAGGATGCCTTGGCGCGCCACCAAGCGTTGACCTTTGAAGTTCAACGCATCGACTTGGAACGCCAAGCCCTCGATGCCAAGCTGCAACTCCTGCAGCGCCAGGTCGCGCCGCATTTTTTGTTCAACACGCTTGCTAATGTGCAGGCTCTCATTGAAGTCCAATCTCCTCAAGCGCCAGCACTGATGCGAAACCTCATTGCCTACTTTAGGGCAGCAGTCCCACGCTTGAACGATGCCAGTACGACACTGGATGAGGAAGTTGCGCTCACCCAGGCCTATCTGGAACTCATGCACATGAGAATGCCCGACCGGCTGAGCTACACCTTTGACGTTCAAATTGGCTCCGAAGAGAAAATTCACTGCCCCAGCCTAGCGCTTTTGACGCTGGTCGAAAATGCTGTCAAGCACGGCATCGATCCTTGTGAGGACGGCGGGCGCATCGACATCCGTGCGTGGTCTACTGATACCCACTGGTATTTGGCCGTCGAAGACACGGGCGCTGGGCTGGATGCGTCCCAGCCAGGCTTGGGCACTGGGCTTTCGACCTTGCGCGATCGTTTGAGGCTTGCCTTCGGTGAGCAAGCGAGACTAACGCTGGCCGGACGAGCCCCGCACGGTACGGTGGCCGAAATCGTCCTGCCACGCGGGCGGCCATCATGACGCATGCTGCTCCCACTGCTCTAATTGCCGATGATGAACCGTTGCTGCGCGACGCCTTAGCAAGGCAGCTTGCCCGCGTGTGGCCAGATCTTGTGATCGTCGCGCAGGCGCGTAACGGACGTGAGACGCTGCAATTCTTTGAGCGGCATCATGTAGACATTTTTTTCCTAGACATTCGCATGCCTGGCCTTTCGGGCGTGGAAGTTGCTCAGGCAATTACTCGGCCCGCTCATGTAGTCTTTGTGACAGCCCATGACGACTACGCCGTGCAAGCGTTTGCCCAAGGAGCGCTTGATTACTTGGTCAAACCGGTTGAGCCGGAGCGCCTGGCCAACACGGTTGCCCGCCTTCAAGCAAGGCTAAGGGCCGATCAGCCGCCGCTTGTGGATGTTGCTGAGCAGTTGCAGCGATTGGCTGCACAGCTTGCCCAAGCCCGGCAAGCCCCATACACGCCAAAGCAACATCTGCAGTGGGTCCATGCCCAGTCAGGGCAAACGCTTCGCCTGATCCCGGTCGACGCCATCGATTACTTCCAGTCCGACACCAAATACACCCGCGTGGCCTGGCACGACGACGCGGGGGTTGCGTGTGAGGCGATTGTCAGTATGACGCTGGCTCAGCTCGTCCAGGCACTTGATCCAGCGCGCTTTTCCCAGGTGCACCGCTCGGTCCTGGTCAATCTGCACGCAGTCTCGCACTTGGTCCGGGGGGAGCATGACACCGCCCGGGTCCATCTGCGCCGGCGCAAAGAGTCGCTTCCAGTTAGTCGGCGCTACTTGCCACAATTTCGCGCCTTCTAATATGGTGTACCGAATGAAACTATGTCATATATTTCCGGTCGAACGATGACCTGTGTTCGCCAATTGAATTGGCGATGGGACGAGCGAAGTTTGCACTGGGCGTCACCACGGACGAGCGTCGTGAGTTGGAGGCGATCGCTGCCTCGCGTAGCCTGCCGCACGGCCTGGTGCGGCGCGCCCGGATGATTTTGTGCAGCGACGAAGGATGATGGTACGGGAGATTGCCCGACGCACGCAGGTAACGCCAGCGGCGGTCTCGAATTGGCGCAAGCGCTTTGGCCAGGAGCAGGTGGTGGGCTGCACGATGCCCTCAAATCCGGACCACCGCGCACGCATGGCGACGAACGCATCGCACAATTGCTGAATGCAGCACGGTTGTGCCGACCCGCTGTCGGGACGCATTGGACGGTACGTTGGCTGGCCGATGAAACGGGTGTGGCCAAGCGTTCGGTGCAGCGCTATCTGAAGCTGTTCGGGGTGCAACCGCATCGATCCAAGACCTTCAAACTGTCGACCGATCCGTTCTTCGTGGAGAAGATACGCGACATTCGCTCGCGCCCACGGTCTGGGTCGGGGGCCACGCTGAATCTGGCGTTGCTCCCGTGCTTCAGTCGCCATCCACACGTACGCCATAGCTACACCGTCAACTCACCTCTTACTTTGGCAGGACTCTCACCCGCAAGGATCCGAGCAGCAAAGAAACCCCCTAGCCTCGGCGAGGGGGGCCTTGATACGAACCGCTCAGAACGGGATGTCGTCGTCCGCGAAATCGTCCATCGGCGCGGACTGCTGCGGCGCCGGCTGCTGGCGACGCGGGGCGTAGTCCTGCCCGCCGCCGCCCTGGCTGGGACGCTCCTGCCGCGGCGCAGCCGCGCGCTGCGGGCGATCGCCGCCGCCTTCGCCACGGCCACCGAGCATCTGCATCTCGTCGGCGACGATGTCGGTGGAGTACTTCTCCACGCCGTCCTGGCCGGTGTACTTGTCGTAGCGGATCGAGCCTTCGACGTAGACCGAGCTGCCCTTGCGCAGATACTCGCCGGCGATCTCGCCGAGCTTGCCGAAGAACACCACGCGGTGCCACTCGGTGCGCTCCTGTTGGTTGCCGTCCTTGTCCTTGCGCACGCTGGTGGTGGCCAGGCTGATGCGGGTGATCGCCATGCCGGACTGGGTGTACTTGGTGTCGGGATCGTTGCCGAGGTTGCCGACGAGGATGACTTTGTTGATGCCGCGTGCCATGAGATTCTTCCGTTGGGGTGGTGAACCCGCTCGGGCGCGGGCAGGTCGGATGGGAGAGTCCGCTCGGAAACGGACTTAGACAGTGAATTATACCGGGCTGAGCGCGGATGTCGGCCTTCCCCTTGTTCAGCCCTCAGGCTTGCCCCCACCGGGGTGGCCTATAATCCCTGCACTCCTCCTAGTCCGACCGCATGAGCCTCGCCGAAGACCTCCGCCCCGCCCTGGGGCTGCCTCAGATCCAGGCGCTGGCCGCGCCCGACATGAGCGCCGCCGATGCCCTGATCCGCCAACGCCTGGCCTCGGACGTGGTGCTCATCAACCAGATCGCCGAGCACATCGTCTCCGCCGGCGGCAAACGCCTGCGGCCGATGCTGGTCATGCTGGCCGGGCGCGCCTGCGCCGGCGGCGGGCCGCTGCACCACCAGTTGGCGGTGATCGTGGAGTTCATCCATACCTCGACCCTGCTGCACGACGACGTGGTCGACGAATCGGACCTGCGCCGCGGCCGCAGCACCGCCAATGCGCTGTGGGGCAATGCGCCCAGCGTGCTGGTCGGCGATTTCCTGTATTCGCGCAGCTTCCAGCTGATGGTGGAACTGGACAGCATGGCGGTGATGCGGCTGCTCGCCGACACCACCAACCGCATCGCCGAAGGCGAAGTGCTGCAACTGCTGCATGTGCACAACCCGGATACCGACGAGGCCGCCTACCTGCGCGTGATCGAGCGCAAGACCGCGGTGTTGTTCGCCGCCGGCACCCGGCTCGGGGCCATGGCCTCCGGCGCGTCCGAAGACGTGCAGCAGCGCCTGTACGACTACGGCATGCACCTGGGCTACGCGTTCCAGATCGCCGACGACGTGCTCGACTATACCGCCGATGCCGCCGACCTGGGCAAGAACCTGGGCGACGACCTGGCCGAAGGCAAGGCCACGCTGCCGCTCATCCACGCGATGGCGCACGCCGACGCCGCCAGCGGCCGGCGCCTGCGCCACATCGTCGAACAGGGCGATGCGCAGGCGATGCCGGACGTGCTGGCGGCGATCCAGGCCAGCGGCGGACTCGACTACAGCCGCCGCCGCGCGGCCGAATACGCCGCCGCCGCCGAACGCGCGCTGGACGGGCTGCCGGAAAGCCAGGCCCTGGCCGCACTGCGCGGGCTGGCCCGCTACGCAATCGAACGCAGCCACTGACGCCTGGGGAACAGACGCCATGGACCGCTTCGACGCCGAGCAACGCGCGCTCCTGCTCGGCATCAAGGGTGTCGGCCCGACCGTGGTCGCGCGCCTGGAGCAACTCGGCCTGCATATCCTGGAAGCATTGGCCGCCTGCACGCCGCACCAGCTGACCGCGCAAGCCGCGGCACTGGTCGGCTCCACGTGCTGGCGCAACAGTCCACAAGCGCATGCGGCGATGGCCGCTGCCATCGCCGCGGCGCAGGCTCATTCGGCGAAACGCTCCTCGAAGAAGTCCTCCAGCATCCGATAGGCGCGCCTGGCTGCGCGGGCGTTGTACGCGCAACCGGGCGGGCTGTTGGCGTCCGCCTCGGCGAAGCAGTGCACCGCGCCACTGAAGTTGACGAACTGCCAATCGGCGCCGGCGCGGTTCATCTCCTGCTCGAAGGTGGCGATGTCGTCGCGACTGACGCTCTTGTCGTCGGCGCCGTTGAGCACCAGCAGCGGCGTCTTGGCGCTGCCGGCGGCGGCCGGCGCCAGTGTGGCCAGGCCACCGTGCAGGCTGACCACGCCATCCAGCGGCGCACCGGCGCGCACCAGCTCCAGCACCGTGCTACCGCCGAAGCAGAAGCCGACCGCACCGATCCGCGACGCGTCCAGCGGCGCCGAGCCGGCCTGCGCCTTCAGCACCTCGACCGCCTTCAGCGCACGCGCGCGCAGCGTCGCCGGGTCCTTCTTCAACGCGCCGGCGAACTGCCCGGCCTCGGTATCGTTGGCCGGGCGCTTGCCCTTGCCGTAGACGTCGGCCACCAGCACCACGTAGTCGTCGCCCGCCAGTTGCTTGGCCTTGCCGATCGCCGCGTCGTTCACACCGCGCCAGTTCGGCACCATCACCAGGCCCGGACGCTTGTCCTGCTTGCCATCGTCATAGACCAGCAGGCCGCTGAAGCGGTCCGTACCAACCGTCCATTCCACCGGCCTGGTCTGCATTGCCGCCAACGCCGACACCGGCGGCGCCAAGGCCAGGGCCAGCAACCCGATCCACCACTGCATCGAACGAGTGCGCATTGCCTCTCTCCCATCGGAACCAGACCGCAGTCTAAGCGCGGCCCCGGCACGACGGCGTGCGCACCAGCCCAGTGCGCCGGCCGGCATGCGGCTCAGGCGATCCCCAGCCCCGGGATCGCGCTGATCGCCTCCGGGTCGAACCCGGCCAGCTCGGCGAAATGGCGGCCGCGCGCCACGTAGTCGCGGTAGGCGCCGAAACTGGGCGCGCCCGGCGACAGCAGCACCACGCCGCCCTCCCCGCCCAGCGCCGCGCGCGCCAGCGCCACGGCGGCCGGCAGATCCGCGGCGGCGTGCAGGTCGAAGCCGCCGCGCGCGGCCAGCGGCGCCAGCAGCGCATGGATGCGCGGGCCGTTGCCGCCCATGGTGACGATCTGCAGCGGCGCGTCATGGCGCATCCTGGCGACGAAATCGCCCCAGTCCAGGCCGCGGTCGTGACCGCCGACCAGCAGCGCGATGCGGCGCCCGCCGAAGCAGTCCAACGCCGCCAGCGTGGCGTGCGGGGTGGTGCTGATCGAGTCGTTGACGTAGGCCACGCCGGCGCGTTCGCCCAGCGTCTGCAGCCGGTTCGGCAGCGGCCGGAAGCTGACGGCGGCCGGCGCCAGCGCCGCCGCGTCCAGGCCCAGCGCCTCGATCGCCGCCAGCACCGCGCACAGATTGCCGCGGTTGTGCCGGCCCGGCAGCGGTACCCGCGCACTGTCGAACACCGCCACTTCGCCGCGATGCACGACGTCGCCGCGCATGTGCCAGCCGTCTTGGCGATTGAACCAGCGCACTTCGCTGTCGGGCAGCGACAATGCCGCCAGCTGCGGATCGGCGGCGTTGAGCAGCGCGATGCGCGGCCGCGCCCGGGTCACCAGCGCCAGCTTGTCCTCGACGTAACGCGCTTGGCTGCCGTGCCAGTCCAGGTGTTCCGGGAACACGTTCAGCGCCAGCGCCAACTGCGGGCGCGCGCCGCTGCCGGCCACGTCACCGGTCTGGTAGCTGGACAGTTCGATCGCCCAGTACCGCGGCGCCGGCGCCGGCGCCAGCACGTCCAGCAGCGGCACGCCGATGTTGCCGACCAGGCCGGTGCGGTGGCCGCCGGCGCGCAGCAGGTGCGCCAGCAAAGCGGTGGTGGTGCTCTTGCCCTTGGTGCCGGTGATGCACACGCTGCCGGGCACGACCCCGTCGGGCCCGGCTTGCTCGGCGAACCACAGCGCGCTGCCGCCGACGAAACGCGTGCCGCGCGCCGCCGCGGCCTGCACTTCGGGACGGTATGGGCTGATCCCCGGCGACTTGACAACCACGTCGAACGCGGCCAGCCGCTCGGTACTGGCCTCGGTTTCCACGCGCAGATCGGGATCGTGCAGCGCGGCGACCTCGGCGGCTGCGTCGGCGGAACAGAACACCGTCAACGGCAGGCTTGCCGAGTCCCGAGTCCCGAGTCCCGAGTCCCGCACATCGCGCAACGCACGATACGCCGCCCGCCCCTCGCGCCCCCAGCCCCACAGCGCGACACGCAGGCCCTCAAGCTGCGAAATTCGCACGCACGCGTTCCCACAGCTCGGCCGGAACGCGGTGCTGGGCGTGCAGCGCCAGCAGCGGCTCCATGCGCAGGTCGTCGGCGTCCAGTTGCGGCTGGATCTCGCGGATGAAGCGCGCGACCAGCGCGTCCTCCTTCCATTCGGCGCGCGCCGCCAACGTGGCCATGGCCGCCCGCGATTCGCGGCCCTCGCCGACGCACTCGAACGGCTTGTGGTCCTGGAACTCGAGCAGCGCGTCGAAGCCCGGCGCCTGTGTTGCGTCGTCGAGCAGGTTGCGGCCGAAGATCCGCACCAGCCGTGTCTTGGGCATGAACGGGGCCAGCGCCAGGAACACGAAATGGCACTTCGGGCATACCCCGCACCAGCGGTGCGCCGGGCGCTCGCCGAGGATGTGGAAATTGCGGTTGCAGCTGGAGAAATGCGCGTCGTAGTGGTCGTTCTTGGCGAACTGCCGCGCCACCGCCAGCTCCGACAGCGGGCGCAGCAGCGAGTAGTAATGCAGGTCGGCGGCCACGTGGCGCTGCACGTGCGCGCCGAACGCCTGCTCGAACGCCCAGCCCTTGGACCACTGGTGGTTGACCTCGGCGGTGCCACTGCCGTCAGCGGCGATGATCTGGCTGCCGTAGCTGGCCGAGTGCTCGTTGGAGAACACCACCTGGCCGGCGTCGTGCAGCAGCGCGGCGAACGCCAGGATCGCCGAATTCACCGCGGTCACCGGGATATGCCCGTTCCACGCGCCCTGCCGGTTCAGCTCGAACAATTCCGGCGCCAGCGCGCGGCCGATGTTCAGGGTCGGCAGCGTGGTGCGTTCGGCGCAGGCGCGGATCAGCTGCGAACCGCCGATCCAGGCCACGGTCTGCGCCATGCCGGCCGCGCGCAGGGCCTCGATGCTGACCAGCGAATCCTTGCCGCCGCCGATCGCGACCAGGGCATGGTCGCGCAGGCCCAGCGCCGCGGCGCCCGGCACGGCCGGTGCCGTCGCCGGGAACCGGATCCTGCCGTGCAGGTCCAGGCCGTTGCGGTAGGCGAACTCGCCCAGCCCGTGCAGGTACACGCTCTCCAACAGCGCGGCGGTCTCGGCGTCGATCGCATCATCGTCGATGACGATCCGCGGCGGCACCGCCGCCTTGTAGTAGCTGACCCCGGCGACCAGGTGCAGCAGGCGCAGCGCGCGCTGCAGCGCCTGCGCGCGCGCCGCGTCCAGCACGAACGGCGCGCCTGACACGCTGATCGTCTCCACCAGCTCCGGACCCTGGTCGAATGCGTAGACCAGGCGCGCGACGCCGCTGTCGGCGTCGAACGCGCAACGCACGAAGCGGAAGGTGGTGATCTGCTGTTTGTCGAAAGCGGTCATGGGATATCCGGAAGCGGACGCACCGGTATTGGCGCCGAAGCGCGGCGGGCCGGGCGCGGTGCACACGGCGGCGCGAGAAGGCGGGTCTCAGGCGGCAGGCGCATCGATCACGTCCTCCCGCGGCAGCTCGCGCTGGTTGTAGGTGCTGGCCATCGCGTAGCCGTAGGCGCCGGCGTCGGCGATCAGCATCACGTCGTCCGCCGCGGTGGAGGCCGGCAGGCGGCGGCGCTTGCCGAACACGTCGCTGGACTCGCAGATCGGCCCAACCACGTCGAACACCGCATCGGCATCACGGTCCAGCCGGCTCAGGTTGGCCACGTCGTGCCAGGCGTCGTACAGCGCCGGACGGATCAACGCGTTCATGCCCGCATCCAGGCCGACGCGGCGAATGCCGTCCTTCTCGATCACCTGGGTGGCGCGCGCCAGCAGCACGCCGCATTCGGCGACCAGGTAGCGGCCCGGCTCGATCGCCAGGCGGAACGCCGGATGCACGGATTTGGCCTCGGCCAGGCCCTGCGCCCAGGCATCCAGATCGAACGGCTCGTCGTCGGCGCTGTATGGGATCGGCAGGCCGCCGCCGATGTCGATGACCTCCACGCTGCCGAGACGGCGCGCGAAGCCGGCCAGTTCGTCGCACATCCGCCGCCAGTGCTGCGCGGTCTCCACGCCGCTGCCCAGGTGCGCATGCAGGCCGACGATGCCGATGTCCAGCGCGCGCGCTGCCTCGACGAATTCGTCCACCCGCGTCGCCGACAGGCCGAACTTGGAGGCCTTGCCGCCGGTGTTGACCTTCTCGTGGTGGCCGTCGCCATGGCCCAGGTCGATGCGCAGCCACAGGCTGCGGCCGCGGAACAGCTCCGGCCAGCGCTGCAGCGCCTCGACATTGTCGACGGTGACGGTCACGCCCAGCGCGAACGCGGCTTGGTACTCGACCTTTGGCGCGAAGCTGGGGGTGAACAGCACGCGCCGCGGCGACAGCTCCGGCAAGGTGTTGAACACCCGCTGCAGTTCGCCGTGCGACACGCATTCCAGGCCGAAGCCTTCGGCGACCAGCGCCTCCAGGATCGCCGGGTGCGAATTGGCCTTGATCGCGTAGTAGCGCTGGTCGATCGGCGCGATCGTCTTGAGCGCGCGCGCGCGCGCGCGCAGCGTCGGCAGGTGATAGACGTAGCGCGGCGTGCCGGCCTGCGCCAGGCGCAGCAGGTGCGCGCGCTCGGCGTGCCACCATGGCGTGGGCCGCGCGCGCACGCTGCCGGCGATCTCGCGCCAGCGCGGGCCGAACACCTCGGTCTCCTCCACCGGCATCGCGCCGCTGTCGATCAGTTCGGCGTGCAGGATCGGCAGCAAGCCGTCGGCATCGGCCTCGTCGATGACGAAGGTCAGGTTCAGGTCGTTGGACGACTGCGAGATCATGTGCACGCGCTCCTTGCCGAACGTGGCCCACACGTCCGAGAGCTTGTGCAGCAGCGAGCGCATGCCGCGCCCGACCAGGGTGATCGCCGCGCACGGCACGATGATCTTGACCCGGCAGATCTCCGCCAGATCGGCCGACAGCGCCGCCAGCACGTCGGTGTCGACCAGGTTCTCGCTCGGGTCCAGCGACACGGTGACGTTGGTCTCGGCCGAACCGATCAGGTCCACCGACAGGCCGTGCTTGGCGAAGCGCGCGAACACGTCGGCCAGGAAGCCGACCTGCTGCCACATGCCGATGCCTTCCATCGACACCAGCACGATGCCGTTGCGGCGGCTGATCGCCTTGACCCCGGGCACGGTGCGCGCGTTGCCGTCGATGCTGGTGCCGGGCAGTTCCGGGCGCTCGGTGTCCAGGATCGCCATCGGCACGCCGCCGTCGCGGCACGGCTTGATCGAGCGCGGGTGCAGCACCTTGGCGCCGGTGGTGGCGATCTCCTGCGCTTCGTAGTAGTCGAGCCGGGTCAGCAGGCGCGCATCCGGCACCTCGCGCGGGTTGGCGCTGAACATGCCCGGCACGTCGGTCCAGATCTCCACCCGGCCGGCGCCGAGCAGCGCGCCGAAGTACGCCGCCGAGGTATCCGAACCGCCGCGGCCGAGGATCGCGGTGCCGCCGTCCTGGTGGCGCGAAATGAAGCCCTGGGTGATCAGCAGGCGCGCCGGCTGGGCGACGAAGCCCTCGCGCCAGGCGGCGTCGGACTGCCACTGGCACGACACCGACAGGCGCTTGGACCATTCGCTCTGGTTCGGCTGCGGCGGCAGCGCGTGCAGCCACTGGCGCGCGTCCATCCAGCCGACATCCAGGCCGCTGGCGCGCAGATAGGCCGCACCCAGCGTCGACGACAGCAATTCGCCCTGGCCCAACAGCTCGGCCTGCCAGTCCAGCGTATGGGCCGCCGCGCGCGGATCCTGCAGCAGCCCGCGCAACGCCGCCAGGCGCTCGCCCAGCACCGTCTCGGCATCCAGTTCCAGTTCGTCCAGGAACTGGCGGTGGCGCTGCTCCAGCGCCGCCGCCCGCTGCGCGGCGTCGGCGCTGCCTTCGGCGATCGCGGTCAACTCGTTGGTGACGCCCGACAGCGCCGAGACCACCACCAGCACCCGCGCACCGGTCTCCTCCGCGCGTTTTTTCGCCAGCGTCCCGATCGTGTCCCAGCGATGACGACGCGACACCGAGGTGCCGCCGAACTTGAGGACGATCCAAGGACCGACGGGGGGGAAAGAGGGCATTTCGTGGTGGAGTCTGGTGGAGGGAGAGAGGCCCGGAACGCTGGGCGCAACCTGCGATTCTATGCCAAGCGCCGCGCTCCTGGCGCTGCCCGCGCAAAGCCCGGCGCGCCGCCGGTTGCTAAGCTGCGCGCCCCCGCACCGAGTACCCGCCATGACCTCGCGCCGTTTCATGCAGTTGGATGTGTTCGCCCCGCGCCCCGGCACCGGCAACCCACTGGCCGTGGTGCTCGATGCACAGGGCCTGGACGCGCCCGCCATGCAGGCCATCGCGCGCTGGACACGGTTGCCGGAGACCACCTTCGTGTTCGCGCCGACCCGGCCCGGCGCCAGCTACGCCATCCGCATGTTCAGTCCGCACAAGGAGGTGCCGTTCGCCGGCCACCCCAGCGTCGGCACCGCGCACGCAGTGCTGGAGGCCGGCATCGCCGCGCCGCAGGACGGCCTGTTGCTGCAGGAAGGCATCGCCGGGCTGCTGCCGCTGCGCGTGGACATGGACGGCGGCGTGCGCAGCATCGCGGTCCGCACCCCGCGCGCGCAGGTCGCGGACATCGCCGACGCCGCAGATACGCGCCTGACCGCCGCGCTGCGCGGCTGGACGCTCGGCGCGCAGCCGCCGGCGCTGATGGACGGCGGCAGGCGCTGGTGGCTGGTCGATGTCGCCGACGAGGCCGCCCTGCGCGGCCTGGCGCCGGACTGGGACGCGGTGGCGGCCCTGGCCGAAAGCACCGCCAGCATGGGCGTGTTCGCCTATGCGCGCGCGCGCGGCCAGGCCTATGCGCTGGCGGTGCGCGCGTTCGTCGGCAATGGGCGCCGTTTCGAGGACGCCGCATCGGGCGCCGCCAACGCCGTGCTCGCGGCATGGCTCGAGCATCGCGCCGCCCTGCCAGGCCACGCGCGCCGTTACGTGGTCAGCCAGGGCCGCGAGGTCGGCCACGACGCCTTGCTGACCCTGAGCGTGGACAGCGCCGGCGACGTCTGGTCCGGCGGCCAGGTGCAGACGGTGATCGACGGACGCATCGCCTGGTGCTGAGCCGGTGCAGGCGGCGCCAAGCCTCGTCCATGGCCGGCCCGCGCCGGCGCGCGACGCCGCGGGCAAGGCGTGCCGATCAGTCGGGCAGCACGTCCACGCGCACGCGGATGCGATCACCCGGCCGCTGTTCGCTGCGGGTGTGGTAGTAGCGGCCGCCGTACTCGTAGGTCACGTCGTAGCCGTCCACCCGGTCGTAGCTTTCGGTGCGGTAGGAAACCGGTTGGCAGACGCTGACCGAGCCGGTGCGCACCGTGGTGCGCGCATTGCTGTCGTAGATCGAGCGCCCGGCCAGGCCACCGACCATGGTGCCGACCGCAGTGCCGACGAAGCGCCCGCTGCCGCCGCCGACACGGCTGCCCAGCAACGCACCGGCGATACCGCCGACCACGGTGGCCGCGCTGCGCCCGCCGTCGGTGCCGCGATAGCCATCATTGTAGTAGCTGCCACCATAGCCGTTCTCCACATAGCCATCGGAGGCCGGACGTTCGTAGCAGCGCTCGGTGGTCTCGCGCGGGCCGCGCACGTGCGCCAGAATCGGATCGGCGCGGACGACGCGGGCGTACTCGTAGCTGCCGCCGGCCGGATAGCCGCGGTCGCGATAGTCGTCGTAGCGGCCGTAGTCCTGCGCAGCGGCGGGGCCGACCACGCCCACGGCGAGCGCGGCGGTCAGAAGACGGGTCGAGAACTTGTTCATGTCGAAGGGTCCAGGCGCGTGGATCGCGCAACCGCATGCTCGGTCCGCTGCGGTGAAACGAGTCTGAATCGGGCCCGGAACGCGGCGATCGTTTAGCGCCGCGACAGCCGCTGCGGCCCATGCAGCATGTGCCTCCCGGCACGCATCGCCACTGCAGCCACGTCCGGCGTGCGCTGCGCGAAGGCCGGACCGCACCGCCGGCGCGGCACGGCGCGATCCCGGAATACCGGCCTGGCGGCCAACGCCAAGCCGCGGGATTCAGCCCAGTTCCGCTTCCAGGCTGATCGGCACTGCGCTCAGCGCCTTGGACACCGGACAGTTCTGCTTGGCGTCGTCGGCCAGCGCACGGAACTGCACGGCCTCGATGTTCGGCACCACCGCCTTGACCTTGAGCCGGATCTGCGACAGCTGCGGACCGCCTTCCATCGACAGGTCAACCTGGGCGCGCGTGTCCAGCGACGTGGGCGGAAAGCCCGCTTCGCTGAGCTTGGCCGACAGCGCCATGGTGAAGCAGCCGGCATGCGCGGCGGCGATCAGCTCTTCCGGATTGGTGCCCTTCTCGTCGCCGAAGCGGCTGTTGAACGCATAGCGGATGTTCTCCAGCAGCCCGCTCTGCGGCGTGCTCAGCCGGCCCTTGCCGGTCTTGAGGTCGCCTTCCCAATGCGCGGTGGCGTGACGCGAAATGCCCATGGCTGTGCTCCTGTCGGTGGGTGAGGCGGGCACCATAGACCAGAACCCGTTACGGACTTGTGCGGCGCAGCGCGCGCAAGGACGGACCAAGCAGGACCGAGCCGCGGCGCGGCGCCGCTTTCCCTGCCGGAACCGTGCGGCGACGCGAAAAAGCGCCCATTTGGGGCTTTTTTGCGCGCTTTTCGCCTTTTCCCTATTGGCGCGGCGTGGCACATGCCCTACATTTCGCAATGCCGACGGGGTCGGCGCGACCCAACCACCAACCGTTTACGGAATCAGGACATCATGGCAAAGACCACGAAAAAGGCTGCCCCGAAGAAGGCAGCAAAGAAAGTAACCGCCAAGACCGCCGCCAAGCCGGCCGCTCCCAAGCCGATCAAGGACGCACTGAGCAAGTCGGCGCTCGTCGCCCACATCGTCGAAGCCAGCGGCGTCCTCGCCAAGGACGTGCGCGCGGTGATGGCCTCGCTCGAGCACGCCGTGGCCGGCTCGGTCAGCAAGAAGGGAGCCGGTTCGTTCACCCTGCCGGGCCTGCTGAAGATCACCGCCATCAGCGTGCCGGCCAAGCCGAAGCGCAAGGGCATCAACCCGTTCACCAAGGAAGAGCAGTGGTTCGCCGCCAAGCCGGCCACCACCAAGCTGAAGGTGCGCCCGCTGAAGAAGCTCAAGGACGCCGCGCTCTGAGCGGCGGCACCTGATCCAGGCAAGCACACCCGACGGGACGGCACGCGCCGTCTCGTTTTTTTTTCGCGCTCGCCGCCGCCCGCAACGGGATTGACGGGCCGCTAAGGCGATGCCCGCTATACCAGTGCTTCCACTCGACAGGAATGCGTGCATGAAGCTACAGGGCTTTCTCGACCAACTGCTGCAATCGGCACAGGGCGCCGCCGGCCAGGCCATGGCCAAGACCGGCACGTCCGCCGCCGCGGGCTCCCCCGCCAAGAGCGGAGGCCTCGGCGGCATGCTCAACGCCGACTTCGGCAAGGGCGCGCTTGGCGGTGGCGCGCTCGGCCTGCTACTGGGCAAGAACCGCACCACCCGCAAGCTGGCGACCTATGGCGGGCTGGCCGCGCTCGGGGTGATGGCCTACCGCGCCTACGGCGACTACAGGCGCCAGCAGCTCGGTGCCGCAGCGCCGGAGCCACAGACTCTGGACCGCGTGCCGCCGCTGGAAGTGGAACAGCACAGCCAGGCCATCCTGCGCGCGCTGGTCGCCGCGGCCAAGGCCGACGGCCATATCGATCCCCGCGAACGCGACCTGATCGAAGGCGAGTTCACCCGCCTCAACGGCGACGCGGACGTGCAGCGCTGGCTGCATGCGGAACTGGAGAAGCCGCTGGACCCGGCCGAAGTGGCGCAGGCCGCGACGACCCCGGAAATCGCCTCGGAGATGTACCTGGCGAGTCTGCTCGCGGCCGACGAGCAGAGCTTCATGGAACGCAGCTATCTGGACGAACTGGCGCGCCAACTCGGCATCGACGACAGCTTGAAACAGCATCTGCAGCAGCAGGCGGCGGCCCAGGACGGTTAGATGGCGCCCTCGCCGGCGCGGCGGCTGCGCCGTTGGGTGCTGCGCGCAGCCGCGCTGGCCTGCGCAGGCGTGGCGCTCGCCTGGGCCTGGCAGCAGCCGTGGGCGCTGCGCGCGCGGGTCGGCTGGGAACTGGCGCGGCAGCCGCCGCCGACCGTACTGCGCATGCCGGTGCAGGGCGTGGATCCGCGCCGGGTCGCCGCCACCTTCGGTGCGCCGCGCGGTCGCGACCGCCAACACGCCGGCGTGGACATCTTCGCCAGGCGCGGCACGCCGGTGCTGTCGGCGACCCGCGGCATCGTCGTCGCGGTCGCCGAGCGCGGCCTCGGCGGGCGCCAGGTCTGGGTCGTGGGCCCGGCCCGGCAACGCCATTACTACGCGCACCTGCAGGACTGGGCGCCCGGCCTGCAGGTCGGCGATCTGGTCGAGGCCGGCGACCGGCTCGGCAGCGTCGGCGACAGCGGCAATGCGCGCGGCACGCCGCCGCACCTGCACTACGGCGTCTATGCCGAGGGCGGCGCCCACGACCCGTTGCCGCTGCTGCGCGCGGCGCGCTGAACGCAGGCATTGGAACAGAGCGTCGCGGCGGTCCCTCTCGTGGCGGCGGCGGACGGCGCCTATCTTGGGGCTACCGACCCGTCCCCGCGTCCCCATGACCGCCTTCCAACGCTACCGCCTCACCGTCACGCCGATCGAAGCCGACGGACTGCAATGCCAAGGCCGCTGCACCATCGAATTCGAAGCGCGTTGTCGGCAGGACTGGATGCGCCTGCTCGAAGCGGCACAGCGCCATCCGGGCCTATGCGGCGACGAACGCGCCGCGCTGACCATCGGCACCCAACTGCTGCGCGGACTGAGCGAGCGCAGCGACAGCCAGGCGCAGGCCCTGCTGGCGCCATTGCGCCCGTCGCTGGACGCAATCCTGGCACGGCTGGCGGCGCCAGCAGGGTGAGCGCGCACGCCGCCGCGCGATCGGCCGCCAACGGCTCGGTCGTCCGCTAACCGCGCATTCACCCCCTGCGGTTATGTTGAAGCCCCGATACCGCAAGGCGCCACCACGATGAAGCTTCGCCTGCTGACCCTGCGCGCCGCGGCGCTGCTGACCCTGAGCGCCGCGATCCAGCTGCACGCCACGCCGACCATCCAGGGCAAGCAGGTCAGCGTCGGCGCCGCCGACGTGCAGCATTACCTGGACGGCAGCTTCCCGCAGACGCACGAGACGCTCGGCGGCCTGGTCGAGATGACCGTGCGCAATCCCAGACTGTCGCTGCCGCCGGGCGACCGGCTGAAGATGCAGTTCGATCTGAGCGTGGCCACCGGTGGCGGCGCGCCGACGCCGGTGGGCACGGTGCTGCTGACCAGCGGGCTGCGCTACGAGCCGCAGTCGCGGGGTTTCCACCTGCAGTCGCCGACCATCGACGACTTCCGCCCGGCCGCCAGCGGCGGCAAGCTCGACGCCAGCACCCGCGAACTGCTCAACGCCTGGCTGGGCGACTACGCGCGCAGGGAACCGATCTACAAACTGGATCCGGCGCTGGCCGCGGCGATGGGCAATGTGCAGATCGAATCGGCGGCGGTGGAGAACGGCAAGCTGGTGGTGCGCTTCAACCAGGACATCGGCCATCTGCTGCCGGCCGGCGCGCTGTCGGCGCAGTGACCCTGCGCTACCGTCGTTGAGGGGACGATACCGCGCGCCTGGGATCAACGCGCAGAAAGAATCTGCGTCTTCGCTTTGATGCCGCCTTTTGCAGATCGGCTTCAGCCGCAACGTCCTTAGCGGAACGGCTTCCCGCCTCGGATAGGGTCGGGGCTGAAGCCCCTCCTGCGAAAAACGGCAGCCCGCAGGCCGCCGCGTTCCGTTGCCGGAACTGCCGCCGGATTCAGGCCAGCGCCTTCGCCACCGCGGCGGCGAACGCAGGAATATCGTCCGGTTTGCGGCTGGTGATCAGATTGCCGTCCACCACCACTTCCGCGTCCTGCCAACGTGCGCCGGCATTGCTCAGGTCGGTCTTCACCGATGCCCACGAGGTCACCTGCCTGTTGCGGACCAGGCCGCTTTCGGCCAGCAGCCAGGGGCCGTGGCAGATCGCCGCGATCGGCTTGCCGGCTGTTGCGAACGACTGGATGAAGCGGATCGCCGACGCCTCGGTGCGCAGGCTGTCCGGATTGATCACCCCGCCGGGCAACACCAGCGCGTCGTACGCGCCGGCATCGGCCTGGTCCAGGCGCTGGTCGACCGGCACGCTGTCGCCCCAGTCCTTCTTGTCCCAGCCCCGGATGCTGGACGCGTCGCCGGGCGCGATCACGGCGACCTGCGCGCCCCACGATTCCAGCAGGCGCTTGGGCTCCTGCAACTCGGACTGCTCGAAGCCGTCGGTGGCCAGCACGGCGACGTGCTTGCCGGCAAGGGAAGGTGCTGCGCTCATGGGAGACTCCTCTGCAAAGGGAGGGCCACCGTAGGGGCGTGCCGGTTGCAGCGCCGTGAACCGGGCGTCTGTGCGACGTGCAGGCGCGCTCAGCGCTTGGGCTGCAGCATGGTGCCGGTGCAGTTCTTCGAGCCGCAGCGGCATTCCCAGATCTTCTTCAACCGCGGCGTGTGCCGTTCGCCCAGGGTGATGCCGTAGTTGTAGGTCAACTCCTCGCCCGGCTTGATGTTGCGCAGCGCCTCGATCACCACCTTGTCCAGGCGCCGGTCCTCGCCCTCGGCCTCGACGATCACCGCCTCGCAGTTCGGCGCGCAGCTGTGGTTGATCCAGCGCGCGTCGTTGCCCTCGTAGTTGGCGTCGATGACGCAGTCCTCGCTGAGGGTGAACAGGAAGGTGTGCCCGGTCTCGACATCGCCGGTCTCGTCGCGATCCACTTCGGCATGGGTACGGCGGCGGCCCTTGTACTCGATGACCCGCTCGCCTTTCTTGAGCGGCAGCACGGCGAACACGCCATTGCCATGGATGCGGGACTTGCGGGCGGCGATCTTGCGGGGCATGCGGCAGTCCGGAACGGGAAAGCGTCGATTCTGGCGCACATCGGCGGCGATCCCAAGCCCTGCCGGCCGACGCCACGGGCAATGCGCCGCTGCCGGCAGCGCCGATCGCGACGATGGAGAAAAATCATGAACGCGCGGCTTGGACGCCGGCGCCGCAAAAGCGTACAATTTCGGTCCGCATTGAAATCCGACCATCCGCCATGCTCCGCGTCACCAAGTTGACCGATTACGCCACCGTCGTGCTGACCGTGCTTGCCGCGCGGGCCGGCGAGGTGCTAAGCGCGACCGAACTGGCCGAGCAGTCCGGGCTGGAGCCGCCCACGGTCAGCAAGCTGCTCAAGCCGCTGGCCCAGGCCGGGCTGGTCGCCGGCCTGCGCGGCGTGCACGGCGGCTACCGGTTGGCGCGGCCGGCCGACGCCATCACCCTGATCCAGATCGTCGAGGCGATGGAAGGCCCGCTGGCGATCACCGAATGCAGCCACCACGAAAGCCAGTGCAGCATCGCGCAGAAATGCGGCGTGCGCTCCAACTGGCGGCTGATCAACGACGTGGTCGCCGATGCGCTGCGCGGCGTGACCCTGGCGCAGATGCTGCATCCGCTTCCCTCTTCCGGCGAAACCAAGCGGCGTCCGATCGCCGTGCGTTTCGCGACCACCTGACCTGTAGGCAGCCCCCATGGCCACCGAAAACGCTGAAATCCTGGAACGGCTGGGACGTCGCTACGACGCCGGCTTCATTACCGACATCGAATCCGATGCGTTCCTGCCCGGCTTGAACGAAGACGTCGTGCGCGCCCTGTCGGTGAAGAAGGACGAACCGGAGTGGATGACCGAGTGGCGCCTGGCCGCCTACCGGCACTGGCTGAAGATGCCGATGCCGCACTGGGCCAAGCTGCAGATCGCGCCGATCGATTTCCAGGCGCTGAGCTACTACTCCGCGCCCAAGGGCCCCAAGTACGCCTCGCTGGACGAGGTGCCGAAGGAACTGCTGGACACCTACGACAGGCTCGGCGTGCCGCTGCACGAGCGCGCCAAGCTGGCCGGCGTGGCGGTGGACGCGGTGTTCGACTCGGTCTCGGTCGGCACCACCTTCCGCAAGGAACTGGCCGACAAGGGCGTGATCTTCTGTTCGATGTCCGAGGCGATCAAGGAGCATCCCGAACTGGTCCGGCGGTACCTGGGCAGCGTGGTGCCGGTCGGCGACAACTACTTCGCCGCGCTCAATTCGGCGGTATTCTCCGACGGCAGCTTCGTGTTCATTCCCAGGGGCGTGCGCTGCCCGATGGAACTGAGCACCTACTTCCGCATCAACGCCGGCCACACCGGCCAGTTCGAGCGCACCCTGATCGTGTGCGAGGACAACGCCTACGTGTCCTACTTGGAAGGCTGCACCGCGCCGATGCGCGACGAGAACCAGTTGCACGCGGCGGTGGTCGAGCTGGTGGTGCTGGAAGGCGCGCAGATCAAGTACTCCACGGTGCAGAACTGGTACCCGGGCGACGAGAATGGCGTCGGCGGCATCTACAACTTCGTGACCAAGCGCGGCGAATGCCGCGGCGCGCGCAGCAAGATCGCCTGGACCCAGGTCGAGACCGGCTCGGCGATCACCTGGAAGTACCCCTCGTGCGTGCTGCTCGGCGACGACTCGGTCGGCGAGTTCCACTCGGTCGCGCTGACCCACCATCGCCAGCAGGCCGACACCGGCACCAAGATGATCCACATCGGCAAGCGCACCAAGAGCAAGATCGTCAGCAAGGGCATCAGCGCCGGCCGCGGCCAGAACACCTACCGCGGCCTGGTCAAGGTGGAGCGCGGCGCCGAGGGCGCGCGCAACTACACCCAGTGCGATTCGCTGCTGATCGGCAAGCGGTGCGGCGCGTACACCTTCCCGTACATCGAAGTCAAGCACCCCACCGCCACGGTCGAGCACGAGGCCACCACCTCCAAGATCAGCGACGACCAGCTGTTCTACTGCCGCACCCGCGGCATCGACCAGGAGAACGCGGTATCGCTGATCGTCGACGGCTTCTGCAAGCAGGTGTTCCGCGAACTGCCGATGGAGTTCGCGGTGGAAGCCAAGAAGCTGCTGGAAGTGTCGCTGGAAGGCTCGGTGGGCTGATGAATGCTAATCCCAAGAATGGAAACCACCTTCCTGACGAGGTTTTAGCGGAAGTTGCAAAATCAGAACTCACCCGAAGCAATCAATGGCTTGTCGGTGCGTTCATTGCAGGAATTCCATCTTATGCGTTAATCGCATCTCTCGGAATTCAAGCAATTAGCGATCCTAAGATAAAGCTATTTTTCTGGCTTGCCGGTTTCCTCGGCCTATTTGTGATCGGCGCCGGCGCTTTCCTCAGCAACCACTTGAAAAGACGTGCCATTCGAACACTTTGCGAAATCCATGCGCGGAAGTCGGCAAATAAAATTACTACGGATAAGTCAGTACAATCATGTTGAAGATCGAAAACCTCCACGTCTCCGTCGCCGGCAAGGACATCCTCAAGGGCCTGTCGCTGCAGGTACAGCCAGGCGAGGTGCACGCCATCATGGGCCCCAACGGCGCCGGCAAGTCCACGCTGGGCAACATCCTCGCCGGCCGCGACGGCTACGAGGTGACCCAAGGCAGCGTGCGCTTCGAAGAGCGCGACCTGCTCGAGCTGGAACCGGAAGAGCGCGCCGCCGCCGGCCTGTTCCTGGCCTTCCAGTACCCGGTGGAAATCCCCGGGGTCAACAACACCTACTTCCTGCGTGCCGCGCTCAACGCGCAGCGCAAGGCGCGCGGCGAGGCGGAACTGGATTCGATGCAGTTCCTGAAGCTGGTGCGGCGCAAGCTCGCCGTGCTGCACCTGAAGGACGAACTGCTGCACCGCGGCGTCAACGAGGGCTTTTCCGGCGGCGAGAAGAAGCGCAACGAGATCTTCCAGCTGGCGGTGCTGGAGCCGAAGCTGGCGATCCTGGACGAGACCGACAGCGGCCTGGACATCGACGCGCTGAAGACCGTCGCCGAAGGCGTCAACGCGCTGCGCTCGCCGCAGCGCGCGTTCCTGGTCATCACCCACTACCAGCGCCTGCTCGACTACATCGAGCCGGACGTGGTGCACGTGCTGGCCGACGGCCGCATCGTGCAGAGCGGCGGCCCGGAACTGGCGCTGGAACTGGAAGCGCACGGCTACACCTGGTTGAAGGACCGCGTGGCGCCGGAGGCGACCGTCCGATGAGCGCCCTGCTCGACTCCCTGGCCGCCGCCTTCCATGGCGACGGCGCGCGCCGCGCGCCGTTGGAACAGGCGCTGCGCGACGGCCTGCCCGGCCCGCGCAGCGAGGCGTGGAGGTATACCTCGCTGCGCGCGCTGGAGCGGCGCAGCTTCGGCCCGGCGCCGGCCGCGGCGCCGGCCGTGGATGCGGCCATCGTCGACGGCATTCCCGCGCCGCGGCTGGCGTTCGTCAACGGCCGCGCCAGCGAGGCGCTGTCCGACCTGGCCGGCCTGCCGGCCGGGGTCGAACTGCAGCGCCTGTCCACGATCCTGCGCAGCGGCGACGCTGCGATGCGTTTCCTCGGCCGCCGCTTCGAGCGCAGCGACGAGGTCTTCGCCCGGCTCAATGCCGCGCTGGCCGACGAAGGCAGCGTGCTGCGCGTGGATGCCGGCGTGCAGATCGCCGCGCCGCTGCACCTGGTGTTCGTGTCCACCGCCGGCGCCGGCGACCATGCCTGGCACCACCGCCACCTGATCGAACTGCGCCAGGACGCCGCGCTGGCGCTGATCGAGCATCACCTGCATCTGGGCGAGGCCGCGCACCTGAGCAACACCCTGGCGCACGTGCACCTGGCCGCCGGCGCGCAGCTGGCGCATGCGCGGGTGCAAGCGGACGCGTCCGGCGTCACCGCGCTGCTGCGCACCGATGCGGTGCTGGCGCGTGATGCGCAGTACCGGCGCATCGACCTGGAGTTGGGCGGCGCGCTGTCGCGGCACGAACTCAACGTGCGCCTGGAAGGCGACAACGCACGGCTCGTCGCCAACGGCGTGCTGCTCGGCAACGGCCGCCGCCAGATCGACACCCGCCTGGGCATCGAACACATCGCCCGCGACACCGCTTGCGAACTGCTGTGGCGTGGCGTGGCGGCGGCGCGCAGCCGGGTGGTGTTCCATGGCGGCATCCACATCCGCCAGGACGCCGACGGCAGCGATGCCAACCTGTCGAACAAGAACCTGCTGCTGTCGGCCGACGCCGAGATCGACACCCAGCCGGTGCTGGTGATCGACGCCGACGAGGTCAAGGCCGCGCACGGCGCCACGGTCGGCCAGCTCGACGCCAATGCGCTGTTCTACCTGCGTTCGCGCGGGTTGCCGCGCGAGCGTGCGCAGCAGTTGCTGACCGCCGCGTTCTGCCGCGAACCGCTGCGCGTGCTGGATGCGCCGCTGGCCGGGTTCCTGGTCGCGCGCCTGGACCAGGCGCTGGCCGCCGCGGGCGTGGCGTGAGCAGCGTCGCCCCGCACACGACGGCGCCGGACCAGGCCCCGGACTGGGACAAGGTCCGCAGCGACTTCCCACTGCTGATGCGGCAGGTGCACGGCAAGCCGCTGATCTATTTCGACAACGCCAACACCGGGCAGAAGCCGCTGCGGGTGATCGCGGCGCTGGACGCGTTCTACCGACGCTACAACGCCAACGTCAGCCGCGCGGTGCATGCGCTCGGCACCGAGGCCACCGACGCCTACGAAGGCGCGCGCGGCAAGCTGGCGCGCTTCCTCAACGTGCGCGCCGACGAACTGGTGCTGTGCAGCGGCACCACCTTCGCGATCAACCTGGTGGCCTACGCGTGGGCGCTGCCGCGGCTGAAGGCCGGCGACAGCATCCTGGTGTCGCGGATGGAGCACCACGCCAACATCGTGCCGTGGCAACTGATCGCGCAGCGCACCGGCGCCACCATCAAGGTCGCCGAGATCACCGCGGACGGCGCGCTGGACCTGGACGCGCTGCGCAAGGCGATGACGCCGGAGGTGAAGCTGCTCGCGCTGGCCCACGTGTCCAACGTGCTGGGCACGGTCAATCCGGTACGCGAGATCTGCCGCGAGGCGCGCAAGCGCGGCATCGTCAGCGTCATCGACGGCTCGCAGGCGGCGCCGCACCGCGCCCTGGACGTGGCCGCGATCGGCTGCGACTTCTACGCCGTCACCGGGCACAAGATGTGCGGGCCCACCGGCACCGGCGCGCTGTGGGCGCGGCGCGAGCACCTGCAGGCGATGCCGCCGTTCATCGGCGGCGGCGAGATGATCAAGGAAGTCAGCTTCGACGGCACCGTGTTCAACGATCCGCCGCACAAGTTCGAGGCCGGCACCCCGAACATCGCCGGCTTCGTCGGCCTGGGCGCGGCGGTGGACTACCTGACCGCACTGGGCCTGGAGCACGTGGAAGCGCGCGAGGCCGAGCTGCTGGTGCACTTCACCGAAGAACTGCACAAGATCGACGGGCTGCGCATCTTCGGCACCGCGCCGGGCAAGGCCGCGGTGGTGTCGTTCCTGGTCGAAGGCGCGCACGCCCACGACCTGGCCACGCTGCTGGACCTGGAAGGCGTGGCGATCCGCTCCGGGCAGCACTGCGCGCATCCGCTGCTGCAGTTCTACGGCGTCGCCGCCACCTGCCGCGCCTCGCTGGCGTTCTACAACACGCATGCCGAGATCGAGCGCTTCGTCGAGGCGTTGGTGAAGGTGCGGCGGTTGTTGGGCTGATTTGTTCGGGACTCGGGACTGGGGACTCGGAAAGCTGATTCCCCAACCGGAGAGAGGGCTGTATTTGTGCACGCGCGACAATGTCGCCGGGATCTTGAATCGCGTCCCTAGTCCCGAGTCCCGCGCCACTGACATAAAATCCCCCCCATGCACACCCTCACCTTCCGCACCGCCACCGTCGCCGATCTCGACGCCATCGCCGCCCTGGTCACCTCGGCCTACCGTGGCGACAGCAGCCGCGTCGGCTGGACCACCGAGGCCGATCTGCTCGACGGCCACCGCATCGATCGCGAGGTGCTGCGCGCCGACATCCTGCGCCCGCGCAGCCTGGTGCTGCTGGCCGAGCGCGACGGCGAACCGATCGCCTGCGCGCACATCGCCGACGACGACGGCGCCGGCTACTTCGGCATGTTCTCGGTGCAGCCGCAGGCG
The DNA here is from genome assembly GCF_014236795.1 of Xanthomonas theicola. Lineage (NCBI taxonomy): Bacteria > Pseudomonadati > Pseudomonadota > Gammaproteobacteria > Lysobacterales > Lysobacteraceae > Xanthomonas > Xanthomonas theicola. The sequence goes on along the minus strand of NZ_CP049017.1, from coordinate 1,439,346 downwards.
CAGGGCGGCGGTCTCGGCAAGACCGTACTGGCCGAGGCCGAGCGCATCGCCTGGCAGGAGTGGCGGCTGCCGGTGATGCAGATGACGGTGATCGACGTGCGCGAGGAGCTGATCGCGTTCTACGAGCGCCGCGGCTACCGCCGCACCGGGATCAAGAAGCCCTTCCCCTATGGCGACCCGCGCTTCGGCACGCCCAGGCGCGACGACCTGCGCTTCGAACTGCTGGAGAAGCCGCTGGGCGACGCCGCATGAGCCAGACCTGGACCTTCGTCTGCGCCGACGGCGCGCTGCTGCCGGGCGAGACGGCCACCGTGTGGGACGAGGTCACCGCCACGCCGATCGTGGTGTTCAATTTCGACGGCACGTTCTACGCGCTGGAGGACCGCTGCAGCCACGAGGACTACGAGCTGTCCACCGGCATCTTCGATGCCGCCGCCGGCAGCATCGAGTGCATGCTGCACGGCGCACGCTTCGATGTCCGCGACGGCCGCGCGCTGTGCGCGCCTGCCTACAGCCCGGTGCCGAAATTCCCGGTGAAGTCCGAGCACGGTGGGATCTGGACCCGCGACGACCGCTGAGTCGGCGGGCGACGGCGCCTGGCGCGTCGCCCATGCGCGGCGGCCGCCGCCACCTGTTTTCCCATTCTTCGCCACGCGCCTGCCGGCTCGCCGATCCGCGCCGGCAGGCGGCGGGCGCCGCTCGCCTGCACGTGGCGATAGCGCCACCCCGAGGCAACCTTTGCAAAGGTACCAATTCTCATTGCCATTTTGCGCACGAACGCTCGCCAGCGGCCCTGACGCGCCGCTGAATCCCTGCTCGACGAGCGTAGCGGCCGGCGGTGATGCCCCCGCCCAGATCCTGCTACCCACTCGGAGAGCCGCCATGACACCTCGCGCGACCCCGCTCGCCTCGGCCTTGCTGCTGGCACAGCCCGCCTCCGACCTCGCCCAGAGCAGCGACCGGACGCCGGACCAGGCGACCGACCTGGATCGCATCAACGTCGAACAGGATCGCGCGCCCATCGCTTCCACGCCCAGGTTCGCCGCGCCGCTGATCGATACCCCGCGCTCGGTCGGCGTGATCCCGCAGGCGGTGATCCAGGAAACCGCCGCCGCCACGCTGCTGGAAGCGCTGCGCACCGTTCCCGGCATCACCTTCGGCGCCGGCGAAGGCGGCAATCCCAACGGGGATCGTCCGTTCATCCGCGGCTTCGACGCGGAAAGTTCGATCTTCGTCGATGGCGTGCGCCGCAGCGGCTCGCAAAGCCGCGAGACCTTCGCCATCGACCAGATCGAGGTGACCAAAGGGCCGAGTTCCGCCCATACCGGCCGCGGCTCGGTCGGCGGCAGCATCAATCTGGTGAGCAAGACCGCCAAGCGGGCCGACTTCATCACCGGCTCGATGGGCGTGGACACCGACGACTACGCCCGCGCCACCGTCGACATCAACCAGACGCTCGGCGACAGCGCGGCGTGGCGCATCGCGGCGATGTCCCAAGGCAACGACATTCCCGACCGCGGCGGCCCGCAGAACAAGCGCTGGGGCATGGCGCCCTCGCTGGCCTTCGGCCTGGGCGCCGACACGATCGCGTCGATCGGCTACTCCCATCTGGACACCCACAATCTGCCCGACAGCGGACTGCCCGACAGCAACCCCTTCGCCGACAACGGCGACGGCTCGCCGATCAAGGTCGCGCACGACACCTACTACGGCTGCTACCGCCTGCGCGACCGCGACTTCCAGCGCGGCAAGAACGACGTCGGCACGATCAAGCCGTTGCCATGAACTGGGCCGCGGCAGCGCCGCCGATCCGGCGCAGGCCGCGGTGTGGTACCGCAAGGCGGCCGAGCACGGGCTGGATTGGGGCCTCCACAACTACGCGAACCTGCTGGCCACCGGGCGCAGCGTGGCGCAGGATCGCGCGCAGGCGCCGCTGTGGTTGCCAGCGATACCTGCAATGCGAACGCGCCGACAGCGTGCGCCTGCTGCGGCTGGCCGAGGCTTGCGGCTATCGCGCCATCGTGGTGACCGTCGACGCGCCGGTGAACGGCATCCGCAACGCCGAGCAGCGCGCCGGCTTCGGCGTGGACGCGGTCGACCTGCGCGGCTTCAGGATGCCGCGCGCCAGCGCCGGCCCCGGCCAGAGCCCGGTGTTCATGGGCCTGCTGGACGACGCGCCGACCTGGCAGGACATCCGCCGGCTGCGGCGGCAAACCACCCTGCCGTTGCTGCTGAAAGGCATCATGGACGGCGCAGATGCACAGCACGCGCTGGACTGCGGCATCGACGGGATCATCGTGTCCCACCACGGCGGGCGGACGCTGGATACGCTGCCCGCCTCGCTCGAGGGGCTGCCGGACATCGTGCAGCGGGTCGCCGGAAAGGTCCCGGTGCTGATCGACGGCGGCATCCGCCACGGCACCGATGTCGTGAAGGCGCTCGCCCTCGGCGCCGATGCGGTGCTGATCGGGCGGCCCTACCTGTACGCGCTGGCGGTGGCCGGACCGCTCGGCGTCGCTCACCTGCTCACCCTGCTGCGCGCCGAGCTCGAAGTGGCCATGACCCTGACCAGCCGGCGCACGCTGGACGAGATCGACGCCGGCACGATCCGCTCGGCGTGAACCAGCGACAGCTCAATCGAGAAACATTCCCATTTATACTGTCGACAGGCCCGCCCTTCTGCGCGGCAGGACACGCGGCAACGTGCAACCGGGGACGAAAACCACGCCGAGCGATGCGCAGCAGCGCCGCGGCTTCTGGCTGCGCACGCTGCACCAGTGGCACTGGATCAGCTCGGCGCTGTGCCTGGTGGGCATGCTGGCGTTCGCCACCACCGGGCTGACCCTCAACCACGCCGCGCGCATCGAAGCCAAGCCGCAGGTGCTCGATCGCACCGCGCAGTTGCCAGCATCGCTGCTGCCTTGGCTGCGCGGCCATGCCGATGGCGATGCGCCGCTGCCGCGGCCGGTGTCGGCCTGGCTGGAACGCGAACTGGCGCTGAGCCTGGGCCGGCGACCGGCCGAATGGTCGGCCGACGAGGTGTATCTGGCGCTGCCCGGCCCGGGCGGCGATGCCTGGCTGAGCATCGATCGCGGCAGCGGCGCGGTCGAGTACGAACGCACCGACCGCGGCTGGATCTCCTATTTCAACGACCTGCACAAGGGCCGCAACGCCGGCCCGGCCTGGGACTGGTTCATCGACCTGTTCGCGGTGGCCTGCCTGGTGTTCTGCATGACCGGCCTGTTCCTGCTGCAGTTGCATGCGCAGCAGCGGCGGATGACCTGGCCGCTGGTCGGGCTGGGCCTGCTGATCCCGTTGCTGATCGCGCTGCTGCTGATCCACTGATCCGATCCACCGACTTTCCGATCCACCTCTTTCACCACACGGAGCCTCGCATGCGCGTCACCCTGACCATCGCCCTGAGCGGCCTGCTGACGATGCCCGCCTATGCGGCCACGCTGGAGCTGGACGTGGAGATCCCCAGGCTCAACGTCGCCGAATACCACCGCCCCTATGTCGCGATCTGGGTGGAAGGCGCCGACCAGCAGGTCGCGCGCAACCTGGCGGTCTGGTACCAGTCCAAGGACACCGCCGAAAGCCACGGCACCAAGTGGCTGCCCGACCTGCGCCAGTGGTGGCGGCGCAGCGGCCGCACCCTGCAACTGCCGGTGGACGGCGTCAGCGGCCCGACCCGCCCGGCCGGCAAGCACGCGCTGGCCTTCACCGACGCGCAGCAGCTCAAGGGCCTGGCGCCCGGCCAGTACACGCTGGTGGTCGAGGCGGCGCGCGAGGTCGGCGGCCGCGAGCTGCTGAAGATCCCGTTCGCCTGGCCGGCCAAGGCCGGCGAGACCGGCAGCGCGCAAGGCAGCAGCGAACTCGGCGCAGTGCGACTGACCGCCAGGCCGTGAGCGATCCCGCGCAGTTCCCTATTCGTCGCAAGAAGCAATCCCATGAAGCGTTCCCTCGTGCTGGCGCTGGCCGCCGCCGCGGCCCTGCCGTTCTCCGCCCTCGCCCACAAGGCCTGGCTGCAACCCTCGCAGACCGTGATCGCCGACGAGCGGCCGTGGATCACCGTCGATGCGGCGGTGTCCAACGACCTGTTCTATTTCAACCACGTGCCGCTGCGCCTGGACAATCTGACCATCACCGCGCCCGACGGCAGCGCGGTGCGACCGCAGAACCCGGCCACCGGCAAGTACCGCAGCGTGTTCGACGTGGAGCTGGCGCAGACCGGCACCTACCGCCTGGCCCTGGTCAACGACGGCCTGTTCGCGAACTGGAACGAGAACGGCCAGCGCAAGCGCTGGCGCGGCAACGCCGCCAGCTTCGCCAGCGAAGTGCCCAGGGACGCGAAGGACCTGCAGGTGGCGCAGTCGCTGGGCCGGGTGGAAGCCTTCGTCAGCAACGGCGCGCCCAGCCAGGCCACGCTCAAGCCCAGCGGCAAGGGCCTGGAGCTGGTGCCGGTGACCCATCCCAACGACCTGTTCGCCGGCGAGAAGGCCACCTTCAAGCTGCAGATCGACGGCAAGCCGGCCGCGGGACTGGAGGTGGAGATCGTGCGCGGCGGTACCCGCTACCGCAACGCGCAGGACGAACTGAAGGTCACCACCGACGCGCAAGGCAGCTTCAGCGTGACCTGGCCGGAAGCGGGCATGTACTGGCTGGAGACCACCAGCGAGGATGCCAGGACCTCGCTGCCGCAGGCCAGGCAGCGCCGGCTCAGCTACGTGGCGACGCTGGAAGTGCTGCCGCAGTGAGCGTCACCGCACGCCTGCCCGGTGCGTGGCGGCACGTCGCGGCATGAACACGCCGCTCGCGCCCCAGGCCGATGCCGAGACCGAGATCGCCACGCTCGGCGGGCAGAGCATGGGCACCACCTGGAGCGCGAAGCTGGTGCTGCGCCGCCGCCGCGACCTGCATCCGCTGCACGCCGCGATCCAGGCGCGGCTGGACGAAGTGGTGGCGCAGATGAGCACCTGGAAAGCGGACTCGGACATCAGCCGCTACAACCGCGCCGCCGCGGGCAGCGTGCAGGCGCTGCCCGCGGCATTCGCCGACGTACTGCGCTGCGCGCTGGACATCGCGCGGCGCAGCGACGGCGCGTTCGACCCCACCATCGGCGCGGTGCTGGGGTTGTGGGGCTTCGGCGCCGACGCCGGCAGCCGGCGCGTACCCGATGCGGATGCGTTGCGTCAGGCGCGTGCTGCCGGCGACTGGCGGCAGTTACGGCTGGACGACGCCGACCATACCTTGCGCCAGCCCGGCGGCCTGCGCCTGGACCTGTCGGCGATCGCCAAGGGCTACGGCGTGGATCTGGCGGTGCGCGAACTGCAGGCGCAGAGCGTGGCCAGCGCGCTGGTCGAGGTCGGCGGCGAACTCTACGGCTACGGCCGCAAGCCGGATGGACAGCCATGGCGGGTGCTGGTCGAGTCGGCGCCGGACGAGGACGCGCAGGCCGCGACGCCGCCGCGGGTGCTCGCGCTGGACGGGCGCGCGGTCGCCACCTCCGGCGACCGCTGGCACCGCTTCGAACAGGACGGACGGCGCTACAGCCACACCCTGGACCCGCGCAGCGGCATGCCGATCGCGGCGACGCTGGCGGCGGTCAGCGTGGTCGCCGCCGATGCGATGCAGGCCGATGCCTGGGCCACCGCGCTGGGCGTGCTCGGCGCCGACGCCGGCCTGGCCTGCGCCGAACGCGAACGGCTGGCGGCACGCTTCCTGCTGCGTGCTGGCGACGGCATGCAGGAGCGGCTCAGCAGCGCCTTCGCCGCATTATTGCTCGATGCATGACCCGGTCCCCGCCGCGTCGCAGTTGGAACACCGCCGGGCACGTGGCGACGTTCGCGCTGCTGGGGACGATCGGCTATGCGCTGCTGCGCCTGCACCCGCAGCCGTGGTGGAGCGGTGCGCCGTCGCGGCGGCGCATCGTCTGCGCAGCGCTGGCGACGGCAGCGTATGCAGCAGCCTGTCTATGGCGGTGGTGGCGCGACCGGCGCGGCGTGCAGCGGCCCGGCCGACGCGCCGACGCGCCGCTGCTGCTGGCCTGGGCCAGCCAGACCGGCTTCGCCCGGCAACTGGCGCTGCGCAGCGCCGCGGCACTGCGCGCGGCCGGCCAGGCGGTGCGCGCGCTGCCGTTGCAGAAGGTGGCCGCAGCCGACCTGGCCGGCGCGACCCAGGCCCTGTTCGTGGTCAGCACCAGCGGCGAAGGCGATCCGCCCGACCACGCACTGCCGTTCCTGCACCGGGCGATGGCGCAGCCGCAGGCCCTGCCGCGGCTGCGCTACGCGGTGCTGGCGCTGGGCGATCGCCGCTACGACCACTTCTGCGCCTTCGGCCGCCAGCTCGATGCCTGGCTGCGCCTGCACGGCGCGCATCCGCTGTTCGACCGCATCGACGTGGACGACGCCGACGACGCCGCGCTGCGCCACTGGCAGCAACTGCTCGGACAGCCCGCAGGCGGCGGCGAACAGCCCGATTGGCGCCCGCCCGCGTACCGGCACTGGCGCCTGCAGCAGCGGCGCGCCTGCAATCCGGGCAGCGTCGGCGGCACAGTGTTCGAGTTGGCGCTGCTGCCCGCCGCCGGCCCGCTGCCTTCCTGGCAGGCCGGCGACCTGGCCGAAGTCGGCCCCTGTCATGGCGACGCCGCCGTGCAGGCTTGGCTGCAGGCCAGCGGCATGGACGGCGCGGCGACGCTGCCCCGCCCCGGACAGGCAGCGACCACGCTCGCCGCATTGCTGGCACGCCGCCGTCTGCCGGATCCGACGCTGGCCGCCGGCACCGCGCCAGCGGCGCTGGCCGCGCGCCTGCAGCCGCTGCCGCACCGCGAGTACTCGATCGCCTCGATGCCCGGCGACGGCGCGCTGCGCCTGTTGCTGCGCCGGGCGATCCGTCCGGACGGCACGCCCGGCCTGGGCAGCGGCTGGCTGTGCGACGCGGCACCGATCGGTGCCGCGATCGCCCTGCGGCTGCGCCCGAACCCGAATTTCCATCCCCCGGCCGATCCGACCCGGCCGCTGATCCTGATCGGCAACGGCACCGGCATCGCCGGGCTGCGTGCGCACCTGCGCGCGCGCATCGACGCCGGCGCAACCCGCACCTGGCTGCTGTACGGCGAACGCCACGCCGCGCACGACGACCACTATGGCGAGGAACTGCGCAGCTGGCTGGCGCAAGGCGCGCTGCAGCGGCTGGACGCGGTGTTCTCGCGCGACGCCGGCGCGCACCGCTACGTGCAACGCCCTGCGTGCGGCCGCGCCGCAGCTGCGCGACTGGGTGGCGCACTGCGCGGCGATCTGCGTGTGCGGCAGCCTGCGCGGCATGGCCCCGGGCGTGGATGCGGTGCTCGAAGAGGTGCTGGGGCGCCTGGGCAAGGAGACCCTGCTGCTGGAAGGCCGCTACCGGCGCGACGTGTACTGAGGGCGCTGCATGCGGCGGCGGTTCGCAGGTCGCCGCAGCCTGGAGCGGAACTGCACAGCGAGATTTTCACCACCGAGCACGGCAGCCAGCCGCTGCTGCGCCATCGCCTGCGCAACACCGGCAGCGGCTGCGCCTTGCATGCGACTGCCATTCGCATGTGCACCGCGCACCATGCAGGCGCGCTTGGCGACCGGACGCGACCGGCCTGTAAAAATGCCGGCACCTCTGACGTTGCCATCATCGACGCGTCATGAGCGTTCTTCAGCTGTTTTCGTGCAACGGCGCCTGCGCAGCGATTCAGAGCCGAACGGCTTCGCACCATCGCGCGCGACCGACTTCATCGGCGCCGCCTGTCGCGACCGAGGTCGCTTCCACAACACCTCGCGCAACAGCCGGACCGACGCCTGCGCCAGCGGTTTACGCACCGATGTGGCGCGGCATTTGCCTGGATGATGCGCACGCTGCGTCGGCAACCTGGCGATGCCGCTCGCCGTGCGGCATCGGCGAGCCGCGAGCGGAGCATTCGCCGCCTGGGCGGACCGTCGCGGTCAGGCGGCGATAGAGAGCGACGTCGACGCGCTGCTGTCGCTGCCGAAGCCGCGGTACTGGTTCAACACCAGCCTGGCAGGCAAGGCATAGGCATCCTGCGCACTGCTGCTGTCGTCGTTGGAACTGGAGCCCGAACTGGAACTGCTGGTGCCGGCGCTGGCGGCATCGTAGCCCTGGCCACCTTGCAGCGGCGGCGGACCCATCGGACGCATGGCGTCCTCCAGCTCCTGCAGGCTGATCGACCCGCGGTGGTCGCTGTCGAGCATGGCGAACAGTTCGGTGCTATCGCTGTCCTGGCTGGGCGCGTCAGCTCGTCGCTGCTGATGGTGCCGTCGCCGTCGGTGTCCAGGCTGCTGAGCATCGTCGCAGCACCGCGTCGTAGCGATCCGCCGCCAGTTGCGCATACAGCTGCGGACCGCTTTCGGCATCGTGCGCCTGCAAGTGGAAACGGGCCAGACAATCGCAAATCCGGTCGCGCAAGGCCGCGTCGTCGTCCACGACCAATACCTGCGCCAACCACCTGCCGTTGTCTGAGGCCGCCTGTCCGGTGCCGGTCCACGGCTCCCGGATAGCCGCGTCCGCGCATTGAACGCGGTCGGCGCCGCCCCTGCAAGACCGGCGCGGCCGGCGCCGGCGCTCAGCGGGCAGCGGTCGGCAGCGGCTCGACGCGGATCGCCAGCAACTCGCCGCCTCCGGTCAACGCGAAGCGCTGCCTGGCATTGGCCGCCAGCCAGGCGCTGTCGCCGGCGGCCAGCGGCGGCAACCCGCCGGCCGCATCGAAATGCGCCTGCCCTGCAAGAAGATGAACGACCCAGCCGAGGCCCGGCCTGGCGAAGAACAGCATCGGCCCGACCAGCGGCCGGTGCAGCAACTGGGTGCGCAGGCGATCGCGGCGCCACATCAGGTTGAAGTCGTGGGTCGGGCCGTCGAGCAGTTCGCCGCGCAGCGGTCGCTCGCCGGCGAAACGCAGGCGCGCGTAGGGCGACTCCAGCAGATGGGCGGCGCCGTCGTCGAAGCGCAGGCGCAGGCCGGCGCCGCGCAGCAACACCAACTCCCGGTCGATCCCGGGAAAGGAGGAAAAAGCTGCATCCTGTTCGATCTCGGCGATCGACAGGCGCAGCAGCCAGTCGTCGCTGCCGGGTTGCGGCAGGCGCAGGATCTCCCGGGTCCAGCCCAGTCCGTTGCGCCAGCGCTCGCGGCGGTAGTCGTTGGCGGGGATCACCCGCGAGGGAAGCTCGCACCAGTCCATCGGCGCATTCTGCACGATCGCGGCCATGGCCGGCCGCCGGCGCGGCCGGCACGGTCACAGCGGCCGCCAACGCCGCCGCCGCAGGCCAGGCAGCCGTATTCCGCATCGGCGGGCAGGACCGGCGGCCCTGCCATAACCCAGCGAGAGCGCCAAATGCCGCCCCTAACAGGCTGCTGAAATACCAACAGCCAAGTCCTGCCGACCGCGGTGGTGTCGATTCCTGCGGCCATTGACGGTCGGACAAGCGGGCCTGGAAAGGTTCCTTTGCTCTCGCTCGTGCGGCATCCAGGGGGTCTGCACACCCCGATTCATGCCCTTGCTCCAATCGGCGCGCAGACCTAGCCCAGCGTGCGCATGCGCACCAAGTTGTAGGCCGCCATGTTCGGCACGAACGTCTGGTGCACCTTCTCCAGACCGCGCACCATCGCCTGCCGGATCCGGCCCACGGCCCTGGCCCAGCCGACCCCCTGCTCGATCAACTTGCCCTTGCGCCGGGAGCGCGCATGGCCCTCGCTGGCCGCCACCGCGTCCGCCGCCGCCGAACGCCGGCCTGACGTGTTCTGCGCCACATGCGGCACGAGCTTCGGTTCATCCAGCGCCTGGATGAGCGCGGCTGCGTCATCGCCCTTGTCCGCTCCCCGCGTCAGCACCGCCTCCGGCGCTGCCGCCTGCCCAGCATCGGCGATCATTGCCTTGGCCGCCTCGCGTTCAGCGTCCCCATCGGCCCGCCTCGCCCGCGCATTGGCGATCAGCCCATGCCGGTTGTCGCGCAGCGTGCGCCCGCTGTAGCGCAGTTCGCTGGCCCTGTTGCCCTTGCCATGCAGCCGCGCATCCGCATCGCGAGTGGAAACGTGCGTTGCGTTGCTGCGGGACTGTCCACGGAAATCGTCGCCGTCCTCGTCATCGCCATCCTTGCGCTTGAAACGCTTGTGCCCGGCCCAGGCCTGGATCAACGTCGCGTCCACACGGAAATGCTCGCCCGACGGCCCACCGCATCCATCGGCGATCTCCAGCACTTCATTGGACAGCGCGATCACCGCATCGTGTTCGATCGGTTGGTCAGGTAAGTCTATGGAAGACGGGGTTCTTCAGCAGCCTGTTAGGGCGCCGGCGCTCCTTCTTCCAAGGGCGCCGTTGCACGGGCTCAGCGGAACGGCAGGCCGCCGCGGCCGCCCATGCCGCCCATGCCGCCCATCATGCCCTTCATGCCGCGCATCAGGCCCTTCATGCCGCCGCCGGCCATCTTGCCCATCATCTTTTCCATCTGCTGGTACTGCTTCATCAGCTTGTTGACGTCGGCCGGCTGGGTGCCGGAGCCGCGCGCGATGCGGGCGCGGCGCGAGCCGTTGAGCAGGGTCGGGTTGCGCCGCTCCTTTCTGGTCATCGAGCCGATGATCGCGATCATCCGCGGCACGTCCTTGTTGCCGGCGACCTGCTGCTTGAGGTGCTCGGGGATCTGGCCCATGCCCGGCAGCTTGTCCATCAGCCCGGACAGGCCGCCCATGTTCTGCATCTGCTCAAGCTGGTCGCGCATGTCGTTGAGGTCGAATCTCTTGCCCTTGGCGACCTTCTCGGCGAGCTTCTGCGCCTTGTCCTTGTCGACCTGATGCTCGACCTGCTCGACCAGCGACAGCACATCGCCCATGTCCAGGATGCGGCTGGCCAGGCGGTCGGGGTGGAACACGTCCAGGCCCTCGGGCTTCTCGCCCACGCCGATGAACTTGATCGGCTTGCCGGTGATGTAGCGCACGCTCAGCGCCGCGCCGCCGCGCGCATCGCCGTCGGTCTTGGTCAGCACCACGCCGGTCAGCGGCAGCGCCTCGCTGAACGCCTTGGCGGTGTTGGCCGCGTCCTGGCCGGTCATCGCATCGACCACGAACAGGGTTTCGGCCGGGTTGATCGCCGCGTGCAGGGCCTTGATCTCGCTCATCATCGCCGCGTCGATGGCCAGGCGGCCGGCGGTGTCGACCAGCAGCACGTCGACGAAGGACCTGCGTGCATCGGCGATCGCGGCGCGGACGATGTCCACCGGCGGCTGCGCGGCCTCGGACGGGAAGAACAGCACCCCGACCTGCTCGGCCAGGGTCTTGAGCTGTTCGATCGCGGCCGGGCGGTAGACGTCGGCCGAGACCACCATCACCTTCTTCTTGCGCTTTTCCTTCAGGTGCTTGGCCAGCTTGCCGACCGTGGTGGTCTTGCCCGCGCCCTGCAGGCCGGCCATCAGCACGATCGCCGGCGCCGGCACGTTGAGGTTGAGGTCGCTGGCGGCCGAGCCCATCACCGTGGTCAGCTCGTCGCGCACGACCTTGATCAGCGCCTGGCCCGGGGTCAGGCTCTTGAGCACTTCCTGGCCGACCGCGCGCACCTTGATGCGCTCGATCAGGGCCTGCACCACCGGCAGCGCGACGTCGGCCTCGAGCAGCGCGATGCGCACTTCGCGGGTGGCTTCGCGGATGTTCTCCTCGGTCAGGCGGCCGCGCCCGCGCAGGCGCTGCATGGTGCCGGAGAGGCGTTGGGTGAGGGATTCGAACATGCGGGCCGGTCGCAGACGGGAAACGGTCGCCGATTATAGCCGTGCCCGCCGGCGATCCCGGCGACGGCCCTGGGCGGCCCGCCGCGGCACCCGCGCCACCCGCGCAGGCCCGATATGCGAAACTGGCGCGATGCTCATCGTGCTCCTCGCCACCCTGCTGTACCTCGCCGCGGCCGGCCTGCTGGTGGGTTCGGTGGTGCGCGACCGGGTCGAGCGCAGCCACGGCTGGCTGTGGGCGGCGCTGCCGGCGGTGGCGCTGCATGCGGCCTACCACGTACAGGTGGCGCTGCACACCGCCGGCGGGCCGGACATGCACTTCTTCGCCGCGCTGTCGCTGGTCAGCCTGGGCATGGCGCTGATGACCGCGCTGGTCGGCGCCAGCGGCCGGATGGCGGCGCTGGGCGTGGTGGTGTTCCCGCTGTCGGCCGCGCTGCTGCTTGCCTACCACTCGCACGGCCACGAGCCGGCGCCGCTGCTGGACTGGCGGCTGCAGCTGCACGCATGGATGGCGCTGCTGGCCTACGCCACGCTGGGCATCGCCGCGCTGCTGGCGGTGATGCTGTGGCTGCAGGAACGCGCGCTGCGACGCCGCGACTTCCACCCATGGCTGCGCGCGCTGCCGCCGCTGACCGCGCTGGAGACGCTGCTGTTCCGCACCATCGTGGCCGGCTTCATTCTGCTGACCCTGACCCTGCTGACCGGGGTGCTGTTCGTGCAGGATTTCCTGGCGCAGCGACTGGTGCAGAAGACCGTGCTCAGCGTGCTGTCGTGGATCGTGTTCGGCGCGCTGCTGTTCGGCCGCTGGCGTTACGGCTGGCGCGGCATCAAGGCGGTGCACTGGACGCTGGCGGCGATGCTGTTGCTGCTGCTGGCGTTCTTCGGCAGCAAGTTCGTCATCGAACTGGTGCTCGGCCACCCGCAGTAGCGGCGGCGGCTCGGCATTTGGGAGGCAATGCATCCCCTGCAGGAATGGCTTCGGCCGCGACAGTAATGTTTCCGCACCCGGAGTCTCCTCGGCGCCGGCGCCGCCGCTGAAGCCGCTCCTAAAGGAAGCGCCGTATCGGCCGGCAGCGAGCTGCATCGCACCTCAATCTGCCAGCGCCGCCTCCACCGCCTCCCAGTCGGCGCCTGCGCCGACCTCGGCGAAGCGGTATTCGATGCGGTGCCGGTAGATCTGGCCGGGACGCAGGAGGGTGTCGGGAAAGCCCGGCTGGTTCGGCGCATCCGGATAGCCCTGCGGCTCCAGGCACACGCCGCGGCCCAGGCCCGGATGCTGGCGGTCCAGCCAGTGGCCTTCGTACAGCTGCAGCGCGGGCATCGCACTGGCGATGCGCATGGCCACACCGCTGTGCGGCGAATACAGCACGGCGCTGCAGTCGCGCGCCTGCGCCAGCACCAGGCAATGGTCGTAGCCGCCGCTCAGGCGCAGCTGCGGATCGGCGGCGATGTCCTTGTCGGCGATGGCGCGCGGGCTGCGGAAGTCGAACGGCGTGCCGGCCACCGCGGCGATCTCGCCGCTCGGCAGCAGCGCCGCGTCGGCCACCGGCAGGTAGCGGTCGGCCGGCACCCGCAGCCACTGCGCCGCGGCGGCCACGCCGGCATCGCCGGCCAGGTTGAAGTACGGGTGATGGGTGAGATTGAGCGGGGTCGGCGCATCGCTGTGCGCGGCGAACTGCAGTTCCAGCGTGCACCCATGCACGCGGAATTCGGCGCTGACCTGCACGGTGCCCGGATAGCCCTCCTCGCCGGCCGGCGAGTCGTAGCGCAGGTGCAGGTGGCGCGTGGACTGCGCCTGCACGGTCCACACCCGGCGCCCGAATCCGAGCGCGCCGCCATGCAGGTGATTGGCGCCCTCGTTGGCCGCGAGCGCGTAGCGCTGTCCGTCCAGCTCGAAGGCCGCGCCGGCGATGCGGTTGCCGAAGCGGCCGACCAGCACGCCGAGATAGGCCGGGTCGTGCAGATACGCGTCCAGCGTCGGCAGGCCGAGCACCAGTTCGGTACGGCCGCGCGCGGTGTCCAGGCTCAAGCTGCGCAGCAGGCCGCCATAGGTCAGCAGTTCCGCGCGCAGGCCCGCACCGCTGTCCAGGACCAGGCGTTGGATGGCGGTACCGTCGGGAAGCTGGCCGAAGATCGATGACATGCGGGGGTCCTGGTTGGGTGGGCGCGCGTTCCACGCGTGCCGCGCAGCATAACCAGCGCGGTCGGTGGCAAGCCATCGCCGCGCGAGGACGCGGCCGGTCGCGCAGCGACATCGCGATCCCGATGCGGCGCGGAACGTGCGGCCCAACACAAACACCGACATCTGCGGCATCGCAGCATTGCAATCCCCATATCGATGCGCCGATTTAAATCATTGGTCGGCCATCCGGCGCTCCCCTATCCTCGATGCGCGCACCGGGGAGCGCATCGGGACGGCGCGGCAACACACGGCGCCGCATCGCCGCACCCGCAATGCGAATCGGCTATAGCGGCGAGGATTTGCGTCATTAGGTCGCGATACGCCGGCCTGCCTATGCTCGAACCGCGGCCGGGGACCCGCCGCCGGATGGCTGCCGTGCCGCCGCACCATCACCGGTCACAAGGACTGCGATCTGCACCGATACCGCCACCATGCCGTGCCCTGCCAGCCGCCACTGCCGCGGCGCGCCGCGCGTGCGCCGGGCCGCGTTGTCCCATCGCATGCGCCGCGCGCATCCCGTGCCGTTGCACACCGACGCGGCGTGCGTGCACGCAACCGCCATCCCATCCACTTAGGAGACCCACGATGCTCTCGACCCGCGCACTGAAGAACGCTGCGCTGCGCTGGCGGCGACGCCTGCCGCTGGCCGCCGCCGTGGCCGCGCTGACCTTCGGCGCCGGTCTGGCGCAGGCCGCCGACGTCGAGGTGCGCGGCACGCTGCACGCCGACCAGCCGGGCGCGCAGGTCTCGCGCAACCTGTTCGGCCAGTTCGCCGAGCATCTGGGCAACGGCATCTACGGCGGCGTGTGGGTCGGGCCGGACTCGAAGATCCCCAATACCCGCGGCTACCGCAACGACGTGGTCGCGGCGCTGAAGGCGCTGGAGGTGCCCAACATCCGCTGGCCCGGCGGCTGCTTCGCCGACGAATACCACTGGCGCGACGGCATCGGCCCGCGCGCCAAGCGCCCGACCAGCATCAACACCCACTGGGGCGGCGTCGAGGAACCCAACAGCTTCGGCACCCACGAATTCATGGACTTCACTGAGCTGGTCGGCACCCAGGCCTACGTGGCCGGCAACGTCGGCGACGCCGCGCCGGACGAGATGGCGCAATGGGTCGAGTACATGACCGCGCCGACCAAGTCGACGCTGGCCAACCAGCGCCGCGGCAACGGCCGCGACGCGCCGTGGAAGGTGCCGTACTTCGGCGTCGGCAACGAGCTGTGGGGCTGCGGCGGCAACATGCGCGCCGAGTACGCCGCCGACGTGTATCGCCGCTACCAGACCTTCGTCAAGGCGCCGGCCGACCAGAAGATCATCAAGATCGCGCCCGGCCCCAGCGATGCCGACTACCACTGGACCGACGTGATGATGCGCGAGGCCACCAAGTACATGGACGGGCTGAGCCTGCACTACTACACCATCCCCGGCGGCTGGCCGCCGCGCGCGTCCTCCACCGATTTCGACGAGACCGCGTGGATCGAGACGCTGTCGCGCACGCTGCTGATGGACGAGCTGATCAGCAAGCACAGCGCGATCATGGACAAGTACGACCCGGGCAAGAAGGTGGCGCTGGTGGTCGACGAATGGGGCACCTGGTACAGCGGCCTGCCCAACGTCAATCCCGGCTTCCTGCGCCAGCAGAACACGCTGCGCGACGCGCTGGTGGCCTCGCTCAACCTGGACATCTTCGTGCAGCACGCCGAGCGCGTGCGCATGGCCAACATCGCGCAGATGATCAACGTGCTGCAGGCGATGATCCTCACCGACGGCGACAGGATGCTGCTGACCCCGACCTACCACGTGTTCGCGATGTACAAGCCGTACCAGGACGCGACCGCGCTGCCGCTGCAGATCAAGACGCCGGACTACAAGCATGGCCAGTACACGGTGCCGTCGGTGCACGGCTCGGCGGTCAAGGCCAAGGACGGCCACGTCTACGTGGCGCTGACCAACCTGGATCCGAACCGCGCCGCGGCGGTGGTGGTGAGCGTGGACGGCGTGCAGGCCAGTGGCGTCGGCGGGCAGATCCTGACCGCGCCGACGATCACCGCGCTCAATACCTTCGAACAGCCGCGGGCGGTGCAGCCGGCGACGTTCGGCGGCGCCAGCCTGCAGGGCGGCATGCTGAGGGTGGCGCTGCCGGCCAAGGCGATGGTGATGCTGAAATTGCACTAGTCGCGGACGCCTTCGCGCCTACCCGCCCGCTGCAGGGCGCGGGCAGGTCGTCCGAACCGCGCCGACGCAGGTCGGCGTGGTTTTTTTGTGTTCGGCGATTACTCCTGCGAGTCGGACAGCCGCGCAAACAGCGATTCGCCGGCCGGCGAGATCAGGTCGCTGACCGCCCAGCAGCCGTTGCCGCGGCGCTGCAGTTCGATCTTCACCGTGCCCGCGCCACCGAGCGCCAGCCGATAGTCCATCCGCACCTCAAGCACGGTGGCCAAGGATCCGCCCGACACCAGGGTGAAGCGTGGCGCGCCCTCGATGTCGCGCCGTCCTGCGCGTTGGTCCACCGGTCCTGGTCGAGGCGGCAGATGCTCTCGCGCTCGGCGCAGGCGAGTTCGGTCTTGACCGCATGGGCGAAGGACGGCGTCAGCCGCCCGTCCAGGTTCTGCGGCCGCCGATAGAAATCGCGCGCCTGCTACAGCCGCTAGGCTGCCGGGGATGGTATTGCGCCATTGGGTGGCGGGGAGGGGGATGGGGTGTCGGGTTGGCGGTAGGAGCAGCGGGGTAACGGCCGTGGATGGATCCTGGATCTGGTGCCGCAGGCCGATGCCGCGCATCGTTGCTCGGGTTGCCACGAGGTGGTCAGCGCGATCCACGATTGCAGCGTGCGTGGTCTCCGCGACCTGCCGGTGTTCGAGCATGCGGTGGAATGACGGGTACCGCGGTGGCGCCTGGCCTGCATGGGCGGCGGGCCGCGTTCGGAGCGCCTGGATTGGCTGGATCGGCACGCCGGCCCGACGCGCCGGCTGGCCGACAACGTGGCGCGGCTGTGCACGGCGACCTCGACCGTGCAGGCGGCGCGTTGGGTCGGGCTGGCCTGGACGCACTGCTGGCAGCCAACCGCGCCTTGCTGGCGGTCTACCTGCTCAAGGACGACCTCAAGCAGCGATGGCGCTGCCGCAGCCAGGCGTGGGCGCGCAAGATCTGGAAGAGCTGGAAACCTCGTGTCCTGCGCAGCGGCCTGGAGCCACTGAAGGTCTTCGTCGGCCGGCTGGAGCCGTACCTGCTGGGCATCCTGGCGCACTGTCGCTGGCCTCTGGGCACCCATCTGGTCGAGGGCGTCCACAACAAGATCAAGGTCATCAAGCGCATCGCCTATGGCCACCGCGATGATCACTCCTTCTTCCCCAAGATCAGGGCGGCCTTCCCCGGACTTGGGTGAAGAACCATAAAAAAAGCACCCATCGGGTGCTCGGCGGCGGCGGCGGATCGGCGGCGGCGGAGCGCTACGGCTCGGCCCGGTCCATCCCGCCAGGCAGGCGCACCCGGCCCGCGCTGCCGCGCAGGGCGTGGTTCGGCAATGTCAGCAGCGATGCGTGCGACATGGGAGAGCAGGCGCTACGGTGGACGAGGACGCACGTCTGGACCGGCGCCGCAAGCGGGTCAATGCGTCCGGCGCCGCGCCGCTGGAACACTTCGGCGCGGCGCATGCAACGACGCGGCCGGGCCGCTCGCCGGCGTTGCCGCGGCGTGCGTCAGGCGGCCCAGATCGCGCCGAATACCCGGTCGAAGTTCAGCCCCAGCACCTTCTCGATCACCCGTGCGCCGTCACCGTGGCGCAGCAGGCCGTCGGCCACGCGTTCGAGCTTGCGCACGGTGTCGACGTCGGGCAGGCACGGGGTGCGGTTCTCGCCGGGCGCGCCGACGCCGTCGCGGCGGCGCTGCTGCATGTGCAGGTCCATCTCGTGCACGTCCTGCTCGGTGACCGTGAAGAACATCGAATCGGTGCCGATGCCGACATGGCCCTCGCCGCGCACGTCCAGCGCATGCCGCATGTGCCGCAGGTAGTCGGCCAGCTGCGGCTGGCGGCTGTCCTCGATCAGGAACGGCAGCATGTAGATGCCCGTCATTCCGCCCTTGTCGGCCAGCGCGCGCATGTCGCGGTCGAGCTTGTTGCGCGGATGCGCGAACACCGCGCTGTAGCCGGCATGGGTGAAGACCGGCGGGCGCTGCGACAGCGCGATGCCCTCGCGCGTGGTCTGCGCATTGGCATGGCTCGGGTCCAGCGCCACGCCGAGCCGGTTCATGCACGCGATCGCCTCGCGCCCGAGCGCGGTGACGCCGCCGGCATCGCCGTCCAGACAGCCGGTGCCGAACGGCGAGGCATGGTAGGGACAGCTGCATCACGCGCACGCCGAGCTGGCGCAACAGGTCGATGCGCTCGGGCCTGTCCTCCAGCATCGTCGCCGATTCGAAGGAGAAGATCAGCGCGATCCGGCCTTCGCGCTTGGCCGGCTGCAGATCGTCGTGCTGCAGCACTTTCAGGAAGCGCTGGGATAGTTCCCGACCAGCGCCTGTGCGGCGGCAATGTCCTTTACCGCCGCCTCGAAGTCGCCGTCGGCGCCGCCCAGCGTGGTCTTCAGCGCGGTCACGCCGCAATCGCGCACCTGGCGCAACCGCTCGTCGCTGTCGTCGTCGGAGGCCAGCTGGCCGATCCAGGCCAGGGTGTTGACGTCGAGCACCAGCGCGCGCCGGTGCAGCGCCTCGGCGTCGGTCGCGCCCGAGGCGTTCTTGGTCACGTCCTTCGCAGCGGGTGCCGTGGCGCCGCCCGCCGTGGCCGTGCCGGGCAGCAGCCCCGCCAGCAGCACACCGCCGGACAGGCCCAGCCATTGCCGCCGCATCCATGCCTGGCTCATCGCTCCCTCCCGTGCAATCAAGTGGTGGCGCGCTGTTTGGCCGGCATGGCCGGGCGCGCCGGCACGCATAGCCCTGCATCCGGCGCACGGCGGTCAGTGCCGAAAGTCCTGCCGCCGCGCGCGCCGGGCGCCGGCCTGCGTGGATTTCTCCGCGCCACGCTCCTATCATCGGCCGACATATCAAGGATGCGCGCCCATGACCACCCCGCAGATGTCGGTGTATTTCTTTCTGCAGGCGGCGGCGATCCTGCTGATATGCCGGCTGGTCGGCCTGCTCGCCAAGCGCGTGGGCCAGCCGCAGGTGGTGGGCGAGATGATCGCCGGCGTGGCGCTGGGGCCGTCGCTGTTCGGCTGGCTGCTGCCGGACGTGCAGCAGGCGCTGTTTCCCAGGCAGACCCTGGACATGCTGTCCGTGGTCGCGCAGTTCGGCGTGGGCCTGTACATGTTCCTGGTCGGCACCGACTTCCGCGGCGACCATTTCCGTGCGCGCTACCGCAGCGCGATGAGCGTGTCGCTGGCCGGCATCGCGGTGCCGTTCGTGCTCGCCTTCGCGCTGGTGCCGTGGCTGCTGCACACGCCGGGCCTGTTCTCGGCCAAGGCCAAGACCCTGGAAGCCTCGCTGTTCCTGGGCGCGGCCATCGCCATCACCGCCTTCCCGATGCTGGCGCGGATCATCCACGAGCGCGGCCTCACCGGCAGTCCGCTCGGCACCCTGGCGCTCACCGCCGGCGCGGTGGACGACGCTGCGGCCTGGTGCATCCTGGCCATCGTGCTGGCCAGCTTCGGCGGCAGCTGGAGCAGCGCCTACCTGGCGATCGGCGGCGGCGTGGGCTATGCGCTGTTCATGCTGCTGGTCGGCCGCCATTGGCTGCGGCGCCTGGCCGACCACGTGCGCCCCGACCAGCCGCTCAGCGCCAGCGTGCTGGCGGTGGTGCTGATGCTGTTCTGCCTCAGCGCCTGGGCGATGGACGCGATCGGCATCCATGCGGTGTTCGGCGGCTTCCTGCTCGGCGCCTGCCTGCCCAAGGGCGCGCTGACCGAGAAGCTGCGCGAGCAGCTGCAGCCGTTCGTTGTGGTGTTCCTGCTGCCGATGTTCTTCACCTTCTCCGGGCTCAAGACCCAGCTCAGCGTGCTGCTGGATCCGCAGATCCTGCTCGCCGCCGGCGCGATCCTGCTGGCCTCGTTCCTGGGCAAGGGCATCGCCTGCTGGGCCGCGGCACGCGCCAGCGGCGAGAACAACCGCGACGCGATGGCGATCGGCGCGCTGATGAACGCACGCGGATTGATGGAGCTGATCATCATCAACATCGGCCTGCAGGCCGGGGTCATCGAGCAGGGCCTGTTCTCGATCCTGGTGCTGATGGCGATCGTGTCCACGCTGATGGCCACGCCGCTGTTCAACTGGGTGATGCGCCACGCCGCCGCGCACGATGCGGTGCCGGCCGTGGCCGGCGGCAGATCATAGCGCGGCGAACGCAGCCTACGCCGGGAGACGCGCATGCCGGCGGCAGGCAGGCGTGGCCCTTCAATTGCTCCGGCGTGGTCGGCGTGCCGGCACGCGCCAGGTACCCCGGCGCGGCACAGAACACGAACGGCACCGCGGCGATGCAGCGCGCGACCAGGCCGTCGTGCAGCTGCGGTTCGATGCGGATGCGGATGCCGACGTCCACGCCCTCTTGCCCGTGATCGACGCGACGCGCTGATCGGCGCTCAGCAGCTCGATCGACAGGCGCGGATACCGCGCCGCCAGCGCCGCCAGCGCCGGCAGCAACGGCAGCAACGGCGCCAGCACGTGCCGGCCGAACGCGGCGGTGCTGGCCACGCGCAGGCGCCCTTCCGGCGCCGCCTGCGGGCCGGCGACCGATTGCCGCGCGCGCTCCAGGTCCAGTTCCACCTGCCGCACCTGCTCCAGGTACAGCGCGCCGCGCTCGGTCGACGCCAGGCTGCGCGTGGTGCGGTTGAGCAGGCGCACGCCCAGGTGCGCCTCCAGCCGCGCGATGTTCTGGCTCACCGCCGCCCTGCTCACGCCCAAGGTCCTGGCGCCGCCGGCGCCGCTGCCGGCCTCGGCGGTGTGGATGAAACTGCGGATGGACTGGAGGATGTTCACTACGCAAGCCGGTATACGCGATGCATTCGTAAGTTACCGTTTACAAAGTCGCAAGCCGCACGCGCCTCCTGGCCCTGCGATCGGCTTGCTAACGTACCGCCTCCCGAGCCGTCCGGCCGGCAACGACCACCGAGGCATCGCCCATGCAGGATTGCGACATCGCCGCGCCGCCTGAAGCTGGGGGTACGCGCCACCCCGTTCGTGTTCGCCTTCTACATGGCCGCGATCATGGCCGTGCTGATGTGCCTGGTGATCACCGCGGCCAATGCCGGGCTCGGCGGGGACTATCTGCAGCGTGTGCTCGGCGCCTACCGGCTGGCGATGCCGACCGCGTTGTGCTGCATCCTGGTGGTGCGGCTGGTGGCGTCGACGGTGCATGCGCCGTGGCAAGTGCCTTTCGGGGGCCGTGCCTGCACCAAGCTGATCATGAAGGGAGCGTGGCGATGGCGGGCTTGCCGGTGAGTTCCTGTCGCGGCTGATGGCCCGAGGCCACCCGGAGCCGCTCGCCTGATTGCCGCAGGCAAACCCACCAAAGTCGCCATCGTCGCGTGCCTGCACAAATACCTGCGGTGGCTCAAGGCCATCGCGCGCGATCGAGCGACTACGCGCCTCCTACGCTCGCTTCTGCATGACAGTTGACTCCTACACCGGATCTTCAAGGTACAGCGTGCCCGGCGCATAGCGCGCGGCCAGGTAGCGCACGATGGCGTTGGATTCCCACAGCGCCAGGCCGTCGCGGTCCTCGATGGCCGGCACCAGGCCGTTGGGATTCATCGCCCGGTAGTGCGGATCGTCGGTCTTGCCGAACGCGCCGCCGGCCTCGATCGATTCGCAGGCCACGCCGATTTCCTCGGCGCACCACAGCACCTTGCGCACGTTGCTCGAATTGTGTCGGCCCCAGATCTTCAGCATGGCAGCGCTCCTGTCGCGCGCGCCAATTCTATGCTGCCGCATCCGCACCTGCGACGCCGATGCGTGCAAGTGCGACCGTGCTGCCAGCGATGCAACGGCGCAGCGTCAGCCTGAGCCGACGCTGCGGCATCCCATCCCAGGCAATCCTCGCCACCGGCATCGGCAGGCGCTGCTGCGGCCGTGCCCGTCCCTGCGCGCGGCAGGAGCAGGCACGCTCAGTCGAACTGCAGCACGAAGCCGCTGCGCGCCGGCAATGCCACTTCGACGCTCTGCGGCGGCCCCATGGCGATGCGGCGGCTGGCCAGGCCCAGCGGGCCGTCGCCATCGACGATCAGGCGCGCGCCGACGCCGAGCTCGCGGAGATCGAGCCGCAGCGTGCGCGGCTGCGCGTCGGCGTTGATGCCGGCCACGTACCAGCGCGCGCCGCCGCGCCGCGCAAACACCGCCAAGCGCCCGGGATAGCCGTCCACATAGCGGCTGTCGTCCCACGCCGAGGGCAGTTCGCGCAGCAGCGCGCGCACCTGCGGCGCGGCCTTTTCCAGATTCTCGGGCGTCTCGGCGTAATGCTCGATGCCGGACACGAACAGCACCGTCTCGGCCAGCTCGAACCCCGGCGTGGTGCGGCGTTGCACCTTGTCGTTGAGCTTGACCAGGGCCAGCGGGGTGAAGTCCATCGGGTCGAACCGTTGCGCGCGAACGGCAGCATCGCCGCATGCGCCGGCACCTGGTCGGCGTTGGCCTGCTCGGAGGTGTCAAATTCCAGGCCGCGCACCGCCTCCATCGTCATCAGGTCGGGCCAGGTACGTTGCCAGCCGCGCGGCAAGGGGGCCATGGAAGTTGAGCAGCAGGCCGTACGGCGCGGCGTCCTGCAGGATGTCCAGGTAGTAGCCGATCATCGACTGCCCGTCGCCGCCGAAGAAGTCGATCTTCAGCCCGGCCACGCCCATCGCCTTGAGCCGCTCGAACTCGCGAATGTGGCTGGCGTGGGTCAGCATGCGCCCGCGCGGAGTCTGCGGCGCATCGTTCCAGCTGCCGGCCGAGTTGTACCAGAGCAGGATCGCGACCCGCTTGCCGCGCGCGTAGTCGATCAGCTCGCGCATCCTGTCCTCGCCGATCTGCGTGTCCCACAGGGCGTGGATCAAGGTGTAACGCCAGCCCATGCGCGCGGCGAAGTCTGTAGCGCTTCTGCACCTCGAAGATGGTGGCGCCGTCGCCGAGCAGCGGCCAGCTCCACGATGCCTTGCCCGGCTGCGGCTGCGGTGGCGCGACCGGCGCGGCCGCGGGCGGATCGGCCAGGTCGGTGGCGAGCGTGGACTCGGCGATGGTCTTCAGGCTGCCGACCGCGACGATGCGCCACGGCGAGCGCCACGGCAGCGCGAAGTGCGGATTGGCCGCGCCGCCGGGCAGCACTTCGCGCGGATCGGGCATGCCGCTCGCATATTCGCCGGGCGCGGCGGCGACCTCGCGCAGGCGGCTGCCGGCATGGCCGCGGCCGAGCGCGCCTTCGCTGAGCAGGACCCAGTCCGCAGCGTGGCGGAACAGGGCCGGATACACCCAGCCGGCGGCGAGCGGCGACGGCGTGCCCACCGCGATGTCCTGCAGGTAATACTCCTCGTGGGACGGATTGGTCCTGGCGAACCCGGTCTGCGCCTGCGACCTCGGCTGCAGCCAGGCGCGCGTGGCGGCGGCGAAGCGGAACGTGGTGGCGTCTTCGCGCAGTCGGCGGATCGTCACGTCGCGCTGCGGGAAAGCGTAGCGGAGCGCGACGCCGTCGTTGGAGACCTGGAATTGGATCTGCAGGCGTTCGCCGTCGGCGCCGCCCCAGGAGAACACGCGGCGGTTGGCGCGGTACTCGTTGATGCGCCGCTTGCCGGTGAGCAGCTCGTAGCGATCGCGCACCGCCTCGACCGGCGACACGGCGAGCAGGCGCAGGCCCTTGGAGAAATCGGCATCGTCGCGCACCAGGCCCAACCGCGAGCGCAGCAGCACCTCGCGCCCGTCGCGCAGCCTAGTGCGCGGTGCCGGCCGTGTCCACGCTCAGCTGCGCGCGCAGCGTCGCATCCGGGCTGGCCACCTCGCCGACCATGTGCTCGGCGGCCAGCGCCGGCAGCGCGCACAACAACAGCGCACAGGCCGCCACGATCGCGGCCGACGCGCGACGCCGGCGGCTCAGAATTGCGGATTCTTTTCCCATACGGGCCTCGCTCGACAATAGACGGCATACCGCTCGTGGGCGATGCGGTAGAACGGCACCAGGGTGATCGGGCCTTGGATGCCGTCGGCCTCGAACACCTGGGCCTGGCCCTCGCGCTGGCGCGCCCACAGCTGGTCCGGCGCGAAATACACCGCCGGCAGCTGGCGGCCGACGATCCTGTTGAACGACGGGCGCTGGTCGGACACGTGCAGCTGCGCCGGATCGATGCCGTCGCTGCCCAGCTGCGCGGCCAGCACCAGCGGGCCGTACATCATCGCCTGCAGGCTGGGTTCGTCCGGCAACGGCGCGGCATGCAGTGCCATCGGCAGGTCCAGTTCGATGCGGTCGCCGTCGGCGAAGCGGCGTTCCAGCGCCAGGTAGCTGCCTGGCGTCGCCTGCACCGCCTGCGCCTTGCCGTTGATGCGCAGGCGCACGCCCTGGGTGGCCCAGTACGGGATGCGCAGGCGCAGCGTCATCCGTTGCGCGCGCTTGCACTGGAACTCCAGCGCGGTGCCTTCCTGCTGCGGGAAGCGGGTGCGCTGCACGACGCGCAGGCCGCGCTCGGCCCAGTCCAGCTGCGAGGCGATGAACAGGTTGACGGTGAGGCCGGCGGCGTCTCGGAAATAGATGCTGTCGTTGCTCTTGGCGAACTCCTCCACGCCGGTGCCGGTGCAGCACCAGAACGAGGCGTACGGCGTGTTGTAGAGCTTCCAGTAGCCGGCATCCATCGGCACGAAGTACATCAGCATGCCGGCTTCGTCCTGGGTGCCCAGGCGCGCGTTGAACAGCACGCGCTCGTAGTAGTCCATCAGCGCCGCGTCCGGCTGCCAGGTGTACAGGTGCCGGGTCAGCTTGAGCATGTTGTAGCTGCAGCAACACTCGTGGCTGTGCCCGCTCAGGCGCCCGGCGAAGTGGTCCGGCTTGCCGAACAGTTCGTAGTCGCTGGTGCCACCGGTGCAGTAGGCGTGGTGGCCGCTGACCGTGCGCCAGAAGAAGCTGGCGATGTCGCGCTGGCGCGGGTCGCCGTCGATCTCGTAGGCGCGCGCGGCGGCGACGATCTTCGGGATCTGGGTATTGGCGTGCAGACCGGCCAACGCGTCGCGCTGCTGCGCCAGCGGTTCCAGCAGCGAGGCATGCTCGTAGCGCGCGGCCCAGCGCCGGTACCTGGCATCGCCAGTGAGCAGGTACAGCTCCAGCAGCGACTCGTGCACGCCGCCGAACTCCACGCCGAGGATGCGCTGCCACTGCGCGTCGTCGAAGCCGTCCATCCACGCGCCCAGCCAGTCGGCGAAGCGCTGCGCGCTGCGCAGCGCCTGCGCGTTGCCGGCATGGCGGGCCATGTCCAGGTGCCCGGCCAGGATCTTGTGCGCGGTGTAGAGCGGCACCCACACCTCCTCGCCGCGGCCAAGCCGGTCGTAGAACGAGGACGGATACGCGCTCAGGTAGCCGTCCGCGCGCTGGCAGCGCGCCAGTTCGGCGACCAGCGCGTCGGCCTTGTCCTTCAATGCGGCATCGCTGGTGGCGGCGTACAGCAATGCGCAGGCGGACAGGTAATGGCCGCCGGCGAAATGCCCGCGCAGTTCGCAATGCGGCGATTCCCAGCCGCCCAGCGGCTCGGCCTGCGAGTCCAGGCCCGCGGCCAGGCGGAAGTTGTGCAAAAGGCGATCGTTGGGGATCGACATCAGGTAGCGGCGGTCGCGCTCACGCGCCTGCAGGAACGGACCGTCGAGCAATTGCACCTGGCCCAGCGCGAACGGCTGCTCGCGCAACTGCAGCGCCGGCTGCCGCCTGGCCGGTTCCGGCGCCGCCGCCGGCGCCGCGGCGCCCAGCGCCTCGCCCTGCGCCAGCAGGCCCAGCGCGGCCAGCGAGGCGCCGCCGTAGTGCAGGAACGCGCGCCGCGCGCAGGTGCCCGCATGGGTTCGGATGTCCGCTCATGCGTGCTCTCCGGTGGTCCGAGGGCGCCGGGTCAACAGCCGCTGCAGCAGGCAGAACAGCAGCAGCAGCGCGCCGATCACGATGCGCGTCCACCACGCGCTGAGCGTGCCGTCGAACACGATCAGGGTCTGGATCACGCCCAGGATCAGCACCCCGAACAAGGTGCCGATCACGTAGCCGCTGCCGCCGGCCAGCAGGGTGCCGCCGATCACCACCGCGGCGATCGCGTCCAGTTCCAGGCCCAGCGCGTGCAGGCTGTAGCCGGACAGCATGTAGAACGTGCACACCACCCCGGCCAGCGCCGAACAGCCGCCGCTGAAGGCGTAGACCTTGATCTGGAGGGCGGCCACCGGCAGGCCCATCAGCCGCGCCGAGGCCTCGCTGCCGCCCAGGGCGTACACGCCGCGGCCAAAACGCGTGCAGTGCGCCAGCCACATGCCCAGCGCCACCGTGGCCAGCGCGATCAGCGCGCCGATCGACAGCGAGGCGCCGGCGCCGATCGGCACCCGGAACTGGGCGATGGCCACGTACAGCGGCGCGTCGATCGGGATCGAGTCGACGCTGATCAGATAGCTGGCGCCGCGCGCCAGGAACATGCCGGCCAGGGTCACCACGAACGGCTGCAGCCGGTAGCGCTGGATCAGCATGCCCATGAACGCGCCGAACAGCGCCCCGAGCAGCAGCACCAGCGGGATCACCGCCAGGGGCGACCAGCCGTGGCGCTGCACCAGCGAGGCCGACAGCACTGTGGTGAAGGCGATCACCGCGCCCACCGACAGGTCGATGCCGCCGCTGAGGATCACCAAGCTCATGCCAACCGCGGCGATGCACAGGAAGGCATTGTCGATCAGCAGGTTGGCGAACACCTGCGGCGACAGGAAGCCGTCGTAGAGCACGCCGCCGGCGCCGGCCATGGCCGCGAACAGGGCCACGGTGATCGCCAGCGGCAGGCGCGCGCCATGCAGCCGCGCGCCGACGCCGCGCAGGCCGCGTGCGCGCTGGACCGGCGCCCCGGCCGCGCTCATCGCCCCGCTCCGACGGGCGCACGCCGCACCCAGCCGCGCACGCTGGCGCGGAACCGCGGCGATTGCAGCAGCATCACCGCGAACACCAGCAGCGCCTTGATCAGCATGGTGACCTGCGCCGGTACGCCGATCGCGTAGATCGTGGCGGTCAGGGTCTGGATGATCAGCGCGCCGATCAGGCTGCCGGCCAGGCTGAAGCGGCCGCCGTCGAGCAGCGTGCCGCCCAGGGTGACCGCCAGGATCGCGTCCAGCTCCATCAACTGGCCGGCGTTGTTGGCGTCGGCGCTCTTGACGTTGGAACTGATCAGCAGACCGGCCAGGCCGGCGCTGAACGCGCAGAACACGTACAGCAGCACCGCGATCCGCCGCGCCTTGATCCCGGCCACGCGCGCCGCGCGCGGGTTGTGCCCGATCGCGCGCACGAACAGGCCCAGCGCGGTGCGCCCGAGCAGCAGCTGCAAGGCCACGAACACCGCCGCGACCACGAACAGCGCGAACGGCAGGCCGAGCAGGTAGCCGTTGCCCAGGTAGAAGTACGGCCGGGAGTAGATGGTCAGGATCTGGCCGTCGCCGATCAGCTGGGCCACGCCACGCCCGGCCACCATCAGGATCAGCGTGGCGATGATCGGCTGCATGCCGACCTTGACCACCAGCAGCCCGTTCCACAGTCCGCACGCGGCCGCGACCAGCAGCGGCGCGGCGATCACCGCCCACAGCGGGAAGCGGCTGTGCGCGCCGCCGCCGATCATCCACGCCGCCACCGTGGCGGCGATCGCCACCACCGCGCCGACCGAGATGTCCAGCCCGCGCACCGCGATCACCAGGGTCATGCCCAGCGCCACCAGCGCCAGCGGCGCGGCGCGGTTGCCGATGTCCACCAGATTGCCGTACAGGTGCCCGTCGCGCCATTGCAGCGCCAGGAAGCCGGGATTCCACAGGCCGTTGCCGAGCAGCAGCAGCGCCAGCGTGGCCAGCGGCCAGAACAGCGGGTGGGCGAGCAGGCGCGCCGGCAGCCGCGGCGCGCTCGGCGCAGGCGTGGCCGCCGCGCTCATGCCGCCGCGCTCCCGGCGATCAGTTCGAACACCGCGCGCTCGCCGCAGCCGCCGGGCAGTTCGCCCACCAGGCGGCGTTCGCGCAGCACCGCGATGCGGTCGGCGATGCGCGCGATCTCGGCCACTTCGGCGGAAATGAACAGCACCGCCATGCCCTCGCGGGCCAGCGTCAGGATCCGGGTCATGATGTCCTGTTTGGCGGCGATGTCGATGCCGCGGGTGGGTTCGTCGAGGATCAGCAGCCGCGGCTGCGTCGCCAGCCAGCGCGCCAGCACCACTTTCTGCTGGTTGCCGCCGGACAGCAGGCCCACCGGCGTCTCCACGCTGGCGGTCTTGATGTCCAGCGCGTCCACGTAGCCCTGCGCGAGGCGCAGCTGCTCGGCCAGCGGCAGGAACCGGCGCAGGCCCATGCGCGCCTGCAGCGCCAGCACGATGTTCTCGCGCACCGACAGCTCGGCGACGATGCCCTCGGTCTTGCGCTCTTCCGGGCACAGCGCCAGGCCGTGGCCGATCGCGTCGGGCGGGCCGAGCAGCGTCACCGCCTGCCCGTCGATGCAGATGCGGCCGCCATCGGCGCGGTCCAGGCCGAACAGCAGCCGCGCCAGTTCGGTGCGGCCGGCGCCGAGCAGGCCGGCCAGGCCCAGCACCTGGCCGCGGCGCAGTTGCAGGTCCAGCGGATGCAGCTGGCCGCGCCGGCCCAGGCCCTGCGCCTGCAGCAGCACCGGCGCGTCTTCGGGCGGCGCGGCGTCCACCGCCGCCGCCGCCGCCGCGGCCACGTCGAGTTCGCGTCCGACCATCGCTGCGATCAGCCGCGGCGCCGGCAGGTCCGCGGCCAGGTACTCGCCGACCAGGCGACCGTTGCGCAATACGCTGATGCGGTCGGACACCGCGTACACCTGGTCGAGGAAGTGGGTCACGAACAGGATCGCCAGGCCCTGCGCGCGCAGGCCGCGCATGACCCGGAACAACTCGGCGACCTCGCTCCCGTCCAGGCTGGAGGTGGGTTCGTCCAGGATCAGCACCCGCGCCGACACGCTCAGCGCGCGCGCGATCGCCACCATCTGCTGCACCGCCACCGGATAGGCCGACAGCGCGCGGCGCACGTCGATGTCCACGCCCAGGCGCTGCAGGCCCTCGCGCGCCTCGCGCTCGACCCGGCGCCAGTGGATGCGCCGCGGCCAGCCCGTCAGTGGATAGCGGCCGGCGAAGAGGTTCTCGGCCACCGACAGGTTCGCGCACAGGTTCACTTCCTGGTAGACCGTGCTGATGCCCAGTTGCTGCGCCTGCAGCGGCGAGCCCGGCGCGACGGCCTCGCC
The DNA here is from genome assembly GCF_014236795.1 of Xanthomonas theicola. Taxonomy (NCBI): domain Bacteria; kingdom Pseudomonadati; phylum Pseudomonadota; class Gammaproteobacteria; order Lysobacterales; family Lysobacteraceae; genus Xanthomonas; species Xanthomonas theicola. The sequence goes on along the minus strand of NZ_CP049017.1, from coordinate 1,410,014 downwards.
GCCCAGCGCGATGCGCCCGGCGTCGGCGGCCACCACCCCGGTCAGCAGCTTGATCAGGGTCGATTTGCCGGCGCCGTTCTGGCCCATCAGCGCATGGATCTCGCCGCCGCGCAGGCACAGCGCCACGTCCTCCAGCGCCGCGACGCCGGCATAGGCCTTGCTCAATCCCTGCGCGTGCAGCACGACCGGGGTCATCGCCGCGCCCCGTCAGTACTTGCGCTTGGGCAGCTCGGCGGCGGCCTGCTCCTGGGTATAGACCGACTCCTCGACCACGATGCGCTTGGGCAGCGGCTTGCCGGCCTTGACGTCGCCGATCGCCTGCACCAGTTGCGGGCCCAGCAGCGGATTGCATTCCACGGTGACGTTGAGCTTGCCGGCCTGCATCGCCTCGAACGCGCCCTTCACCCCGTCGATGGAGATCACCAGGATGTCCTTGCCCGGCGTCAGCCCGGCTTCCTCGATCGCCTGGATCGCGCCGATCGCCATGTCGTCGTTGTGCGCGTACAGCACGTCGATGTTGCGCCCTTCCGACTTCAGGAACGCCTCCATCACTTCCTTGCCCTTGGCCCGGGTGAAGTCCCCGCTCTGCGAGCGCACCACCTGGAAGCGCGGGTTGGCGGCGATGATCTCCTTGAAGCCCTTCATGCGGTCGATCGCCGGCGCCGAGCCCACCGTGCCCTGCAGTTCGACGATGCGCACCGGCGTGTCGCCGTCCTTCAGCGGCGACTGTTCGAGCAGCCAGCGCCCGGCCTTGCGCCCTTCCTCGACGAAGTCCGAACCGATCAGGGTGACGTACAGGCTGTCGTCGGACACCTTGACCGCGCGGTCGGTCAGCAGCACCGGGATGTTCGCCGCCTTGGCCTCGCGCAGCACGGTCTCCCAGCCGGACTCGACCACCGGCGAGAACGCGATCACGTCCACGCGCTGGGCGATGAACGAACGCAGCGCCTTGATCTGGTTCTCCTGCTTCTGCTGCGCATCGGAGAACTTCAGCTTCATGCCGGCCTGCTCGATCGCCTGCTTCACCGAGGCGGTGTTGGCGGTGCGCCACTCGCTCTCGGCCCCCACCTGGCTGAAGCCGACGGTGATCGGGGCGTCCTTCCCGGCCGCGTCCTTGCCCCCGCCGGAACACGCGCTCAACGCCCAACCCAGCAGCACCGCCATCCCCAGCACCGCCGCACGCACTCCTGACTTCTGCATAACCCCTCCTCGTTCGTTGCACGCTGGCGGCCGTGCGGCGTTCGGGCCGCGGCGGCCGCCCACCCTCCCAGGCAGGCGCGCGAGTGGATCGATCAGTTCATCCCGCCAATGTATAGGCCGTCTTGACCGTCGTATAAAACTCCACCGCATAGCGGCCCTGCTCGCGCGGGCCGTAGCTGGAGGCCTTGCGCCCGCCGAACGGCACGTGCGGATCGACCCCGGCGGTAGGCAGGTTGACCATCACCATGCCCGCCTGCGCATGCCGCTTGAAATGCGTGGCGTGCTTGAGCGAACGCGTGGCGATGCCGGCGCACAGACCGAACTCGGTGTCGTTGGCCAGCGCCAGCGCATGTTCGTAGTCCTCGGCCGGCATCACCGCCGCGACCGGACCGAACACTTCCTCGCGCGCGATGCGGTGCTGCGGCTGCGCGGCCAGCAGCGCCGGGCGCATGTAGTGGCCCGGGTGCGCGCACTCCAGCGCCTCGCCGCCGTACACCAGCTCGGCGCCCTCTTCCTGGGCGATGCGCACGTAGTCGCGGTCCTGCGCCAACTGGCTGGCGCTGGCCACCGGGCCGATGTCGATGCCGGGGCTCAGCGCATGGCCGATCTTCAGCGTGGCCAGGCGCTTGCTCACGCGCGCGACGAACTCCTCGTACACCGCGCGCTCCACGATCAGCCGGCTGGACGCGGTGCAGCGCTGGCCGGTGGAGAAGTACGCGCCGTTGACCGCGATCTCCACCGCCACCTCCAGGTCCGCATCGGCCAGCACCACCAGCGGATTCTTGCCGCCCATCTCCAGCTGGATCTTCAGCCCGCGCGCGGCCGCCTGCTTGAGCAGATGGTTGCCGGTCGGCACCGAGCCGGTGAAACTCAGCGCGTCGATGCCGCGGTCCTCGACCAGCGCCTGGCCGACGGTGCGGCCGCTGCCGATCACCAGGTTGAACGCGCCATCGGGCAATCCGGCCCGGCTCAGGATCTCGGCGATCGCCCAGGCGCAGCCGGGCACGATCTCGGCCGGCTTGAACACCACCGTGTTGCCGTAGGCCAGCGCCGGGGCGATCTTCCACGCCGGGATCGCCAGCGGGAAGTTCCACGGCGCGATGATGCCCACCGTGCCGACCGGCTCGCGGGTGATCTCCACGTCCACGCCGGGGCGGGTGGAGGCGAGCTTCTCCCCGGGAATGCGCAGCGCCTCGCCGGCGAAGAACTTGAAGATCTGCCCGGCGCGGGCCGCCTCCCCGATGCTCTCCGGCAGCGTCTTGCCTTCCTCGCAGGCCAGCAGCGTGCCCAGCTCCTGCTTGCGCGCCAGGATCTCGCTGCCGACCAAGTCCAGCGCGTCGGCGCGCTGCTGCGGCGTGCTCGCCGCCCACTTGGCCTGCGCCGCATTGGCCGCGGCGATCGCGCCGCGCACCGCGTCGGCGTCGACGCTGCCGACCTCGCCGACCGGCGCGGACAGGTCCGAGGGATTCTCGTCCGGCGCCGCATCCGTACCGGCCACCCACTGGCCGTCGATATAGCTCTGGAAACGTTGGTTCATGCAGTCCTCCTGATGTGGTGGCGGCGCGTGGCGATCACAGCGCGCGCACCCCGCCGAGCGCGAACCCGGTCGGCACCCGCTGCAACGGGTTGACCAGCGCCGCGCCCAACGCGGGCAGTTCGATCTCGAAACGGTCGCCCGGCTCGGCCTGCACGCCGTCGGCGAAGCTCAGCGTGGCGGTGCCGAAGAAGTGCAGGTGCACGTCGCCGGGCACGCGATGCGCAGCGTACTTGAAATGGTGGTACTCCAGATTGGCCAGCGAATGGCACATGTTGGCCTCGCCGGTGACAAAGGGCTTCTCCCAGATCACCGCATCGCCGCGGCGGATGCGGCTGCTGCCGCGCAGGTCGCGCGGCAACGCGCCACTGCGCAGTTCCGGACCCACCGCGCAGGCGCGCAGCTTGGAATGGGCCAGGTACAGGTAGTTCTGGCGCTCGGTGACGTGGTCGGAGAACTCGTTGCCCAGCGCGAAGCCGAGCCGGTACGGCACGCCGTCGGCGCCGATCACGTACAGCCCGACCAACTCCGGCTCCTCGCCGCCGTCCAGCGCGAACTCCGGCGACGGCAGCGGCGCGCCCGGCGCCACCAGGATGCCGCCGTCGCCCTTGTAGAACCACTCCGGCTGCGCGCCGGGCTGACCGTCGCACGGAATCCCGCCCTCCACCCCGAGTTGGAAGATCTTCATCGAATCGGTGAGCGTGCCCAGGCTCGCCTGCTGCTGCAGCTGCTGGTGCATCGCATCGCGGGCCGCAGCGCTGCCCAGGTGGGTCAGGCCGGTGCCGGTGACACGACAGTGCGCCGGGTCCGGATGGGTCAGCGGCGACAGCACGCGGCCGCTGCCCAGCAGGTCGGCGTAGTCGAGCACGCTGTCGCCGCGCTGGCGCGTGGCGTAAGCGTCCAGCGTGGTGCCGGCGGCGAGCGCGGCGTTGGCCAGCGCATAGATCGAACCAACCTCGCGCAGCACGCGCACCTGGGTCCCGGACGCCTCCACCACCCCCACGCAGGGAAGGCCGCCATCGTCGAGCAGTTGGATCAGTCGCATGAATCGGTCGCCTGTCGGAATGCGCTAAGAGCGGCGCGGCAACGGGACCACCCCGCAGCCTCGGATGCGGCTCCTATTCTGGCCGGATGACCTATATACAACAAATATCGTTTTTAGATTAATGTATACCAACATTAATATGCATCGGCCGCCATGCCCACCACCGCCACGCCCTGGTTCGTCCGCGCCCGACTGAAGACCCGGCAAGTCACAATCCCCCGGCAAAGCCGGGGGCATTCGTAATGTGAGCCGCTCAAAGCGGCTGGCGGGGGCGCTAACGCGCCTCCCTCGAATGGCGCCACCTGAAAGTGGCTGGCTTATCGCAGCAACTGCAACTGATCGAGCCGGTCATCCTCCTTCTCCTGATTGCGCACGTCCTCCCGGACCTCCGCTCCATCCCGACCTACCGTCGATACAAAGTAGCCTCTGGCCCAGAAGTGCCGACCCACGACGTTCCGTTTACGCTCGGCATACCCCCCTGCCAGATGGATCGCGCGCTTGCCCTTGATGTAGCCCACCACCGGCGACACCGCCAGCTTCGCCGAATCCGCAACATCCTGTGCACGTGATCGGGCATCTTGGCTGTGACTTAGACTCTGATACCTGTCCATCTCCGGATTCTCCGATCGTGTGCTTGGCGGCTCACAACCGCCGTCTCCGCGATGGACTCCTGTAAACGGCAAACGGCTACTGCTACCCCGGCAAAGCCGGGGGAACTCCCTTGGGGGTGAGGGAGGTCCGTGCCGCGGCGCGCATGCGCCGCGACGGTGGCCAGGGCTCAGGCCGGGATCAGCCAGCCACCGAACAGCGGCCCGGCGGTGTCGCCGTGCTGCGGCTCGATGCGGATCGTCAGCCGCGCTGCATCACGGGTCAGCGCGGGCGGCAGCGGGTAGTCGCGGTCGACGAAGTCGATCACCTGGCCGCGCTCCACCTGCACTTCCACCGCCAGCTTGCCGTCGACCAGGATGTTGAAGCGCCCCTTGTCGCTGCCCCAGAAGCGCAGGCGCAGCGCCAGGGGCCGCGCGCTGCCCTGCATCTGGAATTCGACGAAGCCCTTGCCGCGCACGTCGCGGCACTGCTGGCGGCGGTAGGCGCCGCCGAACGAGGTGTCGCTGCGCAACTGGTGCGCCTGCTCGGAGGCCGCGTCGCCGAACTGGATCATGTCCACTGCGCTGGCCTGCAGCGCGGCGCGCTCGGCCTGCTGGCGCGCACGCCGCACCGCTTCCTGCGCCCATTGCGCTGGCGCCATGCGCTTGAAGTACAGCGCGCTGCGGCGCTCGTACTGCGCGTAGAACGGCACGAAGGTCAGCCCCGGCGGCTGCGTGCCGGCGGCCAGGAAGTGCCCGGGCTGCGGCAGTTCCGAGAACCCGGCCAGCGGATCGGCCGACGCCACCAGCGCCGGGTCCGGCGCGTCGTAGGCGCCGGCGACCGGGCCGAGGTCGGCGGCCAGCGCCAGCGGGCCGCGCATCACCACTACCGTGTCCGGATCGCCGGCGGCGTGTTCCAGCCGCAGCGGTGCCGCCAGCTCCAGTTCGATCACGTCGCCGCTGCGCCAGGCGCGCTCCAGCGCCAGGTAGCCGTCGGCCACCGCGCCGCGCAGGGCCTTGCCGTTGAGGCGCAGCGTGTAGCCGCCCTGGCACCAGGCCGGCAACCGCAGCAGCAGGCGCCGCGGGGTCCGTGCGCCGGCGCGGCGCAGCTGCAGCCGCACCTTGCCGTTGTCCGGCACGCCGCTGTCCAGTTCCAGCGCCAGGTCGCGCTCGGGCCAGTCCAGGGTCGAAGGAATGTACAGGTTCACGTACAGCGCCGCCGCGTCCTGCCAGTAGATCGAGTCGCCGAACTGCGCGTGCGCCTCCATGCCGCTGCCGACGCAGCACCAGAACGAATCGAACTTGTCGGAGAAGCCGCGCTCGCCGCCGCCGATCATCGGCGTCATGTAGGTGAACATGCCGGTGGCCGGATGCTGCGCGGCCATCGTATGGTTGTACAGGGTGCGCTCGTAGTAGTCGAAATAGCGCGCCTGCGGCGTCCACTGGTACAGGTGCCGGGTCAGCTTGAGCATGTTGTAGCTGTTGCAGTGCTCGCAGGTCTGCTCGGTCAGGAACGCGGCGATGCTGTCCGGCTCCTGGAAGTACTCGCGGTCGGCGTTGCCGCCGATCACGTAGCTGTAGTGCGCGGTCACCGTTTCCCAAAAGAAGCGCGCGGCGGCGGCCGCGTCGGCATCGCCGGCGACCTCGAACTGGCGCGCCTCGCCAATGAACTTGGGCACCTGGGTGTTGGCGTGGAGATGCGGCAGCGCATCGCGCCCGGCCGCCGCCGGATCGATCACCTTGTCGTGGCGCAGGCGCTTGCCGACCGCGACCCAGCGCGCCTGGCCGGTGCGCGCGCCCAGTTCGATGTAGGACTCGTTGAGGCCGCCGAACTCGGTATCCAGCAAGGTCTGCATCTGCGCGTGGTCGAGCGCGTCGAACACGCCGGCGAAATAGCCGGCCACCGGCACCAGCACCACCAGCGCCTGGGCGTTGCAGGCCAGCGCGTGCACGTCCAGCAGCCCCGCGAACAGCTTGTGCTGGGTGTACAGCGGCGACCAGCTGCCGTTGAGGTTGAACTTGCTGCCCTTGATGATGCCGCGGCGCAGGTCCTCCATGACCGCCTTGCCGCCTTCGATCTGGCCGTTGTCGTTCTTGCGGGTGAAGCCGCCGACATAGCCGTCCGCATCCTGCGCCTGCGCGCGCGCCAGTTCGGCGACGATGTAGTCGATGCGCTGGCGCAGTTCGGCGTCGCGGGTCTGCGCGTGCATCTTCGCCAGCGCGCTGAGATAGTGGCCCAGCGTGTGCCCGGCGATGGTGTCGCCTTCCCAGCCGCCATAGACCGCGCCCTTGGCCGGCAGCCCGGCGTACTGCAGGAAATTGTGCAGCAGCCGGTCCGGTTCCAGCTCCAGCAGGTAGCGGCGGTTGGTCTGCAGCGAGTCCAGGAACAGCGACGGCTTCAGCGTGACCTGCTGCAGCGGCAACGCGCGCACGCGGCCGGCGCTGGACGCGGCCGCGTCCAGCGGGAAGCGCAGCAGCCCGGCCGCCGCCGCCAGCGCGCTCCATTGCAGGAAGCGGCGCCGCGATGGATCCAGCGCCGCGGCGGCCGCGGCGGCGGACGCGCACTGCGCCGAGTGCCGGTGGTCGCGACCGCAATTCATCGGGCGCCACGCGGGCCGGTGGCAGCGAAGACCAGACGGGATACGAAACCAGGCATGGCGTCTCCTTTGCGCTGGCTCCAGCGCGGCAACCGACCGCCGCCGCGCTGGAGCTGCGTCCCGGCACTGTGTCACCGATGCGTCGCCCGGTCTTGTCGGTCGCACCGCGCTGGCATGCGGATTTGTGCCGAATGGCGCCGGCGGCGCGCCGCTCACAGCGCCAGGCGGATCCCGCCGTAGTACATGCGGCCGATCACGTCGTACACGCCGGCATGGTAGCCGAGCTCGAAGTTGGCGCCGCCCGCTTCCGCGCCCGGGACCCGCGGCGGCGCGCGGTCGAACGCATTGCTGAGGCCGCCGAACAGTTCCAGCCCCGACTTGCGCCGGTAGTAGCCGGAAACGTCGCTGTAGAAAACGTTGCCGGTCCATACCTTCTGGTAGTCGGCGTCGCCGATCTCGGTGCTGTTGCGCATCCTGGAGACGTGCCGCAGCGACCAGGTGGCGCCGGCCTGCGCGTTCGACCAGGTGCCGCGCACCACGCCCTTCCAGTGCGGCGAGCCGAACACGCCGGCGAAGCGGGCGACGTCGTCCGGCCGATCCGGATCGAGCGTGTAGTCCTGGCGGATCAGGCGCGTGTAGTTGAGATCGAACGACACGGCGCCGGCGTTCTGGCCCCAGTTCGGCGCCAGGTCGTAGCGGTACTGGGCGAAGAAGTCGACGCCGCGGGTCAGGTAGCGCGACAGGTTCAGCTTCTGGGTGATCGCGTTGCGCAGATTGCCCTGGGCGTCGCGGCCGACGAATGCGCAGAACGGGTTGTTCAGGCTGGCCGCGTCCACGCACTTGTTGATGATGGTCTGCGCCGGGAACGAATCGATCGCCCCGCGCAGGTCGATATTGTATGGTAGTCCACCGACAGCGAGACATCCTCCAGGAAGCGCGGACGCAGCACGATGCCGAGGGTGCGGGTCTTGGCGGTCTCGTTGGCCAGTTCCAGGTTGCCCTTGGTGATGATGTCGCGGTACAGCCAGTAGGTGCTCTTGTCGGAGGGATCGAGCTGCGCGCAGTTGGCCGCGGTGTATTGGCTGCGGTCGGTGCGGTAGCGCAGGTTGTCGCTGTTGCACGGGTCGCTGATCCACATCCCGCCGATGCTGCTGGCGGTGTACAGCTCGCCGATGTTGGGCGCGCGCACCGCCTTGCCGTAGGTGCCGCGCAGGGTGACGTCGCGGACCGGCGCCCAGTCGAAGCCGAACTTGTTGGTGATGGTGCGGCCGGCGACGTTGTAGTCGGACACGCGCACCGCCGCATCCATGCCCAGCCGCTGCGCGAACGGGCGCTCGGCCAGCAGCGGCAGGTGCAGTTCGCTGTACAGCTCCTTGACGTCGTACTGGCCGACCAACGGCAGCTGCGTGGTGCCCAGCGAGGCGTCGTAGGCCGGGCTGGCCGGATCGTACTGCGGCACCGCGCCGATGCTGTTGCGCTCCTTGCGGTACTCGCCGCCCAGCGCGATCTGCGCCTCGCCGCCAGGCAGGTCGAATACGCCGCCGGACGCGTATGCCGACACCACCTGCTGGGTCATGCGGGTGATCGCCCAGTCGCTGCTGTAGCGCAGGTAGCCGATCTCGGCCCGGGTCAGGCGCTTGAACGGATTCAACGGCACGCAACCGTTGCCCGGATCGGTAAGCGTGCTGCGGCAGACCGCGCTGCCGTCGGCGCCGGTGGTGGAGTCCAGCGCCAGGTAGTAGCGGCTGTAGGCCACCGTGTCCAGATCGCGGTTGCGCTGGCGGGTGCGGCCATTGGAGTAGTAGGCCGAATAGTTCCAGGCGCGCGCGCCGAGGGTGAAATCGCCCTCCAGGCCGATCACGCCCTGCAGCAGCTGGCGCCGGTAGTCGCTGCGGCCCTGACCCAGTTCGGCGTCGAAATGGCGGGCGAAGTACACCGGGTCGGTGATCGCGCCGCCGTTGGCGGCGCGCATCGCCTCGGTGATGAACGGGCTGTCGGCAGGGACCGCCTCGCTGCCGAACGCACTCAGCGCGCGCCATGCCGATTGCGAACGGGTCTGCGAATAGCCGAGGTTGGCGAACGGGCGCAGGCTGTCGCTGACATCGAAATTGAACGTGGCGCGGCTGGCGAAGCGGTCCGAGGGCACCGCCAGATACCACGAATCGTAGCGCCCGCCGTACTCGCCGCCGCCGGTGAGCAGGCTGCCCAGCGTGTCCGCGCCATTGGCCAGGCGCACCGGCGCGGCGTTGACGTAGCCGTCCGGCCCCAGCACCGGATCGCGCAGGCGGCCGTCGGCGGTCATCGCATAGTGGCGCCCGCCCAGGATCAGCTGCGCGTCCTCGGCGTTGTTGATGTTGCGGTTGCCGTTGGAGATCCAGTAGCGCTGGTTGCGGTTGTTGCGCGTGTACATCGGGTAGCCGCTGGCGGTCCACGGCCGGTCCTGGCCGGACACCGAGTCCGGTTCGCGCTCGTAGAAACCGTAGACGGTGACGTTGCCGCGGTTGTCGGCGAAGTTGCGCCCGGCCAGCGCATCGACGCTGCGGCTGCGCATGTCGCCGCGGCTGGAAGCGCCGTAGCGCGCGCTGGCGTCCACGCCCTGGAAGTCCTTCTTGAGGATGAAGTTGGCCACGCCGGTGACCGCGTCGGCGCCGTACAGCGCCGATGCGCCGCCGGTGATGACATCTACGCGCTCGACCAGGCTGGAGGGGATATTGCTCACGTCCACCGCCGACATGCCCGGGATCGCCGGCACCTGGCGGCGGCCGTCGACCAGCACCAGCGTGCGTTGCGTGCCCATGCCGCGCAGGTCCCTCGCCTCTGGCGCGGAAATGTGTAAACACATCGCAACGGGCGTCGGCCGTTGCCACACGGCGCGCGCGGTGCGCCGCGCGGCTCGATGCGCGACGGGCGCCGGCGCTGTGGCCTGCCGATCCAGTCCGGCGTCGGCGCCTGCCGCAGCCAGCGCACGAAGAAATCCGCCAGCCGGGGCGCATGATCGCCTTGCCGCCTTCGATCTCGCCCGCTTCGTTCTTGCGGGTGCAGACGCCGACGCAGCCGTCAGCTCCCTGCGCCTGGACAGCGAGTCCGGTTCGTCGTGGAGGCAGTGCGCGGCGACGTTGCCGAGGCTGCCGAAAGGGACGAGCGGCCAGTGCATCGGGCCCTGGCACCGCGCCATGTCGTCGCAGCCGCCATGGCCCACGTCGGCGTCCACGTCCTGCAAATCGTTGCCCGAGATGGAATTGACCGCGCCGGTATTGACGGCGTACGCCAAGGAGCGATCGCCACGCCGCCACGGCGTCCGGAATCGGCCGCCGCGGCGAGACGTCGCCCCGATCGGGATGCGTTTACGGCTGGGCAGTCACTTCCGGCACCGCTTCGGTCAGATCGGCGCCGAAGTCCGGATTGAGGATCGTCTCGGCATCGGCCGATCCGTAGAACACGCCCTTGCTCGGCGACACGCCATGCGCCGCGATGTCGCCCCGGAACTGCGCGCTGCCCGACAGCGTGACCGCGCCCGGCCCCATGAACACGGTGTGCGCCTGCGCAGCATTCTGCACCGTCGCGCCATCGTGCAGCACGGTCAGTCCGCCGACGATCGCGTTGTCCTTCACCGTCCCGCCCATGATCGTGGCATGGTCCTGGATCCGGGCGTTGCCCAGCACCTGCCCGCCAAGCACCCGTGCATTCGGCCCGACGTAGGCGCTGGCGGCGACGTTGGCGGTATTGGCGACCCAGCCACCGCCGTTGGCATGCCGGCGGCCGGTCGGGGTCGGCGTCGGCGCGTCGGGCTGGCGGCCATCCGGATAGGCGCCGGTCAGGGCGACGCTCCACGGGTAGCGGTAGATCGAGTAGTAGGACTGATCCCACTTGATCTTGTGCATCGCGCTCGGCGTGCCCATCACCACCAGGTACACGCCCTGATCGCCTGCGCGCAGCGCGAAGTTCAGCGACGCGCCGGCACCGCGCTGCAGCGCGCTGTAGCGGGCCTTGCCGGCGGCATCGATCGCGACCACGCCCCAGCGCCAGTCCGAGTCCGGCGCCTCGATTCGCTGCGGGTCGTTGGCCAACCCGGGCAGTTCCTGCACCGCCGGCGCCGACTGCACGTCGCCTTTGAAGTTCACGCCGATCGCCTGCGCATCGGCGGCCGGCACCAGCCGCACCAGGTTGTAGCCCCAGCGCTGCGGCGCCCAGGCAAAGGGCACGCGGTAGCGCCCGGCCTGGCCGGCCACCGGATCGAGCGTGGTCAGGCGCAGCGCGCGGTCGCGGTTTTCCCAGTCTTGGATGTTCTTCGGATCGAACGCGGTGTTGGGGCCATACTTCTCGCGCAGCAGCGCGCCGTGATCGCGGCCGTCCGGATCGGTGTAGTCCCAGTTGACGTTGTGCAGCGCCCAGTCGCCGAACATGTCGTTGAGTTGCGCCTGACTCCAACCCATGTTGTCGCGCAGCACCACGAACGGGTCCGCCTCGGCCTGGCCGGCCTGGCCGGGCTTGGGAGCCTTGGCCCAGATGTCGTTGACCACCGAGTACCCGTAGCGGTTCTTCAGGTACTCCATGAACTACCAGTTGCAGTAGCGGTCGCGGGTGGAACCGAGGTAGATGTGCGGATAGTTCACCCGCTTCGCCGAACAGTGCACCTCGCGGTCATGGAATTGGTCCATCTGGTGCGCCATCCAGTTGGCATGCGATTCCCAGATCCAGCCCGTGTAGGGGGAATCGCGCAGCCCGCCGGTGCTGCCCTGCAGCGCATGGGTGAACTCGTGGGCGAGCCCCCAGCGGTCGGCCAGCGCCCGCGTTCCGATCCACATGCCCATGCCGCCGCTGGCCGCGACGCCGCCGTTCAGGCCGAAACCGGGATCGATGTAGATGCTGACCTTGTACTTGGGCGCCGATCCGCAGTACGGCTCGGGGAAGCCAATCCGGTCGATGAACGTGTCCCAGATCAGCTCCAGTTGCTGGCCGGCGGAGCGGGCATCGGCGAGAGCGACGTCGTCGTTCTTCCAGCGGAAGGCGAAATGCTCGGTTTCATAGCGGACCGCCGGCATGTCGGTGTCGCGCGGGTTGGCGACCCAGTCGCCGGCGGTACAGGACGCGTTGGCGGCACGCGCGCCGGCCGATGCCATCGCCAGCCCCGCGCACAGGCACAGCAGCGCGAACATGCGCGACAGACAGGAAAAATTGACCTTCATATTGGTTTCTCCCTCTTTTCGAATCCGGACGATTGAACGATGCAATTGGCGCGTGCCCTCCTACCCGCAGCGCGCTATCGCCGGCCGCGGACCAGTTCCCGTTGTAGCGGACGACGAAGTTGGTCGAACGCGGCGCCGAGCGCACTCTGCCCCCGTAGCACAACTCGCGAACCTGGGACGGCCCATCATAGTGACCATAGTGCGGATCAACCCAGACGAACCTGTCACGATTGAGGAGATTGGACACACCGAATTCCACGCGCAGGGGCTCGGTCCCCAACTGTATGCCCAGGCCGCGTTCGCGTTCAGCAGCCACCAGTTGGGCAGACGCCCCAGGCTGCCGCGCGTCACCGCCACGCCGCCGCAATAGTAGGCATGCTCGCCGGCGCTGCTGGCGGCATCGGCCGGCACCGGGTCCTGCGAGTAGCAGGATTTGTTCGCCCCGCCCTGCCAGTTCGCCCCCAGCCTGGCGCTGAATCCGCTACTGCCGAACGTATGCGAGGCGTTGAGCAGGAACGAATGGCGGATATCCTGCAGCAGGTTGCCGGCCGCCCTCTGGGTCAGCGCAGCGCACTGGAAGACCTGCGATCCCGGCAGATTGCTGGCCGGGTCGCCTTCGGCGTAATAGCCTTCGTAGTTGCCCAAGACGTGCTTCCAGGTGTAGCTCGCCTGCAGGAAGAACGGCTGCTCCTGGGTTTCCGGATGGACCATCTCGACGCCGACGGTGTAGGCCCTGCGCTTGGGCTTGGGCTGGCCGCCGCGCCGGCGGGGACGACGACGGTTTCCAGGGTGCCGTCGTGATTGAGATCGTTGGTCAGCACGATGTCCCGACCGGGATTGACCAGCACGACGTTGTCCAGATACGGATTCTCGTATCCCAAGGACTGCAGGTACCGGTAGCCGACGCTGCTGTAGCCGGGCGTGTTCAAGTCGCGCCAGGCCGAAATCGCGCTTGACGTTCGAATAATTCAGTTCGACCGTTTCCGAACAGTTCGGAATCGATCCGTTGTCCTGGAAGTACAGCCCCAGGTTCTCCTGCTGCGACGTCCTGATGTTGCGCGAGGACACCGCCCGCGGATCGGAGACCGTGCTGGTGACGGCGTGGCTGCCGAACTGCTGCGGATCGACCGGCGTCCCGTCGGCGTTGATGCCGGCATAGGTGGCGTACGTGTATTGCGTAGTGCGCCCAGGCGTTCCAGTACAGCAGCTTGCGGTAGCTGCCGGCATCCAGGTACGGGCTGGGATAGTCGCGCAGCGCGCTGCCGAGCAGGCGGGACGCGACGGTGGCATTGATCACCGAGAAATTGTTGCTGCCGCCGGCGCCGCGCGCCTGTTGGTCGGCCTGGTTGGCGGTGTAGAACGGGAAGATCGGGTACTGCCGCGCGTCGGCCAACAGGCGCAGCGCGCGCACGTACTTCGGGTCATAGTCGACGTCACCATGCCTGGGAATCAGGCCGACGCTGAACGGGTAGTAGTTGTTGGTTTCCTTCCAGTCACCGGCAGCCGCGCTCCCTCGGCCTGGCGCTGCTTGAGCAGGTCGCCGTGCAGGCCCATGCCGTCGGCGCGCGCGCTGCGGTCCTGCCACAGCACCTCGAGCACGGCGCGGCGGATCTTCGCCGCCAGCGCCTGCATGCGCTCGGCGGTGGCCGCATCGCCGGCCAGCTGCGCCGCCTGCGCCGCGGCCAGCGCGTTGGCGTAGACGTAGGCGCTCTCGCTGCGGTCCATGCGCGCCTGGCCATGGCGCTTGGCCCAGTCGAAGGACACCGCATCGGCGTCGTTGCCGGTCATCGCCGCCCAGTCGTACTCGATCAGGCCGTTGCCGTTGCGGTCGTAGGCACGCAGCAGGTCGGACACGTCGCGGCTGCCGTACTCGGCCAGCTTGCCGGCCAGCGCGGCCGGCCCGCCGTGCAACCGGTAGGCGCGCCAGGCCGCGGCGGTGATGTACTGGGCCTAGGAATTGGACCGGTTCTCCGGCGCGCCGGGATTGTCGACGTATTTGCCGCCGGCCGCGACCTCGCCCGCGCAGGTACTTGAGGTGGTCGATGAACATGCCGGTGGTCAGCACGATCGCGTTGTCGTAGCCGAGCACGCCTTCGATCGCCACCGGGAACTGGTAGTGGTTGCCGGGCACCGCGGCGTCGAGGAAATTGAAGCGCAGCAACCACCAGCGGTAGAACAACGTCTTGTCGATGTTGTCCTCAGGCGTATCCAGGTACGGCAGGATGTCGGCCCACCAGCGGTTGTAGGCGACCACGTGCTCGGTATACGCCTGTCGCGGCACCTGCGGGGCGATGCGCCGGTATTGCTGCAGCGACGCCGGCAGTTCGCGGGTGACCAGCCCCAGCTGCACCTTCAGCGTGGCCGCCTCCCCCGTGGCCGGCAGCGCCACGCGGCGCGCGATGGAACCGCCCTGGACCGTGAAACCGTCGCCGGACGGGCGCGGGAATACCGCGGTGATCGCGTTGTGGGTGGCGAACGCGCCGGTGAGCTCGGCGCCGTCGGCATGCGTGGCCATCGGCGAGGTCGCGCGCAGGGTCAGCGTGCGCGCCACGCCGTCGCTGCTGGACAGCGTGACCTCGGCCACGGTCACGTTCTGCTCGCTGATGAACTTGACCAGGCACCGCCGCACGCCGGCGCCGGCATCGGCATCGGCATAGACGCTGCTGAAATAGCTCGGCGTCTGCCGCCGCTGCGCGCTGTCTTCGACCAGGCGCAGCGGCTTGCCGTCGAGCTCGGCCTGCAGCCGGAACAGCGCATCGTGGCCGGTCTTGTGCACGTAGGCGACATCGCCGACGAAACCCGGCTGCTGCGGCTGGTGGGTGTACAGGCGGCGCGGCCGCGGCTGAACAACCAGTCGTTGCTGTCGTCGAAGCCGCCGTCGGTGCCGCTGCGCGCGAGCATGCGGTCGATCCAGAAATCCTCGCCCGGCGCGGCGCCGACGCCGGCCGCCAGGTCGGCGGCGAACACCCGTCCGAGGTAGCCCTCGTCCGGTGAAGGCCACGCCGCTGTCCGGGACGGGCGTCGCTGCGCCCTTGAAGTGCGGGTCGCCGAGCGCGGCGTTGCTGGCCTGCAGCGCCTCACCGTCCGCGGCGGCGGCCGCCACCGCACTGCACGCCGCGGCCAGCAGCACCGCGACCAGGGTGGTGGCGGCGCGCGGCCCCCACCCTGCTGCGCCTAGGCCGCCGCCTGTCGGGAAACTCAAAACTCGATCCTGATCCGGGACCAGAAGTAGCGCCCCAGCGTGTCGTAGGTGAACGCGTCGGTATTGGCCGCGCTTGCATAGCCGTAGTACTGCGGCGGCTTGCGGTTGCCGAGGTTGTCCACGCCGGCCGACAGCGTGGTGTGCAGGCGTTCGAACTTCCGGCTCAGCGCGGCGTGGTGGTAGGTCACCGTGCCGACCCGGAAGTAGACGCAGCTGCCGGCGGCGGCGGTGTTCGCGCAGACGTCCTCGTAGGCGCTACCGACCGTGGTCGGGCCGAGCAGGCGCGTGTTCCAGCTGGCGTGCCACGGCCCGTTGTCCCAGCCCAGGTTGAAGCTGGCGCGCCAGCGCGGCATGTTGCCGTAGCTGGACATCTCGCCGACGTAGTTGTGGCCGTTGCCGCTGAACGTGTAGCTGGACAGGAAGGTGGCGTCGACGCCGGCCTGGAAGTCCCCCCAGCGGGTGTCGCGCAGCGCGTACTTGATGCCGATGTCGTAACCGCGGATGTCGACCTTGCCGCTGTTGATCGCGAACGGCACGGTCACGCTGACCAATTGCCCAGTCGCATTGCGCTTGATCAGCGGACAGTAGGCGCTCTGGCCGTCGTAACAGTGCTGCAGCACCTGGTCCAGGCCGACGCCGCTGATCATGTCGTCCAGGGTGACCCGCCAGCTGTCCAGGTTCAGCGACAGCCCGTCCGCCCAGCCCGGATCGTAGACCGCGCCGACGTTGTAGGAGCGGCCCTGCTCGGGCTTGATCGCGAAGCCGGCATTGGCCGAGCCGGTGGTCAGCACGGTGAACGCGGCAGTGTTGACGAAGCTGCCATCGGTGGGCACGTTGATGCAGGCCGTGGCGTTGCCGCCGCCGGTGTAGCCATTGCACGGGTCGGTGTAGTTGCCAGTGCTGTCGACCACAGAATTGTACGGCGAGCCGTACAGGTCGCCGAGCGCCGGGGCGCGGAACACCTGCGAGCCGGCGGCGCGGACCAGCAGGTTGCCGATCGGGCGCCATTCCAGCGCGACCTTGCTGTTGGTGGTGTCGCCCCAGTAGTCGTACTTGGAATAGCGCGTGCCCAGGTTGAGGTTCAGCGCCTGCACGCCGGGCAGATCCGCGAGCAGCGGGATCAGCACTTCGGCGTAGGCTTCCTTGATCGTCTCGTCGTGGCCCTGGTTCAGGATGCAACCGTCGTTGTAGTCGCAGTTGCCGCCGGCATCGGCGGCGGCGACCGGATTGCTGGTGCCCTGCGCGAAATCGTTCTTGCGCAACGACAGCCCGAACGCGGCCTGCACCCTCCCCGCCGGCATCGCGAACAGGTCGCCGTCGATGCTGGCCTCGGCGAACTTCATGGTGCTCTCGTCGATCAGGTCGACCGCGCTCTGGGTGGCCTTGATCGCGGCGATGGTGGCCGGGTCGTCGGGATTGAACACGTTGATCGGGGTACAGCCGGCGATCGCGTTGCCGGGCGTGCCGCACTTGACCACGCCGTCGCTGTCCAGGAACGAGGCGCCGACCGCGTTGTTCAGCGCCGAGGTGATGGAGAAGCCGTTGCGCACCAGGGTGTCCTTGTAGCGCGCATAGCCGGCCGCCGCGTCCCACTGCCAGCTGCTGTGGGCGAACTTGCCGCGCAGCCCGGCCACGATGTTGGTCTGGTACATGGTCGAGGAGTAGACGCGGGTGTTGGCCGGCACCGAGCGCAGCAGGTAGCGCGAGAGCTGGCTGCCGAACGGATTGTAGTAGTTCTGTGCGACGTTGGGCAGTTCCAGGCCATAGGCGGTGAGCTGCGAGGTGGTCTCGCTGCGGGTCCAGAACATGTCCAGGTAGCCCTGCACGTCCGGGGTGAAATCGAAGCTGGCGTGGGCGGAGAAGTTGGTCCGCTGCACCGGGGTGATCAGGTATTGCCCGGTGTAGGCGTTGTAGCCCTCGACCGCCTGATCGTAGGGGTGGAAGTCGCCGGCGTCGACCGCGCCCGGGGCCAGGCCGCTGTTCGGGGTCAGCACGCGGCCGTCGCGGAGGAAGGCGCGGGTGCCGTTGCCGCGGCGCTCCACCACTTGCCCGTTGAGGTAGTTCACCGCGGTCTTGGCGTCGCTGCGGTCGGCAGCGTACAGCGCGTTCATCGAGCTGCGGCTCAGGCCCAGGATCAGCCCGCCACGCTCCCAGGTCTTGCCCCACTCCACGCCCGGCGAACGGCGGTTGCCGTCGCCGTGCGTGCTCTGGCCGTAGTCCGCGGTGGCGGCGAAGCCGTCGTACTTGTCCTTGAGGATGATGTTGACCACCCCGGCGATGGCGTCGGAGCCGTACACCGAGGAGGCGCCGTCGGTCAGCACCTCGATCCGCTCCACCATCGCCGCCGGGATCGCGTTGACGTCCACGCCGGGCGCGGCGGAGACGCTGCTGGCCGGCCCCGCCATGCGGTGGCCGTTGACCAGCACCAGGGTGCGCTCGGCGCCAAGATTGCGCAGCGAGACCAGCGCGCGGCCATGGCTGAAGCCGGAGTTGAGCGCGATGTTGGGCATGTTGCCGGCCATCGCCGGCAGCTGCTGCAGCAGTTGGCCGAGCGTGTTCTGGCCGCTGTCCTCGATCCGCTGCCGGTCGATGGTGATCACCGGGCTGGCGGTCTCCGCATCGACGCGGCGGAGACGGCTGCCAGTCACGGTGACCGGTTCCAGCGTGGTGGCCGCCGCGTCCGTGGCGGTGGCGGTGGCGGTGGCGGTAGCGTCCTGCGCCAGCGCGGCCGGTGCCGACACCGCGACGGTCAATGCGGCGCAGATCGCCGCCGTCAACGGGCCCGGCCGCTGCACACGGCGCCATGGCGATGGGAAGAGCGGCGCAACGTGTTCAGACAAAGACGACATCGGATTCTCCTGGGCCAGGCACGGCGATCGGCAAGGCCGGCACGCCCATCGCCAGCGATCGTTGGCGAGTACGGAAAGAACGTGTTCCGCAGCGCGGCGGCGGGTGGGAGGTCCCACCGCCGCACGCACCGCGACGCGAATGGGCTACGCGCTGCGTCCTGCGCTACATGGTGCGGGAATCTCCCCCCGGCAGAATTCATTGCACGGCCACAATGTGCGCGTACGGTAACCGCACCGTCTTGTCGTATTTATCGGCAAAACATGCGGAATACCGCATTGCGCGACGCGCGCCGGGACGTTTCCGACTTTTTCGCCACTCAGCCGTAGGCGGCCGAGAGCGTCATTTGCCGTGCAGCGCCGGCGGGCACCTGCACGCGCTCGTCGTGCGGCCCGGACAGGGCCACCGCGCGCCCGTCCAACCGCACCTCGCGCAGGCGCGTGCCGGCGGGAACGCGCAGGCTCAGCCAGGTGCACGCCGGCGCCCGTGCCGGCAGGGTCAGCGTGCCGTCGATGCGCTGCCGCGCCGGATCGGCGCGCAGCGCCAGCGACACCGCGCCCCAGCGGGTCGGCGCGGCCTCGATCGCGATCGGCTCGCCGCTGCCCAGCCAGTCGCGCGGCAGCGCCCGCGCCAGAAACAGTTCCTCGCCGGCGCTGTCCTCGAACACCAGCATCCAGCGCAGCAGCAGCGGGATGGTCATCTGCGCCGGGATGCAGAACAGCGGCATGCCGCCGCTGATGCCGCTGACCTCGCCCGCGGTCCAGCTGCCGCGGGTATGCACATGGTAGCGGTGCGCGTACAGGAACAGCAGGTATTCCTCGATCCGATCCAGGCGCAGCAGCAGCTGCGCGTAACCGTAGGAGATGAAGCCGAGCAGGTCGCGCCCGTCCGGGGTCGGCGCGGCGATGTTGCCGACCACGCCGAGGCTGGTGCCGCCGTGGCCGCGCACGCAGTCGATGACCAGGTGCGCCAGATCCTCGGGCAGCACGTCGGCCTGCAGCAGTTCGGCGTAGGCGCGGTGCGGCCAGCCCTGCTCGCTGGGAGTCTCCTGCTGCAGCGACTGGCGGAAGGTCAGCGTCACCCCGGGCAGCGGGCCGATGTAGGCCGGGGTCAGGTCGCGGCGGATATTGCCGCGCAGGGTCTTGTGCAACTGCGCGGTCAGTTGCTGCGCACGCTGCCGCCATTGCGCCGCGGTGGCTTGCGCGCCCGGCCCGGCGATCGTGGTCCATACCGCGGCGATGTCCTGCCAGCCGCGCACGGCCAGCGCGCTGTTGGCGTAGTACGGCTTCCACCATACGGTCGGGTCCGGGAACAGGCAGGCGTCGGATTCGTTCCAGCCATGGATCAGGCCATGCCCGGGCGCGTTGGCCGGCAACGTCAGGCTGGCGTCGTGCAGTTCCAGCAGCAGCTGCGCGGTGGCGGCGATCTTGCCGCCGTGCTTGCGCAGCAACGCCGCATCGCCGGTGTAGCGCAGGTAGCGCGCCAGCAGCGACAGGGTCAGGCCGAACTGGCCGGTCTCCGCGCCGCGCATGTTGACCATGCCGTCGTCCTGCACGAAGTCGCTGAAGTAGCCGTCCAGCACCGCCGCGGCCTGGGCGAAGCGGCCCCATTCCAGGTTCGCGTACAACGAACTGGTGAAGGTGTCCTGGAAACCGTCGTACTCGTTGCCGTAGTAGTCGCGATCGACCGCGCCATATTTCGGATAGGTGCCGCCGGGGCGCACCACCAGTTCGCGGGCGAAGGCGAAGCGCGCCATGTCGCTCCAGCCGGCATCGGGCAGTTGCGCCTGCACGGTGTCGGCGAGCAACCCCTGCCAGTAGCCGGCGAAGGCCAGCAGGCCGCGGTAGAAGTCCTCGGCACTGCGCGGGCCGCGGCGCGGCGGGTAGTCGGGATAGCTGTAGCCGTACACCACCTTGGTCACCTGGCCGTGCTCGACCAATGCGCTGCGGTGCCAGGTCTGCACGACGAAGCGGTCGCTGGCGAGCACGTCGGCGAACAGCAGCACGTCGTAGTAGCGGCCCTCGCCGGCCGGCACCACCTTGCGCACCGCCGGCATCCAGCCACCGATCAGGCCTTCGTGGCGGCGCTCCACCAGTTCCTTCTTGTCCAGCTCGGGGAAGGCGTGCAGCGCGCGGTAGCCGCGGGTGCGCCCATCCGGGTACACCGGCATGGTATCGGCGCACTCGCGGGTGCCGACGAAGGTGGTCCACGGCAGGCGCCCGTTGTAGTCCTTGGGATCCAGCCGCGAGGCCGGCGGCGGTGCCGCGTCGCGCACTTCGTCCACACGCGGGTCGCCGTCGCGCAGCAGGCGTTCGGCGAGCAGGTCGGCCTGCGCCATCGCCACCTCGGCCAGCGGCATGCCGAAATACGGCGGCGCATCGCCGCCCCAGACCGGTTCGGTGCGCTTGCCGAGCACCAGCGCGCCGCCGGGGCCGAGCAGGGTCAGGTCGCCGTCGGCGCTGCGCAGGTCCTCGTACACCTGCCATTGTGCGCCGGCCTCGACGAAGCGGCATTGCAGGGTGTGGCCGGCGAGCGCATCGGCGGCCAGCGGCCGCAGCTGCGGCCGCGCAGGCGCAGGCGCCGCGGCGGACGCGGCATTCGCGTCGGCGGCGACGCTGCCGCTGCCGGCGAACGCTGCGACCCCGGCCGACGCGCCGGCCGCCAGCCCCTGGCGCAGGAAATCTCTCCGATCCATTCATCGTCTCCGCTCAGCACTAGCGGCCCATCCTGCGCCGCGTCAACGCCGGCGTCTTGTGCGTCGTGTCGGGGATGAATGCGGAAAACCGCACAGCCGCGACCGCGGCGGCTCAGGCGAGCACGTCGAGCAGGCCGCCGAGCGTGGTGTCGGCCGCGCGCAGCACCCGCGCACTGGCCTGGAAATCGTCGCGCGCGGACAACCCGCCGAGCATGTCCTCGACCAGATCGCGGCCCGCGCCGCCGGCCGCGGTCACCTGGGCGACCACGCCGCCGCCGGCGGCTTCCTGGTTGGCCGGCACCTGGCGCTGGAACCCCTCGGTGGCGGCGTTGGCGACATTGTTCGCGCGCACCTGCAGCCCGGTCGCGGCGGCGCGCATGCCGGACAGGGCGATCGAGGACACCGAAGCGATGGAATTCATGTGCGTACGCTCGTCGGGCGGCCGTACTGCGACCGCTTGGTCGATGGGGTCCCACGTTCCATCGCGGCACGGGGGGATCGCTGCGGCGCACGTTGCGCCCGTGATCGGTCCGGTCGTCGTCACGCAGGCGCACGAAGCGTCATCGCCGAGCAACGTCGTGGCCGGCTCACAGGGACAGCCATCCACCCTCCCCGTCATCGGCACGCTGGCGGATAACTTCAATGCGTGGAGCGCAAGGTGTGACCGGCAACACATCCGACTCCCTGCGCGTGCAGTCGCGGGCCACACTGCGCCAGGCTGGCATTCGCTGGTCCGGACACCGCCGACTGCCGCTCATCGGTGGCCTGTGATGCAACACCGGACAGCGATAAACCAGAAAGATCGGGATATGCGCGCTGCGATCGTGCGTTACCGTGAGGCCGGGTTGTTTGCAAAGCTGCAGGCTCGTGCTGGACCGGCCAGATTTCCGTAGACACTCAGTCGCCGCTCTGCGCGTAGCGCCTTTCAAACTCTACCGGTGACACGCCGCCAGCGGAACCATGCCGGCGGATCGGGTTGTAGAACATCTCGATATAGTCGAACACGTCCGATGCCGCCATGGCGCGTGTCGGGTAGATCCGACGCTTGATACGTTCCTTCTTCAAGACGCTGAAGAAGCTCTCGGCCACGGCGTTGTCATGGCAGTTCCCGCGTCGGCTCATGCTCGGCACCATCCGGTGCGCCTTCAGGAACGACTGCCAATCGCTGCTGGTGGACTGCCAGCCCTGGTCGGAGTGCACCATCACGCCAGGACCGGGCTTGCGCCGCCACGCCGCTGCCACCAGTGCCTGCAGCACCAGATCGCTGGTCATTGTCGAAGCGGTTGCCCAACCCACGATCTGGCGCCAATACAGCTCCATTACCGCTGCCAAGAACAGCCAGCCCTCGTAGGTGCGGATATAGGTGATGTCCGTGACCCAGACCTTGTTCGGGGCCTGCGGAATGAAGTCCCGGTTGAGCACATTCGCCACCACGCCGACCGGACCTCCCCGCTAACGCGGCTTGCTGCCGTAGCCAACCTGCGCTCGCAAGCCTTCGGCCTTCATCAAGCGCCGCACCCGGTGACGGCTGCAACGCTCGCCGGCCTCACGCAGATCCAGGGTGAGCTTGCGATAGCCGTACACCGCGCCGCTGGCCAGCCAGTGGTGCTTGATCAGGCCCAGCAAGCGCTGGTCCTCGCGTTCGCGGACGCTGGTGCCGTTGCGCAGCCAGGCCTAGTAACCACTGCGATGCACGCCCAGCACCCGGCACATCGTCGCCAGACGAAACTCCCGGACGTGCGCACGCATGAACGCGTACTTCGCCCTTACCCCTTGGCAAAGTACGCGGCGGCTTTTTCTAGGATGTCGCGCTCCTCGGTTACCCGCCTCAGTTCGGCCTTGAGCCGGCGAATCTCCGCTGAGTCGGTCGACGCCGCTGCAGCGCCGGCTGCCGGCGCCATCTTCCTGGCGGCCTGCACCCACCCGTATAGCGTGTGCTTGGGAATCCCGATTCGGGAGGCCACATCCACCACCGTGAAGCCGCGTTCGATCACCTGCTTCACCGCCTCGGCCCGGAACTCATCCGTGTACTGCTTGCTGTTGCCCATAAACACCTCGGTCATTGCCATCAATTATGGCGTCCGGATGTCTACGAAAGGCTGGCCGGTCCAATTCACTATGACGACGTACAAGAAAACGCTCCTGACGTGCATTCTCCTTTCCGCCGCCGGAGCGGCAAATTGCGGGATAAGCGAGAGGGCGTGGCACTTCGAGCCTTTGGAAGAGCAGTTATTCGATTCCACGTACAATCAAGGTTTGGAAACCGGGTGCGAATCATTCACTGCGCGCCGGGTCTCATTCGTGATCTCGTACATCCCCGATCCCAGGACGGAAAATAGGATACATGTCAGAACCAACGATCCAGGCAATGTCGTCCATGACAAGGTGGCGAAGAAGTTCTACGTGAAAGATGCGACGCAGCTTACTGTGGGATTCCCAAGCTGGGGAGCCTACACCATTCAAAACGTCACGCCTGGATCGGCCGTGACAGCTCACGATTGTGACAGCGGAATATACGACTGAGGTTCTGACGCACCACCGCTGATTCGGGTTTGCCCGCGCACAGGTGTTTCCACGCCTGCGCGCTACCGGACCATGACCTGGCAGCGTTGACTGGGCAATGTTGCCACTTCCACGGACACGGCCCGCTCATCGCGCCGGTCGGCTGTCCAGTTCATTCCACCGCGGCGTCGGCGCACCCAGCAGGTGCCGCACGAAGAAGTCGTACTGACGCCGCTGCACGTAGTCGATCGGGCCGCTGGACCGGCCCACCGAGTGCTCGCCGCCGGGCACGCCGAGCAGGTCGAAGTCCTTGCCGGCCTGGATCAGCGCCTCCACCACTCGCGCGGTCGAGGCCGGGTCGACGTTGCTGTCCTGCTCGCCGACGATCAGCAGCAGTTCGCCGCGCAATTTGGAGGCATTGTCCACGCCGGACGCAGCGGCATAGCTGGCGTCCACCGGCCAACCCATCCACTGCTCGTTCCAGCTGATCTTGTCCATGCGGTTGTCGTAGCAGCCGGCATAGGCCACGCCCACCTTGTAGAAATCCGGATGCCGCTCCAGCGCGCCGAGCGTGCTCTGGCCGCCGGCCGAGGCGCCGTAGATGCCGACGCGGCCGATGTCGTAGGACGGATCCTGCGCCGCCAGCGCCTTGTGCCAGGCGATGCGGTCGGGGAAACCGGAATCGCCGAGGTTCTTCCAGGCCACGTCGTGGAATGCCTTGGAGCGGTTGGCGGTGCCCATGCCGTCGATCATCACCACGATGAAGCCCAGGTCCGCCTGCGCCTGCATGCCGATCTGCTTGTCGCCGCCGGCGTGGTAGCCGAACGGCCAGAAGGTCTTGGGCACGAAGTTGTCGTGCGGGCCGGCGTAGATGTTCTCGATCACCGGGTATCGCTTGCGCGGATCGTAGTCGCGCGGGCGCACCACGATGCCCCAGATGTCGGTGCGGCCGTCGCGGCCCTTGGCCACGAAGGTCTGCGGCGCGCGCCAGCCGGCGGCCTGCAGCCGGCCAATGTCGCCACGTTCCACCACCTGCAACAGCGTACCGTCGATGGCGTGCAGTTCCATCACCGGCGCCAGGTCCGGGCGCGAATAGGTGTCCACGTAGCGGCGGCCGTCGTCGGCGATGGCCACGTCGTGGTCGGCATCGGCCGTGGTCAGCCGGGTCAGCCGGCCGCCGTCGAAATCCACCGCGAACAGCTGGCGATGATACGGATCCCTGCCCGCGTCCATGCCGCTGGCGGAGAACCAGATGCGGCGCTGCGCATCGTCCACGCGCAGCACCTCGCGCACGATCCACTGGCCCTTGGTGATCTGGGTCTTGAGCTTGCCGCTCACGCCGTCGAACAGATAGAGATGACGCCAGCCGTCGCGCTCGGAAATCCACAGGATCTCCTTGCCGAGTCCGTCCACGTCGTGGCGGTAGCGGCGGTCGGCGTAGACGAAGGTCCTGGCGTCCTCGCCCACCGCCACGTGCGCGCGGCCGCTGGCGGCGTCCACCGCGATCGCACGCACGCGCTGGAAGCCGCGCTGCACGTAGTCGAACACGAAGCTGCGACCGTCCTTGCGCCACTGGATCGGCGACAGTTGGTACGGATTGGCGAACAGCGCGTCGTCGATGGCGATGCGGCGCGCGCCGGCGCCGGCGGACACCCCGGCGAGGTCGAACAGCACCGGCCGCTCGATATCCACCGCATCGCCGGGCTTGGGATACAGCTGGGTGCGCACCCGCGGCTGGCCGCCGCCGGGCGGCGCCGCCTCCACCCGCGTCACCCGCCGCACGAAACCCGGGCGCACCCGGTACACCGCCAGCCGCTGCGAATCCGGCGACCAGGCCAGCGTTTCCGGATCGTAGAAGTCGTCGGCGCGACCGTCCTCGCTGAGGCGCAGCACGTGGCCGTCGGCGGCACTGCGCAGCACGATGTCGTGGCCGTCGCCGAACGCGTCCCAGCGCCCGTCCGGCGAGCGCCGCGGCGTGTTGTCGGCGGCGACCGCCGGATCGCGGACCACGCCGAAGCCGCGTGGGCGCGGCTGCGAACCTGTGTCCAGGCGCGCGCATACGTAGTCGGTCAGCGTGCAGCGCCACGGCACCTCATCGATCTGGAACACGATCGCGGCGTCGGCGCGGTCTGCCTCGGCCACATAGGCGAAGCGCTCGAACGGCAGCCGCAGCGCCGGATAGTCGATGCCGGCCGCCGTGCTCAGCGCCCGCGCCAGCCGCGCCGCATCGAACGCCGGCCGCTTGCGCTGGCCGGCCACGTCCTCGCGCACGAAGGCGAAACCGCCGGGCACCGTCTTGCGGTAGTAGAACGCGCCGTCGTCGCGCCATTGCGCTGGCCAGGCGACGTGCTCGGTCAGCGTCATCCATGCCTCGCGCAGGCCCAGCGAGCGCTGGTAGTCGGCGGCGCCCGGCGCGGCCTGGGCGTGGCCGGCGAAGGACGCCGCGGCCAGCACGATCGATGCAACGAATCTGTTCATTCTGTTCCGATATCCCCGATACAGCTTTTTTGTAGGAGCCGCTGCAACCGAGACAGGATGTTTCAGCAAGTTCTGTCGCGGCTGAAGCCGTTCCCACGGAAGCGAGCAAAACTCACTCCCCGTCGTCCTCTTCCAGCGCCAGCTGGTCGCTGCGCAGCCCGGTGCGCGCGCCCCAGTGGTAGCAGCCGAACGCGATCGCGGCGACGCTGAGCGTGTCCCAGGGATGCGCGATCCAGCCGCTGCCGCCGAAGGTGCCCAGGCAGGACACCAGCAGCAGCATGGCGAAGAACCCGATCAGCCACAGCGCGCCGCGCACCTGCCGCCACAACTGCGCGCGCCCGGCCGCGCTCGGCAGCTTGTACAGCACGTACAGCGCGAACATCGCGATCTGCAGGCCGAGCAGCCACGACAGCGTGCTCCAGGTGGACCAGTAGACGATCAGCGCGGCGACGATGAACGACAACGGGCCGAGGACGGCAAAGCCGCGCAGCAGGAACGGCCGCGGTAGCTGCGGCGCGCTGCGGCGCAGCGCGGCCACGGTCACCGGCGCCACCGCATAGCTCAGTACCAGCGCCGCCGACACCACCTGGATCAACGTTTCCCACGACGGGAACGGCAGGGTCCAGAACACCGACAGCGCCAGGCTCAGCCACAGCGCCGGGCGCGGGATGCCGGACTTGGCATCGATCCGGGTCAGCACCGGCAGGAAGCCGCCGCTGCGCGCCCAGCCGTAGACCACGCGCGGGGTGGCGTTCATGTAGATGTTGCCGGTGCCGCTGGGCGAGATCATCGCATCGCAGATCACCAGCGCCGCCAGCCAGCCCATGCCCAGCGCCAGCGCGATGTCGTGGTACGGCAGCGCGAACGCCTTGTCGATGCCGCCCCAACCCTGCGCCAGGTACGTGGCCGGCACGCTGCCCAGGAACGCCAGCTGCAGCAGCACGTAGACGACCGTGGACAGCGCCACCGACAGGATCAATGCGATCGGGATGTTGCGCTGCGGATTGCGCACCTCGCTGGCCACCGACACGATCGGGGTCAGCCCCAGGTAGGCGAAGATGATGCCGCCGGCCGAGATCGCCGCCTCCACGCCGGCCGCGCCCGACGGTGCGAAACCCTGCACGTGCAGGTTCTGCGGATTGAAGTGCGCCATCAGCAGCACGATCACCAGCACCGGCACCAGGAACTTGAACACGCTGACGATGTTGTTGGCGGTGGCGAAGGTCTTGACGCTGAAATAGTTGAGCAGGAAGAACGCCACCAGCAGCGCGAGCTGCAACAGCCAGCCGCCGACGCTGGGATGACTGCTGCCGGCCTGGTTCAGCGACGGGAACCAGGCCGCGGCGTACTGGCGCGCCGCCTCGACCTCGATCGCGATCAGGCTGGAGAACGCGATCAGGGTGATGAAGCCCATCAGCCAGCCGAGCAGCGCGCCGTGCGAATACTCTGGATAGCGCACCACCCCGCCGGCGCGCGGCAGCGCCGCGCCCAGTTCGCAATACACCAGGCCCAGCAGCAGCACCGCCACGCCCCCGGCGATCCACGACACGATGCCGGCCGGGCCGGCGATGGCCGACACGTGGCTGGCCGAGAACAGCCAACCGGAGCCGAAGATCGAACCGAGCCCGATGAAAGTCAGGTCGGTCAGGTTCAGACGCTTGTGGAACTTGCCTTGTGTGGCCATGGTATCCCCGCTGGAAGATCGTGATCGGCGATGCGACTGCTGGTGCTGTCGGCGCGGCGGCGGCCGCGACCGCATGTTACCGGCGGCGGCCTGACGCGGCCGCAGCCGCTCCTGCAAAACACAGCGGCATTAGTGCTGCCCGGACGTGGCGGATGGCTCCGACCACGGCGACGTGCCGCCGTCGGCGATGAAGCGGTCGATGCGCTGCTCCAGCACCGGCAGCGGCACCGAGCCGGTTTCCAGGATCGCATCGTGGAAGGCGCGGATGTCGAACTTCTCACCCAGCGCCTGCTCGGCCTTGCGCCGCAATTCCAGGATTTTCAGCTCGCCCAGGTAGTACGACAGCGCCTGCCCGGGCCAGGCGATGTAGCGGTCCACCTCGGTGGTCACCTCATGCTCGCTCAGCGCGGTGTTGTCGCGCAGGAAGGCCTGCGCCTGCGCGCGGCTCCAGCCGTCGTGGTGGATGCCGGTGTCGATGACCAGCCGGCACGCGCGCCACATCTGATAGGTCAGGTAGCCGAAGCGGTCGTACGGGGTGTCGTACAGGCCCATCTCCAGGCCCAGGTACTCCGAGTACACCGCCCACCCCTCGCCGTAGGCGGAAATGAAGGTGTAGCGGCGGAAGTCCGGCAGGTCGTCCTGCTCGGCCGCCAGCGGCATCTGCAGTGCGTGGCCGGGCGAGGATTCGTGCAGGGTCAGTGCGGTCAGGTTGTACAGCGGCCGCGACGGCAGGTCGTAGGTGTTGACCAGATAGATGCCCGGGCCGCCGCGGCCGCCGGTGTAGAACGGCGCCAGTTCCGCCGGCACCGGTTCGATCGCGAAGCGGCGCCGCGGCAGGCGGCCGATGTAGTCGCCGACCTTGGCGTCCACCCGCTTGGCGATCCAGGCCGCGTCCTTGAGCAGTTCCTCGGGGGTCTTGGCGTAGAACTTCGGATCGGTGCGCAGGTAATGCAGGAACGCCGGGAACGTCTGCTGCCCGGGTGGGGTCTTGAAGCCGCTGTCGGCGATCGCCTGGTCCATCTCCTTGCGCAGCCGCGCCACTTCCTTCAACCCGACCGCGTGGATCTGCTCCGGGCTCATGTCCAACGTGGTGTATTCGCGGATCTGCGCGCGGTAGTAGGCGGCGCCGTCGGGCAGCGACTCGGCGGCCAGCGCCGGGCGCACCTTCGGCAGGTATTCCTCGCACATGAAGCGCAGCAGCTTGGCGTAGGCCGGAACCACCTGCTGCGCGATCGCCGTGCGCGCCTGCGCGCGCAACTGCGCCTGCACCGCGGCGGGAATCGCCGCCGGCATCCGCTTGAAGGGCGTGTAGAACAGGTTCCGCTCGCCCTGCGCCTGGGCGACCTCGGCGATCGACTGGTCGCGGCCGTCCAGGGTGACCTTCGGCTGCGCGAAACCGCGCGCCAGGCCGGCGCGCATGTTGGCGATCTGCTCGTCGAAGTAGCGCCGGATGTCGGCCAGCTGGCCGAGGTAGCGCTGGTAGTCCTGGCGGCTGTGCAGCGTGCTGCGTGCGGTGAAGCCCAGATCGCTCCAGAACGCGCTGTCGCTGTTGAACGGCATCTCCCAGCCGCGGAAGCGCTGCTGGTCGAGCAACACCTGCAACTGCTGCCGGTAGACCTGGTAGTTCACCTGGTCCTGCGCCGACAGCTGCGCCTGGTCGATCGCGTCCAGTTCGCGCAGCACCTGCTGCCAGTATGTGGTGCGCTGGTTCTGCGTGGCCAGGTCCACTTTCGGCAGATGGTCGGCCGCGGCGCCCTGGCTGTCCTCGTCGTCGGCGCCAGCGAACTGCGCCTGGCGCCACTTCCATTCGCGCAGGTACAGCGCCTTGAAGCGCGCGGCGGCGGCGCTGGCGACGGGCGCGGCGGCGGCTTGCACCGGCGCCGCCGCGCGGGCGCCCTGCCCGGCGAGCGCACAGACGATCGCCAGCAGCAGCGGCGCACGGAGTCGGGGACTGAGGTTCATCGCGGTTTCTCCGGAGTGGTGGACGGGCCGGCCTTGGCCTGGGCGATCCAGGCCGCGATGCGCGCGTCGAGCAGATCCAGCCGCATCGCGCCGCCGCCGCGGATCCGATCGTGGAAGGCGCGCAGGTCCAAGCGCGGACCAAGTTCGCGCTTGGCCTTCTCGCGCAGCACCAGGATGTCGAGTTCGCCGAGCTTGTAGCCCAGCGCCCGGCCCGGCCACACGATGTAGCGGTCGGTCTCGGCCTGGATGCCGGGCTGGTCGTCGGACGGGTGCGCGTGGAAGAAGTCGCGCCGGCGCGCACGCTCGGCCGCCGGCACCGCGTCGGGGAAGCGCTTCAGCGGCAGCGCGAACGGACTGTCGGCGCCGACCGGCGCGGCGATCTCGCGCAGCCGCGCCGGAATGCGCTCGAGCGGGCACTTCGGCTGCACCAGCCCATCCCTGGCGCCGGCGCGCGACAGCGCCACGACCTGGCCGAGCAGCGTCCGGATCGCCTGCAGCCGCGCGATGGAGTCCTCCTCGTCCCTGACGCTGGCGAACGGGAACGCCGGCGCGTAGCCCGGCAGCGCCAACCGGATGCCGCCGACCGGCTGCAGCGGCGCGGCGAAGGCCTGACTCGGTGTCGGCGCCGGCGGCGGGGCGGGCTGGCAGGCGCCCAGCAGCGCCAAGGCCAGTGCGCCGGGGACGAACAGGCGAATCGATCGCATCGGCCGACTCCGGTAACCCAGGGAAACCCAGGCAGCGGCGCGGTGCCCGGCCAGCACGATGCCATGGCTGCCGTCGTGCATCAGGCGAACGGCCGGTCGATCGCCGGCGACGGCGGGGTGAACCACTGCGCGCCGTGTTCGGTGACGTAGAAATGGTCTTCCAGGCGCACGCCGAACTCGCCCGGCACCACGATCATCGGCTCGTTGCTGCAGCACATGCCCGGCGCCAGCGCCAGCGCGTTGCCGCGCACCAGGTACGGCGCCTCGTGGATGCTCATGCCGCAGCCATGGCCGGTGCGGTGCGGCAATCCCGGCAAGCGGTAGTCCGGGCCCAGGCCGGCCGCCTGCAGCACATCGCGCGCCGCCTGGTCCACCGCGGCGCAGCTCACGCCCGGACGCACCGCGGCGAACGCGGCCGCCTGCGCATCGTGCTCCAGCTGCCAGATGCGCCGCTGCTGCTCGCTCGGCTCGCCGAAGATGTAGGTGCGGGTGATGTCGGAATGGTAGCCGTGCACGGTGCAGCCGGTGTCGATCAGCACCAGTTCCCCCGGGCGCAGCGTCTGCACCCCGGGAATGCCGTGCGGGTACGCAGTGGCATGGCCGAACTGCACGATGCAGAAGGTGGAGCCGTCGTCGGCGCCGAGCGCGCGATGCGCCTGGTCGATGAAGCGCACCAGTTCGGCGCTGGCGATGCCTTCGTGGAGCAGGCCGGCGGCCAGGCGCTGCACCTGCAGGGTCATGTCGCAGGCCTGCTGCATCAGCGCCAGTTCCGCGGCCGACTTGCGCATGCGGCAGCCGTCCACGATCGGCGTCGCGTCGCGGATCGCGATGCGGTCCAGCACCGCGCTCAAGCCGCTGTGCACGGCGAAGGCGATGCCCGGATCCAGGGCCAGCGCCTGCGCGCCGAGTTCGCTCAGCGCCTCGGCGACCAGCGCATGCGGGTCCTCGTGCTCCTCCCACAGCCGCTTGCGCACCGGAATGCGCAGCACCGCGTCGAGCGAGCCTTCCTCGAACGCCGGGCAGATCAGCAATGGATCGCCCTCGGCGGTCAGCAACATCGCCACCAGGCGCTCGCTGGCGCCCCATGGCACCCCGGTGAAGTAGCGCAACGAGGCGCCGGCGCCGATCAGCAGCGCATCGGCGCCCTGCGCGCGCAGCAACTCGCGCGCCCGCGCCAGCCGCTGCCGGTATTCCTGCAGCTGGATCGGCGGCGCCTGCTCGCGCCACGGCACCAACTGCGCATGCGCCATGGCCAGGCTCAGCCCGCCGATCTGCGCCGCCGCGCTCATGCCGTGCGCTCCACGTCGGCAGTGCTCCAGTAGCCGTCGATCAGGCGCTGCACGCCGCCGGGATTGCGGTCGCGCAGCAACGCCGGCAGCAGCGCATCGGGCAGGCCGTCGTAGCTGTGCAGCGCGGCGAAGCGGCGGATCGCGGCCGGCATGCCGACCGCGGTGAAGCCCGGATGGCCGGTGCTCGGATACGGCCCGCCATGGTTCATCGCCGCGCTGACCGCCACGCCGGTCGGCATCTTGTTGCAGATCAGGCGTCCCACCCGCGGCCGCAGCACCGCGGCCACCGCGGCGAAGAGCAGGTCGTCGCTGCCGTCGGCGGCGCGGTACACGGTGCCGGTGAGGTTGCCCTCCAGGCTGTGCGCCAGCGCGGTCGTCTCCGCCAGGCCGGCCACGCGCACCACCAGGCTGACCGGGCCGAACGCCTCGGTCTGCAGCGCCTCGGGCTGTTGCAGGAAGGCCTGCGCCGACACCGCCAGCAGGGTCGGCGCGTGCCGGTAGCCCGGCGCCGGCGCCGCCTCGCCGCCGGCTAGGACCGCCGCGCCGGCGTTGCGCAGCGTGGCCACGCCGCGCTGCAGGTGGTCGAGCACGCCGCGCGAGAACAGCAGGCTCGGCGCGGCCGCGGCGAAGTGCGCGCTGGCCGCGGCGACGAACGCATCACCGGCCTCGCCCCCGGGCACCACCACGATGCCGGGATTGGTGCAGAACTGGCCGCTGCCCATCGTGCACGAGGCGAAGAACTCCTGCGCCAGCGCCGCGCCGCGCTCGGCCAGCACGCCCGGCAGCAGGAACACCGGATTGACGCTGGACAGCTCCACGTAGGCCGGCACCCCGGCGCAGTCGGCCGCGGCCTTCAGCGCCAGACCGCCGGCACGGCTGCCGGTGAAACCGATTGCGCCCAGCCGCGGATCGCCGGCCAGCTCCAGGCCCAGCGTGTTGTCGACGTGGTACAGCAGTTGCACCGCCGCGGCCGGCAGGCCGTTGTCCAGCAGCGCCTGGTGCGCGAGTTGCGCCAGGCGCTGGCTGGTGGCCGGATGCGAGGGATGCGCCTTGGCGATGACCGGATTGCGCGCGGCGATGGCCGAGGCGAAATCGCTGCCGGCCACCGCGTTGAACGCGAACGGGAAGTTGTTGGGCCCGAACACCAGCACCGGCTTGTGCAGCGGCCCCAGTTGTGCGCGCAGCCCGGCCGCGGTGTCGATCACCGGCTGCGTCCAGCTATGGCGGCGCACCGCCTGCGCGGCCTGGCGCAGCTGCCCGCTGGCGCGCGGCAACTCCACCTTGGCCAGGCGCGGTTCGACCGGCAGGCCGGTCTCGGCATGCGCCAGCGCCACCAACTGCGCCACGTCGGCATCGATCGCCGCGGCGTAGGCATCGAGGAAGCCGGCGATGCGCTCGGGCGCGGCCGCGGCCAGCACGTCGGCGACCAGCACCGCCGCGCTCAGCGCCGCTTCCAGGTCGGCGGCGCCGCTGACCGGGAACTGCGGCCCGAACGCTTTCCCGTCGCGCGGGTCCTCGGCGCGGAAGCTGCCGCGCGCCTCCAGCGACGGCTGCCAATGGCCGGCGAGCAACAGCGGCTGCATGCGCATCTCAGCGCCCCGGGTGGGTGGCGATGGCATGGTCGATCACCTTCAGCGCCGCCTCGCGCTCGGCGCCCTCGACGACCAGGCGCGGCGCGCGCACGCGCTCGCTGCCCAGGCCGACCTTCTCCTGCACCAGCTTGATCAGCTGCACGAACTTGGGCACGGTGTCCAGGCGCAGCAGCGGCAGGAACCAGTCGTACAGCGCCTTGGCCGCCGTGTAGCCGCCGTCGCGGGCCAGCTCGAACAGCTGCACCGACTCCTTGGGGTAGGCGTTGACCAGGCCGGCGATCCAGCCCTTGGCGCCCATGCTCAGGCCCTCGACGATCGCATCGTCCATGCCCACCAGCAGCACCAGGCGGTCGTCGAGCAGCTCGCCCAGCGCGGCGAAGCGGCGCACGTCGCCGGAGGATTCCTTGACCGCTTCCAGGTTCGGGAATTCGGCGGCCAGCTCGGCGATCTGCGCCGGGCTGAAATCGGTCTTGTAGGCGACCGGGTTGTTGTACAGGATCACCGGCAGGTCGGTGGCGGCGATGACCGCGCGTGCATGCGCGCCCATCTCGCGCCAGTCGGTGGAGTACACGTACGGCGGCAGCACCATGATCCCGCCGCAGCCGATCTGCTTGGCCGCCTGCGCCAGGCGCACGGCCTCGCCGGTGGACAGCGCGGCGATGCCCGGCACCACCGGGATGCGGCCGTCCAGCGCCTGCACCAGGGTCTTCAGGATCGCGACCTTGTCGTCGAAGCCGAGCGTGGCGGCCTCGCCGAGCGAGCCCAGCGGCACGATCGCGGTGCAGCCGGCGTCGACCATGAACTGCGCATGCTTGGCCAGGAACGCGTGGTCGATGCCGCCGTCGGCATCGAACGGCGTGGTGATGGCCGGCAGCACGCCGTACCAGAAGGAAGCCTTGCTCATGGGATGACGCCTTTGTCGAGGGTTGCCAGTGGAGGTTCGGGAAGCAGCGGATCGGGAAGCGATTGGGCGAGCGCGTCCAGGCGCACCGGGAACAGCGGCGGCCGGCGGCCGTCGTCGGAAAAATCGGCGCGACGCGGCGCCAGCCCCAGCTCGGTCAGCGCGCTGCCGCAGATACGGCCCTGGCAGGCGCCCATGCCGCAGCGCGACACCAGCTTGGCGTCGCGCAGGTCGGCATGGCCGCGCAAGGCCGACAGCGGCACGTCTTCGCATCGGCACACCAGCGTGTCCGGCGCGGCCAGCGCGTGGATGCGCGGGTCCAGCGCGAACTGCCGTCGCAGCAGCGCGGCGAACGCGCGCGCGCGGCGCCGCTGCGGCTGCAGCGCCTGCGCCGCGGCGTCGTGCCCGGCCGCCAGGTGCCCGGCGATGGCGCCTTCCACCCGCGCGCAGTCGCGCCCGCCGATGCCCAGCGTCTCGCCGGCCGCATACACGCCCTCGACGCTGCTGCGCAGCTGCGCATCCACCGCCACGCACGGATGCGCGCCGCTGCGCGCCAGGCGGCAGCAGAGCAGCTGCGCCAGCTCCACGTTCGGCACCAGTCCGTAGCCGACCGCCAGCTGATCGCAATCGATGCGGCGGCGCCCGCGCGGGCCGTCGATCTCGACGGACTGCAGCTGGCCGTCGCCCTGCGCCGACAGCACCACGCTGCCGCTGTGGTAGCCGACGCCGGCCAGGCGCGCACGCACGGCCAGCGCCTGCAGCGCCTTGTCCGGCCAGCGCAACGGCAGTTGCGCGGCGAAGCCGGCCAGCGCGCGCAGCGAGGCCTGCTCGACGATGCCCAGCACCTGCGCGCCGTGGCGGCGCAGCGTCGCCGCCGAGGCCAGCAACAGCGGCCCGCTGCCGGCGACCAGCACGCGCTTGCCGGCCAGCGGCCAGCCCTGCTTGGCCAGCGCCTGCGCGCCGCCGGCGCCGGTGACGCCGGGCAGGGTCCAGCCGGGGAACGGCAGCAGCAGTTCGCGCGCGCCGGTGGCCAGCACCAGCGCGTCGTAGCCGATCCAGCGCGCGCCCTGCGGGCCGTCGGCCAGCAGTTGCTGGCCCTGCGCCATCAGCAGTTGGGTCTGCGCCAGGAAGTCGACCCTGCTCGCCGCCAGCTGCGCCAACGTGCGTGCGGCCAGCCGCGGCGGCGCATGCGTCACGTCGTGGCGCCAGATCTGGCCGCCGGCGCGCGCCTGCAGGTCGACCAGCGCCACGCGCCGGCCATGCCCGGCCGCGGCCAACGCCGCCGCCAGTCCGGCCGGCCCGGCACCGGCGACGACCACGTCGTAATGCAGCGCGCGCGGCTCAGCCATCGGTCCACACCTGCATGCCGTCGCGCACCGGGGTGATGCAGGCGCGCAGCTGGGCGACGCCGTCGATGCGCACCCGGCATTCGCTGCACACGCCCATGCCGCACAGCGGCGCGCGCGGCTGGCCGCTGCGCGAGCGGCGGACATGCACCGCGACCTGCGCCACCGCCGCGGCCACGCTGCTGCCGGGCAGCACGTCCACGGCCCGGCCGTTGACCTGCAGGCGCAGCAATGGCGCGCTCACGACAGCGCCCGCGCCGGCGCGAACGGCGCCGGGTCCAGGGCGGGCGGGCGCTGCAACAGCAGGTCCAGCAGCAGCCGCGCGCTGCCCAGCGCGGTGGTCACGCCCAGCCCCTCGTGGCCGGCCGCGACCCACACACCGTCGCGCTGCGGCACTGCGCCCAGATAGGGACGGCCGTCCGGCGTGGCCGGGCGCAGCCCGGTCCACACCCGGATCGCCTGCAACTGGCGCAATGCCGGCAGGAACGCGAACGCGCGCTCGAGCATGCGCTGCAGCATCGGCATCGACACGCTGCGGTCGCTGGCGTCGAACTCGCGCGAGGAGCCGATCAGGATCTGCCCGGTCGGACGCGGCTGCACGTTGAACGCCACGCTGCTGCCGTCGCTGCCGTGCGCGCTGTCGGCATAGCTCAGTTCCAGCAGCTGGTGGCCGACCAGGCCGGGATAGCGGTCGGTGATCACCAGCTGACCCTTGCGCGCGCGCATCGGCAGTTCCGGCAACAGCTCCGGCAGCGCGCAGCCGGTGGCGACCAGCACCGGCCCGCTCAGGCGGCTGCCGTCGTCCAGGCGCAGGCCGCCGCCGGCCAGCGCCAGCGCGCGGCGCCCGGCATACAGCTGCGCGCCGGCGGCGCACGCGCGCTCGACCAGATGCCGCGCCATGCGCGGCGGATACACCACCGCCTCGGCGGCCACGCGCATGCCGCCGGCCAGGCCCGGCACCAGCGCCGGTTCCAGCCGGTACAGCGCCTCGGCATCGACCGCCTCGGCGCGCACGCCGGCCGCGGCCAGGCGCTGGATCTTGCCCGGGATCGCCTCCAGCTCGCGCGCCTGCCGCGCCACCCACAGCGTGCCGCAGCGGCTGAACTCGGCCGCCGGCAACTGCGCGAATTCTTCCCACAAGCGCAGCGAATACGCCGACAGCGCCAGTTCCGCCGGATCCTCGTCCATCGCCACCAGGTGGCCCATCGCCGCGGCGGTGGAGCCGCCGCCGATGCTGCCCGACTCGACGATCGCCACCCGTAGCCCGGCGGCCGCGGCCGCATCGGCGCAGGCCGCGCCGACGATGCCGGCGCCGACGACGATCAGGTCCAAGCCGCTCATTCGGCGCCGATGCCCCAGGCGAATGGATCCTGCGCCTGGATCAGCAGTTGCGAACGGGCGGTGACATAGGCCTGCCCGGTGATCCGCGGCAGCACGCCGCCGCTCCCGTCCACGTAGCTGGCCTCGAACACGCTGCCGAGGATGCCCTGCTGGCGCCAGACCTGGCCCGCGGCCAGCTTGCCGTCGGCGGCCAGGCACGCCAGCTTGGCGCTGGTCCCGGTGCCGCACGGCGAACGGTCGTAGGCCAGGCCGGGGCACAGCACGAAGTTGCGCGCGTCGGCGCCGGCGTCCGGCGCCGGGCCGTTGATCTCGATGTGGTCGATCTCGCCGCCATCGGCGCCGCGGATCCCGGCCGCCTCCAGCGCCAGCCGCAGCGCCTGGGTGTAGGCGGTCAGCGCACGCTGATTGCGCAGCTCCAGCGCGCACGGCGTCTGCGCGGTGACGAAGAACCAGTTGCCGCCCCAGGCCACATCGCCGCGCACGCGGCCGTAGCCCGGCACCTGCACCTGGACGCCGGCGGCGTGGCGGTAGCTTTCCACGTTGTCCACCGACACCCGCCCATCGTCGTGCAGCTCCACGGCGACCGTCCCCACCGGAGTCTCGATGCGGTGCGCGCCCGGCGCCAGCCGGCCCAGCTCGGCCAGCGTGCGCACCAGGCCGATGGTGCCGTGGCCGCACATGCCCAGATAGCCGACATTGTTAAAGAAGATCACCGCCGCGCACGCGTCGGCCGCGATCGGCGGCAGCAGCAGCGCACCGACCATCGTGTCCGAGCCGCGCGGCTCGCAGGCGATGGCGCTGCGCCAGCGGTCGAAGCGATCGCGGAACAGGTCGCGCCGCTGCGGCAGCGGGCCGGCGCCCAGGTCGGGAAAGCCTGCGACGACGACCCGGGTCGGTTCGCCGCCGCTGTGGGAGTCGATCACATCGAGCGTATGCATGGATCCATGCTCACATTCCCGCCCGCCGCCGGCTAGCAGCGTTTGTCTGTCACGAATGCGGAAATTCGCACAACCCCGTTCGTCTGGCGAGCCTTGATTTAGGCTAGGATCGCAGCATGGGGGCACGCCGCGGCGTGCTCGCCGCAGCCGCCCGCAACCGCCCGGTGAGTGCAGATGGATACCTTGATTTCGGCACTGGAAATGCAGACGCTGTTCGATGCGCTGCCGGACGTGGTGTTCTTCGTCAAGGACCGCGACGGCCGCTACACCCACGTCAACCTGACCCTGGTGCGGCGCCTGGGCAAGAAGTACCGCGCCGACCTGATCGGCAAGTCGGCGCTGGAAGTATTCCCGCTGCCGCTGGGCGGCAGCTACCTGATGCAGGACCGGCGCGTGCTGTGCGGGGAGATGATCGAGAACCAGTTGGAAGTGCATCTGTTCCCGAACCGCACCCCGGGCTGGTGCCTGACCTTCAAGCGTCCGCTGTGCGAACAGGACGAAGTGATCGGCGTGGTCGGCATCTCCCGCGACCTGGGCCAGCCCGACAGCCGCCACTCGGCCTACGAACGCATCAGCCGCGCGATGGAGCATATGCAGTCGCGCTACGGCGACAACCTGCGCGTGCAGACCCTGGCCGACCTGGCGGAACTGTCGGTGGCGCAGTTGGAGCGGCACTTCCGCCGCGTGTTCCAGCTGACCCCGCAGCAGTTGCTGACCAAGATGCGCATCGAGGCGGCGATGCGCCTGCTGCACAGCCAGGACAGCATCGCCAGCATCGGCCAGGCGTGCGGCTTCGCCGACCAGAGCGCGTTCGCGCGCCAGTTCAAGGCCACGGTCGGGATGACGCCGCGGGATTACCGGTCGATGAAAGGGAAGCTCTGAAGAGCCGGGACTGGGGACTCGGAAAAGCGCGACACCGCGAACTGAAGAAGCTGTACCGACTCCCGTTGTTCGAGTCCCAGGTCCCGCCCTTCCCCCACCCAGGCGTAACAGGCACAAGTGGTAGCATTCTTGGTTTACGGTCCACGCGTTATCCATGGTCAGCCTATTCCGTCGCAACAAGCACCAGGACCGCGCTGGTGATAGCCGCAGCACCCAGCGCTACAGCATCGAGGAGCTGGCTGCCGCCTTCCCCAAGCCGGCCGGCGCAACGCCCGCCGCCGAGCCAGCCGCCGCCCAAGCCCCTGTTGCCGAACCCGCCTCGCCGCAGGTCGCGCCAGCCGCAGCGCCGGTGGCACGCGAGGACAGCCGCCCGAGCGCCGCCGTACCGTTGCCGCCCACGCCGGTCACGGTGCCGCAACCCGGCACCGCGCCGCGGCCGCCGCAGGCCCCGACCGCGCCAGCCGAAGCGCGCGTGCCGACGCCGGCCCCAGCCGCTCCTGCCGCAGCGGCGGCGCCCGCCGCGCCCGTGCCCACGCCGCTCCCGGCAAGCGCGCTCGCCGCCGATGGCGACCTGCGGCGCAGCGATGCCGCGCCCGCCGCGGCCGCCGGCAAGCCCGGCTGGCGCGAGCGCCTGCGCAACAGCGCCATCGCACGCAGCTTCGGCGGCCTGTTCTCGCGCAATCCCAAGCTCGACGACGACCTGCTCGACGAGATCGAGACCGCGCTGATCACCGCCGATGTCGGCGTGCCGGCGAGCACCGCGCTGATCGAGAACCTGCGCAAGCGCATGAAGGCGCGCGAGTTCGCCGACGCCCAGGCGCTGCTGCGCGCGCTGCGCGCCGACCTGATCGCGATCCTGCAGCCGGTCGCCGAACCGTTGCAGATCGACCGCAGCGCCAAACCCTTCGTGGTGCTCACGGTCGGCGTCAACGGCGTCGGCAAGACCACCACCATCGGCAAGCTGGCCAAGCGCTTCAAGGACGACGGCCACAGCCTGATGCTGGCCGCCGGCGACACCTTCCGCGCCGCCGCGGTGGCGCAGCTGCAGGCCTGGGGCGATCGCAACGGCGTGAGCGTGATCGCGCAGGGCCAGAACGCCGACGCCGCCTCGGTCGCGTTCGATGCGCTGCAGGCCGGCAAGGCGCGCGGCACCGAGGTGCTGATCGCCGACACCGCCGGGCGCCTGCACACCCAGACCGGGCTGATGAACGAATTGGGCAAGATCCGCCGCGTGCTCGGCAAGCTCGACCCGGCCGCGCCGCACGAGGTGCTGATGGTGATCGACGGCACCACCGGCCAGAACGCGCTGTCGCAGCTGCGCCAGTTCCATGCCGCGGTCGGCGTCACCGGCCTGGTGGTGACCAAGCTCGACGGCACCGCCAAGGGCGGCGTGATGTTCGCGCTGGCGCGCGAGTTCGGCATCCCGATCCGTTACGCAGGCATCGGCGAGCGCCCGGAAGACCTGCGCGTGTTCGACGCCGAAGCCTTCGTCGACGCCCTGCTGCCCGACGCCCTCGGCGCCTGACCTCTCAACGCCTCTCCCATCGGGAGAGGCGTTGGGGTGAGGCTACGGCGCGCAAGCGTTGGCGCTGTTCGAACCGCACGTGGCTTCGCCCGTCCCCTCATCCGCCCCTTCGGGGCAGCTTCTCCCGGTGGGAGAAGGAACGACTTCCTGCCAGCATGCGCCAGCTCCCGGACACCTTCGCCCCCCGCCTGCTCGCCTGGTTCGACCACAGCGGGCGCCACGACCTGCCCTGGCAGCACCCGCGCAGCCCCTACCGCGTGTGGCTGTCGGAAATCATGCTGCAGCAGACCCAGGTGTCGGTGGTGATCCCGTATTTCCTGCGCTTCCTGCAGCACTTCGCGACCCTGCCCGACCTGGCCGCCGCCGACAACGACGCGGTGATGGCGCAATGGGCCGGGCTGGGCTACTACGCCCGCGCGCGCAACCTGCATGCCGCGGCCAGGCGCTGCGTGGAACTGCATGGCGGCGAGCTGCCGCGCGATTTCGACGCGCTGCACGCGCTGCCCGGGATCGGCCGCAGCACCGCCGGCGCGATCCTGAGCCAGGCGTGGAACGACCGCTTCCCGATCCTGGACGGCAACGTCAAGCGCGTGCTGACCCGCTACCACGGCATCGCCGGCCATCCCGGCCTGCCGACGGTGGAGAAGCCGCTGTGGGCGATCGCGCAGGCGCACGTAACCACGGTCGCCGACGGGCGCATGGCCGACTACACCCAGGCGCAGATGGATTTCGGCGCGACCCTGTGCACCCGCGCCAACCCCGCCTGCGTGCTGTGCCCGCTGCAGCACGACTGCGTGGCGCGCCGCGACGGCCTGACCGAGGCCCTGCCCACGCCCAAGCCGGGCAAGCCGCTGCCCGAGCGCGAGGCGGTGGCGCTGCTGCTGGAGAACGCCGCCGGCGACCTGCTGCTGCAGCGGCGCCCGCCCAGCGGCATCTGGGCCTCGCTGTGGACGCTACCGCAGGCCGAGAGCGAGACCGCGCTGCGCGCCTGGTTCGAGCGCGAAACCCGCGGCCGCGACTTCGACGACGCCGAGCCGATGCCGCCCATCGTCCACACCTTTAGCCACTACCGGCTGCACCTGCAGCCGCTGCGCCTGCGCAAGGTCGCCTTGCGCGACGCGGTACGCGACAATGACGGCCTGCGCTGGGTGGCGCGTGCCGACCTGTCCGCACTCGGCCTGCCCGCCCCGATCCGCACACTGCTCGACGGCCTCTGATCCTCGCCCGCCGCGCCACCAGGAACCGCCATGTCCCGCACCGTCTTCTGCCAGTACCAGCAACGCGACGCCGAAGGCCTCGACTACGTGCCGTATCCCGGCGACATCGGCCAGCGCGTGTTCGCGCAGATCGGCAAGGCCGGCTGGCAGGCATGGCTGGCGCACCAGACCATGCTGATCAACGAGAACCGGCTGTCGCCGCGCGATCCCAAGCA
This sequence comes from Xanthomonas theicola, assembly GCF_014236795.1. Lineage (NCBI taxonomy): Bacteria > Pseudomonadati > Pseudomonadota > Gammaproteobacteria > Lysobacterales > Lysobacteraceae > Xanthomonas > Xanthomonas theicola. The sequence goes on along the minus strand of NZ_CP049017.1, from coordinate 1,368,545 downwards.
CCGCGCATTGCTGGAGGCGGAGCTGGAAAAGTTCCTGTTCCACGGCAACGCCGCCAAACCCGAAAGCTACGTCCAACCCGAGCAGGAATCCTGAGCGCGGCGCGCGGCCGCCGCGGCGCCCACGACGACGGTTTCCGCGGCAAAACGCTTGCGGCAATGCGCGCTCCGGACGATGCCCCGGCATCGGCGCCGGCGGTGCGCGAAGCTGGACCGCCGGCGCAGCGGGCGCGCTGCGGAACGGCTTCCCCCCCGGCGCGGTCTGCTCCCGTCAGGTCGCCAGAGCACTTTCGATCCAAGTGATGCCACTGGCGGGAGCGACTCCCGGTGGCCTCGGGCCATCGGTCGCGGCTAACTTTACAGTGTAGAGCCTCTCGCCACTGAAGTCGCCACCCACAACACTGCGCTGGCTACAAACACAAGAATCGAAAATGCTCTAGCGCGTCGCCGCCCCGTCCTGCTCGCCCGGCGCCCGCTGCTGCGTGCGCGCTTGCACCTTGGCCTGGCGCAGTTCCTTTTCCGAAGTGCGCAGCGCCTTCACGTCGAGCGGGCGGATGCTCTGGATGCGGCACGGCAGCCGGATCGCGGTCGGCCCGCCGACCACGATCACGTCGTCGAAACGCGCCGACACCCGGTCGCTGAAATGGGTGATGGCGATCGTCGGCGCGAAATCCAGGTCGGCGCAGCGGCCGCTCAGCTCCAGCAGATAGGCCTGGTTGGGGCGCGTCCACACCGCCAATGCGCTGTCGCCGAGCGCGGTCCAGCCGCTGAGCCGGTTGAGGTACTGGAAGTCGCGCACCGGCGCGGCGGCATGGGCGCGGTACAGCGACAGGCGCTCGTCGTCGCCGAGGCGGGTGGTGGCGCAGCCGGCCAGCAGCGCGGCCAGCCCGAGCGACGACAACAGCAGCAGGCGGTTCATGATGAGGCTCCCGGTGGCGATACGCGCATGATGCCCCCGCGCCGCCCATGAGCATGCGGTCGCAGGCGGCACATTCAGCCGCCAGGCAGCTGCCCGACACGCGGCGCCGCGCTCGCCGCTGCGCCATCTTCGCCGATTCGCCGAAGCATTGCCGGTACTCCATCGCCTTGGACAGCAGCGCCTGCAGGTTCTGGATCCGCGTGCCCGGATTCGGCTGCGTGGACGAGAACTCCGGCGGCGCCTGGGCGCCGCTGCTGGCGCTCATCCGCTCCCACAGCGGTACCGCTCCGCGCGGATCGACGCAGGCCGCCACGGCCAGCATCGGCCTGCCGCGGCGCAGCCGCGTCAAATTCCGCGCACCAAGCGGAAACCGACGCGGGCGCTGGTGGTGTCGGAATCCTGCATCAGCCGCCAGGCGGCCCGGGTCTGCTCCGGCGCGTTGGCCCAGTTGCCGCCGCGCACCACCCGCGAACGGCAGCCGGGGTTGTACCAGGCGGCGCCGTCGGCGGGCGCGCGGCGGTAGCTGGAATGCCAGCAATCGGCGACCCACTCGCTGAGGTTGCCGCCCATGTCGTGCAGGCCCCAGGCGTTGGCGCTGAAGCTGCCGACCGGCGCCGGACCCCAGAAGCCGTCGGCGTAGCCGACGAAGGCGTTGTTCCAGTGCCGGCCGCTGGGCGAGACGTCGCCGCCGCCGGTGAAATTGCCGGCGTCGCGCGGCGGCGTGCCGGCGTTGCCCCACGGATAGCGGCCGCGGCCGCCGGCGCGCAGCGCGTATTCGAACTCGGCTTCGCTGGGCAGCCGATAGTGGCGCCCAGTCTGCAGCGACAGCCATGCCGCGTAGGCCTCGGCGTCGCGCACGCTGACATGCATCACCGGGCCGTTCGGCACGGCGCGCGCGCCGTTGTAGCCGGATTGCCAGTCCGCGCCGCTGCGGCGCACGAAATTGCCGCTGCGCTCGTCGTAGACGATCGAGTGCCCGCGCCGGGTCGCCCGCGGCCGCGCGCCGCTGGCTTCGACGAAGCGGCGGAACTCGGCCACGGTAACCTCGGTGATCGACATCGCGAAGCCGCGGTCGAAGCGCACATAGTGCAGCGGCTGTTCCGCCGGCATCGCGCCGGGCTCGGTGTCGCTGGCGCCCATGCGGAAGCCGCCGTGCGGCACCACGATCATCTGCGGCCCGCGCTCGCCGTTGCCCATGCCGTCGGTGAACACCTGGCCGGGGCGGAAGCTGCCGTAGTGGGTGGCCAGGTCGATGCGCTCGCGCAGCATGGCCGCCACCGGATCGCCGGGATCGGCGATGCGCAGCACTTCGCCCAGCGTCTGGCGCGCCGGCTTCAACCCGGCCGGCGTGGCCAGCTCGCGCAGGCCGACGTCGCGCAGGCCGGCGATGCGCGCCATGCGCACTCCCTCCACCCGCACCCGCGCGTCGCGCACGGTGGCAGCGGCGCCGCGAACCCGCGCGGCGCGCGCCAGCCAGCTGCCGGCGGCGGCGAAATCGGACACCGCCGCGGCCGCCTCGGCACGGCGGATCAGCGCGCTTTCCACCGCCGCCATGCCCTGCCGCGCCCGCGCGTCGTCCGCATCCAGCTGCAGCGCTTCGCGGAAGTCGGCCAGCGCGCCGTTGCCGTCCTCATCCAGCCGGCCCGCGCGCAGATCCTCCTCGCCGGCGCGGTTGTAGGCCAGCACCCGCAGCGCGGTCTCCACCCGCCGCTGCAGGCGCCGCACCGCCGGATCGTCGGCGTCCAGCGACAGTGCCACCATCGCGATGCGGCCGGCGCGTTGCAGCGCTCGTTCCTGTTGCTCCGATGCGCGCAATAGCCCATCACCAAGCTGCAGCAGCCGGCGCCGCGCCTTGCCCAGGCCGTCGCGCGCCACGCGGTCGCCCGGCGCCAGCGCGCGGATCGCCAGGTACAGCGGGATCGCCGACTGCGCATCCTCGAACAAGCGATCCTCGGCCAGCGCGCGCGCAGCATCGCGGCGCGCCGGGGCCAGTGCGCCACGCTCCAGCACGGGCAAGGGCGGCTGCCAGTGCGCCACCGTCTCGGCGGCATCCTCGCCGCCGATGGTGACGCTGGGCGCCTGCACCGGCCTGGCCGCCACAGGCCTGGTGACGGGCGCTGCCGGCGCCGGCGCCGGGGCCGGCCCGGTGCAACCGCCCAGCAGCGCGGCCAGCAGGGTCCAGGCCATCACAGAACCGCTCGTGCGCACGCATCCTCCCAACGACATTGGCCTCCCGACGGCATTCGCGCCATCCCGTCCGTACGGCCGGCGGGCCGACGTTGGGCTATTCTCGCCTGCCTGAGCAAACCCTGCATTCGACGGAAACCACGTGCCTTATTGGATCAAGCAACCCGCCGAACTGGCCGAACGGCTGGCGCAGCGCCCGGCCAGGATCGGCCTGGATACCGAATTCGTCCGCGAACGCACCTACTGGCCGCAACTGGCGCTGGTGCAGATGGCGGTGGCCGACGAGATCCTGCTGATCGACCCGTTGGTTCCGGGCATGCCGCAGGCGCTGGCGCCGTGGCTGTCGGATCTCGGCATCCTCAAGGTCATGCACAGCGCCAGCGAGGACCTGGTCGCGTTCAAGCGCGCCTGCGGCGCGCTGCCGCGGCCCCTGTTCGACACCCAGATCGGCGCCGGCCTGGCCGGCATCGGCGCCGGCATCGGCTACCAGAAGCTGGTCCTGGAGATCACCGGCGTGTACCTGGTCAAGGGCCAGACCCGTTCGGATTGGCTGCGCCGCCCGCTGTCGCCGGCGCAGCTGGAGTACGCCACCGACGACGTGCGCCACCTGTTTGCGATCCACGACGCGCTGCACGCGCGGCTGCAGGCGCTGCACCGCAGCGCCTGGCTGCACGAGGACGGCGAGCGCCTGCTCGGCACGGTGGAGCACGACGACGGCGAGCGCTGGCCGCACCTGGGCATGCGCGCGGCGCAATTCATGGACCCGCCGTCGCAGCAGCGCCTGCTGCGCCTGCTGCGCTGGCGCGACGTGCAGGCCCGGCACAGCGACACGCCGCGCAGTTGGATCCTGGACAACGAACTGGCCGCCACCCTGGCGCGCTTCCCGCCGGACGACCGCCACGCTCTGCAGGCGACCCTGGACAAGCACCCCAAGGCGCCGCGCAGGCTCGGCGCAGCGCTGTGGCAGGCGCTGACCGCGCCGCTGCCCGACGAGGCGGACGCGCCGCTGGCGCTGGCCGCCAGCGACGACAACAAGGCGGCATTGAAGCGCCTGCAGGACGCGGTCTCCGCACGCGGCGCCGAACTCGGCCTGCCCGACGGCCTGCTCGCCTCGCGCAAGCACCTGGAAGCGTTGCTGGAAAGCGGGCAATGGCCGCAGCCGCTGGGCGGCTGGCGCCGGCGCGAACTGGAAGCGACGCTGCAGCCGCTGCTCGGCGCCGCCGGCTAGCCCGCGCAGCGCGCGCACAGGCCGTGCACTTCCAGGGTCTGCGCCTGCGGCTGGAAACCCAGCGCCTTGGCGCGCTGTTCCAGTTGCACGACCACGTCGCGGTCCTCCAGCTCGACCGCGCTGTGGCAGCGGTCGCAGATCAGGAACGGTACCGAGTGCTGGGCGCTGCTGGGGTGGTGGCAGGCGACGAAGGCGTTGACCGACTCGAGCTTGTGCACGAAGCCGTTGGCCATCAGGAAATCCAGCGCGCGGTACACGGTGGGCGGCGCGTCGGCGCCCACGCTCTTGCCCTCGCGCACCCATTCCAGCAAGTCGTAGGCCTTCACCGGGCGCCCCGCCTCGGCGATCAGGCGCAGCACGTTGGCGCGGATCGGGGTCAGCCGCAGCCCGCGCTCGCGGCTCACCTGCTCCACCACCTTGACGAAGTCGTCGGCGTCGTGGACGTGGTGGTGCGGCTCGGTGCAGGCGCTCTTCTTGCTGGACATGGCGGTTCTCCGGGGAATCAGCTTCCCGCTGGGATCTTGATGAGCGCGGCGTCGATGCGTTTCAAGGCCTGCTCGCGGCCGGCCAGGTACACCGTATAGGAGATGTCCGGGCTGACCTGGGTGCCGGTGATGGCAACGCGCAGCGGCTGCGCCACCTTGCCCATGCCGATCTCCAGCGCGGCGGCGGCGGCGTGCAGCGCGGCGGACACGCCGTCCACGCTCCACTGCCCCAGCGCGGCGAGCAGCTCGCGCGCCTTGCCCAGCGCCAGTTCGGCGCCCGGCTTCAGGTGCTTGGCCACCGCGGCCTCGTCATAGATCTGCAGCGGCCGGTACCAGACCACCGCCTTCTCGGCCATGTCCTTCAGCGTCTGCACGCGCTCGCGCAGCGCCAGCACCACGTCGGCGGCGGCCGGGCCGGTCGCCGGGTCGATGCCGAGCTTGGCCAGCTGGTACTCCAGCTGGGGCGCGATCGTGGCCGGGTCGTCGGTCTTCAGGTAGTGCTGATTGACCCAGCCGAGCTTGGCCATGTCCAGCCGCGCGGCCTTGGAGTTGACGTCCTTGACGTCGAACAGGTCGATCAGCTCCTGGCGGCCGAACAGTTCCTGGTCGCCGTGCGACCAGCCCAGCCGCGCCAGGTAGTTGATCAGCGCGTGCGGCAGGTAGCCGGCGTCCTTGTACTGCATCACGTCGGCCGCGCCGGTGCGCTTGGACAGCTTGGCGCCCTGCTCGTCCAGGATCATCGGCATGTGCGCGAACTTCGGCACCGGCGCGCCCAGCGCTTGGTAGATGTTGATCTGGCGCGGGGTGTTGTTGATGTGGTCGTCGCCGCGGATGACCTCGGTGATGCCCATGTCCCAGTCGTCCACCACCACCGCGAAGTTGTAGGTGGGGTAGCCGTCGGGGCGGAAGATCACCATGTCGTCGAGCTCGCTGTTGGCGATCTCGATGCGGCCCTTGATCAGGTCGTCGAACACCACGCTGCCGCCGTCGGGATTCTTGAAGCGGATCACCCGGTTCGGATCGTCGCGGTACGGCAGGCCCTGCTCGCGCGCGGCGCCGTTGTAGCGCGGCTTTTCCTGCCTGGCCATGGCCGCCTCGCGCATCGCGTCGAGCTCCTCGCGGGTCTCGTAGGCGTAATAGGCCTTGCCGGCGGCGAGCAGCTGCTCGGCCACTTCCTGGTAGCGGACGATGCGCTGGGTCTGGTAGACCGGGCCTGCGTCGTAGTCAAGGCCCAGCCAATCCATCGCTTCCAGAATGGCGTCGATCGCCGCCTGGGTGCTGCGTTCGCGGTCGGTGTCCTCGATGCGCAGCACGAACTCGCCGCCGCGGTGGCGCGCCTCCAGCCAGCAGTACAGCGCGGTGCGCGCGCCGCCGATGTGCAGGTAACCGGTGGGACTGGGGGCGAAACGGGTGCGGCAGGCCATGGAACGCTCGGAGCAAACGGGAACCGGACGATTTTACCCCGCCGTGCGCGGCGCTGTCGGCGGTGGCCTTTGTAGGAGGGGTTTGAAACCCCTCCTACAAGAGCTAGTGTTCTGTCCCCGAAATAACTTTACAGAGTCGTTGGACCTTGTCGAGGATGGATTGAGCGGTAGCCGTCCAGATGAAGGGCCGCTTGTGAAGGTTGTAGTGAGCGACATAGCGTTCGATGCGCTGGACCAGTTCTTTGACGCTGGCGAAGGAACCGCGCCGGATGGCTTGCTGGGTGATCAGGCCGAAGAAGCGTTCGACCTGGTTGAGCCAACTGGAGTAGGTCGGGGTGAAGTGCAAGTGGTAGCGCGGACGCTGTGCCGGCCACTGGCGCACCTTGGGATGGCGGTGGTTGGCGTCGTTGTCCAAGATCAGGTGTAGGTCCAACGCCTTGGGCACTTGCTGATCCAGGTGCTGCAGGAAGGCTAAGCATTCCTGGTGCCTGTGGCGTGGCTTGCACTGGGCCAACACCTCGCCGGTGGCCACGTTCAAGGACGCGAACAAGGTCGTAGTGCCATGCGGACATGGTCATGGGTGATGCCTTCGACATAACCCAGTCCCATGGGCAAGACCGGTTGGGTTCGCTGCAGCGCTTTGGCACTGGCTTTTTTCATCCACGCACAGCACCAGGGCGTTGGTTGGAGGACTCAGATACGGCTACCGCGATGACGCCGACTTCTTCCTCAAGATCCGCGCTGCCTTCCACGGAGTTGGGAGATGAACTGTTTTATGGTGGCCTTGGTCCGCGCCGGCACCTTGCTGCCGATCACCTGCTTGAGTTTCGGCGTTCAAGCGCTCATCTGGATTGAGCTCCGGGCTGTCGCTGAGCAGGTAGAACACCTCGATCTCATCGACATGGTCGGCCAGCCACGCCTTGACCGGGTTGCAGTGGTGCACCCCCGGGTTGTCCAGGATCAAGAACACCTTGCGCTCGGCGTCTTTGATCAACGCCTCGAAAAATTCGATCAGCCGCTCATGGTTGAACGCACCGTCGATGATCATCCAGCGCGCCTTGCCCTGGTTGGTCACCGTCGAGACCATCGACAGCTTCTGCCCGGTGCCGCCGATGACCCGGACCACCGGCCTCTGCCCCTTCGGTGCGAAGCTCCTGCCGCGCACGTCGGTGTTCACCAGCGCCGTCTCGCCGCCCCAGTGAATCTCGGCGTTTTCGGCCTTGGCGCGCCTGGCGATCGCCGGATAGTGTTCATCCAACCACGCTTTCACCGCCTGTGGCGATTGCGCGTAGGCGCGCCGGATCGACTTCTGCGACGTGAACCCCCAACGCGTGAGGTACTTGCCCACCGAGCGCATGTGCAGGCTGATCCCACACTCGTGTTCGATCAACTGTTGCACCGCAGGCCGACTCCACAGAGCGAAGTCCATCTTCTTCAACTGCTCGGGCCGGCGCTCGCAGATCAGGCGCTGGATGTACCCTTCCTGTTCTGCACTCACAGCGCGTTGCTCGCCTGCCTTGCGGCCGCGCGTACGGGGCGCCAGCGCCTTGGCACCGCCTTCTTCGAACAAGCTCACGCTATGGCAAACGGCCCAATAGCTCAGCCCAACATCGCGCGCGATTTGCCGTTTGTTGAGACCTCGCTTCCAGGCGCGGATCACTTGCCGGCGGCGCTCATGTTGTTCGGCGGCGCTGAGCCGCCGGGCGTCTTCTTTGTCCATGCGCTATTGGATATCAAACACGCACGATAGTTCCAGATTTTTATGGGCCGGGTCTATAACCTACCATACCTACGCTACACTATTAACGGGCGATGTAGCGATGGGGGCAAGAGCATCTGAGACGAAAACTTCTTGCCGGATCGTGCAAGTAGAGCGAGAATAAACACCTAGCGGATGAGCTAAGACCACCCAAGCGCGGTCCCTCTCTCCGCCAGATTCGAATTGCGCTTCCCTCGCAGAATTCCTTCGCCGCCGGCGGAAGAACTCAAAGGGAGAACCGCGCCACGGCGCGGTTTCGTCTCTATGGTGGCCCCGTCGGCCCCTCGCGACGCTAGGTCGAAAACCCCGCCAGGGCCGGAAGGCAGCAACGGTATCGATCGACGCGGGCGCCGAGGTCAGCCGGCGGGGTCGCCACCCTCCTCTCGAAGCGCGGCCGCATGGGCCGATTCGGCGCCCATCGCACGGGCTTGCGCTTGCTCGCCTGTCACCTCTTTGCAGTCGCGACAGGCCCTACTTCTGCGGATGCAGCCAGCCGGCATCGCCCTCGCGATAGCGCTCGTGCTTCCAGATCGGCACCCGCACCTTGACCTCGTCGATGACGTAGCGGCAGGCGCCGAAGGCAGCGTCGCGATGCGCCGAGACCACGCCGACCCACACCGCCAGGTCGCCGATCGCCAGCTCGCCGATGCGGTGTACGCAACGCAGGTCGAGGATGTCGAAGCGGTCCAGGGCCTCGTCAACGATACGCCGGCCTTCGGCCTCGGCCAACGCCGCGTAGGCATCGTAGCGCAGGCCGTCGACCGCGCGGCCATCGTTGTGGTCGCGCACCCAGCCCTCGAAACTGGCGTAGGCGCCGGCCTGCGCATGCGCCAACGGCGCGCGCAGCGCGGCGATGTCCAGGGCGCTGTCGGCGAGATGGAAGCGCTGCGTAGCGGACATCGATCAGCCTCCCGAGACCGGCGGGATGAACACCACTTCGCTGCCCTCCCGCAACGTGTCGTCCCAACTGGCGAAGGCGCCGTCCACGGCGACGCGCAGGCGTTGCGGCGGCCAGCGCAGGCCGTGCCGCGCGTCGAGTTCGGCGTACAGCGCGCGCAGGTCGGCCGCCGCGGTGCGCACCTGTTCGTGCTCGATGCCCGCCGCCTCGCGCAGGCTGGCGAAATACAGCACGCTCACCTGCACGCTCATGCCACGTTCCCGACGTCGCGCTTGCCGCCGCGCTTGCCGAGCAGCCGCACCGGGCCGATGGTCATCGCGTGGGTCAGTGCCTTGCACATGTCGTAGACGGTCAGCGCGGCGACACTGGCGCCGGTCAGCGCCTCCATCTCCACGCCGGTGCGGTGCACGGTACGCACGCTGCATTCGATGCGCAGCACCTGCGGCGAGGCCCAGTCGACGGTAAAGCGGCAGCCGTCGATCGGCAGCGGATGGCAGAACGGGATCAGTTCATGAGTGCGCTTGACCGCCATGGTGCCGGCGATCACCGCCGTGTCGACGATGCCGCCCTTGGCGCTGCGCAGCGCATCGGCGCGCAATTGCGCGGCCACCGTGGCGGGAAAGCGCACCCGCGATTCGGCCACGGCGACACGTGCAGTGACGGTCTTGGACGAGACGTCGACCATCGCCGGCAACCCGCGCGGATCCAGATGGGTCAGCGCTTTCGCCGCCGCGCGGGCGTGCTTGGCCGGTTTCTTGTTCATAGGCTGCGCTGCCGCTCCACGGCACCATGCTCAGGCGCTGCCGGACATCGGCGTGCCTTGGTGGATCGGTTGTTCAGCGATTCGTCCATGCCGCTCATCCACCGATCAGGAACATCTCGACGTGCTTGCCGCGCGCCGCCCGCGCATCGCCACGCAGTTCGCTGTAGCGATCGCCGCGCTGGCCCCACAGCGCCTGCACGCGTTCGGCCAGCGCGTCCTCGCCGCCGGCCAACGCCGGTTTCAGGTCGGTGCCGGCGGCAGCGAACAGGCAGGTATAGAGCTGGCCGTCGGCCGAAACCCGGGCGCGATGGCAGTCGCCGCAGAACGGCGCGCTGACCGATCTGACGAAGCCGATCTCGCCGCCACCGTCGACGAAGGCATGGCGCGCGGCGACTTCGCCGGCGTAGTGCGGATCCAGCGCGCGCAGCGGCCAGCGCGCGGCGATACGCTCGCGCAGTTCGGCTGACGGCACCACCCGCTCGCGGCGCCAGGCGTTGCAGGTGCCCACGTCCATGTACTCGATGAAGCGCAGCACCTGGCCGCTGCCGCGGAAGTGCGCCAGCAGCGGCAGCACCTGGTCGTCATTGATGCCGCGCTGGATCACGCAATTGATCTTGACCGGCCCCAGACCGGCGGCCACCGCCGCGTCGATACCCGCAAGCACCTGCGCCATCTCGCCGCGGCCGCCGGACATATGCCGGAAGGTCGCCGCGTCGATCGCGTCCAGGCTCACCGTGACTCGATGCAATCCGGCCTCGCGCAAGGCCTGTGCGTGCCGCGCCAGCAGCGAGCCGTTGGTGGTCATGGCCAAGTCGTCGAGGCCGGGGATGCGCGCCAGCCGTCGCACCAGTTCGGGCAGGTCGCGGCGCAGCAGCGGCTCGCCGCCGGTCAGGCGCAGCTTGCTGACGCCGTTGCGCACGAAGGCGCGCACCAGCGTCTCGATCTGCTCGAACGACAGCCGCGAGGCCGCATCGAGGCCGTGGTCCTCGGGCAGCTTGTCGGCCGGCATGCAGTAGCCGCAACGGAAGTTGCAGGCCTCGATCACCGACAGGCGCAGGTCGCGCAGCGGCCGTCCCAACCGATCCACCGGCGCAGCAGGCGGCAGCAGCGGGCGCAACACCGTGCTCATGGCGCCGGCACCTGCGGCGCGCGCGGCATGTCCAGGGCCACGCACTCGCCCGGCCGCGCGACGCGGTGGCCGCGCGCGCGCAGGGCCTCGGCATCCTCGGCGCTGGCGTAGTGGTGCAGCATCATGCGTTGCAGCAGCTCGGCGGGATATTCCCGCTCCAGGTCGTCCGCGCCAGTATGCGACGGATTGCCGTGAAGGCCGCAGTCATGCGCCACCAGCTCGCCGTCGCCGGCATAACGGCTCAGCATTTCCGGGATCGGCCGGGTATCGCCGCTCCACACCAGCGCGCCCTGCAGGCGCAGCCCGTAGGCGGTTTCCGGCCAGTGGTGGCGCACCGGGAACACCTCCAGGCGCACCCCCTGGTGCCAGAACGCATCGCCCACCGCGATCAGCTGGAACGCGTCCCAGAAGTTGGCGCCGCCTTCGGCCAGGACGTTCGGGTAGTCGGCGACGCGCCGGTGCAACAGCGGCAGCACCGGCGCCGGCACGTACAGCCGCACCTTGCCGCGCCGCGCCGAGAAATAGGCGTCCACGAACAGCCGCTCGAACCCGGCCACGTGGTCCAGGTGCACATGGGTCACGAACAGCGCCTGCGGCATCGCCCCGTAATGCGCCTGGTAGGCGCTCAGGCCCTCGCCGCCGCAATCGATGCTCAGCCACGGCGCGCCATCGCGCTCGATGGTGGCCATCGGCGAGCCCAGCTCCACCGCCGAAGCGTTGCCGACGCCCTGGAAGCGCAGCGCCCAGGCCATCAGTAGCCCCGGTTCCAGGCCAGGTCGTAGGCGCGGCGCAGGCGCGCGTAGTCCTTGTTGACTTCGTCGACGCTGCGCTCACCGCGCAGCTTCAGCAGCGAGCGTTGCAGGCGCTTGAGGTTGCGCTCGCGCCAGCGCGTGGCCGGAATGCGCAGTACGCCGCGGTCGAAATCGATCAGCCAGCCGCGGCCGTTGCCGTCGAACAGGATGTTGTGCGCGTTGAGGTCGGCGTGATCCAGCCCGGCGCGATGGAAGTGCGCGACCAGCCGCCCGGCCTCCTCCCACGGCGCACCGCGCCCGGCGGCATGCGCGCGATCGGCCAGCGAGCGCACCCCTTCCAGCCGCTCTATCAGGATCGCGGCGCGGTAGCGCAGCCCCTGACGCAGGTAGCAGGCGGCCAGCGGCCGCGGCACCGGCAGCTTGCGCGCGATCAGCACGCGCATCAGCCGGAACTCGGCGAAGCTGCGGGTGCGGTCGGCGCCGGACCAGACGTAGCGGTCGCGACTGAGCCTGGCGACCAGGCCGCCGCGCCGGTACTGGCGCAGCACGCAGGTGCCGAACGGGGCGTCGACGAACCAGGCGCCGCCACGGCCGCCCTCGTCCACCGGACGCGCGCGCTCGGCCCAGTGGGCAGCGGAGAACAACGCCGGCTCGGCTTGCCGCAACCGTTGGCGGTCGAACAGAATGGCGCCATAGCCGCGGCCCTCGCGGTACGGCGTCAGCGCTTCGGTGGCGTCGAATGCGACCATTCAACGAGTCTAACAACACCATGCCGGCAACGCTCCCCTCGCTGTGCCTGTTGCGCCTATCGGCGCTTGGGGACGTGACCCACGTGGTCCCCCTGGTGCGGACCCTGCAGCGCGCCTGGCCCGAGGCGGCGCCGCTGCACTGGGTCATCGACAAAGCCGGGCGCAAGCTGCTCGACGGCCTGTCCGGGGTCGTCTTCCACGACTACGACAAGCGCAGCGGCGTGGTCGGCATGCGCGCGCTGCGCCGCGAACTGCCGCCGCAAGGCTTCGATGCACTGCTGCAGATGCAGGTGGCGCTGCGCGCCAACGTGCTGTCCTCGTTCATCCGCGCGCGCCGCCGCATCGGCTACGACCCCAGCCGCTCCAAGGACCTGCACGGCCTGTTCGTCAACGAGCGCATCCCGGACCGCCCCGGCATCCATGTGCTCGACGCGATCGGCAGCTTCTGCGAACCGCTGGGTCTACGCCAGACCGAGGTACGCTGGGACCTGCCGGTGCCCAGGGACGCACACGCCTGGGCGCGCGCGCAGTGGCCCGACGACGGCCGCCCGGCGTTGCTGATCTCAGCGTGCTCCAGCCACGTGCGCCGCAACTGGTACCCCGACCGCTACGCAGCGGTCGCCGACCACGCCGCCGCGCAGGGCTGGCGGGTGGTGTTGTGCGGGGGCGTCAGCGCACTGGAGCGCAGCACCGCCGACGCCATCGTCGCGGCCGCGCGCGCGCCGCTGCTGGACCTGGTCGGCCGCGACACGCTCAAGCAGCTGCCGGCGCTGCTGCAGCGCGCGGCGCTGGTGATGACCCCCGACTCCGGCCCGATGCACATTGCCAACGCCATGGGCAGCAAGGTGCTGGGGCTGCACGCGGCGAGCAACCCGCGCCGCAGCGGGCCCTATTCGGACATCCGCTACTGCGTGGACAAGTACGACGCAGCCGCGCGCAAGTACCTCGGCAAGCCGGCCGCGCAGCTGAAATGGGGCAGCAAGATCGAGTTCGACGCGGTGATGGCGCTGATCGGCGTGGACGACGCGATCGCCGCGTTCGAGCGCTACCGCACCGACCACGGCATGTGAGCCGGCAGCGGCGCGGGACCACCGCCGCCTCGCATGCGCCCTAGCTGCGAACGCCACCGCAGGCCCCCGCCCAGCCGCCGCACGGCGACACCGCCGGAAGGCGGCGGCGCGCCCGGCCCCCGCTCAGGATGCGGCGCCACGGTAGTCCTGGTAGGACTTCTCTTCGACGTAGCTGGAGCCCAGCGCCAGATTGATCTGCTTCTTGATCCGCGCGCGCTCGTCGTTCTCGTAGTACACGCTGCGCGCGAGCCTGATGAACTCCTCATCGAAAGCCTGCGCCTTTTCCTTCGCCCGGATCTCGTCCTCAATCGCCCACAGGCGCTCGTTGACCGCCCTCAGCTCGGCCCGCAGGCGGGCGATGTCGCCGCCGGCGGTCGGATGCGCCATCCAGGTCTTTTCCAGCGCCGACAGCTCCGCGCGCACGTTGGCCAGCTTGCCCGCATCGCCGATGCGCTCGGACTTGATCTGCAGGATGGCGATCTTGTCGAGCAATTCGCCGAAGGAGATGGGGGCCAGGATTTCGGACATGGGAACACCCAAGCGATGGTGACCGGGAAGTGTAGCGGACGCGCCTTAAGGAAGGTCTGAACAACTCCGGCTGATCCTGCGACAATCGCACTGAGCCCAAGGGGATGACGACGATGCAGTTTTCTTTCGGCGACGCGGCGTACAACGGCAAGGGCAAGCAGACGCGGCGCGAGGTGTTCCTGGCGCAGATGGATCAGGTGGTGCCGTGGAATGGCCTGCTGGCGCTGATCGAGCCGCACTACCCGAAGTCGGGCCAGCCGGGGCGGCCGCCGTCCCCGCTGGAGACGATGCGGCGCATCCACTTTTTGCAGCAATGGTACGCACGGAGCAATCCGTCGGCGGAAGAAGCCCTGTAGGACACGGTGTCGATGCGCCGTTTCGCGAAGATCGGCGGCCTGGATGAGGTGCCGGAGGAGACCACGATTCTCAAGTGCCGCCACTTGCTGGAGCAGTACGATTTGGCGCGCACGCTGTTGGACCGGGTCAATGCGCATCTGTCGCGCAAGGGCCAGAGCTTGCGTGGTGGCACCATCGTGGACGCCACGATCATTGCCGCGCCCCGTTCGACCAAGAACCAGGACGGCGAGCGTGATCGGCAGATGCACCAGACCAAGAAGGGCAATCAATATTTCTTCGGGATGAAGGCGCACGTCGGGGTGGACGACGAGTCCGGCCTGGTGCACCACGTGGAATGCACGGCGGCCAACGCGGCGGACATCACGCAGGCGCCCAAGCTGCTGCACGGCAAGCAGGACACGGTGTGCGGCGACAGCGGTTACACCTGCCTGGTGGAGAAGCGCGAGGAGAGGACGAGCAAGCGCAAGCGGCGCTACCTGATCGCCGAGAAGCCCTCCAAGCTCAAGCAGATCAACAACAAGCGCGAATTGAAGTGGGCCCGACGCTGGGAGCATGCCAAGGCCAGCCTGCGAGCGAAGGTGGAACACCCGTTTCGGGTGATCAAGCGCCAGTTTGGCTACGTCAAGGTGCGCTATCGCGGCTTGGCGAAGAACACCGCGCAGGTGCTGACGCTGTTTGCGCTGTCGAACCCGTGGATGAAGCCAAAGCAGTTGATGCCTGTCGTGGGGAGGGTGTGCCTGTCACCCGGGCAATACCCCGAAAATGCGCCGGAGACGGCGAAAACCAAGGGGCTGAGTGCCGTCAGCGTGGCCGATTTGGATTGCCTCATCCTCTGACGGCGTTGATCAGACCTTCCTTAAAGCCGCGTGGGCGCGCATGGACGCAGCCGCCCAAAAAGGGCTCATCGCGGAATCGTGTGGGTGTGCTCGGCGAGTTGAAGTCGCCTTGGTCCTTGGAAGCACCTGATTACCCATCAGTCGCATCCCTTGATTCGGGGCTGGTCAATGCTGCAAGCCGCTGATTCGACAGAGGCGATGCGACGATGGCCAAGAAGAACCTGATCCAGTTCCAGGCGGGCATGAGCCTGCCGGCGTTCCTGCGGTCCTATGGGAACGAAGCGCAATGCCGGCAAGCCGTCTTTGAACAACGGTGGCCGCAAGGCTTCTTTTGCCCAGCGTGTGGACATCGGCGGTCTTGCCAGTTGCACAGCCGCGATCTGCTCCAATGCAATCGCTGCAAACATCAGACCTCCTTGACGCGCGGCACCTTGTTCGCTGATACCAAGCTGCCGTTGCGCACCTGGTTCCTGGCGATCTACCTCCTCAGCCAGCACAAGAACGGCATCTCGGCGTTGGCGCTGCGCCGGCAACTTGGAGTGAGCTACAACACCGCCTGGCTGATCAAACACAAATTGATGCAAGCCATGGTCGAACGCGAAGCCTCCCATCAGTTGAGCGGGGATATACAGGTGGACGACGCCTTTTGGGGCGGAGAGCGCCACGGCGGCGGGGCCGGCCGTGGCAGTCCGGGCAAGACCCCGTTTGTGGCCGCCGTTCAGTGCTCTGCGCAGGGACATCCTGTCGCCATGCGCCTGGATGTGGTGGCCGGTTTTCGCAAGGCCGAACTGACCCGCTGGGCAAGCCGCTATGTCGCCCCAGGCAGTCGCGTTGTTTCCGATGGCCTGAGCTGCTTCCCAGGCGTGGCCCTGGCCGGATGCCACCATACCGCCATCTTCAACCGCGGCCGGCGAGTGCCCACAGAGCCGGCGCTTATCTGGGTCAACACCCTCCTGGGCAACATCAAGAACGCCTTGCATGGCACCTATCACGCCTTGCGCCCAAAGTACCTGCAGCGCTACCTCAGCGAGTTCTGCTATCGCTTCAACCGACGCTTCGACCTGGCCGCCTTGGTGCCACGATTGATCTGCGCCTCCCTCCACACTCCACCGCTGCCCTATCGGATTGCTACGCTGGATGCGTGATGTGGGTAATCAGGTGGAAGCAAGCCCTTTTCCGCGATGTGTAGATGCGGGGTTCTACCCCGAAATCACGGCCGGTTGTGAAAGGGAGGAAAACCTTAGATCCTGCTGGATGCTCCTTCGCCGCCTCCTTGGGCTGTGGAATCGCTCGATGTATTCGAACACATCGGCCCTGGCTGCATCGAGTGTTTGGTACTTCATGCGATAGATGCGCTCGCGCTTGAGCTGGCCGAAGAAGCCCTCGCAGGCCGCGTTGTCACCGCCGTGGCCCACCGCACTCATCGAGCACACTAGCGCATTGGCCACCAAGTAATCCTGGTCGTGGCCGCTGCGGAACTGACTGCCACGATCCGAGCGCAGGATCACCGGCTCGCTGCCCTGGCGTTGCCAGACAGCCATCTGCACCGCGCCGATCATCCTTTGCCGATCCTGGCGATGAGGCATCGACCAGCCCACGACCAGATGGCTGAGCAAGTCGAGCACACTGCACAGGTACAACTTTCCTTCATCGGTCTTGATCTCGGGGATGTCGGTCAGCCCTACGGCTCAGTGTTGGCTTGGAGTAAGAGGTAGCCATCATGGTGCCCACCTGCAATCGTTCGGTCAGGTGTTGAAGGGATTCCGGATCGAAAGGCTTTCTTCGATGATGAGGCCGTGGTGCATGTCTTCCGTGTACAGGGTCTGACAGCCTTCGATGGCCGCCGCCGCAATGATGCAGGCATCGTAGAACGACAGCTGGTGCCGCTCGGCCAACTGCCGAGCCCGGTCGTGCACGTCGACCGTGAGAGGCACAACTTTACAGAACTCCCGCACCAGCGCAAGGAACTGCCCCACCTCGCCCCACCCCATCTTGAGCTTGCGCACACACACGTGCGTGACTTCGTTGAGTACCTGCACGCTGATGATCGGCCGCCGCTGAAGGAGCTTTTCAGCATCGTCCGCCTTCGCAGAGTCCTCGGACAGCAGGTAGAGCACCATGTTGCTGTCGAGGAATATCTTGGCGCTACCCCCGGCCATTGGCCTCTTCCCGGTTGAACCTGAAATCTGCTGGAAGCTTGCCGCGGAACGCGCGTAACCGTTCCAGCAAAGCTTCCGAACCTGGCTTTTTACGCACCGCGAAAAGGCGCGGCTCGTCCACAACAATCTCGATGTCGTCGCCCTCGCGCAGTTCCAGGGCCTCCACAAGGCTCGCAGGCAGTCGCACTGCCAGACTATTGCCCCACTTGGCTACCTGCATGTTGACGCCCTCCAGAGATATACATCACTGACGTATATCCTACAACTCCTGAGTGTCTTCGCAACCCCCGACGTCATTGGGTGACCTACCTAGCACTACCAGTCAGCGTGCATCCCGTGGTGATCCTTTTGCCTGCGGCAGTGTTGCTAGGAATGGAGGCTATCGCCGGTTCTGCGTGTCTACAAGCACCGCGTCGTCATTTGCAGCGGTTATCGGCTCAGTCCATTGATGTCAGTGAAATCAAAAGCCTCCTGATCGATGAAGCGCCCCGCACTGCGCAGCAGGGGAAGTAGCTCATCGTCCGCATACGCACAACCTGTGCGGCCAGGGTCTATTTGCTGAGATTTGGCGGCCATCTCTGGCAGGTGACCTCCACCGGCTGCCAGCAAGTACGACAGGTGTGCATAGCCAGGTCGCCAGGCCCTTGCCTGGGGAAAGACCTCGCGAAGGCTGGCGAGGATCTGCATCCCGGAGTGGTCAAGGTCACCAAAAAAATGCACGGGCAGCAGTGTTGAGCCGCTCCGCTCACTCCCTCGCGGCTCGAACAGCCAAGCCTCAATCGCTGGCAACAACGCTGCGAACGCAGGTTGACGCAAGTACAGGCGACAGCCCGCGCGCGAGCGCAACCTTCGGGCGCTGCCACGGAAACCCGCTGCATAAACCAGCAGGCTATCTTGCCAGTCTGAGTTACGCGCATCTGCCATGTGCTCGAAGGTGACTAGGTTCTCAATAAACAGAACCTCAGTGAGGGCGCGGGCTTTGCATTCATGGGTGTCTGCCATTTGCCTGGGAGAAGGCGCCAGCAGCAACTGAATCGGCACCTCGGCGAACTGGCCCGAAGTCGAGCCGAGTAGTCTCAGAAGTTCTTCGCGATGGTCCAGTACCTTGGAGCGCCCCTGGAAGGCACGCGCAGATGCCTCACGCAAGGCCATCGATCGGCCTGAACGGCATAGCGCGGCCAACGTGGCGAGGCTGCGGGTAGCCTCTTCCAGCGGCAGCCCTTCCATCGGAACCAGCGGGCTGCGGGCCAAGTGGTCCAGCACGGCGGCCGGATCGACAGGCGCCTCCTGCGGATGCGCTGACCAGTGCGCAGCCAAGTGATCTCGCCACTGCTGCCGCCAGCGCTGGGCCTGCGGGGTGTAACCGACCCACGCCGCAAGGGCGTCGAAATCACACAGTTCCAGTCGAGGCTTGCGATCACTGAAGTCGGCGAATGCGCGAGGTGCCTCCAGCAGCAACGTCGCCCATCCCGTGGCACATAGATCATCGAGTTGCATGCGCAGCAACTGAATCTGATCGGCATCCACGGCATCATGTAGTTCAGGTGCGGTCTTGCGATCCAAAGGCAGGCGCACGGGTCCCAAGGCCGTGCTGCGCTCGGCCTTCGCGAGCAGCAACCGTGCCAAGCGCAGCAGGAAGGGATGAGGCGCCGGCAAATAAGGTATCGAGGAGGATTCAGGCGTATCCATCATCAGGACTGGGGTCGGCCCTCGGTATAACCATCATCACCCTCTTTAATCGCCGGGCCGGATGTCTGGACACTCTCCGGCAAATTGGCAGGTTGGATGGTCGTCTGTTGCTGATGCTCTGCCAGCCAATGGGCACGTGCGGTCTCGCGGGCCTGCTCGGCATGCGCCCCCCATAACTTGGCCAGCGCGGGGCGGTTGAGCGTTTTTTCCTGGACTTCACTGATGAACAGTTCCTGGAATCCCTCCCCGCTCGGCCTGCGCGCCATCACCTTGGAAAAGGTGAACTCCTTGTCGAACTCGGGCTTGACCGCGCCCGACTTGGAGGTGGGCATGGCCACCACGAGTTGCAGCCCCAACGTCTGCGACAGGAACTGCAGCACGTTGCGCGAGCGTGCTTCATCCATCTTGGAGAATGCCTCATCGCTGAGCATCAGCCTCAGGGAGGGCGCCCCGCGGCGGTCACGACCAAAATGCCCGAGCGCATGGGCCAGCACAGCCGAGCGCACCACGTAAAACGGTGTTTCCAGCTCTCCGCCCGAGCCCGTGCCCCAGGTGGACAACCGTGTGGTACCTACCGGGCTGGTGCGCAAAATGTCATAGCGCCGATAGTTGCGATAGTCGGCCAGTTCGCGCAACGCGCGTTCGCTGGCCCCCTGGTCGTTGGCCAGCAGCAGGCAACGAATTTCCTCCGCGGTGGCGCGTTGCTCGTCGGTGAGCCGGGGCGAGGTGAAAATGGAGCCCCGATCATGCTCCAACCCTTCGACGGCGCGCTCCACCGCCTCGAAAAACTCCTGCACCTTCTGCATGCGAGGCACCCAATCCCATTCCAGCTTGAAGGTGTCGTTACCGAAGCGGATGTCCTGCAGATGGCGGTTGAGGCGCTGCAGCGTTAGCGCGCCTTGCTTGACGTCGTCGCGCACCTTGAAGCAAAAGCTGCTAGTGAAGACGTGGTTGAACTGGCCTTCGGCATCGCGCAGGGCGCGTGCATTGTCCGCCAGGCCGATGGCACGCTGGCGCTGGATCTGCTCGGCAATGGCGGAGCGAGCACGCTCAACCAGCGGCAGCAACTCTTCCAGGCGGTCCATGCTGCGCGGTGGGTCGATCCATGCGAAGCGCTCGCTGTCGTCGCGCGCACCCGATAGATAGACGCCCACGGCCTGCGCGAGTTCTCGCAGTGTGCGAGGCAGTCCTTCGCGCAAGCTCTGTACGCGCTGACGCAGCGCATCCAGGCTGGTTTCCGGTTCGGCCGCCAGCGACTGGGCCTCTGCCAGCAGTTGGGACTCGATGGCCAGCGCGGGCACGGCACCCGCAAAGCGCGAGGCCCACACCGTGGCGTTGGCATAGGCGATATCGAGCTCAGGCAGGCGTTCGGTCAGGTTTTTCTCGCGGCGGCGCAGTTCCGTGAGCTCCTTGCCCGTGGCGCCGACCTGGATCAGCTCTTCATTGCGCTGCCCGGTGACGCTCCCGATGCGGATCTTCAGGTCTGTTTGCTCTGCCAACAGCGCATCAATGGCCGACAGATCCAGCGCCTTGAGTGCCTGTTCGGCATGTGCATGCTGAACTTGGCTTTCCAATACAGCGAGCACCAACGGCGTCAGCGGCGTGAATACGGCGCCGTTGAACATGCGGGTAATCGCGAGCAGCGACTGTCGCAGCGCGGCAAGGTCCCGCGTCTGTGATGCCAGGCGCTTGAGTTCATCCTCGCACCATTGCCGCCGTCGCCGGCGCGCGGCCTCGCCGAATGCCAGTTCTCCATCGGGTGCGCGACATGCAAACATGCCGTAGCCCCGGCTGCCCAATCCTTCTTCCATCAGCCCCTGAGGGGTACGAGCCAGCTCGTCTTCGGTGTCCACTTTGCGTACGCGACCATACTGTGCGAGCAAGAAGGCGTGAGCCACCGGGTGCTGGCAGATCAACTCATGCAGCACGGCACGCGCTTCCAATTGGCGGCCCTCGGTGTCTTCCATCGCCTTGCGGCCTTGCACGACTTTTGGAGAGCGAATGCGGTAGTACTGCTTGACCAGCCGGGCACACTGCGCTTCCATACCAGCCTCGACGATGATGGCGAACCGGTCCCCCCCCATATAGCCTTCGATGGCGTTCTGCCAGTGGGTACCTGCGCGGGGCTCCACCAGTTGTGCCAGCAAGTGGGGACGGGCAGAGGGAATCTCTCGTTCGATCAGCGCCACCGCTTCATGTGCGTCCTTCGGACCTTGCGCTCGACCCGACTGCAGGCGGCGTAGTTCGGCGTCACGCTGCTCGGCGTCGTCCTTCAACTGGTTTAGCTGCATACCTACGTCGGTCAAGGCTTGCAGCACCGCACCTTGCACCGAGGCATCGTGGTCGTGAATGCCCTGGCGCAAGGTGGCCAGTTGCACGTCGAAGGCTTCCAGTTCGAAGGCAGGCAACTGCATGTCCAGAGCGCCGGCGCGTGTGTAGGCCCGGGCTATCGCTGGCCAGGGCTTGAGGACCTGCTGCGCGGCAGGACGCAGGGCTTCTACCGTAGCAGCCAGCGTTGGTACGGCCGACAAGTCCAGCGCCAGCAGTTGTTCGAGTTGTACAGCCATTGCGCCGATTCCGTGCGCCGCTTCCTGTACACGCCCCCAGTGCAAGCGAAACTGGTCGGACTGCAGCCGGATTTGGTTCTCCAGTGCCTGCTTCTCCAGTGCTACGTCGCTGTCGTCCAGGCGCTTGTCCACTCCGCGCAGTTGCTCGCGCAACTGGGTTTCCTGAGCGTCGAGCGAGGCCAGCTTCTCCTGCAATTGCGCCTGCCTCTTGTCCTGCGCAACGATCTGGCGCAGCACGGACGCCAGGTCATCGTGCGCCTCGCTGCGCGTGCGCATGGCATGGGCGATGGTGGTGGTGACGAATCGCCTAGCCTCTTGCAGTACCTGGTCGGCGCTGTCCTGGGCGGTGTCAAGCCGCCCCAGATTCAACGCCAGGCGCTCGGCCTCCAGCTTCAGGCTGGCGATGGACCGCATCAGCTCGCGCATCTTGTCAAGATCCTTGCTGAAGTCGTGCGGTTCCAAGATCTCGTCGCGCACAAGGTCGTTGACATTGCCTAGTTCCTTGTAAGCCATGGCCTTGACAAGCGACTTGGCCGCGCGGGTAGCGTCGTGCTCGCCTACCGCCGTCTTGCCCATCAGCGCGCCATACAGGTGCTGCAGATAGCCGCCCTTGTCGGGGAAGCGTTGCACCACCGCGGCAGACCTGTCGGTGTTGGCCTGCAGGCGGTGCTGGAGCTGCACGTACAGTTCCTTGAGCGGCAAAGGCATTGCGGCGAGCGCCTCCCCCGCGCGGCGAGCCAGATGGTCCAGCGAAAGCACTCGGCGCACGATGAAGAACTGCGGCGCACCCTGCAGGACGGCGCGCCGGCCATCCTCGAAAGCCTCCACACCCACCAACGCAGTGAAGGACTCCGCTTGCTCGCCCACCTGTTCGGATGCCTCGAATACGATGCCGGCATAGCTGGTCGAGCGGCTGCGCAGAAACACGCCGTCGGCCTGCTGTCCCAGGGCGTAGGCTGCCAAGGTGCGCGGCTCCTTGCCGCCACGCCGGCCCTGCGTGGACTCGTCCTGGCCGATGTTGAACTGCACTACATGCTGGTGCGCGGCTGTGAGTACGGTCTGGATCGCATCGAGCAGCGTGGACTTGCCCGACCCCGATTCGCCGGTCAGCAAAACGGCGTCGGCGAAGTGCCATTCACGGTCCTCCAGCGATCCCCAATGCCAAGTGAGCAGCTTGGCGATCCTCATGGGACGTCCTCGGGCGCTGGTGCGACGGTGAGCATGGAGGTGGGCTGGCGACCAACGATCCGCAAAGCCTCCTCCAGTGCCTCGTCGCTGACGAAACTCATCACCGGCCGCAGCACGGCCAGGCCCATCTGCATGTCTCCGGCGTCATCTCCCTCAACGAAATGGAGCACGCGGTGCTTGCGCAGTTCGCGCAGCAGGACCATGCGTTCACTGGCGGCGTTGGGCAGCTTGTGCGCCAACAGCGACACCACCGCTTGTGAAAGTTCCTCCAGGCTGATGGCCAGTCGTTCGTCCACCAGTGGACGTCGTCCAGTCAGCGCCTCGGTGTAGAGAAAGCGCAGAGCGATCACAGCGGCCACGAAATCGCGCGACAGGCGGGCGCGCAGGCGGCGCACGCCGTCTTCCTCGTCATCGCCTCCACCTTCCCCAGGGGGATAAAGCCGCAGCAGGCGCGCGTCGCTGTCGTGGACCAAAACGAATCCTATGCAGGCGAACCACTCGCGCAGCAGTTGCTCGCACTGGATGGCATCGTCATACAGCGCGGCCTCTGGCCGGGAGAGCTCACGCCACACCACGCCACTGGCCAAAAGTCGCCCAACCAATTCGGCGAAGCGTGCGGGCTTGAGGTTAGCGCCGCCCTCGCTCGCCAACCGCTGTTCGAGGTACTGGGCCACGGATTGCAGCATGTGTTCAGTGCCCCCTACCTGCATGGTCGGTCATTACATCGATTCCATCCGTCGGTTCGATGCGCAACTCATAGTCATCTGCCTGAAAGTAAGGCGTGCTCACTTGTCTGGTCGTCTTTCGAGCCTGCAAGAGGCGGCGCCCTTCGGCCGAACGCGCTGCGCCCACGGCATGCAGAACACGCACTGCGCCCTCGGCCGTATCCACCGGCAGCGCCGCCAGTGTGATCGGTCCTCTCTGCAGGTGGGGTATCAGGCCTTGCAGCACCTGTTGATCGCTGAAGGCAAAAGCTTCGGCTTCAGCCCGGCGCAGCAGCGCGTTCAGACGGCTGGTCTCGTCCACTACCAGCGCAGCCTGCGCAGGGGCTTCGGTCTCACGGTCGCGCAATGTCCAGCGCAACACGCCGCCGGGCAGACGGATCTCACTGGTAGCCAGTCGCTGAGCCAGCGCGTCGAGCAGTCCCTCGCGGGCGGGCTCCGGTTTCTCCTTCAGCCAGGCCATGGTGCGGCCCAGGGCGGATTCGGCACCATAGTCCAGGGACAGCGCTTGTCTCAGCAAGCTGGTGAAGCGGCGCGCGTAGTTGTTCATCTCCGAGCGCAACATGGGCAACTTCAAGCTGCAGGCGGCTTCGACCATGCTCTCGATGCGGTCCGCGAGCCACAGCATCGGGCTGCGGCCCTGCGCAGTGTGTTCAAGCCAGGGTGCGCGCTGCAGCAGATGAGCGTCCACCCCGTCGCGTTGCTCGCCGTCGAGGGCTCGCACCTCTTCCAAAGCCTCGCTGATCTGGCCGCGATGGCGCTCCGCCGAATCGGCCACCAGGCGCACGGCGTACTCCCGCGCAAAGCGCTTCTCGATGAAATCATTAAACTCGTTCCAGGCCACCTTCTGCGCCAGAGCTTCTCGCGTCAGGCTCTGGATCAAGTGGCGGAAATACTCGATGTCGTCCTGCAGGTCCTGCACTACGCGGCTAGCGAACTCATGGGCGTCCAGCAGTTCATCGGCATCTCGGGCGGCGATGAACGCCGCCAGCGCTTTGCGGGCCGAGCGCATGTTTCGCTGGCGCGTCTTGGCGCGGGAGTCATCAAGGTTGGCAAAGGTCTCGCTGAAGGCCTTGCCAGCCCGGCTCAGTTTGAGCGTGGGCCGCAGATCGATCGGGTCGCGGTAATCCTCCAGCCAGCCGTGTTCCTTGAGCTTGCGCAGCAGGTCGCTTGCGTAGGCACGCTCTTCTTCGGCACGTACAGTCTGCCCGGCTTCGAAGGCCAGACCGCGCAGCACGGGATTGGCCAGTGCATGTTGAATCACCTCCAGCACCAGTTCGCGGGTCAGCACCTCTGCGTAGTCGGCATTGGCTCCGTGCACCCGCTCGTGCAGGGCGCGCAGCACGGCAGCGCACAGCTCACGGTTGTCGTGAGTGAGGGGGCGAAAGAAGTATTCACGGGGAGGGACGAAGAACTGCATGCACTGCCTCAGGGATACTTGGACAAAAACCAACGCTGGCGATACCCACGGATACAAACACACCAAATACTAGGCTATGTCACAGGCGGGAGCGATGCAGCGACCGCAGCGGCTTCAGACATTTGCATGAATCCACTGGAGCAGACGCGGCACCGGCGATGCAGTCAGTATGCAAATGCGTCCACTTTGAAGGCCACTGGATCGCACGTATTGGCACCCTGCACTACCAGGTAGTAGTCGCCAGGTTCCACGTTGTCGCTCATGGTGTCGCTGCAGATCTCGACCGCTTTGGAGACGGCGACGCCTTTGGTGTTGAAGACCTGCAAGCCTGGCGTGGCGCCGTCGAAATCCGACTCGCCCAGGCATGATAGGTCGTGCGTATAGACATGCAGGTAGACCGTTTTGTTGCCGCGATTGGCATCGATGCGGTAAGTGCGGCTCTCGCCCGGGCCGATGGTGATGGGATGGAGCCGGCCATTGCCCCAAAGCCCCAAGGCCGTATCGCGGCCGATGGGGTACTGCACGAACTTGCGCTGCCAGGCGACCGGCTTGCCGTCGATCAGAACACGCCCATCGACATCGATGTGGACACGATGGGCATCCACCTGGGCCGCGACAGCTGCAATGGCGGACACGCTCCGGCTCTCGCGCCATGGACTCTGGCGCACCTGGATGCGGGTGCCATCGGACGCATCCAGCAGCCAGAACTCGCCGGCCCGCTGCGTGGTCAGAATCCGTCCACTGGGCAGGCGGTAGTGGGGCTCGCCGGCGCCCTTCGCGCCCCCCCAAGCGGGCGCGTGGGCGCCACTGGGAGCCGGAACCGGTGCAGGCGGCGGCTGGGCCTGCGTGCGACAGGTTCCGATGGCCGGATTGGCGGCCGGCGGACTGACACCCGCCTCCGCGCTGCAAACTTTGGACACGGCGGCGAGCGAGGCGGCCAACTTGTCCTGCTTGTCGCTGAGCGCCTTGCGTTCGGCCGCATCGCCCACACCCGCCTGGGCGCACCAGGCATTGATTTCGGCCGAAGATTTCGGCCGAAGCGCCCGCCAGCGCCTGCGTGTCTGTCTGTCACAGCGTTGCCAGGTCCAAAGGCCTCGTTCCAGATCGAACTGCTCTGGCACCGCCGAGCGCAACTCAGCCGTTCGAACGCCGGTCAGGAACAGCAATTGAATGCCCTGGCGCGTGGTCTTGAAGCCACGGTACTTACGCAATGTCCGCAGGAACGCGGGCAACTCCTCCATGCGCAGGAACGGGTTATGGCTCACTGGAGGCTTCGGCACGGCCACGATGTCCAGATCGCTGGCAGGGTTCGCAGGCAGGCCCTTCTCCACCATTGCGTAGCGAAACATCTGGTTGAACCAGGTGCGCACCTTCTCCGCGGTGGTCAGCGCATGGCAGCGCTCGATCTTGCGACGTCCGACGTCCCCCCGGTTTTGAGTAGCACGGCGATTTGGAGTCTAATCCCCAACGAGACGGAGATTGGACGTGAAGAAGCGCTTTTCCGAAGAGCAGATCATCGGCTTCCTGCGTGAGGCCGAAGCCGGCGTGGCGGTGAAGGACCTGTGCCGGCGGCACGGGTTCAGCGAGGCCTCCTACTACCTGTGGCGCAGCAAGTTCGGCGGCATGAGCGTGCCGGAGGCCAAGCGGCTCAAGGAGCTGGAGGCGGAGAACACGCGGCTGAAGAAGCTGCTGGCCGAGCAGCTGTTCGAGAACGACGTCATCAAGGACGCCCTGCGAAAAAAGTGGTGACCGCACCGGCGCGCAGGATGCTGGTGCGGCACCTGATGGAGCGCGGGCTCCCTGAGCGGCGGGCGCTGGCCGTGGTGCGGATGAGCGCCAGCGCGCTGCGCTACGTCCCACGTCCGGATCGCAACGTCGAGCTGCGCGAGCGGATCCTGGCGCTAGCGCAGCAGCACAAGCGCTACGGCGTCGGGATGATCTATCTGAAGCTGCGGCAGGAGCAGTGGCCGGTGAACTACAAGCGGGTGGAACGGCTGTATCAGGAGGCCAGGTTGCAGGTGCGCCGGCGCAAGCGGAAGAAGGTGCTGCTGGGCGAGCGCCAACCGTTGCTTCGGCCTGGAACCGCCAACCAGGTCCGGTCGATGGACTTCGTGTTCGACCGCACCGCCGAGGGCCGGGTGCTCAAGGCCCTGACCATCGTCGACGATGCCACGCACGAGGCGGTGGCGATCGAGGTGGAGCGGGCCATCTCCGGCCACGGCGTGGCCCGGGTGCTGGATCGGCTGGCGCTGACACGGGGTCTGCCGCAGGTGATCCGCACCGACAACGGCAAGGAGTTCTGCGGCAAGACGATGGTGACGTGGGCCCACGAGCGCGGTGTGCAGCTGCGCTTGATCCAGCCAGGCAAGCCGAACCAGAACGCCTACATCGAGAGCTTCAACGGCCGCCTGCGCGACGAATGCCTCAACGAGCACTGGTTCCCGAGGCTGCTGCACGCCCGCACCGAGATCGAGACCTGGCGACGGGAATATAACGAGGAGCGACCGAAGAAGATCTTGGGCGGCCTGACCCCGGCCGCCTATGCCCAACAGCTAGCGGCCAAAGCCGCTACGATGAAACCCGGACTCTAAAGAGCCCCGCTACTGAAAGCGGGGGGACGTCGGCGGTGCTACGGAATAGCTCGCTGTCGGTCATCGGCACTAAGCGTAACGGGGGCGTGTCCACGTCGATGCATATCACTGCGCGCAAAGAACAATTCAACCGGGCCTTTGTCGGCGCATTGGCGGCGCAAGCGGGGATCAATTCCTCCGTGCCGACCGTTGACAATGACAGCATCGACATCACGTTCATTGGCAAGGACTTTCGTGGCCTGATACGTGATCCGCAGAGTAAATATCCCCCGGCAAAGCCGGGGGCTTTAGAGATGTGAGCCGCTCAAAGCGGCTGCGGGAGCGCTACGCGCCTCCCTTGTTAGGGCCACCTGAAGGTGGCCGACTACCTCGGCAACTGCAATTGGTCCAAGCGCCGATCTTCCGCCTCTTGGTTCTGGATGTATGCCCCGATCAACCCTTCATCCCGACCTACCCTCGTAACGAAGTAACCTCGCGCCCAGAAGCTCTGCCCTACAAAGTTCCGCTTCCGCTCCCCATACACCCGCGCTAGGTGGATGGCGCTCTTGCCCTTGATATAGCCCACTGGACCGGCCAGATTTCCGTAGACACTCAGTCGCCGCTCTGCGCGTAGCGCCTTTCAAACTCTACCGGTGACACGCCGCCAGCGGAACCATGCCGGCGGATCGGGTTGTAGAACATCTCGATATAGTCGAACACGTCCGATGCCGCCATGGCGCGTGTCGGGTAGATCCGACGCTTGATACGTTCCTTCTTCAAGACGCTGAAGAAGCTCTCGGCCACGGCGTTGTCATGGCAGTTCCCGCGTCGGCTCATGCTCGGCACCATCCGGTGCGCCTTCAGGAACGACTGCCAATCGCTGCTGGTGAACTGCCAGCCCTGGTCGGAGTGCACCATCACGCCAGGACCGGGCTTGCGCCGCCACGCCGCTGCCACCAGTGCCTGCAGCACCAGATCGCTGGTCATTGTCGAAGCGGTTGCCCAACCCACGATCTGGCGCCAATACAGCTCCATTACCGCTGCCAAGAACAGCCAGCCCTCGTAGGTGCGGAGATAGGTGATGTCCGTGACCCAGACCTTGTTCGGGGCCTGCGGAATGAAGTCCCGGTTGAGCACATTCGCCACCACGCCGACCGGACCTCCCCGCTAACGCGGCTTGCTGCCGTAGCCAACCTGCGCTCGCAAGCCTTCGGCCTTCATCAAGCGCCGCACCCGGTGACGGCTGCAACGCTCGCCGGCCTCACGCAGATCCAGGGTGAGCTTGCGATAGCCGTACACCGCGCCGCTGGCCAGCCAGTGGTGCTTGATCAGGCCCAGCAAGCGCTGGTCCTCGCGTTCGCGGACGCTGGTGCCGTTGCGCAGCCAGGCCTAGTAACCACTGCGATGCACGCCCAGCA
Source organism: Xanthomonas theicola (assembly GCF_014236795.1). Classification (NCBI taxonomy): domain Bacteria; kingdom Pseudomonadati; phylum Pseudomonadota; class Gammaproteobacteria; order Lysobacterales; family Lysobacteraceae; genus Xanthomonas; species Xanthomonas theicola. Next base: position 1,339,731 of record NZ_CP049017.1, on the reverse strand, counting down.
CCCGGCACATCGTCGCCAGACGAAACTCCCGGACGTGCGCACGCATGAACGCGTACTTCGCCCTTACCCCTTGGCAAAGTACGCGGCGGCTTTTTCTAGGATGTCGCGCTCCTCGGTTACCCGCCTCAGTTCGGCCTTGAGCCGGCGAATCTCCGCTGAGTCGGTCGACGCCGCTGCAGCGCCGGCTGCCGGCGCCATCTTCCTGGCGGCCTGCACCCACCCGTATAGCGTGTGCTTGGGAATCCCGATTCGGGAGGCCACATCCACCACCGTGAAGCCGCGTTCGATCACCTGCTTCACCGCCTCGGCCCGGAACTCATCCGTGTACTGCTTGCTGTTGCCCATAAACACCTCGGTCATTGCCATCAATTATGGCGTCCGGATGTCTACGAAAGGCTGGCCGGTCCAGACTCCCGGATACGTCAAACTTCTACTGCCTCCCCGGCAGAGCCGGGGGAACTCTCAGGTTGGTTTAGCCTCGCACGACGCGCTGACCGGGCTGCCGAACCGGCGCATGCTGGAACGGAGCCTGTCGCAGCGCGTGGCCGACCTGCGCCGCAAGACTCGCCGGCATGGGTTGATCGTCCTCGACATCGATCACTTCAAGGAGGCCAACGACTTCTACGGGCATGCCGCCGGCGACCGTACTCTGACCGAACTGGCCGCGCGGCTGCGCTTCGAGGTACGGGCGCCGGACGAGGTGTTCCGTTTCGGCGGCGAGGAATTCGTGGTGGTGGCGCGGCTGCAATCGCGCAGCGAACTGGCCGCGTTCAGCAAGCGCCTGCACCAGGCCGCGCGCGAGGCGTTGCGCGGCCCCAACGGCAACATTACCGTGTCCCTCGGTGCGGCCATGCTGTGCGACGAGCAGCACTGGCAGGATTGGTTCTCGCGCGCGGACACGGCGCTGTACCAGGCCAAGAACGGCGGCCGCGACAACGACGTGGTCGCCGACGACCTGACCCAGGACTGATCGACCGCGTTGCCCGCGCGCCAGCCCTGAGCCGGTGGGCGCGCGGCCGCCAGCAGCCGGGTGCCGCAGTGCCCGTGCCGTCCGTCAGCGCGCAACCGGCGGCGATGGCGCCAGCGCCACCTCCTGCGGCAGCACCGCGTCCTGGCCCCAGCCGCCGAGCGCCTTGTACACCCGCACTACGCCGATGTTGACCGCCGCCTGCGCATCGGCAAGGGCGTCGTCGGCGGCCAGTTGGGTACGCTGGGTGTCGAGCAGGGTCAGGAAGTCCTCCGAGCCCTCGCGGTAGCGGATCTGCGCCAACGCTTCGGCGCGCTGCGCCGCCTGCGCCTGCTCGGCCACGATCGCCAGCCGCGCCTGCTGCTTGGCGTAGGCGGTCAGTGCGTTCTCGGTGTCTTCCAGCGCACCGAGTACCGCCTTCTCGTAGTCGGCGGCGGCACCGTCGGCCTGCGCCTCGCTCGCGCGCAAGCGCGCCCGCACGGTGCCGAAGTCGAACGCGGCCCAGGTGATCGACGGGCTCAGCGACCAAGCCTTGCTGCTGCCTTGCAGCAGCGAGCCGGCATCGCCGGACAGGAAGCCGACGAAGCCGCTGAAGCTGATCCGTGGGAACAGGTCGGCCGTGGCCACGCCGACCCGCGCCGTCGCCGCCGCCAGCCGGCGCTCGGCGATGCGCACGTCGGGGCGACGGCGCAGCAGCTGGGTGGTATCGCCGAGCGGCAACTCGCGGGCGTAGGCCGGCATGGCACGTGGCGCCAGCATCGCGTCCAGCGCGCCGGGCGTGCGTCCCAGCAGCACCGCCAGACGATGCCGGGCCTGCGCCTCGCTGACTTCCAGCAACGGGATGTCGGCCTCGATCGCCTTCAGCCGGGCGCGGCTGCTCTGCACGTCCAGTTCGCTACCGGCACCCAGTTGCCAGCGGGTCTCGGTCAGGCGCTGGGTGTCGCGCAGGTTGTCCAGCGTGGTGCGCGCCACCGCGATGCGTTTCTGCGCGCCGCGCAGTTCGAAGTAGTTGCGCGCCACTTCCGCGGCCACGGTCACCTGCGCATCGGCCATGCCGGCCTGCTCGGCCTCCAGGTCCGCGCGCGCCGCTTCGCTGGCGCGGCGCTGGCGTCCGAACAGGTCCAGTTCCCAGCCGGCATCGAAGCCCAGGCTGTAGCTCTCGGTCAGCACGCGCGCGCCGCCGGCGTCGGCATCCGGCGCCTTGCCGCGGCTGTAGTCGCCGTTGGCGGTGACGTGCGGCGCCTGGTCCAGGCGCCGTTCGGCGAAGGCCGCGCGCGCCTGGTGCACGCGCGACAAGGCGATGCGCAGGTCGAGGTTGGCGGTCAGGCTCTGGTGCACCAGTTGCTCCAGCACCGGGTCGTCGAACTGCGCCCACCACGACGCCACCGGCGAGGTGGTGGCGAACACCGGCGCCGCCGCGCCTTGCAGGGTCACCGGCGCCGGTTCGGGCGCGCGGTAGTTGGGGCCGACGCTGGCGCAGGCGCTGAGCAGCGCCAACGCCAGCGCGCCGATCGCGGGACGGATCACCATGGCAGCACCTGGCCCACATGGGTGTAGCTGCCGGTCGGGCCGTCGGCGTCGAGCAGCGCCATCATCACGCTGCTGCGCGCGCCGTCGGCCACCTCCAGTTCGCCCTCGCCGGCGTTCATGTCGGTCTTCACGTAGCCGGGGTGGATGGTGTTGACCTTGATCGGGGTGTCGCGCAGTTCGTAGGCCAGCTGCACGGTCCACGCGTTCACCGCGCTCTTGGACACGTTGTAGGCCGGCACCTTGAAGTCGTAGATCGGCGAGCCCGGCTGGCTGTGCAGCGTGACCGAGCCGAGCAGGCTGGACACGTTGACGATGCGCGCGGCCGGCGCGGCGCGCAGCAGCGGCAAGAACGCCTGGGTCACCGCAATCAGGCCGAACACGTTGGTGTCGAAGGTGCTGCGCCAGGTCTCCAGGCTCTGCTGCGAGACCGCCAGCTTGAGGTCGTCGAGCAGGATGCCGGCGTTGTTGACCAGGATGTCGAGCCGGCCGTGGCGCGCCTGCACGGCGGCCACGGCGGCGGCGATGCTGGCGGCGTCGGTGACGTCCAGGGTCAGCGCCTCCACCGGCAGGCCCTCGCCCTGCAGTTCCAGGGCGGCGGCGGTGGCGCGGGTGGTATCGCGGCCGGCCAGCAGCGTGTGCACGCCGGCCTCGGCCAGCTGGCGCACGGTGTGCAGGCCGATGCCGCGGGTGGCGCCGGTGACGAGGGCGATTTTCTGGGTCGTGGTCATGCGGATTTCCTTGGATGAGGGAATGGACGATGAAGGAATGGACGGATCAGGCGTGGGTCGACGCATCGGCGGCGTGCGCCGGCGCATGCGACACCAGCGGACGCCCGGCCAGCTTGCGCAGGGCGACGTAGAACACGGGGGTGAGGAACAGGCCGAACAAGGTCACCCCGAGCATGCCGGCGAACACGGTGATGCCGGTGGCCGAGCGCACTTCCGCGCCGGCGCCGTGCGAGAACACCAGCGGCACGGTGCCGGCGATGAACGCGATCGAGGTCATCACGATCGGACGCAGGCGCAGGCGGCAGGCCTGCAGCGCCGATTCCACGATGCCCTTGCCCTGCAGCTCCAGTTCGCGGGCGAACTCGACGATCAGGATCGCGTTCTTGCACGCCAGGCCCATCAGCACCACCAGGCCGACCTGCACGAACACGTTGTTGTCGCCGCCGCTCAGCCACACCCCGAACAGCGCCGACAGCAGCGTCATCGGCACAATCAGGATCACCGCCAGCGGCAGCGTCCAGCTTTCGTACAGCGCGGCCAGCACCAGGAACGCCAGCAGCACCGCCAGCGGGAACACCACCATCGCTGCGTTGCCCTGGGTCGCCTGCTGGTAGCTCAGGTCGGTCCATTCGATCTCCATGCCGTTGGGCAGCACCTGCTTGGCGATCTGGGTGAGCTTGGCCATCGCTTCGGCCGAGGACAGCATGCGCGCATCGGCCTCGCCGGCCAAGTCGGCGGCCGGATAGCCGTTGTAGCGCAGCACCGGGTCCGGGCCGTAGCTCTGCTTGATCGTCACCATCGCGCCGATCGGCACCATGTCGCCGGCCGCGTTGCGGGTGCGCAGCCGCGCGATGTCCTCGACGTTCTCGCGGAACGGCGCGTCGGCCTGGGCGATCACCTGCCAGGTGCGGCCGAACTGGTTGAAGTCGTTGACGTAGGTCGAGCCGAGATAGGTCTGCAAGGTGTCGAACAGATCGGTCAGGGCCACGCCCTGCGCCTTGGCCTTGACCCGGTCCACCTCGGCGTCCAGCTGCGGTACGTTGGCCTGGTAGGTGCCGATCGGGAAACTCATGCCCGGGGTCTGCGCCACCGCGCCTTGCATCGCATTGACCGCGTTCTGCAGCGCGCCGTAGCCCAGGTTGGCGCGGTCCTCGATGAACAACTGGTAGCCGTTGCCGTTGCCCAGGCCCAGGATCGGCGGCGGCATGAACGCGAACGCCATGCCTTCGCCCAGCTGCGAGATGCGCTGGTTGATCTCGGCGTTGATCTCCAGCGCGCTGCGCTGGCGCTCGGCGAACGGCTTCAGGGTCAGGAACACCACGCCGGTATTGGGGGTGTTGGTGAACTGCAGCGCGTTGAGGCCGGGGAAGGAGATCGAATGCGCCACGCCGTCGGTCTGCATGGCGATGGTGGCGACCTTGCGCAGCAACGCGTCGGTGCGCTCGAGCGAGGCGCCTTCGGGCAGCTTCACGCCGGCGATCAGGTACATCTTGTCCTGGGTCGGGATGAAGCCGGCCGGCACCGCCTTGAACATCACCCCGGTGACCAGCAGCAGCACGAGGTAGACCGCGAACACTGCGCCGCGCCGGCCGAGGATGCGCGAGACCGCGCCCTGGTAGCGGTGCGAGCTGCGGTTGAAGAAGCGGTTGAACGGGCGGAACAGCCAGCCGCCGAACAGGCGGTCCATCACCCGCGACGGGCCGTCCTTGGGCGCGTCGTGCGCCTTCAGCAGCAGCGCGGCCAGCGCCGGCGACAGGGTCAGCGAGTTGATCGCCGAAATCACCGTGGAAATGGCGATGGTCACCGCGAACTGCTTGTAGAACTGGCCGGTCACGCCGGACAGGAACGCCATCGGCACGAACACCGCGCACAGCACCAGCGCGATCGCGATGATCGGACCGGACACCTCGCGCATGGCCTGGTGCGCGGCGGCCAGCGGGGTCAGGCCTTCCTCGATGTTGCGCTCGACGTTCTCCACCACCACGATCGCGTCGTCCACCACGATGCCGATCGCCAGCACCAGCCCGAACAGGGTCAGCGTGTTGATCGAGAAGCCCAGCACGTACAGCGCGGCGAAGGTGCCCACCACCGACACCGGCACCGCGATCAGCGGAATGATCGAGGCGCGCCAGGTCTGCAGGAACAGGATCACCACCAGCACCACCAGCAGCACCGCCTCCAGCAGGGTGTGCACCACGGCGGTGATCGAGTCGCGCACGAAGATGGTGGTGTCGTAGACCGCCTCGTACTTCACGTCGTCGGGGAACTGCTTGGTGAGTTCGTCCATCTTGGCGATCACCTGGTCGCGGATCTGCAGCGCATTGGCGCCAGGCGCCTGGAAGATGCCGATGCCGACCGCGTTCTTGCCGTCCAGCTGCGCGCGCAAGGTGTAGTCGCCGGCGCCCAGCTGCAGGCGCGCGACGTCGGCCAGGCGCACGGTCTGGCCGTCGGCGCCGACCTTGAGCACGATGTCGCCGAACTCCTGTTCGGTGCGCAGGCGGCCCTGCGCGTTGATCAGGGTCAGGAACTTGCTCTCGGGCATCGGCTCGGCGCCGAGCTGGCCGGCCGAGACCTGCACGTTCTGCTCGCGCATCGCGCCGACCACGTCGCTGGCGGTGAGCCCGCGCGCGGCGATGCGCTCCGGATCCAGCCAGGCGCGCATCGCGTAGTCGCCGCCGCCGAACACCTGCGCATCGCCCACGCCCTGGATCCGCGCCAGCGCGTCCTTGACGTGCAGGCGCGCGTAGTTGCGCAGGTACAGCGTGTCGTACTTGCCCTTCGGCGAGGTCAGGTGCACCACCATCAGGAAGGTCGGCGATTGCTTCTGCGTGGTCACGCCTTGCCGGCGCACGTCCTCGGGCAGGCGCGCCTGCGCCTGGGCGACGCGGTTCTGCACCTTGACCGCCGCGTCGTCCGGATCGGTGCCGGGGCGGAAGGTGATGGTCATCTGCAGCACGCCGTCGGAGCCGGCCACCGACTTGATGTACATCATGTTCTCGACGCCGTTGATCGCCTCCTCCAACGGCGTGGCGACGGTCTCGGCGATGACCTTGGGATTGGCGCCCGGATACACCGTGCGCACCACCACCGAAGGCGGCACCACGTCGGGGTATTCGCCGATGGGCAGCATCGGGATGGCGATCAGGCCCGCGGCGAAGATGACGATCGACAGCACGGCCGCGAAGATCGGCCGGTCGATGAAGAATCTGGAAAAGTCCATGGGTGGTGGTCCTGGAAACAGGTGGAACGGGTGGCCGAACAGGAACGCGGGCAACGCGGCGGCGGCGCGGACCACCGCGGTGGCCCGGCTTGGCAAGCACCGGTCGCCAGCGCGACCGGTCTACGACGCTGTGCGCGCCCTGGCGTCAGTCGGGGGCGACTCAGTCGAGGGCGACGGCCTTGCGCGCGGCCGCCGGCGAAGCCGTGGCCAGGGCCACAGGCTTGGCCTGCACCGGCATGCCGGGCATGAACACTTTCTGCACCCCGTCGACGATGACCCGGTCGCCGGGGTTGAGCCCGCCCTGCACGATGCGCAGGCCCTCGGCGCTGCGCCCCAGTTGCACGTCGCGGCGCTGCGCCTTGCCGTCCTTGTCGACGACGTAGACGTACTTGCGGTCCTGGTCGGTCAGCACCGACTTGTCGTCGATCAGCAGCGCGTTGAAGCGGCCGCTGCCGAGCAGGCGCACGCGCGCGAACAGGCCCGGGGTGAAATTGCGCTCGGCGTTGTCGAGCACGGCGCGGACGCGGATGGTGCCGGTGCTGCGGGTGATCTGGTTGTCGAGGAAATCGACCTTGCCGGCATGCGGGAAACCGTCCTCGCCGACCAGGCCGACCTGCACCGGCAGCTGTCCGTCGCGCTCGCTCGGCCGCTCGCCCTTGCGCGCCATCTGCGCGTAGCGCAGGAAGGTGCCTTCGTCGGCATCGAAGTACACGTACACCTTGTCCAGCGACACCAGCGTGGTCAGCACGCTGGCGCTGTCGCCGGCGCTGACCAGGTTGCCGGCGGTGACCAGGGCGCGGCCGGCATGGCCGTCGATCGGCGCGCGTACCTGGGTCCATTGCAGATTCAGGCGCGCGGCGTCCACCGCGGCCTGCGCGGCGAGCACGTCGGCCTCGGCCTGGTCGGCGGCGGCGTGGCGCTGCTCCCACGACTCGACGGAGATGGCCTGCTGGTCGGACAGCTTCTTGGCGCGCGCCGCCTCGCTGCCGCTGAGCTTGGACTGGGTCCGCGCCCGCGCCAGTTCGGCATCGGCTCGCGCCAGTTCGGCGCGGTAGCTGCGCGCGTCGATGGTGAACAGCACCTCGCCCTTCTTCACTTCCTGACCTTCGACGTAGTTGACCTTGTCGATATAGCCGGACACGCGCGGCCGCAGGTCGACATGCTCGACCGCCTCGACGCTGCCGCTGAACTCGTCCCACTGGCTGATTTCCTTCTGCAACGCAGGCGCGACGCCGACCGCGGGCGGCGGCGGCGGGCCCTGTTCGCCGGCCTTGCCGCCGCAGGCCGCCAGGGCCGCGGCCAGCAACGCGATCGCCAGCGGGCGCAAGGTACGCGACGTGGAGTGGAACGACATTGGAATCGGGTTCATGGAGAGACCTCATGAGTGGAGGAAAAAAAATGCGATGCGGTCATCAACGAGGTGCGTGGATGCGCGTGCCGGTGTTTGTCGATGTCGACCACGGCCTGGCCGGGCACGCCGCCCTCGGCCAGCAGCGACACCGCTGCCCGGCCCACGCCGAGCGTGGTGAACCATTCCGGGCAGTCGTCAGCGCCGGCCTCGGTGCGGCACACCGGATGGGTCAGCGACAGCAGTTGCACGCGCACGCCGAGCGGCTTGGCTTCTTCGTGCAGAACCTGGGCGAGCATGCGGATCGCGGCCGCGGCGACCGAACTCTCGCCGTGCCCGGCCCAGGCGCGTAGCGCGCAGGGGTTGCCGAGCAGCAGGTAGCGGCCGCCGCGCTCGGCCCGTGCCAGCAGCGGCAGCAGATGCCGCGCGGCCGCCAGTTGCGGCAGCAGGTCGGCCTCCAGGCGCCGGCGCAGTGCGGCCAGCGGTTGATCCAGCAGGCGCCCGGACCGTGGCGGGCTGCCGAGACTGGCGACCACGCCGGCCAATGGCCGCGGCCGCTGCGCCAGCGCCGCCGCCAGTGCCGCGGCGCCGGCATCGTTGCCGACCGAGCCCTGCAGCACGTCCAGCGCCGGTTCGTCGCCGTAGCGGGCGCGCAACGCACGCAGCCGGCCGCGATCGCGTGCCACCGCCAGCACCGGACTGCCGGCCTCGAGCAGCGCGCGCACCACCCCGCGGCCGATGTGGCCGGTGCCGCCGAGCACCAGGATCTCGGGATCCAACGTCCCGCTCACGGGACTTTTACTCCCGCAAACGGGACAATCGCAATGCGATCCAGCCGATCGCCGGCGCGCTGGCCGAGCCGCATGACGCTGCCGCCCTGACGGCGCGGAGGCGGGGTGAATTCGCGGAAAGCCTTCAATTGGCCGGCTTCCAGCGCGGCCATGAGCGTAACATGGGCCCGATCCGGGCGGCGGATGCCACCGAGACGTTGGAACAGCGTGCGCAACAGCATCGGGAGTGGCCTGGGTAGCGGCGAATGCTCAACAGGTTAGGCGCCAAAGCCGCACTTGATTAGTCCGAATTAAGGGGAATAATCATCCCGCCACCGGTCCAATTTCCCTATACCACAGGAACCCGCCATGACCCACGATCTGAACGACACCCTGATCTTCGTCAAGGTGGTCGAGCAAGGCAGCTTCATCGCCGCGGCCAACGCGCTCGGCCTGCCCAAGACCACCGTCAGCCGCAAGGTCCAGGACCTGGAGGCGCGCCTGGGTGCGCGCCTGCTGCACCGGACCACGCGCCGGCTCGGGCTGACCGAGGCGGGCGCCGTCTATCATGAGCATTGCCAGCGCATCGCCCGCGAACTGGAGGAAGCCGAAAGCGCGGTCGGACAACTGCAGGCCGGCCCGCGCGGCTGGCTGCGTTTCAGCGCGCCCTACTCCGCCGGCATTTCCTGGGTCGCGCCGATCCTCGGCGAATTCCACAAGCAGCATCCGGAAGTGCGCCTGGAAATGGTCATGACCAGCGACAAGGTCGATCCGATCGCCGAAGGCGTGGACGTGGCCCTGCACATGGGCGCGCTGCTGGATTCGACGATGATCGCGCGCAAGCTGGCCACCTTCCGCACCCAGGTGTTCGCCAGTCCCAACTACATCGAGCGCCATGGCGAGCCGCTGCACCCGGACGACCTGCAGCACCACCGCACGCTGGCGCTGAGCAATGGCCGCAACGGCAGCAACCGGCTCAGCTGGCCGCTGCGCAACGGCAAGCAGAGCGGCGAGTTCGCAATCCAGCCGATCCTGGTCGCCAACGATTCGGCCGCGCTGATCGGCGGGCTGGTCTGCGGCGAAGGCCTGGTGCTGGCCAGCGACGCGACGATCAAGCCGCTGATCGAGGCTGGCAAGGCGCGGCGCGTGCTCGGCGGCTGGGTCGGCCCGGACCTGGATTTCAATGCGGTGTTCCCGGGCGGGCGCATGCTGTCGCCAAAGGTGCGCGCCTTCGTCGATTTCCTGGTCGACAGGCTCAACTTCGACGTCAGCTACATGATGGCGCAGTGCCCGGCCAAGCTGGCCACGCAGCAGGCCGACAGCGGCGCCGAGTTCACTCTGTGCAGCGGCGTGGCGATGAACACCCAGACCTTGCCGCTGCCGCCGCAGCTGGCCGAGCTGCCGCTAGCGGACGCCGAACCGGCGCCGGAGCTGGAGGAAGAAGCGCTGGTCTGAGCGGGCGGCGGCTGGCTGCGCAAGACCACCGCCACGCGCCTGCATGGACACAGTGCGCCGCAACGCGAACGGGCCGCACCGGCGGCCCGTTCGCGTTGCACACCGGATGGACCGGCTCAGGAACGCAGCGGCACCACGCGGATCTCGACGCGGCGGTTCTGCGCGCGCCCGGTCTCGGTGCTGTTGTCGGCGATCGGGTACTTCTTGCCCGCGCCCAGCGTCTCGATGCGCTCGCGCTGCACGCCCTGCGCGGTCAGATACGTGGCCACCGAAGCGGCACGCTGCTCGGACAGACGCTGGTTCACCGCGTCGCTGCCGATGCTGTCGGTGTGCCCGACCACCTCGATCATGGTCTGGTTGTACTCGCCCAGGGTCGACGCGACGCCGTTGAGCGCCGAGTAGAACTGCGGCTTCAGCGTGGACCGGTTGAAATCGAAGGTGATGCCGTCGGGCAGGTTCAAGGTGATGTTGTCGCCGTCGCGGCGCACGTCGATGCCGGTGTTGGCGGTACGCTCGCGCAGCGCGCGCTCCTGGCGGTCCTGGTAATTGCCGATCGCCGCGCCGCTGAGCGCGCCGATGCCGGCGCCGATCATCGCGTGCTGGCGGCGCTCGGTGGCGCTGCTGCCGCTGAGCAGGCCGGCGGCGACGCCGACCGCGGTGCCGATCAGCGTGCCGCGGCCGGTGCGGTTCTGCTGCTCGGTCGGATTGCCGTACTGGTCGCGCTGCACGTAGGAACCGCCGGTGGCGCAGGCGGACAACACCAGCGCGCCGGCCAGCGCCACGGAAATGCCTTGGATGGCGGTACGTTTCATCGTGCTCTCTCCCGGAACCTGAATTGAAGTGGGAAAGCATAAACAGTCGTTCGCCAGACCGGGATGAACGGCGCGCGACCGGCGCGTCGTGCGAATGCACCACGTTCAGGAATGCGCCAGCAACGCGTCCACGTCCTCGGCGCGCAGCGCATGCTCCCAATCGCCCATCAGCGCCAGGTACAGCAGCTTGCCGAATTCGGCGCCGATCCGGCGCATCACCGCGTCCGGATCGGGAATCAACCGCGCATCGCCGATCAGGCCGAAATGCACGCGGTGGTTGTAGCTCATGATCGACACGCCGACCCCGATCGAGCCGGTCTGCGGCACCCAGAACATCATCTCGCGCACGCCGCTGCCGGCCAGGTACAGCGGCTGCTGCGGCCCCGGCACGTTGGTCGCCACCGTGCTCGCCTTGCGGCTGAACAGGTCCAGCGCCAGCGACTGCAGCGCCGCCGGCGCCATGCCGACCGCGGCCAGCAATCCGAACACCACCATCGCCTGGCGCGACTGCTTGAGTTGCCGCATCGCCGCGGCGACGCACTGCACGCGCCGCACCGGATTGGCCTCGCCCACCGGCAGGTCCAGGAACACCAGTCCGAAATGGTTGCCGAGCTTGCGCGCATGCTCCAGCGGGCGCAGGTTGACCGGCACCGTCGCGCGCAGGGTCACCCCGTCCAGGCGTTCGCCGCGCTCGAGCATGTAGTGGCGCAAGGCGCCGGCCACCGTCGCCATCAGCACGTCGTTGACCGTGCAGTCGCAGGCGCGGCCGACTGCCTTCACTTCGTCCAGGTCCAGCGGCTCGGCCCAGGCCGCGCGCTTGCTGACGCCCAGGCGCCCGCGCAGCAGGGTCGGCGGATCGTCGGACAGCAGCAGCGCGTTGGCCAGCTCGCGGCCGATCAGCCCGCCTTCCTTGGCCAGCATCGTCGCCAGGTTCGGGGCCTGGTACATCTGGCGGCCCTTGTCGAGCACGCGCCCGCCCAGTTTCAGGTAGCGGTCGATGGCGCCGACCCGGCGCACCACGTCCTTGCCGTCGTCTTTCAGCCAGGCACGGCCCAGCTGTGCGGACGGCTCCGGAACACGCTGCATGTCGGTCAGCGACAGCAGCACCTGCACCAGCGCGATGCCGTCGGCGTAGCTGTGGTGGATGCGCGCCACCAGCGCCGAACCGCCTTCGTAGCGTTCGATCAGGTGGAACTGCCACAGCGGCTTGGTCTTGTCCAAGGGCGTGGACGCCATCTGCCCGGCGAAGCGCTCCAGCGCCTGCTTGCCGCCGCGCCCGGGCAGGGCCGACAGGCGCACGTGCCAGTCCAGGTCGAAATCGTCGTCGTGCTGCCAGTAGGCGCCGGTGGCGGTGTCCACCGGCTTCTGCTGGAATCGTGGGAACGCCAGGAAGCGCTTGCGCACCAACTGCTTGAACCGCTGCAGCGACAGCGGCTCGTCGAGCATCAGCACACCGGTGATCATCATCGGATTGGTCGGCCGCTCCATCCGCAGCCAGGCGGTATCCACACGCGACATCGGTTCGCGCCGCGGCTTGCGGCGGGCTGTGCTGGCGGCCATGCATCCTCCTGTGCCCGGCCCGAGTGAATCATGGGCCGGCGAAGGGCGTCAATGGCAGCGCCAGGCTCGGCGCTGCCACGGACCCATGCCGCGAGGGGCGCGCTCAGCCCGCGCCGCCGGTCGCGCGGTATGCGGCCAGCGCGGCATCGCGCCCGGCGGCCAGGTCCACGATCGGCTGCCGCGGATAGTGCGGCGCGCTGGCGGCCAGGCGCTGCGGCGACAGCCACGGCGCGAAGCGTTCGGCCACCGGCAGCGCCGCCAGTTCCGGCACCCAGCGCGCGATGTAGCGCCCGTGCGCATCGAACTTCTGCGCCTGGGTCACTGGGTTGAACACGCGGAAGTACGGCGCGGCGTCGGCGCCGGTGCCGGCCACCCACTGCCAGCCGAGCGTGTTGTTGGCCAGGTCGGCGTCGACCAGCGTGTCCCAGAACCAGCGCGCACCCTCGGACCAGTGCACGCGCAGGTGCTTGCACAGGTAGCTGGCGACGATCATCCTCACCCGGTTGTGCATCCAGCCGATGTGCCACAGCTCGCGCAGGCCGGCATCGACGATCGGCACGCCGGTGCGGCCGCGCTGCCAGGCCTGCAATTGCGCCGGGTCCGGCGCGGTCCAGCGGAAACGGGCAAAACGCGGATTGAGGTTGTGCTCGGGCGTGGCCGGGAAATGGTGCAGCAGGTGATGGGCGAAATCGCGCCAGCCGAGCTGGCGGATGTAGCCGTCGATCGCCGCGCCGGTGGCGGCGCTGCGCTGCTTTTCCAGTTCGGCGACGATCCGCCACGGCGCGATCTCGCCGAAATGCAGATGCGGCGACAGCCGCGAGGTGCCCACTTGGTCGGGACGGTCGCGGCCTTCGACATAACCGCGCAGGGCGCCGTCGACGAACACCTCCAGCGCCTCGTGCGCGCCGGCCTCGCCCGGCTGCCATACCTCCCAGAAGCCGCGGTCCCAGCCGAGCGCCGGCGCCAGGCCGAGCTGCGCCAGTGCCAGGCTTTGCAGCGCCGCGGGCGGCGGCGGCAGGGTCTGCGGCGCGGGCAACAACGCCGGCACCTGCCAATGGCTCAAGGCGCTGCGCCAGAACGGCGTGAACACCTTGTACGGCCCGCCCTGCTGGGTCGCCAACTGCCACGGCTCGAACAGCAGCGCGCCGTTGTGGCTGTGCACCTGCAGGCCCTGCTCGCGCAGTTCGCGCTTGAGCCTGGCATCGCGCGGCTGCGTGGCCGGTTCGTAGCGGCGGTTCCAGTACACCGCGACCGCGCCGCACTCGGCGATCAGCTCGCGCAGCACGGTCTCGGCCGGACCCTGGCGCAGGATCAGCCGCGAGCCCAGTGCCCGCAGTTGCGCATCGAGCGCGGCCAGCGAACGCTGCAGCCAGCTCAGCGATGCCGCGCCGGCGGCCCACGCGCCTTCGTCGCCAGGGCTGTGCAGATACACCGGCACGGGCGTGTGCCCGGCTGCCAACGCCGCGTGCAGGGCGGGCTGATCTTGCAGGCGCAGGTCGCGCCGGAACCAGACGATGGCGTAGCTCATGCACACGCGAAGGGCAGCCAAGGACCGGCCATGATACCCAGCGGCCGCGTCGCCACCATGCGACGGAGCGCGGCGCGGCGGCACATCCCGGACACCCGCAAACCCAGGCATCGGGGTCGCCCCGGACCTGCCGTAGGACTGTCCACCGCCGTAGACATCATCGGCGAGCATGCGCACGCGCCGCGGGGCGCCTGCTACGCTTCTATGCAGGCGCCGTCATGTCGAAGCGGCGCCGCTACCGCGTCTGTTGGGGTGGATTCCCGGGGTAAGGAGTCCATCCAGGTTTTTGCTGCAGCGCACGCGACACGGACGTTCACCGTCTCGCGCGCATCGGGAAGTCCGCCATTGCATCTCCGAACCCACGACCGTCGTGGTTGGCGAGCGCGTGGGCGCACCGAGGCCCACACAGTCCGCGCCGGCCCTGCCCCCAGGCCGACGCGCTGCTGCAGCCAGCAAACACCGCAGTCCGGTCGTGCCCGTCGCCGACATTCGCAACGATCATCAGGAGAGCAACGAAGATGGACAAAAGCATCGGAAAAGCCGTACTGGCGCTGGCGCTGGGTCTGGCCGCACCGCTGGCGATGGCCTGCACCACTGGACCTGGGGAATTCCAGAACGAAATCGGAATCGACGACGGGCGGGAAGCCTGCGGAAGTCCGGGCGGCGTCAGCACCCCGGTCTATGTGCTGCAGGGCGTGATCCAGAACCAGGGATACGAAGCGGACGGACGTCCGGCAGGCGGCAAGCGGCTGAAGATCCGCGCGTATTCGCGTTTCGCCAACGCCAGCAACGGCCGGGTCGACGCCGACTACATCAACGTGCGCTGCAACGCCTACGACCCCATCGGCAAGGGCTACACCACCGATTACGACAGGGAAAGCAACGGTGCCCTGGCGACGTGCACTTCAAGTCGAACTTCGTCTACGGCATCTATCGCAAGATCACTGTGGTCTGCACGCATCACGCGAGGTTCGGCGTCAACAGCTACGACGCCACCAGCAGCGCGGAATTCATCATTCCGATGTGACCGCAGCCGGGCGGACGCTGCGCCCCGCCGGCGCCCGGAACGCTCCGGGCGCCGTACCCGCAGCGGATGCGCAGCGCGGCCGATACCGCCGTCCCCGTGCTATTCGAACGCGCCCACCGAATCGTGCGCGAGGTTGTCGAAGCGGGTGTATTCGCCGAAGAACTTGAGCTTGCACGAACCGGTCGGACCGCCACGGTGCTTGCCGATGATGATCTCGGCCAGGCCCTTGTCCGGCGAATTCTCCTTGTTGTAGTAGTCGTCGCGGTAGATGAACACGATCATGTCCGCGTCCTGCTCGATGGCGCCGGATTCGCGCAGGTCGGCCATCACCGGACGCTTGTCGGTGCGCGTTTCCAGCGAGCGGTTGAGTTGCGACAGCGCGATCACCGGCACGCCCAGTTCCTTGGCCAGGCCCTTGAGCGAACGCGAGATCTCGGAGATCTCGGTGGCGCGGTTCTCGCTGTTGCCGGGCACGCTCATCAGCTGCAGGTAGTCGATCACGATCAGCCCCAGGTCGTGCTCGCGCTTGAGCCGGCGCGCCTTGGAGCGCAGGATCTCCGGCGACACGCCAGGCGTGTCGTCGATGAAGATCTTGGTTTCCTTCAGCATCTTGATCGCGCCGGTCACCCGTGCCCAGTCCTCGTCCTCGAGCTGGCCGGTGCGCAGGCGCTGCGCGTTGATGCGGCCGTTGGAGGAAATCAGGCGCATCGCCAGCTGCGAGGCCGACATTTCCATCGAGAACACCGCCACCGCTTTCTTCGACTTGATCGCCGCATACTCGGCGATGTTCAGCGCCAAGGTGGTCTTGCCCATCGCCGGGCGCGCGGCGAGGACGATCAGGTCGGTCGGCTGCAGGCCGGCGGTCATCGCGTCGAAGTCGCTGTAGCCGGTGGCCAGGCCGGTGATGTTGCCGCCGTTCTCGAAGCGGCTGCGCAATTCCTCGAACGCGTCCTTCAACGCGCCCGGCATCGCCACGAAGTCGCTGCGCCCGCGCGCACCTGCCTCGGCGATCTTGAACACCGCCTGCTCGGCGCTGGCCAGCAGTTCCGAACTCTCGCGGCCCTCGGGCTGGAAGCCGTCGTTGACGATGTGGGTGCCGACCTCGATCAGCTGCCGCAGCACCGCCTTGTCGCGCACGATTTCGGCATAGGCGGCGATGTTGGCCGCCGACGGCGTAGTGCTGGCCAGCTCGACCAGATAGGCGCCGTCGCCGACCATCTCCAGCTTGCCCTGCGACTCGAACCACTCGCCCAGCGTCACCGCGTCGAACGGGCGGCCCTTTTCGGCCAGCTCGCGGATCGCACGGTAGATCAGTTGGTGGTCGCGGCGATAGAAGTCGTTGTCGGTGAGCTGGTCGTTGACCCGGTCGTAGGCGTCGGGCGCCAGCATCAGGCCGCCGAGCACTGCCTGCTCGGCCTCGATCGAATGCGGTGGCACGCGCAACTGGTCGATGCGCGGTTCGCTGCGGTCGCCGCGCTCGCTTTTGCGGTCGCCGCGGTAGCCGGGACGGGCGGACATGGGCTGGATCTTCTCTCTGCAGGCGCGGGCGGCGGGCGCCGCGCACGGCGCGGCCCGGTCGGGCATCTTAGTCAGCGCGGCGCGGCGCGGCCAGGGACAAGTCTGTGGACAACCCGTTGAGAACTGCGCCTGCCGCGCGCCGCTGTCGCCCGACCGAGCGTGGCCGGTGCACGTCGCAGCGGCTGCGACGGCGCCCGCCCTGCGTTCAGGCCTGCAACTCGTCGACCCAGGCAACGAACTTGTCGACGAACCCCTGCAGAAACTTGCGCGTGTCCTCGTTGCCGATGCTGCCGTCGGCCTCGATCAGCCCCTCCTTGAACTGCACGAACACTTCCGGCTGGCCCAGCACCGGCATGTCCAGGTAGGCCAGCACGTTGCGCAGGTGCTGCTGCGCCAGCGCCGTGCCGACCGCGCCGACCGAGACCCCGCACACCGCCGCCGGCTTGCCGGCGAAGGCATTCTCGCCATAAGGGCGCGAACCCAGGTCGAGCGCGTTCTTGAGCACGCCGGGAATCGATCGGTTGTACTCGGGCGTGACGAACAGCACCGCGTCGGCGTCGCTGATCTGCGTCTTCAGCCGCTTGCCCTGTTCGGGGTAGTCGTGGTCATGGTCCTGATTGTACAGCGGCAGATCGCCGATTTCCACGTACTCGAAGCGGGCGCGGTCGCCGGCGAACTTTTCCAGCGCCAGCGCCAGGCGCCGGTTGAACGACGCCTGGCGCAGGCTGCCGACGAACACGGCGATGCGGTACTGATTCATGGCGGACTCCTGATCGATTCAATGAGGCTTGCAGCCTAGCGGCGGGCGCGGTGCGACCAGGTGAACGCGGCAGGCATCAGCCACCGGCGATCGCCAACCGCGCCAACACCGCGGCCGGCAGCGGCAAGGCGACGAAGCCGGGCGTGGCGCGTACCCGCTGCAGTCAGTCGCACAGCCGCCGATAGCGGTCCAGCGCGATGCCGCCATCCTCGGCGCAGATGGTATAGGCGAACAGCGCGGTGTCGGCCGCACCGTAGCCGGGGCGGATGAATCCGGGTTGCACCCGCAGGTGCTGCTCCATCACCGCCAGCACCTGTGCGGCGGCGGCGCGCAGCCGCGGCAGCGCGGCGCGGGGCGGCGAACAAGAACCGCGCCACCGCCACATACGGCTCGGCTGTACTGCTCGGAGAACAGCCAGTTCAGGGCCTGCGCGCGCTGCCAGCGTCGCTCGGCAGATACGCGGTGCCTTCGGCGAGCCTGCACAGGAGGGCTTGGACTCGGCCAGCACGCGGCCGTCCTGGCGCTCGAGCAGCGGCACCTTGCCGTTGGGGATTGTTGGCCAGGTACTGCGGGGTGCGCGTCTGGCCGCTGGCGCTGTCGATCTCGACCCAGCGATAGCCGCAGCCGCGCTGGTCCAGCAGCCGCCGCACCTTTTCAGCAGTTGCCGGACAGCGCCATGCGGTACACGGTCAGCGGAAAACGTTCGAAGGCATCGCCGGCTCCTGCCGCAGGGTGAAAAGAACCGCGTGCCGCTCAGCACCGCGCCAGCCAGTCTGCGCACCACTGCCCCCACACTTCCACCTCGTGCGCATGCAGCGGCTCGGGCAGGCGATCCTGGCGCAGGTAGCGCGAGCCGAGCTTGGCCGCCACCGACTTGGAATTGGCATTGTCGGCGCCGATGGTGTGGATCGCCTCGGTCCAGCCCAATTGCGCGAACGCCACCACGCGATCGACGCACGCGCCGCTTCCGGCGCATAGCCCTGGCTCCAGGGCGCGCGCGCGATCGAGCAGCCGATCTCCGGGCCGGGCCGGGCATGCGGCTGCCACGGCCCGACCTGGCCGATCCACTGCCCGCTGCGCTTCTCGATCACCGAAAACATCGAAAACCCCTGCAGTTGCCGCTGGCATCGACGAAGCGCGCCACCGCCTGCCGGATCGCGCGCTCCTCTTCGCTCAGCGACTCGCTCAGCAACGCAGTCACGTTGAACAGGTCGTCGCAAGGCAGCGGCATGGCGATACTCGGCGGGCGGAACCCGCATTAGTATCGGCCGTCGCCGCGGCCCGGAAAACGCGGCACCAGGCCGGCCTTTTGCCGATGTCGCCGAGCGGGCTCAGCGCGGGCTGACCGTGTCGCTGGCCGCGGCGGTCTGGGTGACCAGGCGCCCGTCAAGCACCGGCAGGCGATCGCTGCTGGGCTTGTCGTCCATGCGCACGGTCTTCTCCTGGCCGTCGTAGCGATAGGTGACCTGGTAACCCTTGACCACGTCGTTCTTGCCCATGGCGATGCGGCTGCCCGGCTTGCTGTCCATGCGCATGCTGCCGGTGCTGCCGTCGTCGTTGCGGTAGGTCACGTTGTAGCCGGTGATCCGCGACGACTCGGCGGTGCTGTTCTCGGTGTGGCACTGGCGCTCGGTGTGGTCCACCACGCGGCCGCCGACATGGTTGCGGTCGACCCGGTTGCCGATGAAACCGCCGGCCACCGCGCCTGCCGCGGTGGCGGCCTTGCGTCCGTTGCCGCCGCCGATCTGGTTGCCGAGCAGGCCGCCGACCACCGCACCGATCACGGTGCCGCCGACGTTGCCGTCGCGCTCGGGCAGGCGCTCCTGCACCACCACGTCGTTGCACACCTCGCGCGGCGTTGTAATGGTGGAGGTCTCGCGCAGCGGCTCGGTGCCGATCACCTGCGCATAGCGCTGCTCCTTCTGCGTGATCGGATCGATCCGCACCACGTCGGCGTATTCCAGCTTGCCGCCGACGCCGTTGTCGGCGACCGCGTCGCCCCCCGGGGCGGCGCCCAGAGCCGGACGCGCGTTGCCACTGCCGGTGAACTCCGGCTTGTCGCGGTTGTTCATGAAGGCCGCGGTGGCCACACCGCCGACCAGCAATGCGCCAGCCGCGACCAGAATGGTTGTCGTATTGCTTTTCATCGTTGCTCTCCTGCGGGCTGGCCGCGTTGTCCACGGTGCTGTGATTAGCATGCGCAAACTGAACCGATCCGTTCCCTATTCAGCGATGCTCTGCGGCGCGGCCTGGCGCGATCGCGGCAACGGCGCCATATCAACCGTGTTAGCGTTTCCATCCACTGGCCGGAGGACTGTCCATGCCCAACCCGATCATGCTGCCTTTGCTGCGCTGGGCCGGCAAACTGCGCTACCCGACCCTGTTCAAAGTGACCGCCGGCCTGTTCCTGGCGAGCATGCTGTTGCCCGACCCGATTCCGTTCCTGGACGAGATCGTGTTCGGCCTGGGCACCTTGCTGCTGGCCAACTGGAAGCGGCGCACGCCCACGCCCGGCACGCCGCGGCCGGTCGTGGCGGATGCACCGCGGGTGCGCCGCTAGCGTCGATGCAACTGATCGACAGCCATTGCCACCTCGACGCCAACGCGTTCGACGGCGACCGTGCGGCGGTGGTCGCGCGCGCGCAAGCGGCCGGCGTCGCGGCGCAGGTGGTACCGGCGGTGACCGCCGCGGCATGGCCGAAGCTGCGCGAGGTGTGTGCCGCCGCCGATCTGTACCCGGCCTACGGCCTGCACCCGCTGTTCCTGGACCGGCACCGGCCGGCGCACCTGGCGCTGCTGGCCGAATGGATCGCGCGCGAACGGCCATGCGCGGTCGGCGAATGCGGGCTGGACTTCTTCGTCGACGGGCTGGACGCGACGGAGCAGCATCGCTACTTCGACGGCCAGCTGCGACTGGCCCGCGAGTTCGACCTGCCGGTGATCGTGCACGCCCGACGGGCGGTGGACGCGGTGATCCTGGCGATCCGCAAGGTCGGGCGCCTGCGTGGCGTGGTCCACAGCTTCGCCGGCAGCGCGGAGCAGGCGCGGCAACTGCAGTCGCTGGACTTCCTGATCGGCCTTGGCGGCCCGGTGACCTACCAGCGCGCGCAGCGCCTGCGGCGGCTGGCGGCCGAACTGCCGATGCCGCAGCTGCTGCTGGAGACCGACGCTCCCGACCAGCCCGACGCCGACATCCACGGCCAGCGCAACGAACCTGCGCGGCTGCGCACGGTGTTGGACACCATCGCCGCGCTGCGCGGACAGCCGGCGGCCGAGATCGCCGAACAGACCACACGCAACGCGCAGCGCCTGTTCGGCCTGGACCGGATCGCCGCACCGCTGCACTGAGACGGCGTCGCGCCCGGCTCTTTCGACGCGGCGGCAGCCTAGCGCGGGCCGCGCTCGCCGCCGCGGCTCACCTCGCCGCCGGCGTTGCCGGCGCAATGCACCCGACAAGCGCGGCAAGGACGAACGCAGCAAGCGCGCATCGCCCGCGATTGCGGCGCCGCGGTACGGGGCTACCCTGCTTGCAACGCCGCCGCGGTCGCGACTGGCGCCTGCTCCCGTTTCGGCTTCAACAGTATCTCCAGCGCCTTGCCTGCCGCGGCGAACGCGAACGCGCCGGTGACATGCGTGGCCGCGCCCAGCCCGGCACCGCAGTCCAGGTTCAGCACTGCGTCCGGCCCCAACTGCGGCCGCAGCCCGCAAACGCTGCCGTCGGCCTGCGGGTAGCGCACGTTCTCCAGCGAGTACACCGCCGGCACGCCGAAATAGCGCTGCGGGTTCTTGGGGAAGTTGAACTCGCTGCGCAGTTTCCTGCGGATCAGTGCCAGCATCGCGTCGTGTTCGGTCCGCGACACGTCGCGCACGCGCACCAGGGTCGGGTCGGTGCGCCCGCCGGCCGAGCCCACGGTCAGCAACGGCAGCTTGCGCCGGCGGCACCAGGCGATGGTCTCGACCTTGACCCGGAAGCTGTCGCAGGCATCGATGACCAGGTCCAGGCCGGTATCGAGCAGTGCGGCGATGTTGGCCGGGGTCAGGAACGACGGCAGCGCCAGCGCCTCGATCGCGGGATTGATCGCCACGCAGCGCTCGGCCATGGCCTGCGCCTTGTTGCGCCCGTAGTGCCCAGCCAGCGCCGGCAACTGGCGGTTGGTGTTGGACACGCAGATATCGTCGGCATCGATCAGGGTCAGCTGCCCGACCGCCGAGCGCGCCAGGGCCTCCACCACCCACGAGCCGACCCCGCCCATGCCGACCACGGCCACGCGGCAACGCGCCAGGTGCTCGATGGTGCCGCGCCCGTACAGCCGGTCGATGCCGGCGAAGCGCTCACGCAGTTGTTCGTTCATGCGCGCAGTCTATTGCATCGGCGATGCGCGCCGACGGCGCGTACCATCCGGGGTCCGCCGCCGATATGCCCGACGCATGGCCAGCCCGCCCGCTCCCGCCTCCGCTTCCTCTGCCTCCCGCTACCTGTTCGTGCTGTGCGCCGGCGTGCTGGTCGGGCTGGTCGCCGCGACGATGGCGATGCGCGCCCTGCAGGCGCGGCAGGATCGGTTCCCGCACGCGCTGATGCAGGTGATGGACAGGCAGGTAGCGCTGCTGCAGCGCAGCCGTGCGCACGATCGCTGCGCCGCCGCCGACCTGCAGGCACGCACGCAGGCGCTGCAGCTGCTCGGCAACGACTTGGAAACCGCGTTCCCCGCGCTCGCCGACGACAGCCGCTTCCTGCAACACGCCGACGCACTGCGGACGACGCTGCGAACGGCGCAGGCGACGCTGCCCGGCAACTGCGCCGCGCTCGACCGGCTGGTGCAGCGCATCGACGACGACTGCGACGCCTGCCACCGCGATTTCCGCTGAATTGCCCCTGACCCTGCGCTGCGCCACGGACGACCAACGCGTCCGATTAGCGCTGCATTCACGTGGCGGCGGACAGGATGCCTGCGACTGCGGCCCGGCCGCCTTCATTCACCGTCGAGGAGAGAACCCATGAAGATGCATCTACCGGCCACCGCCGCCGTCGCCGTCCTGGCATTGGCCGGCTGCGCCACGTCCCCCGGCTATGGCGGTGGTTACGGCGGCGGCTACAGTCAGCCGTCGCGCGGCTATGCGAACACCCGTTGCGCCGACTGCGGCATCGTCACCCGCATCGACACGGTGGCTTCCGGGCGCACCGCACCCACCGCCACCGGCGCGATCCTCGGCGGCATCGTCGGCGCGGTCGCCGGCCATGAGATCTCCGACCATACCGGCGGCAGCAAGGGCAATCAGAACGTGTCGGCCGTCGCCGGCGCGGCGGCCGGCGCGCTGGCCGGCAACCAGATCCAGAAGAACGTCACCAGCGACACCTACGACGTGCACGTGCAGATGGACGATGGTCGGGTGATCGTGGTCAACCAGCGCGATCTGGCCGGGATCGGCGAGAACACCTACGTGCGCGTGGTCAACGGCCGCGTGGTCGCGCGCTAGGCGTACGGTTCCTTAGCTGCAAAGCGAAAAGGCCCGCAACGCGGGCCTTTTCCATGGGCGCGGCGGTGGCGTGCGACCACCGCGCCGGGGTTCAGACCGGCTGCACCGCGTCGGCCTGCAAGCCCTTCTGGCCCTGTACCACGGTGAAACTGACCTTCTGGCCTTCCTTCAGGCTCTTGAAGCCCTGGGTCTGGATGGCGCGGAAGTGCACGAACACGTCCTCGCCGTTCTGGCGGCTGATGAAGCCGAAGCCTTTGGCATCGTTGAACCACTTCACGGTGCCGTTTTCGCGATTGCAGGTAGTCATGGACTTACTCCTTGGAACACGTCTCAGGGGTGGGTACGCCGGGGGTTCGGCGGCTGGTTGCAAGGAGGAAGCGAGGTATAACGCTGTAGCGGATCGGATGGATCTACCGCATCGGGCCACGATTCACTGTGACCTTTGCAAACGCAGCGGCTGAAACTTACCCCGGCCAAAATGAAAATGCAATCAGCAAAAACACCCTGTCTGTCAACCCCAAAATCGCTCCTGGAGACCGCCGCGTGGATCCTACGTTCATCTACCATATGATCGCCGGACTGCTGGTGTTCTTGGGGCTGGCCGGGGTGGTGCTGCCTGCCCTGCCGGGGATACCGCTGATGTTCGCCGGGCTGTTGCTGGCGGCATGGGCCGACGGCTTCCAGCGCGTGGGCTGGGTGATGCTAGCGGTGCTCGGCGTGCTGACCCTGCTGTCGTTCCTGGTCGACTTCCTGGCCACCGTGTTCGGCGCCAAGCGCGTCGGCGCCAGCCCCAAGGCGCTGTGGGGCTCGGTGCTGGGCGGGGTGGCGGGGTTGTTCTTCATGCCGGTCGGCCTGTTCGTCGGCCCCTTCGTCGGCGCCCTGGCCGGCGAATACTGGCATGGCCGGCAACTGCATCGCGCCACCAAGGTCGGCCTCGGCACCTGGTTGGGCATCGTCCTGGGCACCGCCGCCAAGCTGGCCCTGGCGCTGGCGATGGTCGGCCTGTTCGCGGCGGCCTGGCTGTTCTGACCCGGCGCCATGCGCGGCACGAGATGAACGTGTGATGACCCCGTTGTGGCGGCTGCTGTATTTTCGCAGCCGGCTATTCACATCGGCAGCGCACCACCCGCCCGCGCCGCCTGTTTCCGAGAGACCCTGCATGATCCATCGCCCGGCCCGTCCCCTGTTGCTGCTGTCCTTGGCGGCGATGCCGCTGGCCCACGCCCAGGAAGTGATGCCCACTCCCGCCTCGCCCGAAGCCTGCGTCGCCATTACCAGCGACGCCGCGCGCCTGTCCTGCTACGACCAGGCGCTGTCGCACCGGGCCGATCCGCAGGCCGCCGATGCGGCGGCGAAGATGGCCAGCGAGAGCCAGAAGCAGCAGCGGGATACGTCGATCCCGCAGGACGCCGGCCTGGCCGAGCGCACCCGCCAGCGCGCCGCCTCGCTGTTCAAGGACGACCGCTACGACGCCACCATCGCCAACGCCGGCAAGGGTTCGCTGCTGGACAGCCGCTGGGAGCTGGCCAGGGATTCCAAGTTGGGCAACTTCCAGCTGCGCGCCTACAAGCCGGTGTACCTGCTGCCGGCGTTCTGGACCAGCAAGAAGAACGAGACCCCGTCCTCGCCGAACCCGAACAACACGGTGACCACCGCCGAGCCGCTGGACAGCATCGAAGCCAAGTTCCAGCTCAGCTTCAAGACCAAGATCGTGGAGAACATCTTCGGCGACAACGGCGACCTGTGGGGCGCCTATACCCAGAGTTCGCGCTGGCAGGTCTACAACAGCGAGCAGTCGCGGCCGTTCCGCGAGACCAACTACGAGCCGGAACTGGCGCTGGTGTTCCGCAACAACTACAGCCTGTTCGGTTGGAAGGGACGGATGACCGGGATCCAGCTCAACCACCAGTCCAATGGCCGCAGCGACCCGCTGTCGCGCAGCTGGAACCGGGCGATCCTCAACATCGGTCTGGACCGGGAGAACTGGGCGCTGGTGCTGCGTCCATGGTACAGGCTCCCGGAAAGCAGGCGTCAGGACAACAACCCGGACATCGAGGACTACATGGGCCGCGGCGACGCGACCTTGACCTACAACCGCGGCGGCCACGAGATCTCGCTGATGGCGCGGCATTCGCTGCGCAGCGGCGATCGCTCGCACGGCGCGGTGCAGCTGGACTGGGGCTTTCCGATCAGCAACCTGCTGCGCGGCCACGTGCAGGTGTTCGACGGCTACGGCGAAAGCATGATCGACTACAACCATCGCGCCACCTACGTGGGCCTGGGCGTGTCGCTGCTGGAGTGGTACTGAGGCCTGACAGGCGCGACGCCGGCATCGCGCGGCGGCCCTCCGTGGCCGTCGCGCGACACTGCCGCCGCGCTCAGGTCCAGTCGGTCAGGCCTTCGCGGCGGCAGGTTTCCTGGAACGCAGGACGCGCCTTCATCCGCTGCGCATGCGCCTGCAACGCCGGCCAGGCATCGCTGGGCCGCGGCATGTTGCGCGACCAGCGCATCATCATCGTCAGCATGAAATCGGCCGCCGACAGCTGCGCGCCGAGCAGGTACGGACCGTTCGCCTGCAGGTGCCGCGCAACCTGTTCCCACGCCGCTTCCAGCTTCTGCCGCGCCTGCGCCTTGCTCGCCTCCACGTTGTCGGCACCGGCCGGCTCGTCCGGATAGAACCAGGCACGGTACGCCGGCTGCAGCGTGTTTGCGCAGAACAGCATCCAGCGGTAGTACTCAGCGCGCGCCCGGCTGCCGGGCGGCGGCGCCAGCCCGGCCTGCGGATGCAGGTCGGCCAGGTGCAGCACGATCGCCGCCGCCTCGGTCAGCACCTGCCCGTCCAGCACCAGGGTCGGCACCACGCCGGCCGGATTGAGCCGCAGGTACTCGGGCGCTTTGTGCTCGCGCCGATCGAAGTCCAGGGCGTGCAGGGTATGCGGCACCTCCAGCTCGATCAGCAGCCAGTGCACCACCAGGGCGGCGGTGCTGGGCGAGTAGTACAAGGTGGCGCTCATGCGATCTCCTGGTGGGTCGCCGGAGCCGGGCGACACGGCGGCGGCAGTCTCGCATGCCGCGCCGTGCCCGCGCGCGGCGCCGGCTCAGGCCGGCTCGACCACCACCGGGATCTTGCCGATGCGCGCTTGCCATTCACGCGGGCCGCTCTTGTGCACCGACGCGCCGCTGGCATCCACCGCCACGGTGACCGGCATGTCCTTGACCTCGAATTCGTAGATCGCCTCCATGCCCAGGTCTTCGAACGCCAGCACGCGCGCGGCCTTGATCGCCTTGGACACCAGGTAGGCCGAGCCGCCGACCGCCATCAGGTACACGGCCTTGTTGTCGCGGATCGCCGCGATCGCCGCATCGCCGCGCTCGGCCTTGCCGACCATGCCGAGCAGGCCGGTCTGCTCCAGCATCTGCCGGGTGAACTTGTCCATGCGCGTGGCGGTGGTCGGGCCGGCCGGGCCCACCACTTCGTCGCGCACCGGGTCGACCGGGCCGACGTAGTAGATGAAGCGGTCGGTGAAGTCGACCGGCAGCGCCTGGCCACGGTTGAGCATGTCGATCATGCGCTTGTGCGCGGCGTCGCGGCCGGTCAGCAGCTTGCCGTTGAGCAGGATCACCTCGCCCGGCTTGAAGCGGGCCACTTCCTCGCCGGTGATGGTGTCCAGGTTCACCCGGCGCGCGTTGCTCGGGTTGTAGGTGAGCGTGGGCCAGTCTTCCAGCGACGGCGGCTCCAGCATCACCGGGCCGCTGCCGTCCAGGGTGAAGTGGGCGTGGCGGGTGGCCGCGCAGTTGGGGATCATCGCCACCGGCAGATTGGCGGCGTGGGTCGGGTAGTCCTTGACCTTGATGTCCAGCACCGTGGTCAGCCCGCCAAGGCCCTGCGCGCCGATGCCCAGCGCGTTGACCTTCTCGTACAGCTCCAGGCGCAGTTCCTCGGCGCGATTGGACGCGCCGCGCGCCTGCAGGTCGACGATGTCGATCGGCTCCATCAGCGCTTCCTTGGCCAGCAGCATCGCCTTCTCGGCGGTGCCGCCGATGCCGATGCCGAGCATGCCCGGCGGGCACCAGCCGGCGCCCATGGTCGGCACGGTCTTGAGCACCCAGTCGACGATCGAGTCGGAGGGATTGAGCATGACGAACTTGCTCTTGGCTTCCGAGCCGCCGCCCTTGGCCGCGACGATCACCTCGACGTAGTCGCCCGGCACGAGCTTGGCGTTGACCACCGCCGGGGTGTTGTCGCGGGTATTGGCGCGCTTGCCGGCCGGATCGGCGAGCACGCTGGCGCGCAGCTTGTTGTGCGGATGGTTGTAGGCGCGGCGCACGCCCTCGTTGACCATGTCCCCCACGCCCATCGTGGCGTCGTCCCAGCGCACGTCCATGCCGACTTCCAGGAACACGGTGACGATGCCGGTGTCCTGGCAGATCGGCCGGCGGCCCTCGGCGCACATGCGCGAGTTGATCAGGATCTGCGCGATCGCGTCCTTGGCCGCAGGCGACTGTTCGCGCTCGTAGGCGGCCGCCAGGTTCTTGATGTAGTCGACCGGATGGTAGTAGCTGATGTACTGCAGCGCATCGGCGACGGACTGGATGAAGTCTTCCTGCTTGATCGAGGTCACGGCTGGCTCTACGGCTGGCGGGGGGAAACCGGGCTATTTTAGGGCAAAGCGGCCGACCCGCCCGCTGTCACGCCGGCATGCCCTGTTCCGTCCTGGTCGCCATGCATCCCGATCCGACCTTCGAGTCGCAACGTCCCAGGCTGTTCGGCCTGGCCTACCGGTTGCTCGGCAGCCGCAGCGACGCCGAGGAGGTGGTGCAGGATGCATGGCTGCGCTGGCAGGCCGGCGACCGCGCCGCGATCCGCGACCCCCAGGCCTGGCTGGCGACCGTCGCCACCCGGCTCGGGCTGGACCGGCTGCGCGCCGCGCGCAGCGCCCGCGTCCACTACACCGGCCCGTGGTTGCCCGAGCCGCTGGAGATCGCCGAGGAAGCCGACCCGGCCGAGCGCCATGCGCGCGCAGAGCAGGTGTCGGTGGCGTTCCTGGCGCTGCTGGAGCGGCTGGGCCCGGACGAACGCGCCGCGTTCCTGCTGAAGGAGGCGTTCGACTACGACTATGCGCAGATCGCCAGCCTGCTCGGCCACGCACAGGCCAATTGCCGGCAGTTGGTGCACCGCGCCCGCAAACGCCTGAAGGCCGAGCGTCCGCGCTTCGCGGTCGCGCCGGAGCGGCACCGCCAGCTGTTGGAGCGCTTCATGCACGCCGCGCACAGCGGCGAGCGCGCGGCCATCGTGGCCCTGCTCGACGCCAATGCGCGGCTGCTGTCCGACGGCGGCGGCAAGGTCGCCGCCAGCCTGCGGCCGCTGCTCGGCGCCGAGCGCATCGCCAGGCTGTATTGGGCGGTGGCGCGACGCAGCCTGGGCCTGCAGGTGCGGATCGGCTCGGTCAACGGCGAACCGGCGATCCTGCGTTTCCAGGGCGGGCGGCTGCATTCGGCGACGCTGGTGGTGATCGCGCGGGACCGCATCATCGAAGTGCTGACGCTGATGAACCCGGACAAGCTGCCGGCGTTGGCCGGACCGCGTTCGCCTGCGCCGGTGGGCGCCTGACGCAGACGCGGCTGTCACGCCCCTGCGCGCTGCCGCGTCCTTGCAGCGAAGACGGCGACTGCGGCCGTCATGGCACGCGCCCCATGCACTTCCATCGCATCGACTACACCCGCCACGAACCCGGCGCCTTCCGCGCCCTGCTGGCCGCCAGCCAACACGTCCACGATGGCGTGCTCGGCGCGGAACTGGCCGAACTGGTGTTCCTGCGCGTCTCCCAGCGCAACGGCTGCACATACTGCATCGACATGCACGCCACCGCGCTGCGCAAGGCCGGCATCGAGCCGCGCAAGCTCGACACCGTCGCCGGCTGGCACGAGAGCCGGTTCTTCGACCCGCGCGAACGCGCGGCGCTGGCGTGGGCCGAGGCGCTGACCACGCTGCCGTCGGGCGCACCGCCGCAGGCCGCCTACGATGCCCTGGCAACGCACTTCGAGGACCGCGGGATCAGCGCACTGACCATGGCCATCGCCGTGATCAATGCCTAGAACCGGCTCGGGGTGGGCCTGCAACCGGCGCTGCCGTGAGCGCAGCAGCGGGCGGCATGGCCGCCCGGCGGTCATGCCGGCCGCAGGATGCCTGGGGCCGGACCACGCGGTCGGCGCCGGCCGATGCCGCCTCGCTCCGACCGCCTGCCGCCTGTTGCCGGATACCTGCTGCCGTCGCCGCGGATCGCGCCCGCGGCGACGACCGCCCGGGCGCGCGGACATGTCTGCGCAACACGCCGCCGCTAGTGTTCGCGCAACCCCAGCGCAGAACGAGGCCGGCATGATAGCGTCCGCGCAACTCCAGCGTAGAACAAGACCGGCATGATCAAGAAATTCCTGGCGGGCAGTACCGCCTCGGACGGCGAGAACCCGACGCTCGCCGAGCCGGAGACACAGGCGTGCGCCGCTGCCCGCGCCGGCCATCGCCTGCTGATGTGCGCGCCGCAGCACTTCGCGGTGGACTATGTGATCAACCCCTGGATGGAAGGCAACGTCCACGCCGCCAGCCGCGAACGCGCGCAGGCGCAATGGAACGCGCTGGTCGCTGCGGCGGAGGCGGCAGGCGCGCAGGTCGAGCGGATCGATGCAGCGGCCGGGCTGCCGGACATGGTGTTCAGCGCCAACGCCGGCCTGGTGCTCGGCGAGGGCTTCGTGCCCAGCCGTTTCCGACATGCCGAACGCCGCGGCGAGGAAGTGCTGTTCGCCGAATGGTGCCGCCGCGCCGGCTTCCGCATCCGCGCACTGCCCGAGGACCTGTACTTCGAAGGCGCCGGCGACGCGCTGCTGGACCGCGGCGCGCGGCGCCTGTGGATGGGCCACGGCCATCGCAGCGACCTGGCCGCCGCGCACGAACTGGCCGACCTGCTGGACATCGACGTGCTGCCGCTGCGCCTGGTCGACCCGCGCTTCTACCACCTGGATACGTGCTTCTGCCCGCTGCGCGACGGCTACCTGCTGTACTACCCGGCCGCATTCGACGACGACGCCCAGCAGGCGATCGCGCGCCGCATCCCGCGGGCGCAGCGCATCGCGGTCGGCGAAGCCGATGCGCTCGCCTTCGCCTGCAATGCGGTGGACCTGGACGAACGCCTGCTGCTCAATCGCGCCACGCCCGCGCTGTGCGCGGCGCTGGCCGGGATCGGCTACCAAGTGGTGCAGACCCCGCTGGACGAATTCCTCAAGGCCGGCGGCGCGGCCAAGTGCCTGACCCTGCGCCTGGACGAGTGAGCCCGGGCCGACGCCGGCGGCGCGGCATTGCCGTGCGCAAGCAGGGCTGCACCGGCCGCGGGCCGCGGGCCCGGTTGCGCAGGCGCTGATGGCGGCAGTTGCCGGCACGCACGCCGCCGCCCCTGGCGCATGCGCCCACGGCGGCCGGCGCAGTTCCACACCCCCGCGCGCACCTGGCCCCGGCACAATACGCCGATGGCCTCCCACTCCTCTTCCCCTCCCCACCGCGCGGCACGGCGCGGCGCCGCTACCGGCCCCAGCCTGCGCGAGCGCTTCGAGGCGATGCGCAACCTGCCTCCGTTCCTGCGCCAGATCTGGCGCACCAGCCGCTGGCTGACCCTCAGCAGTATCGGCTTGCGCGTGCTGCGCGCGCTGATCCCGGTGGCTTCGCTGTACATCGGCAAGCTGATCATCGACGAGGCGATCCACCTGGTCGGGCAGTCGCCCGGCTTCAGCTCGTTCGGCGCGGCGCTGGCCAGCGCGCGGCTGGACCGGCTGTTGCAACTGCTGGCGCTGGAACTGGCGCTGGCGATCGGCTCGGACCTGCTCGGACGACTGGTCGGCTATGCCGACACGCTGCTGTCGGAACTGTTCAACAACGTCACCAGCGTGCAGCTGATGGAACATGCCGCGCAGCTGGACCTGGAGGATTTCGAGGATCCCGAGCAGCAGGACAAGCTCGACCGCGCGCGGCGCCAGACGATGGGCCGGATGAACCTGATGGGCCAGCTGTTTGGCCAGGTGCAGGACGCGATCACCGTGGTCAGCTTCGCGATCGGCCTGCTGGTCTACGCGCCGTGGCTGATCGTGCTGCTGGCGGTGGCATTGGTGCCCGCATTCGTCGGCGAGTCGCACTTCAACGCGCTGGGCTACTCGCTCAACTTCCAGTGGACGTCGGAACGGCGCCAGCTCGACTACCTGCGCCAGGTCGGCGCCAGCGTCGAGACCGCCAAGGAAGTGAAGATCTTCAACCTGCACAGCTTCCTGATCGAGCGCTACCGCGCGCTGGCCGATCGGTTCTTCCAAGCCAACCGTGCGCTGGCGCGCAAGCGCATGCTGTGGGGCACGCTGCTGGCGGCGTTGGGCACGCTGGGTTACTACGCCGCCTACGGCTACATCGCCTGGCGTACCGTGCGCGGCGACTTCAGCATCGGCGACCTGACCTTCCTGGCCGGCAGCTTCCTGCGCCTGCGCCAGTTGCTGGAGGGGCTGCTGATCGGTTTTTCGCAGGTGGCCGGGCAGGCGCTGTACCTCGACGATCTGTACTCGTTCTTCCGCATCGTGCCGGAGATCCGCACCCGGCCCGGCGCGGCGCCGGTGCCGCGGCCGATCGTGCGCGGCTTCGTGTTCGAGAACGTGGGCTTCCGCTATCCGGACGCCGCGCAGTGGGCGGTGCGGCACCTGGACTTCGAACTGCGCGCCGGCGAGGTACTGGCGCTGGTCGGCGAGAACGGCGCCGGCAAGACCACCCTGGTCAAGCTGCTGGCGCGGCTGTACGACCCGGACGAGGGCCGCATCCTGCTCGACGGCCGCGACCTGCGCGACTACGACCTGGACGACCTGCGCGCCAACCTGGGGGTAATCTTCCAGGACTTCGTGCGCTACCACCTCAGCGCCGGCGAGAACATCGGCGTCGGCCGGGTCGATTCGATGACCGACGCGGCGCGGATCCGCGCCGCCGCGCAGCGGGCGATGGCCGCGGAACTGATCGAAGGCCTGCCGCACGGCTACGAGCAGTTGATCGGGCGCCGCTTCAAGACCGGCGTGGACCTGTCCGGCGGGCAGTGGCAGAAGATCGCGATCGCGCGCGCCTACATGCGCGACGCGCAGTTGATGATCCTCGACGAACCGACCGCGGCGCTGGACGCGCGCAGCGAATTGGAGGTGTTCCAGCGCTTCAAGGAACTGTCCGACGACCGCACCGCGGTGCTGATCTCGCACCGTTTCTCCAGCGTGCGCATGGCCGACCGCATCCTGGTCCTGGCCGGCGGCCGGATCGAGGCCAGCGGCACCCATGCCGAGCTGATGGCGCAGGGCGGGCGCTACGCGGAACTGTTCGAATTGCAGGCCGCTGGGTATCGTTGAGCATCGCCTGCCGGATCCGCCATGCGGCAACGCTTCCTGCCCTGCCTGCTCGCCGCCGCCCTGGCGCTCCCCGCCGCCGCGGGCAAGGCCCTGGCCAACCGCGACGAGGCCGCCTTACCCGGCGCGCCGAGCGAACGCCTGCAGGCGCTGCAGCGCGCGGCACTGGACGCGGGCGTGGCCAATTGCGCCACGCCGCGCGCGGACACCGCACCGTTCATCCTCGTGGTCCAGATCGGCGCCGACGGCGCGATCGGCGCCAGTCGACGCAACGGCACCCCGCCGCGGGCACCGCTGTCCCTGTCCGACGAACGGTCGTTCGCGCGGCGACGCGCGGCGACCCCCGTGCCTCCAAAAATGAGATTTAGAGTCGCTAACAAACATCGCGCGCAAGGGCACCGCGCGCAACGACCGGCTGGGACGCCGGCGCTGGGTGCTCGAGCGCACCCATGCCTGGTTCGCCCCGCAATGGGCAAGCTGCGCATTCGCTTCGAGCGCAGGATCGACATCCATTTTGCAGGGCTTTAGCTTGCTTGCTCCATCATCTGCCTACGGCTTCTTCCAGCGTTTTGTTAGTCGCTCTTACTCTTATTTGAACGCGCATGGAGTAGAATCGGCGACAGTTGCTCCCCTACAACGATCAACGGCATGTCCTCTGCTTTTGGCCCCGAAACGGTGCTCGACGTCCGCCACTGGACAGACGACTACTTCAGTTTCACCACCACCCGCAGCGAAGGTTTCCGCTTCGACAACGGCCAGTTCGTGATGATCGGCCTGGAGACGGAGACGCGGCCGCTGCTGCGCGCCTATTCCATCGCCAGCGCCAACTGGGAAGAGCGGCTGGAGTTCTTCAGCATCAAGGTACCGGACGGCCCGCTGACCTCGCGCCTGCAGCGCATCAGGCCCGGCGATGCGGTGCTGGTCGGCAAGAAGCCCACCGGCACGTTGCTGATCAGCGACCTGCACCCCGGCCGCCATCTGTACCTGCTCGGCACCGGCACCGGCCTGGCGCCGTGGCTGTCGGTGATCAAGGACCCGGAGACCTACGAACGCTTCGACAAGGTGATCCTGACCCACGGCGTGCGCTTCGGGAAGGATCTGGCCTACCGCGACTACTTCGAGAACGAGCTGCCGCAGCACGAGTTCCTCGGCCAGACCATCCGCGACAAGCTGCTGTACTACCCGGCGGTGACCCGCGAGGACTTCCGCAACCGCGGCCGGCTCACCGAACTGCTGGAAAGCGGGCGGATGCAGCAGACCCTGGGCCTGCCGCCGCTGGATCCGGAGCATGACCGGATGATGATCTGCGGCAGCCCGCAGATGCTGGCCGACCTGCGCCAGACCCTGGACGCGCGCGGCTTCGCCGCCTCCTCCCGGATCGGCACGCCGGGCCACTACGTGTTCGAGCGCGCCTTCGTCGAGAAGTAGCGCGCGACGCGCCGCGTGCGCTGCCAACGGCGACGCGTCGCTGCACGAGGGGCGTCAGCCCATATCGGTTGTGGCAAACTTTCGACCTTATGGGAGACGAGCAAGCACAGGTTCAATGGGATGAGGGCTGGTGGGATCTGGGCGATCTGGAGACGGATCGGCCAGCGTGGGAAGTGGTGGAGCGCTTGCTTCCAGCGGGCTGGGAGCGGGCGGCACATGATTGCCGCGCCATGGTGCGCCGCCATGGCAACATCACGTCGGCGTCGATGTTGCTGAGGGTGCTGCTCATTCATTTGCTCGACGGCTGTTCGCTGCGCGAGACCGCGGTTCGCGCTCGTGAAGGCGGGGCTTGGCCGATGTCTCCGACGTGGCCCTGCTCAAGCGGCTGCGCGGCAGTGGCGAGTGGTTGCGCTGGATGAGCCAAGCGATGATCGAGTGGCTGGCGGACTCGTCCAAGCCGGTAGCCGCTGGAGAAACGCGCAGATG